>NZ_JBJIAM010000051.1:0-983 GCF_045310815.1 Mycobacterium sp. SMC-19 | reverse complement strand
TGCTTCGCCAATTGCGGTGCCGGCACGATGATGGCTTGCCGGCGCTCGATGCGATCGTGGGCGGCGGTTCTTCGCTGGCTTGCTCGCGCAGGCCGTCGGGCGGTGTCGAGCAACGCCTTGGCGGCCTTGAAGAGCCGGCCGCGATTGCTCTTGATGGCCAGAACGTAGTGGCCCTTCCGGTCGCGGATGGCTTGCGCGACATCGGGCCGGCAATGCAAGGCGTCGGCAGTGACAAGAGCGCCGTCCAGATCGAGCGAGGCGAGGACTTCGAGAACGCCGGCAACCTCGTTGCGATTGGGGGCCTTCCTTTGAGCCAGCGCCATGCGTGTGCCTGCCGCCCAGACATTGACCATATGCAGCGGTGTGGATTGCCGCCCACGCATGAAGGCGCCGCGCAACGCCTTGCCGTCGATGCTGACCACGCCCTTGATGCCGAAGCCCTTGCTGAGCTTGCGCAAAATCGCTTCCAACCCCTTCGGGTCCAGAGCACGGAAGACGTTGCTGAACGTATCGTGGCTGGGGATGCCGGATCTGAGCTCCAGGAACCGCTGCAACAGCTCCTCTCGGCCTTTGCCGAAGAACTCGAACTCGGTGCAGGTCTTGGCGCCGGCCAGTGTCGCCGCCAAGGCGATGACGATGATCTCCACCAGATCGTGCCGCACGTTGCTGGCGCGGGGGTCCTTGAGTGGTCGAAGCAGGCGCTTGAGTTGGCGCATTCTGGTCTCCCTCGGGAAGCGAGAGACACCCAAAGAATCCAGTTCCAACCGCTTGGCAACACCCCTCCATCGCCATATGCGATTCCCCTACCCGCAAGGGGGGAGGGAGCCGGACGAGTGTGCTTACCTTACGTGGCGGGGCACGAGCGCGAGAAAAACGCCGCCGCTTTTCACGTCCTACTTCGCCTTCTTCTCCGCCGCGCCGCCCTTGCCTTCGGCTTCCAGCGCCGCGCGGATGTGCTTGAACTCGCTCAGATCGGCCTTGCC
>NZ_JBJIAM010000050.1:0-985 GCF_045310815.1 Mycobacterium sp. SMC-19 | reverse complement strand
CCGCGACCGTCTCGTCGAAGTCCTGCGGCGCCAGGGACCATTGCCGCGGGTCGAGCTGGCACGCAGCACCGGGCTGAGCTTTCCGGCCATTTCGGCCATTACGTCGAAGCTGATGGCGGAAGACCTGCTGGTTGAGGCCGAGACAGATGCTGCGACGTCGTGGCCGGACGACTCCGACGAAGACGATACGGACGGGCTCAACGGCCGCCGCCGGGGCCGGCCGGCGGTCTTGTTGACGCTGAACCCCGAATTCGGCCGCATCATTGCGGTCTCACTCCGCATGAATCTGATCGAAACGTTGATCGCCGATTTCAGCGGCTCGGCCCTGGCGCAATCGCGGCTTGAGCTGACGACGCGGGGCCTCGATGCAGGCGCGTTGTGCGATCTCGTGATCGCGCAGATCGAGGCAATGCTCGAAGCGACTGGCACGCCGCGAGACCGGCTGCTCGGAATCGGGATTGCGCTGCAAGGCATCGTCGACGCTGATACAGGCAGGCATCTGTGGAGCCCCGCGCTGTCGATCACCGACCTCGATCTGGCAAAGCCGGTCCGCGAGGAATTCGGCGTCGAAGTCGTGATGGCGAACGATGCGGTCGCGGTGGCGCTCGCGCTGGTCGCGGCCGAGCCGGCCCTGGCGCAGGGGCTCACGGCCACGCTCATGGTCGGTCACGGCATCGGCATGGGCATCGTCGTCGACGGCGAAGCGCGCTGGGGGGCGGGCGCGGGCAGCGAGATCGGCCATGTCAAGCTGACCCCGAATGGTCCGCAATGCCGCTGCGGTCAGCGCGGCTGCATCGAGGCCCATCTCGCGGACTATGCGCTCTACCGCGACGCCCGCACCTTCCTCGACCTGCCGCCGGCGGTGTCGCAGCAACCGTCCGAGGCGCAGATGGCGCTGCTGCGCGCGCGGGCACGCGCCGGCGATCCCCGTCTCGAGCAGCTATTCCGGCAGGCAGGCCACGCGCTCGCCGAAGCGGTCGCCACG
>NZ_JBJIAM010000049.1:0-985 GCF_045310815.1 Mycobacterium sp. SMC-19 | reverse complement strand
AAGGGCTACACGATCGGCGACAACACCCACAAGGAGATCAGCCGCTATCCCTGGCGGCTCGACGATGAGAAGGTCGCCTACAAGGGCTACGAGAAGATGGTGAAGGCGGGCATCAAGAATGTCTGCGTCCACAAGGGACTGTTCCCGCCCGGGATCGAGAAGCAATATCCGAACCTGCGCGGCTTCGCCGACGTTGCCGATGTCGGCCAGGCGGCCAAGGACTGGCCGCAGCTCAATTTCGTGATCTATCACTCGGCCTATCGCCATGTCGGCGGCGATCCGCGGGTCGCGCTCGCCGAGTTCGAGCGCACCGGCCGGATCGCATGGACCTCCGATCTCGCCGACATCCCGGCGCAGTATGGCGTCAACAATGTCTATGGCGATGTCGGGCAGTTGTTCGCGACCACGCTCGGCGCCGATCATGTCGTCTGGGGCACGGATGCGCTGTGGACCGGCGCGCCGCAATGGCAGATCGAGGGCCTGCGGCGGCTCGAGATCCCCGAAATGATGCAGAAGAAGTTCGGATATGCGCCGCTCGGTCCTGCCGACGGGCCGGTGAAGACCGCCATCTTCGGCGACAACAACGCCCGGCTCTACAACATCCAGCCGAAGCGCGCGATGCTCGACCTCAAGGGCGACCGCTTCGCGATGATGAAGGCCCAGTATGAGAAGGCCGGCCCCGAGCCGTCGAACACACGCTACGGCTATGTGGTGCCGAACGGGGTGATCGACCACCGGGTGTTTGTGTAGCCCATCGTCACGTCATTCCGGGGCGACGCGCAGCGTCGAGCCCCGGAATCCATTCATCCAGGAGTTCTGCGGCTCAATGGATTCCGGGCTCTCGCTTCGCGAGCCCCGGAATGACGATGCGAATCTAGGAGCACCGCGACGCTGCGAATGCGTGGACGCGATTGTCGCCCAGCACATGGGCCATGAAGCCGGGCGATCCGAAAATCCGTGCGAACGCCGCGTCGCGGATGCTGAG
>NZ_JBJIAM010000048.1:0-997 GCF_045310815.1 Mycobacterium sp. SMC-19 | reverse complement strand
CTCATAAAATGCGCGGATCGCTTCACGTCCCTCAAACCGGTTGTGACCCACGATCTTCACGCCGTCCGGCGTGAAGAAGTCATGGGCCGTGCGCCCGTCGTTGAAGTCGACGTCATGCCAATATGTCACCTCGAGACGATGAAGGGCATGCCAGAGAAGCAGGTCGTCGTGGGGTGTCATCGGCATCCAGGCTACTCCGGAGAGCTGGCGGCTCCGCTGCCGACCTTCATCCGCGAGCGGAACCGATGGAACGCTAGTGCACCGTTGCGAAGGTCGCGAGATCCGTCTCGCCATCGCCCTATGCCCCGACGATAGCATCATGCAGGTGTTCTGCCCGACGTGTCAAACAGCTTGATCCGACACGTTTCCGCGCGCACATGGCTGTTCGTGCAAGCCCTTGATCTGGCTCGGCTCGGTTACTGTGCATGGGGTTGTTTTCGCCGTTTTGGCGAGAAGTCGATTTGCGCCCAGCGCCGCTGCTGCACCGGCGGTCGAAACGGCTCGGCACTGGATCAAGCCCGGGCCTTTCGGCCGCGACACGCACTCGCTCAAGGTGCTGCCCGGCGTCGTTCGCTCGGGCTGCTCCGACCGGCAAGTTGATTGATACGGCGACGTTGGCTGATCCTGCAGAGTGCACCCCGAAGACCGGCGCAGGCTTTCGCTGTTCGACCGCCGTTTCGTGTCACGTCGGCGCAGCATCGGATTGTCGGCTTCGCATCGTGTTGGATCGATTTTATCCATCAACGATGCGGCATCGCGAATTATTTTTCAAACTTCGCCTGCGGACAATGTGTCGATCGTTTGCATGTTGCGCTCACGCGCAGCCACGACTTAGATCGCACTGCAACAGAAGAGACGCCTGCAAGAAATGGCTGATGAGCTGACGTTCGCCATCTTCCCGATGGGGAATGTTCGATGCGCCGGCGATGCAGGTACTGGAACATAAGTGCAGGTGATGCGAATGAAGAACAATAGTTTGCTCGTAAGCGGGATTGCC
>NZ_JBJIAM010000047.1:0-998 GCF_045310815.1 Mycobacterium sp. SMC-19 | reverse complement strand
ACGCCGGTCTCCGGCGGATTGCGCTCGTCGTCGGCCGCGTTGATCGCGAGCAGTGTCGCCTCGATCTTCTCCATGCCGGCGGAGGGATCGTAATCATGCTAGGCTTCCCATTGATAGATGTAGTCGTTGGCATCGGCGGTGACCGGCAGCGCCAGCTGGTCGTCGACCATCTTGTCGGCTTGCGGGGCCGATGGCGCCTGCGTCTGGTAGGCGAGCGTGCCGCCGGCGCTGGCGAAGCGATAGGCGGCGATGGCGTATTTCATCATCCGCGGCTGGCTGGTGTAATTGCCGCCGTTGTAGTCGGGGTCGTTGCGGATCGTGTCCAGCATCGTCCGCCGCAGGATCCAGTTGCGCGCGGCCATCGCAGTCGGCTGCGAGGCCATCGGCACCAGCACGTCCATCATCTGCGGATAGCGCACGCCCCAGATCCAGCTGTGCATGCCGCCCATCGAATTGCCGATCACAAGCCGCAGATGCTTGATGCCGAGCCCCTCGGTGACGAGCCGGTATTGCGCGTCGACCATGTCGTTGTAGTCGTATTTCGGAAAGCTCGTGCGCATCGCATCCGACGGCTTCGACGATTTGCCGTGCCCGATGCCGTCGGGAATGATGATGTAGTATTTCGCCGCGTCGAGCGGCTGCCCCGGGCCGAACAGCTCGCCGGCAAAGGTCGGCGTCAGCATGCTGGCGGCCGAGCCGCCGGAGCCGTGCAGCACCAGCACCGGCTGTCCGGTCGGTGCGCCGACCGTGGTGTAGTGCAGCCGCAGTTCCGGCATCACCTCGCCGCTGTGGAACTTGAAGTCCTTTGCGATCCACTCGCCATCCTGAGGCGCGGGATAGTCTGCAGCCATGACCGGTACCGCTATCGAGACGAGAGCGGCCACAAGCGCCGCGCACAAACGGATCATGGGCTTCTCCCTGCACATGGCGGGTTTGTCCAGCCGCCTCGGTGCAAGCCTAAAGCATGATCCGGAAAAGTGCGAAGCGGTTTTCCGAAA
>NZ_JBJIAM010000046.1:0-1000 GCF_045310815.1 Mycobacterium sp. SMC-19 | reverse complement strand
CCCGGAGGATCTCAGCCTGAAGCACACGATCGCCAAGTGAACTGTCCAGTGAATCGTCAAGTGAATCGCCGAGCGAAGCGGGCGCGATGACGGAGGCGGCGCCGGGCGCCCGCGGCGCGACCAGCGTGCAGGTCTGGGATCTGCCGCTGCGGCTGTGGCACTGGGCGCTCGCCATCCTCGTCCTGGTCGCATGGGTGACGCCCAACGCCTATGACCGGCTGCACCGGCTGGCGGGCTATGCGGTGATCGGGCTATTGGCGTTCCGTCTGGTCTGGGGCTTTGTCGGCACGCGCTACGCGCGTTTCGGCAAGCTCGGCGTCCGCCTGCGCGCCGCGCCGCGCTACATCTGGAATCTCCGTCGCGGCATCACCGGGCGTTACATCGGGCTCAATCCCGCGGGCACCGTGATGCTGGTGGCACTGCTGCTCATGCTCGCGGTCTCGGCGATCACGGGCGCGATGGAGGTCACCGTGACCTTCTTCGGTGTCTGGTGGGTGGAGGATACCCACGCCTATGCCTCGGATGCGGTCATCATCCTGGTTTGCCTGCACGTGCTCGGCGTCATCGTTGTGGGATTGCTGCAGCGTCAGAACCTGGTGCGCGCGATGTTCACCGGACGCAAGCGGCTGCGCAATCGCTGACGAACGCGTGGCTTTTGTTTGGGCATGATCTCCGGGCAAACGCGGAGCGTTTGTCGCGCGGGAAAACTGCTTCGCAGTTTTCCCGATCATGCTCATTGCACCGGCGGATCTCCCGAGGTGCGCTTCTTGGCGAGGTCCATCTCGGTGACGGCGATCAGGATCTCGGCGCGGGTCTTCAGGTCGGGCGCCTCGAGCATCGCCTGCTTTTCGGCCGGACCGTAGGGCGACATCATCGCCAGCGCATTGACCAGCGCCTCGTTGGGCGCGGACTCGATGCCCTCCCAGTCGACCTTCAGATTGTTGGCCTCCAGGAAGTCGGCGAGCACTTCGAGCAGCGCCTTGCGATCGACGGCGTCCTC
>NZ_JBJIAM010000045.1:0-1006 GCF_045310815.1 Mycobacterium sp. SMC-19 | reverse complement strand
TC
This sequence comes from Mycobacterium sp. SMC-19, assembly GCF_045310815.1. NCBI lineage: Bacteria > Bacillati > Actinomycetota > Actinomycetes > Mycobacteriales > Mycobacteriaceae > Mycobacterium > Mycobacterium sp. SMC-19. The sequence goes on along the minus strand of NZ_JBJIAM010000045.1, from coordinate 1,004 downwards.
TGGCCGGAAGGTACGACGTCGCAGAGTTGGCACATCGAGGTTCTCCGTGAACAAGGACCGCATCCGCGCGATATTTGTAGGTGAAGCGCAATCTATTCGCAACGACGTGCGTTCTCGCGTGCGCGGCCGCCACGTCCACGCGTCGTCGTCCTGGCGAAAGCAAGGACCCACGACCACCGCACCGGATTGCAAGAAGGATCGTGGCCCCAGCATCGCGCAGCGATGAGCTTTCGGGGTAATGGGTCCTGGCTTTCGCCAGGACGACGGTGGTGATGGTCCAACATCGGTGTCATCACCCGCGCGCATGCGGGTGATCCGGTATTCCAGAGGCCGCAGTGCTTGAGCCGAGAGGCCGCGGCGTACTGGATCGCCCGGTCAAGCCGGGCGACGACAGCTCAGGTGCGGCGAAAGCTCAGCTCAGAGCTGCCCGAGCAGCGTGTCGCCGCCGGAGACTTCGACCTTGCCCGGAGCCGGCTCCTTGTTGAGCTTCTTCACCACGCCGTCCTCGACCAGCATCGAGTAGCGGTGGGAGCGGATGCCGAGGCCGTTGCCGGAGGCGTCGAGCTCCATGCCGATCGCCTTGGTGAAGTCGGCATTGCCGTCGGCCAGGAAGACCGCCTCGTCGCGCTGGTCGGTGTCGCGCTTCCAGGCATTCATCACGAAGGCGTCGTTGACCGAGACGATCGCGATGGTGTCGATTCCCTTGTTCTTCAGGGCATAGGCGTTGAGGAAGATGCTCGGCAGATGCATCTTGTGGCAGGTGCCGGTGTAGGCGCCGGGCACCGCGAACAGCGCGACCTTCTTGCCCTTGAAGATGTCGTCGGTGGTCTTGACCTGCGGACCCTCGGCGGTCATCACGCGAAACTTGGTTTCCGGCAGCTTGTCGCCAACATTGATCGTCATCGGTGTTCTCCCTCGGTGAAGCGGAATTGTCTTAAACCCGGCTGCGGAATGGCACAATACGGGCTCGCCGAAGAACGGCAATGCCCGGCCATCGTCACTGT
>NZ_JBJIAM010000044.1:0-1019 GCF_045310815.1 Mycobacterium sp. SMC-19 | reverse complement strand
GAAATCCAGCGCCGTGTTGTGCGCGATCCGGAACAGCCAGGCTTGAGGGTTCTGGATCGGCGCTGCGGACGCGAAGCCCTCCATCGCCTTGATCAGCGCATCCTGCAGCACATCCTCGCCGTCGATGACGGATCCGACCATGCGGGCACAGTAGCGATGCAGCCTCGGCCGCATCGCTGCCAGCAGCGCGTCGACCTCGGTCGGGGCCGGCGCCTGGGGTGGTGACGTCATGACGGCTCCGCGGATCTGTTCATGGCCCATCGGTTCACGGCTCGTCCAGCATACGATAATTGCCGACAATCACGGCACTGCGAACCAGCGGCGGCTCGGCGCAACGGTCGCGGATGCCGTCCTGGAAGGCCTGGAACGCAGCCAGCTTCGGGATCGGGCTCGAGCCGTCGTCGGCCGCAGTCTCGACCATATGGATGAAGGTGTCGTCCTCCAGCCGCAGCGTCATGTAGCGCACGTCGTCCGGGCCGGCCGCCTTCAGCTCGGCGAACACAGCCGCAACCAGCGCGGCATTCTTCTCCGCCAGCTCCGGCTTGGTCTTGTACCTGATCAGGGTCCGTCGCATCGCAGCCTCCTTGGTTTGCGGCCCGAACCGGCCGCGTCAGACCCAAGGACGTTTGCGGACCGCCAAAGGATGCGGCCCGGCAAAAATAATTGTTGGCCGCATCCTTTGCCCATCCCGGTTCGTCCTTGCCGGCGAAGCGCGCCGCGGCCCTGCGGTACGCCAACGGAGAACCACCATGCAGACCCCTGAACAGCGCTGGGCGCTCGGCCTCACCGCGCTGGCATCCTTCATGATGGCGCTGGACGCCATGATCATGACCACCGCCTTCGCCACCATCCGTGCGGATTTCGGCAGCGCCGTGGAGACGCTGCAATGGACCGTCAATGCCTTCAACCTGACCTTCGCGGTGCTGCTGCTGACCGGTGCCGCGCTCGGCGACCGTTTCGGGCGGCGCCGGATGTTCGCCGCCGGAATTGGCCTGTTCGTCGCGGCCTCAGTTGCGTGT
>NZ_JBJIAM010000043.1:0-1023 GCF_045310815.1 Mycobacterium sp. SMC-19 | reverse complement strand
GCAGGTCGCAGCCGTTGCCGAGCGCAGGCCGGTCAGCGCGTCGTCCTACGAAGAGGGCAAATGGCTCGGCGTGATCCCGCGCGACTGGTCCGGCGATGCGGCGAAGGAGTATCTCGCCGACATCAGGGAGACCGACCCGATCTATCTGCGCGAAGGCCTCGGCCATCCCGGCCTGCTGCCACGGGTGATGAACAAGGTCTTGGTCGACAATGCGATCCTCGGACCTTGGATCCATGTCGGCACCCGCATGCAGCTGTTGTCGGCGGGCAAGATCGGCGACGAGCTGACGGCGCGCGCCAAGGTCATCGGCAATTACGACAAGAAGGGCCACCGCTTCGTCGAGCTCGATGCCCTGGTGCTGGGCAGCGGCATCCCGCTCGCGCATTGCTGGCACATCGCGATCACCCAGCCGCGCGAACAGGCGGCGGCGTAGATGTCGGTCATCATCGACTATTATCTGTCGCTCAACTCGCCCTGGACATTCATGGGCAGCGCACCGTTTGCCGAGATCGCGCGGCGCCATAGCGCGACCGTCAACGCCAAGCCCTGCAAGTTCGGTCCGATCTTCGAGCAGACCGGTGGCTTGCCGCTGCCAAAGCGCTCACCGCAGCGGCAGGCCTACCGCCTGGTGGAGCTGAGGCGCTGGCGCGAGTTGCGGGGCATTCCGCTCAACATCGAGCCCAAGCATTTCCCGAGCGACGACCTTGCGGCGGCGCGTCTTGTGATTGCTGCCGCCCTGCAGGGCAAGGATGCCCACCGCCTCTCGCTGGAATTCGGCCGCGCCATCTGGGAGCGCGAGGAGGCGCTCTCCGACGCGGATGTCATGTCGGCCGCCGCGCAACGTGCCGGGCTGGACGCCGCGGCCCTGCGCGCAGGCGCTCCGCCGGATGCCGAGCTTGACCGGCTCTACGAGCAGAACACGCAGGATGCGCTGAAAGCCGGCGTCTTCGGCGCGCCGAGCTACGTGCTGCCGTCCGGCGAGATTTTCTGGGGGCAGGACCGGCTGGAGTTCCTGGAACGCGC
>NZ_JBJIAM010000042.1:0-1039 GCF_045310815.1 Mycobacterium sp. SMC-19 | reverse complement strand
CGGCCCGAAGACCAAGGGCAATCTGAAGCTCGAGGTCGACGTCGATCCGCAGAGCTTTTTGTAGGCTTCTGGCCCCGGAATGACGGAAAGAAAAAGCCTGCCGTCATTGGCGACGGCAGGCAGTTTGGCGCGAAGCAGGCCTCGCGGCCGGTACGCTACGCAACGCTTACTGAAGGCGTTCGAGCATGATCCGGAAAAGTGCGAAGCGGTTTCCCGAAAAGATCATGCTCAAACAAAGAGCGTTACGACATGACCTCGGCGGTGACGCGGCCGACGCCCGCACCGGTCAGGCCGATGGCGCGGGCAGCGCCGGTGGAGAGGTCGAGCACGCGGCCGCGGACGAATGGGCCACGATCATTGATGGTGACGACGACGCTGCGGCCACCATGGGTGACGCGGAGCTTGGTGCCGAACGGCAGCGAGCGATGGGCCGCGGTCATGGCGTTCTGGTTGAAGCGCTGGCCGGACGCGGTGCGGCTGCCCGACTCATTGCCGGAGAAGGAGGCCATCCCCGAGAACGTGTGGCCACCGGACGACTGGACCGACGCATTGGCGTCGCGCCAGGACGAGCCTTCGGCGCGGGCTTGGTGATGATGATGGTGGTGGTGGCGATGGTGCCTGGACTTCGCGGACGCCTCGGTCACGCTTCCCCCGACCAGCATCGTTGCGGCAACAAACGCAAGCGCCGTACGCGAGCGGGTTACGTTGCCCGCCGCCTTCTTGATATTCGACATTGATAAGACCCTCAGACAGTATTGCCGCTAACGCGGCAAGTGGAACCCCCGTCCCTTCGTTGACCAAAGCCGTTTGGTTGCGCAATGAGGCACGAATTGGGCAGTAAATCCCGATTGTCTCGGGCTGAAATATCTTGTTACCGCTTTGGGGTATTCAATCGAGGTTCCGTAACCTTGGCCGTTAACGAATTTTTAACGATATGAATACCTGTGAATACTGAATATCTGCCTGATTGTAAGATTTCGGTAAGTAATCGCGAAATGAAACGACGGCTCGCGGCGGGTTCCTTGCGCGTGAGCCCATA
>NZ_JBJIAM010000041.1:0-1053 GCF_045310815.1 Mycobacterium sp. SMC-19 | reverse complement strand
TCGATCGTTTCCTCGATCTGATGCGCGTGGTGGGGCTCCATCGGGACGATCCTCGCTAGGCTGTTTCTGAGATCGCGATAAGCTGCACCCGTCGGAGCCTTGATCGCGTCGGGCTGGAATGCGTTAGCCGACAGCAAATCCGGGTCGACGGGAGATGATCATAGACATGGCATCCTCATCTTCAACTGTCATCGCCCGCGCATGCAGACGATCCAGTCACCGCGGCTTCTCGATTCCAGCACCGGCGTCCCTGGGATACTGGATCGCCCGGGCCGGTCTTCGCCAAGGCTTCGACGAAGTCAAGCGCCCCTGCGCGCCGAAGCTTTAGCGGAGGCGGCGAGCCGGGCCTGTGCGCAATTGCGCAAGGGAGCCAGGCCCCATCACCCCCAGTGCCCAAGACCGCACGAGGCCGGAGCCGCGAACGAACTTCGGTGGTTATGGGTCCCGGCTTTCGCCGGGACGACGGCGGTGATTGCAGCAAGAACGCGGGCCTTACCCTCGCGCCGCGCGATCCTTCTCGTTCTGGGCCTTGATCGACTCCCGCGCCTTGGTCCAGTCGTCGTCGCTCCAGTCGCGGAGCTGGTAGAAATTGCCGCCCATCGCGAGCGCCTGCGCGCCGTCCATGGCGATGGTCTCGCCGTTGATCCAGTCGCAGCCGCCGGAGATCAGGAACACCGCGAGGTTCTGCAATTCCTCCATGGTGCCGACGCGGCCCATCGGGTTCATTGCCTTGGTGCGGGCGCCGGCCTCGTCACCGGGCTTGATGCGCTTGCTCATGCCCTCGGTCGGAATCTCGCCGGGCGCGATGGTGTTGAGACGAATGCCGTGACGGCCCCATTCGACCGCGAGCGACATGGTCATGGCATGGATCGCCGATTTGCTCATCGCCGACGGCACCACATAGGGCGAGCCGTTGCGCACCCAGGTCACCGTGATCGACACCACGTTGCCGCGATGGCCGCCGGCGATCCAGCGCCGGCCTACCGCGTGCGTCACGTAGAAGGTGCCATGCATCACGATGTTGGCCACGGCATCAAAGCCTCGCGCGGAAAG
>NZ_JBJIAM010000040.1:0-1112 GCF_045310815.1 Mycobacterium sp. SMC-19 | reverse complement strand
TGTACTGCCCAGGCAGGTTGGTCAACCTGGTGATGGGCGGAATCTTGCCGATCGCGGAGTGTTGCCGATGGTGATTGTAGGTATGCAACCAGGTGGGCAGGGCTGAGCGGCGGGTTGCCTCGTTGGGGTAGTGACGAGCGAATGCCCATTCACCAGCCATGGTGCGGTGGAAGCGCTCGATTTTCCCGTTGGTTTGGGGCCGGTATGGCCGGGTTCGCTTGTGATTGATCTGTAGTTCGATACACGCCTCGCGCCAGGCATGGGACTTGTAACAGCTGCCGTTGTCGGACAACACTCGTTGCACTGTGACACCACGTACGGCGAACCAATTCACCGCTCGGTGCAGCACTCCGATCGCGGTCTGAGCGGTTTCGTCATCGTGGATCTCGGCGTAGGCGACCCGTGAGTGGTCATCGATCACGGTGTGGACGAACGCGTGGCCGATCTTGGGATCGTGGCCCCTGCTGCGTTTCACTCCCGGAGTGCTGCGGCGGTTCTTGCTGCCCTGTGAGCGGCCCACGAATCGCCATCCCCCGCCGGCGGGGATGTTGCCCAGCTTCTTGACATCGACGTGGATCAGTGAGCCGGGGCGGTCGTGCTCGTAGCGACGAATCAGTTCACCGGTCCGAATATCTACGTGGGACAGTCGATTCAACCGGCAACGCACCAACACTGCGTGGACCGTGGAGGCCGGCATGGACAACCGTGATGCGATCGCCATCGGGGAGAGGCGATGACGCCACCGCAAGTCCACGATGCGACGCACAACCGGTTGCGGGGTGCGGTTGGGGCTGCGGTGCGGGCGGCTGGAGCGGTCGGTCATCCCGGCCTCACCCATCGCGGCGTATCTGCTCGCCCATCGTTTGGCTGTCGGCCAGGACACGTTGAAGTGCTCAGCTGCCCGCACGATTGGCCAGCCCTCGTCAATGATGCGACGCGCGAGCAACAACCGCCCACGAGGGGTCAAAACGGCATTAGCGTGGACCACGAAGGTCTCCTGTTCGTTGCAGTGAAGTGGTAGCAGCTCCACTCCACGGCAGGAGACCTTCACCCATCAACGACTCTTACAGCGTGTCGTCACACTTTCTCAACCAACCTGCCTGGGCAGTACA
>NZ_JBJIAM010000039.1:0-1160 GCF_045310815.1 Mycobacterium sp. SMC-19 | reverse complement strand
TCGTGGCGCAGACCGCGCAGCGCGTGATCGTGATGTATGCCGGCAAGAAGGTCGAGGAGGCGACGGTTGAAGCTCTGTTCGAGACGCCGCAGCATCCCTACACGCGCGGCCTGATGGCCTCGATCCCCGCGGTGCCCTCGCCCGACCGGAGCGAGGACGTGCGGCTGATCGAAATCCCCGGCATGGTGCCGTCGCTGACAAGGCTGCCGCCGGGTTGCGCCTTCGCGCCGCGCTGCAAACTCGCGGTCGACCGCTGTCGCCAGGAATATCCGCCGCTCGATGAGGTCAAGAGCAATCACTGGGCCGCATGCTGGCGCGCCGGCGAGATGGCGAAGGCGTCATGACCGAGCAGCGCCCGCTCCTTGAGGTCACTGACCTGGTCAAGCACTACCCGGTGCGCGGCGGCGTGCTGCGCCGGCAGGTCGGCACCGTACACGCGGTCGACGGCGTCAGCTTCGCACTCGGCGCGGGCGAGACGCTCGGCCTGGTCGGCGAATCCGGCTGCGGCAAGACCATGCTGTCGCGCGCCGTCCTGCAACTGCTGCCCAAGAAGGCGAAACTGTCCGGCCGGGTGATGTTCGGCGGACAGGATCTGACCAAGCTGTCGGCGGAGAAATTGCGCAAGCTGCGCGGCCGCTCGCTGGCGGTGGTGTTTCAGGATCCGATGACCTCGCTCAACCCGGTGCTGACCATCGGCCGGCAGATCACCGAGGTTCTGCAAGTGCATCGCGGCCTCTCAAAGGCGCAGGCGCGCCGTGAAGCCGCTGAACTGCTCGATCTGGTGCGCATTCCCAACCCTGAGCGGTGCCTGGACGACCATCCGCACCGACTGTCGGGTGGCATGCGCCAGCGCGTCATGATCGCGATCGCGGCGGCGTGCCGTCCGAAGATCCTGATTGCGGACGAGCCGACCACTGCGCTCGACGTGACCATCCAGGCTCAGGTGCTGGAACTGCTCGACCGCCTGCGTCGCGAACTGTCGCTTTCACTCCTGCTGATCACCCATGATCTCGGCCTGGTGGGCCAATGGGCTGACCGTGTCGTCGTCATGTACGCGGGGCGAAAGGTCGAGGAAGCGCCGCCTGGCGTCTTGTTCGAGCGTCCCCTGCATCCCTATACGCAGGGCCTTCTCGCGGCATCCCCGCGATTGCACGAGAAGC
>NZ_JBJIAM010000038.1:0-1168 GCF_045310815.1 Mycobacterium sp. SMC-19 | reverse complement strand
CCGTGCGGAAAACGTCTCATCATCAAAATCATTTCGTGTTGGCGGATTTGCGCGCCTTCGGCGGCGCCGGAGGAGGAGGTAGCGGTGCGGCCTCGGCGGGCGGGCTCGCATTGTTGTCGCCGAGCTTGTCGAGGTACATCACAACATTGCCTTCGAACCGCACCAGCTCGCCACTGTTGTAGATTCTGAGTCGGTCCGATGTCAGGGTGCCCTGCAGCAGCTTGACGTCGACATGTTCGTCCGACGACACGTTGCCCTTGTTGATGTCGACCAAGGCTTGCGTCAGCCTGGCTTCATAGCCGGTGGACGATTGCAGGAAGATATCCTGGCGCAGGTCGAGCAGCTGCTTCTTGTTGTCGAAGAAGCCGGTGCGCGCGTCCATCGTCACGGTCGACTCGTCCTGTTGCGAGACCTTGGCGCGGATCGTCTTCAGCTCGACATGGTCGGGATCGGTGACGTCCTGGATCGCCGCCTTGGCCCACATTTCATAGGGCCGGCCGTCGGCGGAGAAGCCGGCGATATGCGGCGATTCCATCGTGATCTTGGTGCCCGACACCACGAGGTTATCCATCTCGACCGGCAGCCTGGGGATGATTTCGCGGAAGGGATTGTAGACCGAGACGAAGATGATCGAAGCCATCGACAGTCCAACCACCGCGGGCACCGCGACGCGCAGGATCCGCACCATGCGGCTGTGCCGCGCGGCAGCGGCAAAGCGCGCCTCGAGGCCCGTCACATAGGCTGGATTCTGAACCGAATTCACCTGAGCTCCAGAGGCGCGAAATGCCCCTATCCTAGCCGGAGCCGCCCAAATATGCAGCCCGGACCTCGCGTCGCGCCCCCGCAGGGGACAACGCGTGAACAGTTTGGCCGAAACGGGGCGGATTTGGCCCCGCCGCGACGAATTCGGCGCCCGCCATGAACGGGCGAAATCATGAATGGGCGAAGATGTCCTCGGCCTCCCAGCCGTCGAGATCGAGCCTGGCGCGCGTGGGGAGGAAATCGAAACAGGACTGCGCGAGATCGGTGCGTCCCTCGCGCGCCAGCATCACGTTCAACTTGTCGCGCAGCGCATGCAGGTGCAGCACGTCGGAGGCGGCATAGGCGAGCTGGGCCTCGCTCAGGCTCTGCGCGCCCCAGTCGCTCGACTGCTGCTGTTTCGACAAAT
>NZ_JBJIAM010000037.1:0-1181 GCF_045310815.1 Mycobacterium sp. SMC-19 | reverse complement strand
GACCGCCTGCGCCGCATCACCTACGAGCTCGGCCAGGCCCGCGTTTATGCAGCGCATGCCGAGGCCGCCGATCTCGTGATCGCGAGCTACATCATCAACGAGCTCGGTGATGCCGAACGCAACGCGCTCACCGATGTCATGTGGGAGCAAACGAAGGATACCCTGCTGGTCGTCGAACCCGGCACCCCCGCGGGCTACGCGCGGATCATCGCGCTGCGCGCGCGATTGATCGCCGCCGGCGCGCATGTGATTGCCCCCTGCCCGCATGACGGCGACTGTCCGCTGGTCGCGCCCGACTGGTGCCATTTCTCGCAGCGGCTGCAGCGCTCGCGCGCGCACAAGCAGGTCAAGGGCGCCGACGCACCGATCGAGGACGAGCGCTTCGCCTATGTCGCGCTGAGCCGCGCGCGGGTTGAGAACCGACCATCGCGCGTGCTCGCGCAACCGGATGTCGGCAAGGTCGAGATTGCGGCCAAGCTGTGCACGGCGGAGGGCGTCGCCGTCGCCAGGGTCCCCCGACGCGCCAAGGCCGACTACGCGCGCGCCCGGCGCTGGCGCTGGGGCGATGCGGTCGAGACCAACAGCCTGCGTCGTCCCGGCGAAGGCCGGGACCCATAACCACCGATACTGCTTGTTGTGTGATGCTGGAACGACGAATCCCCGTCAGCAACATCTGCTGCGGCGTATGGGTCCCGGCCTTCGCCGGGACGACACCGTTGATGTGCCGCGGTCAGTGCGATCTTGCCAGGCAGAACGCGACGACCTGTTCCAGCGCGGTCTTCATCGGCGAGGGCGGGAATAGCGCCAGCGCGTCGACCGCCATCGCGCCATAGTGCTGGGCGCGGCTGATCGTGTCCTCGAGGGCGCGGTGCTTGGTCATCAGCCCGATCGCGTGGTCGAGATCGCTCGCGCCGATCTCGCCGCGCTCCAGCGCGCGGATCCAGAACTGGCGCTCGGTGTCGTTGCCGCGGCGGAACGCGAGCACCACCGGCAGCGTGATCTTGCCCTCGCGGAAATCGTCGCCGACATTCTTGCCGAGTTTTGCGGATTTGCCGCCATAGTCGAGCACGTCGTCGACGAGCTGGAAGGCGATGCCGAGATTCATGCCGACCGAGCGGCAGGCGGTCTGCTCCGCCTTCGGCCGGTTGGCGATCACCGGACCGACCTCGCAGGCGGCCGCG
>NZ_JBJIAM010000036.1:0-1217 GCF_045310815.1 Mycobacterium sp. SMC-19 | reverse complement strand
GCTATCGTCTATACGCCGGCTGCACGGCTGCCGCTTTTGCGCGTGAGCATGGGCGCAGGCGTGCCGCACAGCGGTTCCACCACTCGCCCTAGGTGGTCAACTCGCTGGCGTCACCAATCGATACTCTGACGGAGGAGGCCCGCTTTCCTCGTTGACTGAGATCACCTTGAACAGTGAAGGTCCTTTTTCGCTTCCCGACTACCACGAAGAAGCCTTTCAACTCGGTGTCGCGAGCCAGATACCAGCCGTCTTCAGGAGTCGGCAGCTGAGCGATGGCCTTATCGCTGAGAGCAGTGCGAATGTCGGTCATGAGGGTCGACGTGAACTGCTAAACCGGTTTTCAAACGGTTTTGGCGAACTGAGCTGTTTGAAGGTCAGGGTTCGCTTTGCTGCGAAGCTGTGCGACGAGTCTCTGTAAATAAAAGACCTTTCTCGACTTCATCGTAGTGTAGCGCAGACTCAGAAATCGCAGAGAGGCTTCGGTGTTTTTGAACTCTTATTCAGCGGGTCCCAGGTTCGAGCCCTGGTGCGCCCAACATTGCGAAAGGCTTCTTCGTCAATTGCTTACGGGGGAAGTTGCCGAGAACAGCAAGGGTCTCGTGCGACGTTTCTCCATTCAGGGCCTCGCGGCCAGATGGCAGTGCGCCTTCTCTTTGTTTCCGTAGCTTCACCCATTCAGTACGGCGCCTTGATCCAAGGGTACATGCCAATCAGGGACCCGTCGTAGAATACGATACTAAAGCGCGATGATATTTGGTTGAATCGTCATCGCGCTTTAGCTCTTTGTTTGAGCATGATCTTTTCGGAAAACCGCTTCGCACTTTTCCGGATCATGCTTTAGCTAGTTCGGGCAGCTTTCTACCCTAAAAAGCCGGCCCTGATCCAATCGGGGCCGGCTCTTTGATGCCAGGTCAGTGCCGGCGGATAATTACTCCGCGGTCCAGCCGCCGTCGATCGAGAGGTTGGCGCCGGTGATCTGCGCGGCATCGTCGCCGCACAGGAACAGCGCCAGCGCTGCGACCTGCTCCGAGGTCACGAACTCCTTGGTCGGCTGCGCGGCGAGCAACACGTCCTTGATGACCTGCTCCTTGGTCATGTTACGTGCCTTCATGGTCTCCGGAATCTGGTGCTCGACCAGCGGGGTCCAGACATAGCCCGGCGAGATGCAGTTGCAGGTGATCTTGAATTGTGCGAGCTCGAGCGCCGCGGTCTTGGTC
>NZ_JBJIAM010000034.1:0-1263 GCF_045310815.1 Mycobacterium sp. SMC-19 | reverse complement strand
GCGATCTCGGGGTGGGCCCGACTGGAGGCCGCCTCCGCTGCGCGCCGCCTGGCTGCCATCGGCGAACTGGTCGCTCGGCGCACCCGCGGAACGGACGCGGTGAACCGGTCACGCTGGTCCTGTGACTACTGGGATGCCGCGGCCTCCGAGGTCGGCGCTGCCGAGCAGATCAGCCACGGGATGGCGTCCTCGCAGATGTATCTGGCCACGGCGCTGCGCGAACGGCTACCCAAGGTGGCCGCACTGTTTCTCGACGGGGCGATCAACAGCCGGCTGGTCGCCACGATCGTCTGGCGCACCACGCTGATCACCAACCCCTACCTACTGAACGCCGTCGACACCGAACTCGCCGCGATCGCCACCGGCCTGGGGCCCCTCTCGGCCGCCAAGACCGCTGCGGCCATCGACGCCCTGATCGACCGGCATGACCCCGACGCCGTCCGGCGCCAGGAGCGCGACGCCCGCGGCCGCCAAATTGTCGTCGACACCCGCAACAGCGAAAACGGCACCACCGCCCTGTGGGGCCGACTATTTGCCACCGATGCCACCGCACTCGAACGGCGCCTAACCCAACTTGCCCACACCGTCTGCGACGACGATCCCCGCACCCTGGCCCAACGCCGCGCCGATGCCCTCGGCGCCCTGGCCGCCGGAGCGGACACCCTGGCCTGCGCCTGTGGCAACAGCGACTGCCCGGCCGCCGGCACCGACGCCCGCGCGACCAACGTCACCGTCTACGTCCTCGCCGACCAAACCGCACTGAACAACCCGGCCGACCCCAGGTTCGGCGCCGGCGCCCCCGACCAAAACTCCGAGCCAGCCGGTGCGGCAACCACGCGGGCGCCCCAGACGCGTCCGGCACCGTCCGGGCACATCATCGGCGGCGGCACCATACCCGCACCGCTGCTGGCCCAGCTCGTCAACAACGGCGCCACCGTCAAACCCCTGCGGCACCCGACCGACCTGCCGGCCGAACCGCACTACCGGCCCTCGACAGCGTTGGCCGCCTTCGTCCGGGCCCGCGACCTCACCTGCCGATTCCCCGGCTGCGACCAGCCCGCCACCTACTGCGACATCGACCACGCCGTGGCCCACCCGCATGGAACCACCCACCCAGCCAACCTGCGCTGCCTATGCCGAAAACACCACTTACTCAAGACCTTCTGGACCGGCCGCGGGGGCTGGAGCGACCGTCAGCACCCCAACGGCACCATCGAATGGACCAGCCCCACCGGCCACACCTACACCACGCAGCCCGGCAGC
>NZ_JBJIAM010000033.1:0-1270 GCF_045310815.1 Mycobacterium sp. SMC-19 | reverse complement strand
CGCAGCATCAGCCGGTGCGAGACGATCTCCGCCTCTTTCGGGTTTTCTTTCAGGATGGGCAGGAAAAACCGCGACAATCGCATGGCGTTACTCGGGAATCAGTGATGCATCGGAAGAGAGCTGCAGTGAAACCGGATCGGCTGTGAAAACACAAGGCCGCTTCAGGTCAAAAACCCTTCAAATCAGGCGAATTTCGGCCATTGCAGCGAATTGCGCACCGCCGAGGTATCCGGCGCACCGATCGAGCGTTTACCTGACCTCGAAATCGTCTTCCAGCGTCACTTTCTTGAAATCGGTCACCAGGGCATCGATCTGCATGTGCCAGCGGCCCGGGACCGACAACGGCACCTTCTTCACGTGCCAATAGCCGTCTGGACCCAGTGCGGCGCTGCGTTCCAACGGCTCGATGCCGCGATCCGGCAAACTCAGCGTCAGCGTCGCTTCCTTGGCCGCAAATGGGCTGGCATCACCGTTCATCAACTGCAGCACGAAATCGTTCTGGCCGACCTTGCCCGGCGCGATCAGCACCTGGAACATCGCGGCCTCGGTATGGATGTGGACCGCGAGCGGAACGTCGTCCGACATCGCCAGCACGCGCGGCGGCGGCGTGAAGCGCCATAATGCGACGAGGCCGAGGATGGCGATCATCAACACGAATTCGAGCGCGATCGAGCGCTGCAGCGGCCGCGTGCGGTGGAATTCACGCTCGATCGCGGGCGTGAACACCAGCCGGTTCAGCGCCGCGAACGTCAGCAGCAGCGCCACCAGCACAAGTTTCGCCAGCAGGATGTTGCCGTATCCGGTGTCGATCAGCGCCGCAAAACTTTCGAGCTGGACGATCGCGAGCGCCAGGCCCGACAAGGCGATCAAGGCGACGACCGGCACTGCGACCGTTGAAAAGCGCCTGAGCACCCGCAACAGCGAGTCCTTGCGCTGCCAGGCGAGCACTGCCAGCGGCGCGAGTGCGCCCATCCAGAAGGCCAGGCCAATGCCGTGGATGAACAGCGCGGTGCGCGTCAGCCATTGCGGGGAGGCAGTGGCGGCGTGGCCACTGACCGCGAACGACAGGCCGACGCAGATCATCGCGACCGCGGTGCGGACGAACGCCGCGCGGAACGATGGGCTGCGCCAGGCAATCGCTGCGATCAGCATCGCGGCGATGGCGAGCAGCAGAGCCGGAAACAGGCTGGTGCCGGCGGCACTGGCCCACGCCGCCCATGTCAGGAGGCCGGTGATCGGCAGGTTCAGCAGGTCGACACCCTGCAGGCCA
>NZ_JBJIAM010000032.1:0-1276 GCF_045310815.1 Mycobacterium sp. SMC-19 | reverse complement strand
GGCAGATTCATACGGTCAGTGCAACATCCATTGATCTGGGGGTTGTCATGCCGAGTGGGTATCCGCATTCGTTGGCGACGCGGCGGGAGTTGTTCGACCGCGTATGTCAGGGAGCTCCGTTGATCCGAACGGCGCGGGAGATGGGCGTGTCGACGACCTCGGCTTGGGTGTGGTGGCGTGACGCTGGAGCGATGAAGTTACTGATGGGCAGTGGGGATCGGGGCCTGGCCGATCCTGGTGATCTGAACGGGTCCGGTGGCCGTGGGCATCGGCTGTGCTTCGGTGAACGGGTCGAGATCATGCGAGGTCTCGACCGTGGTCTTAGCCAAGTCGAGATCGCCCGGGAGCTCGAGCGCGATCGGTCGGTTATCAGCCGTGAGATCAGTCGAAACCGCAACCCCGACGGGGATTACCACGCCAGGATGGCGCATGCCCGAGCCACCAAGAATGCCAAGCGTCCCAAAGGATTCAAGCTCGACGACCCGAGATTGTGCGATCAGGTCACTACCTGGATGGATGACGGGTGGAGTCCGAAGCTGATCGCCGAGGTATTGGCCCGCGATCACCCTGATGACAGGCTGGCGCAGGTGAGCCACGAAACGATCTACAAGTGCCTCTACGTGCAGGGCCGCGGCCAACTGCGCGCCGATCTGCACAAGCAGTTGTCGACCAAACGCAGCACCCGCAGATCCCGCACTGGCTCCACACGGGGCCCCGGCACATTTACCAGCGCTTTCACCATCAGTCAGCGACCCGCCGAAGCCGCCGACCGCGCCGTACCCGGGCACTGGGAGGGGGATCTGATCCTCGGTGCCGGCAACGGTTCGGCGATCGGCACCCTCGTCGAACGCAGCACCCGGTTCACGATCCTGCTGCACCTGCCTGACGATCACACGGCCGAGTCGGTGGCCACCGCGATGATCGAGGCGATGAGCGAGTTGCCGGCTCATCTGCGGCGCACCATCACATGGGACAGAGGCAGCGAGATGGCCCGCTGGCGCGACATCGAACTGCAGCTACAGGCCCCGGTCTACTTCTGCGACCCACACTCGCCGTGGCAACGCGGCTCCAACGAGAACACCAACCGACTGCTGCGGTTCTGGTTCGACAAGGGCACCGACCTGCGGGTGCACACCAAAGCCGACCTCAAACGCATCCAAGACAAACTCAACACCAGGCCGCGCCCCACCCTGGATCTCGATACCCCGGCCCAACGCCTAGCCGCCCTCCTCGATCAAGCCGCCTAGCGGCGTTGCACTAGCCACTTGACTTTGAG
>NZ_JBJIAM010000031.1:0-1289 GCF_045310815.1 Mycobacterium sp. SMC-19 | reverse complement strand
TCGATGCCGTTCAGGATGCCGGTCAGCTGGTGGGCGGCGGAGCGCACGCGCAGCAGCCCCTCCAGCCCGCAGCCGAGCTCCGCGGTCGTGATCTCCTTCGCGTAGGTCGCGCTGACGGTGGTCAGGTGCGAGGCGTAGACGAGCCCACCCTTGAGGAAGGAGAGCTTGTCGTAGAACTCCAGCCCGTCGATGTGGAATGAGCTGTCCGGTGCGCCGATCCGCCGCAGCGAGTCCTTCGGAAACAGGCCCTGATAGGCAAGGTTGTGGATGGTCAGGATCGACGGAATCCGCAGCTGACGCCAGGCGAGGTAGGCGGGTGTGAGCGCGGCCTGCCAGTCGTTGGCGTGAACCAGGTCGGCTGCCCAATTCTTGTCCAGCGTTCCGGCTGCAAGTTCGGCAGCGGCGGAGGCAAAGCGGCCGAACCGGATGTCGTTGTCGGGCCAGTCGCGGCCGGACTCATCGCCATAGGGATTGCCCGGCCGGTCGTAGAGCTCTGGACACAGCAGCACATAGACCGGCAGCCCGTCCTTGGTCGATGCGCGCCCGAGCGTGCAGGCCGGCATCTCGGCCAGGGCTGCGCATTGTCCAACGATTTCAATATGGGTGAACTGTTCGACCACATCCCGGTAGCCGGGAAGCATGATCCTGACGTCGCTCCAGGGGCGGAGCGCCCGCGGAAGCGCTGCGGAAACGGCGGCAAGTCCGCCGACACGGACGAAATCGTCCATTTCCGTCGTGACGAATAAGACCTTCAACAAGCGCCCTCGTTCCAGCCCATGACAGGGCCATGCAAGATCGGGTCCAATCTGCCTTTGAGTAAAATGCAAGACCGCCCGCGGGCCCGGCCTGGAGGAGACGCTTTCCTGTCGGGACGGCTCACTTTAGGGTCGCGCGACGCCAAACAATGACGAAGCTGGAGGAAGCCTTGGCAACGACAATAGCCGCTGACGATGAGGGGAATTTGACACGGAGCTTTGACGGCCTTCGGGTGCTCGATTTTTCGACCACGATCGCCGGACCTCATTGCACGCGGATGCTCGCCGACATGGGCGCGGAGGTGATCAAGATCGAGCCCAGTGAGGGCGAGACGATGCGGACGCGGCCGCCGCTGCGCAACAACTGCTCGACCGCGTTCGGCCAACTCAATATCGGCAAGCAGAGCCTGGTGCTCGACCTGAAGTCGCCCGCCGGCGTCGAGGCCGTGCGCCGGCTGATCGCGACCGCCGACGTGCTGGTGGAGAATTTCCGTCCCGGCGTGATGCGGCGGCTGAAGCTCGATTATGCCTCGG
>NZ_JBJIAM010000030.1:0-1318 GCF_045310815.1 Mycobacterium sp. SMC-19 | reverse complement strand
TGTGCAAACACTCAGTGTCAGTCTCGACGGTGCCGCGTTGCGGTGGTTGGGTTCTTCTCACCTGGTGCCTGGCTCTTGCAAACACTGCCACCTTCGGGTTGGCCATCGTGCATTGTGCCGGCATCAGGCGGGGAAGGACCGACCGGTGTGACTTGATAGGAGCGTGGCACCGCCCCGACTGAGATGTGTCCACCGGCCGGCCCGACCTTCCTTGCCTCCCGTCGAGATGAAAGAAGGCACTGTCCATGGTGGTCATCGGAACCGATGTACACAAGCGCAGCCACACGTTCGTGGCGGTCAACGAGATCGGGCGCAAGCTCGGCGAGAAAACCGTCGCAGCCACCACGACCGGTCATCGCAAGGCGTTGCGGTGGGCCCGCGTCGAGTTCGGGCACGATCTCACGTGGGGAGTCGAGGACTGCCGCAACTACTCGGCCCGTCTGGAACGCGACCTGCTCACCGCAGGCCAGCAGGTGGTGCGGGTAGCACCGAAGTTGATGGCCCAGGCCCGGGCCTCAGCACGCACTCGCGGCAAGTCCGATCCGATCGACGCACTGGCCGTCGCGCACGCAGTGCTGCGCCATCCGGATCTACCGATGGCCGCCCACGACGAGGTCTCGCGGGAACTGAAATTGTTGACCGATCGCCGTGAAGACCTTGTCGCGCAACGCACTGCGACAATCAACCGGCTGCGCGAACGCGTTCATGACCTCGATCCGGCCGCCGAGCCCCCGCGGGGATCGTTGCACCGCGCACGCCCGTGCGCACAGCTGGCCCAGTGGCTGTGCACTCAGCCCGGGCTGCTGGCCGAGATCGCCCGCGACGAACTGGCCGACGTCACCCGACTCACTGAAGCGATCGACGCACTCACCGTCCGGATCAGCGACCGCGTCACCCAGGCAGCCCCAGCACTGCTGGCGTTGCCCGGCTGCGGGGACCTGACCGCGGCCAAACTCGTCGCCGAAACCGCAGGGATCACCCGATTCACCTCCGAAGCCAGCTTCGCCCGCCACAGTGGCACCGCACCGATCCCAGTGTGGTCGGGCAACACCGCGGGCCGAGTCCGACTGACCCGCTCGGGCAACCGCCAACTCAACGCTGCACTGCACCGCATCGCAATCACCCAGATCCGCCTCGCCGACAGCCCCGGCCAGATCTACTACCGCAAGCGACTAACCCAAGGAGACTCCAGCAGGGAGGCCCTTCGCTGCCTCAAACGCCGACTCGCCCGCGTGGTCTATAAACGCCTGCTCACCGACAATCACACCCCACCACAAACCCACGACCTAGCCGCCGCTTGACATAGGAGCAATGCACG
>NZ_JBJIAM010000029.1:0-1346 GCF_045310815.1 Mycobacterium sp. SMC-19 | reverse complement strand
CGGTCGATCCGCTCCGACAGCGAGCGCAGGGCGCCCTCGATCGCGTCGGTGTTGTCGTAGCCGGCCGGCCGCTCGCGGCCTTCCAGCGACGAGGCCAGCGCCGCGATGCGCTGCTCGATCCCGGCGAAAGCGTCGCCGTAGGAGTCGCCGCGCGACATCTGCGACAGCTGGTCGACCTTCGCCGCCAGCGCGTGCACGTCCCCGGAGAGCTGCAGCAGCGCGGCGTTGGAGGCGACATTGGAGACGATGGCGCGCAGCGCCGCGATCGCGCTCTCGAGCTGGTGCACCGTCGACGGATCGTCGTTGGCGCGCAGGATCATGTCGAGCTTGGCGCCGAGATTGCGGATCGCCTCGTCGTAGCCGGTGAGCTGCTCGGCGGGCGTCAGCGTGCGCAGCGCCTCGCGTTGTTGCTGTCCTGACGGATCTCGTCGATCCGGTGGTGCAGCGAGCGGATCTCGTTCTCGATCGACTCGATCGCGCGGCGCGGCATCGCCTCGGTGATCGCCTGGCGGTTTTCCGCGAGCTCGCCGCGGAACGACGCGATCGACTGCTCGATGTGGTCGGGCCGTTGCAGCGCCTCGATCTGGCTCGTGATCTTGAGCAGGTGACGCTCGAGCGAGGAGAAGTCCGGGCCGGCGGGCGCTGCCAGCGGCGGCGCGTAGGCGGCCATCGGCGGGGCCGGCTCCTGCATCGGCGGCGCGCTGCGCTGTGGCATCTGCCGCGTTGCCGGGCCATCGAGCTCGTTCTGGCGCGCGGCGATTTCCGCGATCGCGGAATCGAACGACGCCGGGCTTAGCGGCGGCGAGGGGCGGTAGACCTGGGCTGCTGCGCGCTCGACCGCTTCCGCCTGGCGCAGCCTTTCCTCCAGATGCCGGTCCTGCATCTGCGGCTCCCGCTGCATCTGCGCTTCACGCATCGGCTGGGGCTGCGGCTCGCGCGCAGGCTGCGGCCGCATCGAGGCGCGAAATCGCGTCGTTCAGCTGTCGCGCCACCGCGGGCTGGCCGCGCGGCACCTCGGCGCGCACGGCTTCGCCGCGCGACAGCGGCTTTGCAATCTGCTCGATCTGGCGGGTGATCGCGTCGAGCCGCTGATGGATATCGGCGACGTCGCGGCTCTCCCGGCTCGGCATCGGCTGCCGTTGCTCCATGCGCCAATCCGGCGGGCTCGGTTCGCCGACGGTCGAATTGAGCCAGTCGTTCAGCGACATGCCGGCGCGGCGCGCAGCCGCTTCGGCCCTGTCGCGGACGGAGGGATCGATGCCGTCAACACTCCACGATACGCGCGAATTCATGATTCCGTCCGGTCCCGACTCCGGCGCCATACTCTGCGCCCGCAGCCTCCCCGC
>NZ_JBJIAM010000028.1:0-1440 GCF_045310815.1 Mycobacterium sp. SMC-19 | reverse complement strand
GATCTCTGAGGGACCATCCAGCGGCTGCGGCGTGGAAGTATTGCAGGCCGTGTTTCATAGTGATGGGGCCCGGCGGTTTGGACGATGGATAGCCGTCCCAGCCGCCGAGCCGGCCGATAATCCAGGCGGCCCAAGCGAGGCTGTCAGGCGGGTGCGGGTTTCTCAGCCGCTTGCTTTGGGCTTCGAGGTTGCGATTGAGGGCGGCAAGTGTAGCGACTTCCCCAGCATTGAAGGCAATTCGGACAGACTGGTTGTCGCGACCATCGCGCGCCTGCACAAGCTGAAGGGAGATGACTGCCGCCTTGGCCGCGATCGCGACCAGCTTGAGAAGCCGCTCGGCGGTCCCGATCTGACTGTCTTCGAGCTTGAGGCCTTGTGTCTTCAAGATGCGGAAGAACTGCTCGATCAGCCACCGCCGCTTGTACCATTCGATAATGCGCCAGGCCTCTTCTGCATTCGTCACCGGATGCGTGGTGAGCAGCCGCCAGTGCAGCGGCTCGATCCCGGCCTGCGGCTCGATCTCGCGCACATCGACCAGGATCAAGGGTAGGCTTTTCGGCAGATGGCGCAGGAACTTGGTTTGCGGTCGGGCCAGTTCGACGGCGCCGAAGCGCAGATCGAGAAGCGCAGCCCGCTCAGGCCGTTGTGCTCGCGCAGGCAATACGATGGTCCGTTGTTCGATGCTGGTCATGGCCTCGCTGGCCGCATACAGGCCACAGCCATCCGCCAGCTTGCGATCATGCATGCTCCGGGCAATGACGTGGAACTGGTGTTCTGCGGCGCAGGCGTAGAGCGCGAAGATGTCGCTCTCGCGGTCGCCCAGCATGGTCACCATCGCAGCCTTCGCCAACAGCGGCTTGGCTGCCAGAGCGGTCGCGATCCAGCGTTGCGATTCTTTGTCCTTCAGATCGCGATTGTCGTGCGAGACGGTGCGGCGGCCCTGGCGGGTCCAGATCTCGCCGTGCAACAGGCCAAGGCAGCAGCCGCTTTCCGCGTCTGCGGCCAGCATCGGGTGCAGCAACACCCCGCGGGTGTTGCCATGACCGATCTCGCCCAAGCCACGCCGGTTTTGTGCCTTGGTGGCAAAATTGATCTCGCTGGTATCCTGGATCGCCAGCACATGGCGGCCTTCGGCCGCCATTACCGTACCATCGCTCCAGCTTTCGATTATCCGCGTCGTCGTCACCTTGGCATTGCCGAGAAAGCGGTTGAAGCGCACCTCCCGGGCACGCATGCCTCCTGCCAGCCGTCGCAGGCAGACATCCTTGCCCGCGACCATGCATTCGACGAGCGCCGCCCCCCTTTATCGAGGCGGAGATCCCCGAACCGACCTAATGACCAGTCAATTTGCGCCAGCATGTCGACACCTCCGCCAAAGCCGAAGTGCCGCAATATGAATCACACGAAATACCGATTCGGGAATCCCCACCCAACTAGATG
>NZ_JBJIAM010000027.1:0-1519 GCF_045310815.1 Mycobacterium sp. SMC-19 | reverse complement strand
CGCACCACGAATTCATTGTCGATGACGATCAGCGCGTTCGGCGGGATCAGGCCTTGCAGCATCTGGTAGCCGCGCACCGAAGCGCGGTCGGTATCGGCGACGTACAGGATGACGGGCGCGACGCGGCGGCGCAGCGCCTCCTTCATCAGCCCGATCTGGTCGCACATTTTGAAGAATTCGTCGAAGGCGTGGTAGCCGAGGTCGACCACCTTGGCGATGCCGTCATTGACGATGACGCGGTCCATCAGCTGCATCTTGCCGTAGGTGTCGATCACGTCGGCGGTTTCCGTGATCCGCGGCAGGTAGTCGAGCAGCGACGGCTCCTTCAGGTTGATGTCGTAGCAGAGCACGTCGCCGTTCTTGAGCAGCAGGAATTCCGCAAGCAGCCGTGCGATCAGCGTCTTGCCGACCTGCGGGCGGGGCGAGCAGATGATGTAGACGGGCGTGGATGACATCGCCCGCTATATCAGGCCAAATTTTCGTCTAATCCAGCCCCGTCGTCGCCCCGCGCGCCACTTTTTTCGCTGCTCCCTGGCACGATTTTTCGCCGCCCAGGCCGCGGCTATTTTTCGCCCTTGGCTGACTTGGCGCCGACCAGGTCGGTCAGCTTGATCCGGTCGTACTCGCTCCACACATTGGCGAGCCAGTGCCGGACATAGCCGCGCAGCACGAACGAATAATTCGCGGCGTCGTCGTTGATGCCCTTGTTGGCGACGAATTTCAGGAACGGAACCGAGGACACCTCGACCTGCTCATAGGCCATTTCGTTGAGCTTGGGGATCGTGAGGTCGGTCGCGTCCTTGATGCGGTGGAAGTAGGAATTGTAGGTCGCCTGGTCCCACTGGAAGAACTGGGTGTCGTTGATGAAGTTCTTCACCAGGAAATATTTCGCGCCGCCCATGAAGCCGGCGGTCTCGGCGATCTCGTCCAGCGAGGCGATCGAGGGGCCGAGGATGTGGAACACGGCGAAGGTGATCTGACCGGAGCGCGCCGCATCGAGGAAGCCGATGTCGCGCAGCGAGGCCAGCGCGGGCGACAACAGGCCAGCGCGGACGTCGATCACGGTGACCGCGGGGCCCGAGTTCAGCGTATCGAAGATCTTCATCTGGTCCGCGGTCGTCGTCATGTCGACGATCTCGGTGATGTCGGGATGGAAGCGCTTCAGCGTGCCGCGCGGCGACTCGGTGTCGAACGCCCGGGTCTGCACATTGTTGGCACTGAAATAGGCCAGGAGCGTCCGCGAGACGGTGGTCTTGCCGACCCCGCCCTTCCCAGACGTCACGACCAAAACCTTGGCCATTCTCTCTCTCCTTGTAGTCAGTCGGTCAGTTCAATGGTGTGATGCGCAGCATTTCGCCCTCGAGCCACGCCTGGGCGGGCCGGTTGCGCAGGCTGTCGGAAATGTCATCCGCGGTCTGGTAGTAGCCGTCGATGGCGAGCAGTTCGGCCTCGATCCTCTGGCAGAAGATCCGCGCCGCCGAATTGCCGTTGATGCCGGCCATCGCGCGGCCGCGTAGCG
>NZ_JBJIAM010000026.1:0-1947 GCF_045310815.1 Mycobacterium sp. SMC-19 | reverse complement strand
AGGCGCAGCTCGCCAAGGGGCCTTATCTGTTCGGCGAAGAGATCACGGCGGCCGACATCCTTTGGGGCATCGCGTTCAACTGGACCATGATGTTCGGCATCGTGCCGAAAAGGGACGTGTTCGTCCGCTATGCCGAACGCATCGCCGCGCGTCCGGCGTTCCAGCGGATTGCGAAGGCCGACGACGAGTTGGCGGCGCAGCATGCCGCGGCCGCCGGCGTGTGATACGGATCGTGGCGATGGCGAAAGTCCTGCACAGCACCAACTGCTTCAACACCCTGATCCGCGTCGCGGAGGATTGCCCGGCGCAGCGCGGCGAGGAGCCGCAGCTGCGCGGCGGCCAGCCGACGGTCGCCGTGCTGCAATATCGGATGCTCGCCGGCGCGCCCTACAAATACACCTCCGACGATGTGGTGTTCGTCACATCGTCGGCCGGCCGCGCGCTTGATCCAAAGGCCGCGAAGAAGGAACGCAACGCGGCACGCGAGACGTTCTTCTCGCGCGGCCAGGCCTGCATGCGCGCCTCGCCGCTCGGCAAGCGTTTCGGCTGGGGTGTCCACGCCGACGACGAAGGCCGCATCGCGATCTACGCCGTCGACAGCCAGCGCTACCAGGCGTTGGCGCGCGACCCTGAGATCGCACAGACGCGCGCGATGCGGAGCAAGCGGGCGTGAGGGGATTCAGCGAAAGATCGTGCCGAATAGCATACTGTCAGCTCCGTCATCCTGAGGAGCGCGTAGCGCGTCTCGAAGGATGCACGGCCACAGTGGGGCCGTCGACCCTTCGAGACGCCGCTTCGCGGCTCCTCAGAGCGTGTGAATTTTTGTGGCTTGGGCGAAAGATGTAGCGGGAGGGATGGGGGATGTGATTCCCTGCAATCGCTGAATTGCGGGAGAGCGGGAGATGGCTGAAGACCAGCTGTTTGGAGAACTGCCGGAGCAGCCGAAGCCGCAAACTGATGCGGCGCCAGCGGGTTTGCCGCGTCTGCGCGAGCCGCAGCGCGATCAGATTGAACTGCGGGCGGTGGATATCGATAGCCTGATCGGGGAAGATCATCCGGCGCGGGTGATCTGGTGCTCTGTCGACGGGCTCGAGCTGCGCGAGCTTGAAGATCGGATCAAGGCGCGGGGCGAGAGGCCGGGTCATCCGGCGACGTCGCCACGGCTTTTGCTGGCACTGTGGCTCTATGCGACCAGCGACGGGGTAGGAAGCGCTCGCGCCCTGGAGCGGCTGTGCGAGAGCCACGATGTCTATCGCTGGCTGTGTGGCGGGGTCTCGGTGAACTACCATACGCTGGCGGACTTCCGGGTCGGATGCGCCGATCTGCTCGATCGGCTGCTCGCCGAACATCTTGCGGCCTTGGCGGAGGTGGGCCTGGTCGACCTCAGCAAGCTGGCGCAGGACGGCGTGCGGATCCGGGCGAGCGCCGGGGCCGCCTCGTTCCGGCGAGAACAGACACTCGATCACCATTTGGAGACCGCGCAGACGATCGTGGCGGAGCTCAAACGCGAGGTCGAGGCGCGCTCCGATGCCAGCAACCAGCGCATCAAGGCGGCCAAGGAGCGAGCGGCGCGTGAGCGCACCGAACGCCTGAAGGCAGCGCAGGCCGCGCTCGCCGAGATCAAGCGGCAGCGCCAGGCGCGCGAAGACAAGCGCAACAACGGCAAGACGCCGAAGGAGCCGCGCGCCTCTACGACGGACCCCGACGCCCGCGTCATGAAGATGGCCGGCGGCGGCTTCCGGCCAGGATACAATGTGCAGGTGGCGAGCGCGGCCGGCGAGCAGATCGTGGCCGGGCTCGACGTGACCAATATTGGTTCCGATCGCGGCCTCATGCAGCCAATGCTAGATCGCTTGCGCGCGCGGACCGGCCGCCTTCCGGGCCGCCATCTCGTTGATGGCGGCTTTGGCAGTGCCGAGGACATCGAGTGGGCGCATGATCAAGGGG
>NZ_JBJIAM010000025.1:0-3047 GCF_045310815.1 Mycobacterium sp. SMC-19 | reverse complement strand
CCCGCGCGAACGATCCCTCCGCTCATACAATCAGGAGATTTCTCTGAGAGGCCGCCACCAGTTGGCGTGCGGATTCCGCTCGATGTCGCCCAGCATTCCGAGATGATCTCGCCCACCATTCCGATTTGAAGTCGCCCACCCATTCCGAGATGATGTCGCCCACCATTCCGGGATGATGTCGCCCGGGTGACGAGGCCTCTTCTGGCTCCCATAGGTCAACCCTTTCGGCTTTGCGAAGGGGGACCCTGGATGCCGACGGAGAGGCTTGCGATGCGCCGTGTGCGCGATGTGATCAGGATGAAGGCGGCCGGTCTGCCGAGCCGCGAGATTGCGCGACGGGTAGGAGCGGCGCCCTCGACGGTGCGGCTGGCGATCCGGCGGTTCGAGGCCGCGGGTCTGACCTGGCCGTTGCCCGACGAGCTCACGGACGCGGCCCTGGAACTCCGCCTGTTCGCCAAGACCGGCAATGGCAACCGGCAGGGTCACCGCCGCATCGCCGAACCTGATTGGACGACCGTGCACCGCGAGCTCAAGCGCAAGCACGTGACGCTGTCGATCCTGTGGGAGGAGTACATCGCCGCCGAACCCGACGGATACCGGTACTCGCGCTTCTGTGAGCTTTACCGCGCCTGGGAGGGCCGCCTGTCGGTGACGATGCGCCAGGCGCACGCAGCCGGCGACAAGCTGTTCGTCGACTATGCCGGCGACGGCGTGCCGGTGGTGGTCGATCGTCTCACCGGTGAGCGCAGAATGGCGCAGATCTTCGTCGCCGTGCTCGGCGCCTCGAGCTTTACCTACGCGCAGGCGACGTGGACGCAGGGGCTCGCCGACTGGATCAGCGCTCATGTTGGCGCCTTCGCGGCGATCGGCGGCATACCGGCGCTGCTGGTGCCTGACAACACCAAGGTCGCGGTCATCAAGGCGAGCCTGTACGACCCGCAGATCAATCGGACCTATGCGGAGATGGCGGCGCATTACGGCACCGCCATATTGCCGGCCCGGCCGCGCAAGCCGCGCGACAAGGCCAAGGTCGAGCAAGCCGTCCTGATCGTCGAGCGCTGGCTGCTCGGCCGCCTGCGTCATCGCACCTTCTACAGCCTGGCCGAGGTCAATGCGGCGATCGGCGAGCTGCTCACCAGGCTCAACGAGGAGCGGCCGATCCGGCGGCTCGGCGTGACGCGCCGCCGGCTGCTTGAGGAGGTCGATCGGCCGGCGCTCAAGCCATTGCCGGCGAGCCCCTACGTACTCGCCGAATGGCGGATCCGCCGCGTCAGCCTCGATTACCACGTCGAGGTGGAGAAGCATTACTACAGCGTCCCGCATCGCTTTGTGCGCGCCGAGGTCGAGGTGCGGTTCACTGCCCGCACCGTAGAGATCTTCCACAAGGGCGAGCGGATCGCCGCGCATCAGCGCATGAGCGGTAATCACAAACACACCACCGTGCCGGAGCACATGGCCTCCAGCCATCGGCGCTACGCCGGCTGGACCATCGCGCGCATCCGACAGGACGCTGCCGCGATCGGGCCGGCGACCAGCGCTTTGTGCGACCTCATTCTCGACGAGCGCTCGCACCCCGAGCAAGGCTTCCGCGCCTGCCTCGGCATCCTCAGGCTCGCCGGCTCCTATGGGCGCGGACGGCTGGACGCCGCGGCTGCGCGGGCGATCGACATCGGCGCGCGCACCTACGGCTCGGTCAAATCGATCCTCGCCAACAATCTCGATCGGCGTCCCGCTCATCAGCGCTCCGCGGACGATGCGCCGATCCTGCATGCCAACATCCGCGGACCGCGCTACTACAACTAGGAGACCATCCCTTGCTCACCCATCCGACCCTCGACCGCCTCAACGCCCTCGGCCTCCACGGCATGGCCAATGCCTTCGTCGATATCGAAGCAACCGGCGAGGCCGCAAGCCTCGGTCACGCCGAATGGCTCGCGCTGCTGCTCGAACGTGAAGCATCACTGCGCCACGATAAGCGGCTCGCCACCCGCCTGCGCTATGCGAAGCTGCGTCAGCAAGCGTGCGTCGAGGACATCGACTACCGCACCCCGCGCGGCCTCGACCGCCCGCTGTTCGCCAAGCTTGTCGAGGGCCGCTGGATCGATGACCATGCCAACCTGCTGATCTGCGGCCCGGCCGGCGTCGGCAAGAGCTGGCTCGCCTCGGCGCTCGGCCACAAGGCCTGCCGTGACAATCGCTCCGTGCTCTATCAACGTGTTCCGCGGCTGTTCGATGACCTCGCTCTCGCGCGCGGCGACGGTCGCCATCCGCGCCTATTGCGCGGGCTCGGCCGTGTCGATCTGCTGATCCTCGATGACTGGGGGCTCGAGCCGCTCGACGCTGGTGCCCGTCACGACCTCCTGGAAATCCTCGAAGATCGCTATGGTCATCGTTCCACCATCGTCACCAGCCAGCTCCCCGTGGACCAGTGGCATGTGCTCATTGGAGATCCTACCTATGCCGACGCCGTGCTCGATCGCCTCGTCCACAATGCCCATCGGCTCGACCTTACTGGCGAGAGCCTGCGCCGAACCCGGCAATCCGCCCGAAAGACCTGAGCCCGTGACGCTGTGGACATGCCGCTGCGCTTGGACAACGCCAAGGCGTTGCCCACATGCCCACAGCAAACGCAACAGAAACACAACAAGCTCAAGCCGCGATTCCAGTTGACCGTGCGGCTTGCCCAATGCCAGAGAACCTCAGCAGCTAGAACGCCTCGCCCCCGGGCGAGATCAAATCGGAGAGGTGGGCGACATCGTCTCGGAATCCCCGGGCGACTTCATATCGGTACACCCGGGCGACTTCGTCGGAATCCGCAGTTGGCGGGCTCCTCTTCAAATTTTTCGGCGCGCTTCCGCATGATGCCCCGCCCTCGGTCACGCCAACGCGGTGAAGCGCGGCGGCCCGGTCGTTCCGCGTCGATCATCCGTGATAGCCAATTTGGGACATGTGCTCCGGCACAAATTGTATAGGCTTCCATCTATCAGGATTTTGCACACCTTCCTGGGGCTAGGGCCGGCGCCGTCCGCGTGTATTTCAAGCGGGCG
>NZ_JBJIAM010000024.1:0-3622 GCF_045310815.1 Mycobacterium sp. SMC-19 | reverse complement strand
TGGCCGGCTTATGCTGGGCACACTGTTGGGTCCTGAGGCAACAGGCCGGTTTTCGCCCCTTTTGTGGGGGTGGGTGTGTTGTCGCTCCATCTTGGTGGTGGGGTGTGGTGTTTGTTTTGTGGATAGTGGTTGCGAGCATCTAACAAGCGAGGCTTTGGTCTTGTTTGTTTTGCAATTTTTGTTTCTTGGTTTTTGTGATTTGTAAGTGTTTAAGGGCGCATGGTGGATGCCTTGGCATCGAGAGCCGATGAAGGACGTAGGAGGCTGCGATATGCCTCGGGGAGCTGCCAACCTAGCGTGGATCCGAGGATGTCCGAATGGGGAAACCCGGCACGAGTGATGTCGTGTCACCCTCCGGTGAATGTATAGCCGGTGGGGAGGTAACGCGGGGAAGTGAAACATCTCAGTACCCGTAGGAAGAGAAAACAAAATGTGATTCCGTGAGTAGTGGCGAGCGAAAGCGGAGGATGGCTAAACCGTATGCATGTGATACCGGGTAGGGGTTGTGTGTGCGGGGTTGTGGGAGTGTCATGTCTGGGTCTACCTGCCTGGAGGACAGTGAAAAAGTGTTGTGGTTAGCGGAAGTGGCTTGGGATGGCCTGCCGTAGACGGTGAGAGCCCGGTACGTGAAAACCCGATACCTGTCTTGTGATGTTTCCCGAGTAGCAGCGGGCCCGTGGAATCTGCTGTGAATCTGCCGGGACCACCCGGTAAGCCTGAATACTACTCGATGACCGATAGCGGATTAGTACCGTGAGGGAATGGTGAAAAGTACCCCGGGAGGGGAGTGAAATAGTACCTGAAACCATGTGCCTACAATCCGTCAGAGCCCTCTCTTTGAGTGGGGTGATGGCGTGCCTTTTGAAGAATGAGCCTGCGAGTCACCGGCACGTCGCGAGGTTAACCCGTGTGGGGTAGCCGCAGCGAAAGCGAGTCTGAATAGGGCGTATCCAATCCGTTGGGGTTGGTGTAGTGGCGTGTTGTGGACCCGAAGCGGAGTGATCTACCCATGGCCAGGGTGAAGCGCGGGTAAGACCGCGTGGAGGCCCGAACCCACTTAGGTTGAAGACTGAGGGGATGAGTTGTGGGTAGGGGTGAAAGGCCAATCAAACTCCGTGATAGCTGGTTCTCCCCGAAATGCATTTAGGTGCAGCGTTGCGTGTTTCTCACCGGAGGTAGAGCTACTGGATGGCCGATGGGCCCTACTAGGTTACTGACGTCAGCCAAACTCCGAATGCCGGTGAGTGTAAGCGTGGCAGTGAGACGGCGGGGGATAAGCTCCGTGCGTCGAGAGGGAAACAGCCCAGATCGCCGGCTAAGGCCCCAAAGCGTGTGCTAAGTGGAAAAGGATGTGCAGTCGCTTAGACAACCAGGAGGTTGGCTTAGAAGCAGCCACCCTTGAAAGAGTGCGTAATAGCTCACTGGTCAAGTGATTGTGCGCCGATAATGTAGCGGGGCTCAAGCACACCGCCGAAGCCGCGGCAATACGTAAGTATTGGGTAGGGGAGCGTCCTGCATCCGGTGAAGCCACAGAGTGATCTAGTGGTGGAGGGTGTGGGAGTGAGAATGCAGGCATGAGTAGCGATGAGGCAAGTGAGAACCTTGCCCGCCGAAAGACCAAGGGTTCCTGGGCCAGGCCAGTCCTCCCAGGGTGAGTCGGGACCTAAGGCGAGGCCGACA
The DNA here is from genome assembly GCF_045310815.1 of Mycobacterium sp. SMC-19. Lineage (NCBI taxonomy): Bacteria > Bacillati > Actinomycetota > Actinomycetes > Mycobacteriales > Mycobacteriaceae > Mycobacterium > Mycobacterium sp. SMC-19. The sequence goes on along the minus strand of NZ_JBJIAM010000024.1, from coordinate 1,942 downwards.
GGCGTAGTCGATGGACAACGGGTTGATATTCCCGTACCCGTGTGTGGGCGTCCCTGATGAATCCATTCTGCTAACCACCCAAATGGTGGTCGATCTATCCCTTCGGGGTGCGACGATTGCCGGCTGCGTGGGACCCGGGTGGGTAGTAGTCAAGCGATGGGGTGACGCAGGAAGGTAGCCGTACCAGTCAGTGGTAATACTGGGGCAAGCCCGTAGGAAGTCAGATAGGCAAATCCGTCTGGCATATATTCCGAGAGGTGATGCATAGCCGTTTGCGGCGAATTCGGTGATCCTATGCTGCCAAGAAAAGCCTCTAGCGAGCACATACACGGCCCGTACCCCAAACCAACACAGGTGGTCAGGTAGAGAATACCAAGGCGTACGAGTGAACTATGGTTAAGGAACTCGGCAAAATACCCCCGTAACTTCGGGAGAAGGGGGACCCTCATACCGTCATGGCCTTCGCGGCCGGCAGCGGGAGGGGGTCGCAGAAACCAGTGAGAAGCGACTGTTTACTAAAAACACAGGTCCGTGCGAAGTCGCAAGACGATGTATACGGACTGACGCCTGCCCGGTGCTGGAAGGTTAAGAGGACCGGTTAACCCTTCGGGGTGAAGCTGAGAATTTAAGCCCCAGTAAACGGCGGTGGTAACTATAACCATCCTAAGGTAGCGAAATTCCTTGTCGGGTAAGTTCCGACCTGCACGAATGGCGTAACGACTTCTCAACTGTCTCAACCATAGACTCGGCGAAATTGCATTACGAGTAAAGATGCTCGTTACGCGCGGCAGGACGAAAAGACCCCGGGACCTTCACTATAGCTTGGTATTGATGTTCGATGCGGTTTGTGTAGGATAGGTGGGAGACTGTGAAACTCGCACGCCAGTGTGGGTGGAGTCGTTGTTGAAATACCACTCTGATCGTATTGGACCTCTAACTTCGAACCATGAAGCTGGTTCAGGGACAGTGCCTGGTGGGTAGTTTAACTGGGGCGGTTGCCTCCTAAAATGTAACGGAGGCGCCCAAAGGTTCCCTCAACCTGGACGGCAATCAGGTGTTGAGTGTAAGTGCACAAGGGAGCTTGACTGTAAGACTGACACGTCAAACAGGGACGAAAGTCGGGACTAGTGATCCGGCACCCCCGAGTGGAAGGGGTGTCGCTCAACGGATAAAAGGTACCCCGGGGATAACAGGCTGATCTTCCCCAAGAGTCCATATCGACGGGATGGTTTGGCACCTCGATGTCGGCTCGTCGCATCCTGGGGCTGGAGCAGGTCCCAAGGGTTGGGCTGTTCGCCCATTAAAGCGGCACGCGAGCTGGGTTTAGAACGTCGTGAGACAGTTCGGTCTCTATCCGCCGCGCGCGTCAGAATCTTGAGGAAACCTGTCCCTAGTACGAGAGGACCGGGACGGACGAACCTCTGGTATACCAGTTGTTCCACCAGGAGCACGGCTGGATGGCTACGTTCGGACAGGATAACCGCTGAAAGCATCTAAGCGGGAAACCTACTCCAAGACCAGGATTCTCACCCTTTTAGAGGGATAAGGCCCCCCGCAGACCACGGGATCGATAGACCAGACCTAGAAGCACCGCAAGGTGTGCAGGGAACTGGCACTAACCGGCCGAAAACTTACAACACAAAGAAACAAACACGTGTTGCCCGCAACCACACCACAAAATACTTAAAGACCCACACCCCACCACCAAACACAAACGTGGTGACACCGGTGGACCCCCCAACGGGACAGGTCCACCCCGCAAGGAAAAAGAAAATAGAGTTACGGCGGAAATAGCGACAGGGAAACGCCCGGTCCCATCCCGAACCCGGAAGCTAAGCCTGTCAGCGCCGATGATACTGCCCACACGGGTGGAAAAGTAGGACACCGCCGAACACAACATTAAGACCTGTGCCCCCCAAGAAATTGGGGGGCACAGGCATTT
>NZ_JBJIAM010000023.1:0-9754 GCF_045310815.1 Mycobacterium sp. SMC-19 | reverse complement strand
CCGGTGGTCGTGGTGGTGACGCTGGCTCGCTGGGCAACGGTGGCGCCGGTGGCGCCGGTGGTGACGGTGCGGTCGGCCTTGCCGGGCACACCGATGTCAACGGTGATGGCACGACGGGTCTGGCCGGTGGCGCCGGTGGTGTCGGTGGCGCCGGTGGTGCCGCTGGTTCCGACGCCGGCAATGGTGGCGCCGGTGGTGCCGGTGGCCGCGGTGGCACCGGTGGTGTCGGTGGCGCCGGTGCCGATGGCACCGCGGGTACGGATGCGGCCGCCGGTAGCGGTGACACCGGTGGTAACGGTGGCGACGCGACGAACACGGCCGGCAACGGCGGCGTCGGCGGCGTCGGCGGTGCGGGTGGTGCGGGCGGTACTTCCGCGCACGGCACCGCGGGTGCGCACGGTGTCGGTGGTATCGGTGGCGACGGTGGCGCCGGTGGTCAGGCAGGCAATGGTGGTGCCGGTGGTGCCGGTGCCGGAGGCGGTAACGCCGCAGCGGCCGGTTCCGGCGGTAACGGTGGTAGTGCGGCCGCCTCCACTGCGGGCCAGGGCGGAACCGGTGGTAAGGGCGGCTCCAGTGGCGGGTCTGCTTACGCCGCGACCGGTGCGACGGGTGTCGACGGTGCCGAGGGCAATGGTGGTGCCGGTGGTGTCGGTGGCGCAGGCGAGCTCCTTGGCGACGGCACCGCGCAGGCCGGTGGCCAGGGCGGTAACGGTGGCGACGCCGGCACCGATGGCGACGGTGGCGCGGGTGGCGCCGGTGGCCGGGGTGCGACCGGTGAGCACGGCGTCACCGACGGCAATGGCAACGGCACCGCGGGCGCAACCGGTGGTGCCGGCGGCGCGGGTGGCACCGGTGGCGCCGGCGGTACCAACTCCGGCACGGGCGGCGTAGGCGGCGCGGGCGGAACCGGCGGTATCGGTGGTAACGGTGGCGCGGCCGACGACGCGACGGTGGCCGGCAACGCCGGTGGTACCGGCGGTAACGCCGGCGCCGGTGGCCTCGGTGGTGACGGTGGTGCGGGTGGCGTCTCCGCGATCGGCGCCGGTGGTGCCGGCGGTGCCGCGGGTAACGGTGGCGCGGCCGGGCAGGCCGCGGCTGGCGGCGCGGGCCTCGGCGGCGGGGACTTCGACGAAGCGGGCGCCGGTGGCCAAGGTGGCGATGGTGCGGTCGGCGGTGCGGCCGGGACCGCGGGAACCGGGACCGATGGCGGCGCGGCCGGTAGCGCGGGCAATGTCGGTGCGGGCAGCGACGGTGGTGCTGGCGGTGCAGGTGGCAAGGGTGTCGGCCTGGCCAGTGATGGCGTAACCGGGCAGGCCGGCGGCGTCGGTGGTCAGGGTGGCAATGCCGCCACCGATGGCGACGGCGGTGCGGGCGGCGCCGGCGGCGCGGGTGCCAACGGCACGCAAGGCACGACAGACAACAGCGGCAGCGGTACCGCGGGCGGCAACGCCGGTGCCGGTGGCCAGGGTGGCGCCGGTGGTTCGGCCGGATCCAACTCCGGCACCGGTGGTGCCGGCGGTATCGGCGGCCAGGGTGGCGTTGGTGGTAACGGCGGGGCCGCCGACGACGCGACGGTCGCCGGTGCTGCCGGCGGAAACGGCGGCAGTGCCGGTACCGGTGGTGCGGGCGGCAAGGGCGGTGCCGGTGGCTCGTCGGCCAACGGCACCGGCGGCGCGGGCGGTGACGCCGGTAACGGTGGCGCGGCCGGTACCGCAGCTGCCGGTGGCAAGGGCCTCGGCGGCGGAGGAGGTGACGCAGCCGGCGCTGGCGGCGCGGGCGGTAACGGCGCCGACGGTGGCGCGGCGGGAGCTGGCGGCGCCGGCGGAAGTGGTGTCGCGGGCGGTGCCTCTGGCGACGCGGGCCTTGACGGTCTGAGCAGTGATGGCGCGGCCGGCGGTAACGGCGGTGCCGGCAGCGGCCTGGCCAGCGACGGCCTCACCGGTCAGGCCGGCGGTGCCGGTGGTGCCGGTGGTGACGCCGCCGCGAACGGCAACGGTGGTGCCGGCGGCACCGGCGGTGCGGGAGCCGATGGCGCGAACGGAACGACCGACGGCAACGGCGACGGCACCACAGGTGGTGTCGGTGGTGCCGGCGGCGCCGGCGGTGCAGGCGGTGCGGCCGGCAGCAACTCGGGCACCGGTGGTGCCGGTGGTGCCGGTGGTACCGGCGCCTCCGGTGGTAACGGTGGCGCGGCAGACGATGCGACGGTGGCCGGTGCGGCCGGTGGTAACGGCGGTAGCGCCGGCGCCGGTGGTGCGGGCGGTGCCGGTGGTGCGGGTGGCGCCTCGGCGAACGGAACCGGTGGTGCGGGCGGTGACGCCGGCGATGGTGGTGCGGCAGGCACCGCTGCGGCCGGCGGTAAGGGCCTTGGTGGCGGTGGCGCCGACAACGCCGGTAACGGTGGTGCCGGTGGTAACGGCGCCGACGGTGGCGCGGCGGGCAACCTGGGCGCCGGTGGCGCGGGCGTGCAGGCCGGTGCCGACGGTGGTGCGGGTGAGGCCGGTCTGAGCAGTGGCGGTGCGGCCGGTGGTAACGGTGGCGACGGCAGTGGTCTGGCCAGCGACGGCATCACCGGTCAGGCCGGCGGCCAGGGTGGCGCCGGTGGTAACGCGGCCACGAACGGCAATGGTGGTGCCGGCGGCGCCGGCGGTTCGGGCTTCGCTGGAGCTGACGGGTTCACCGACGGCGGAGGCAACGGCACGACCGGTGGTGTCGGCGGTGCCGGTGGCGCCGGTGGCGTTGGTGGTGCGGCCGGTAGCAACTCGGGTACCGGTGGTGCCGGTGGCGCCGGTGGTACCGGTGCTTCCGGTGGCAAGGGCGGCGCGGCAGCTGACGCGACGGTGGCCGGTGCGGCCGGTGGCAACGGCGGTAGCGCCGGCACCGGTGGTGCGGGCGGCGCCGGTGGTGCGGGTGGCACGTCGGCAAATGGCACCGGTGGTGCGGGCGGTGACGCCGGCGATGGTGGTGCGGCAGGCACCGCTGCGGCCGGCGGTAAGGGCCTTGGTGGCGGTGGCGCCGACAACGCTGGTAACGGTGGTGCCGGTGGTAACGGCGCCGACGGTGGCGCGGCGGGCAACCTGGGCGCCGGTGGCGCGGGCGTGCAGGCCGGTGCCGACGGTGGCGCGGGTGAGGCCGGTCTGAGCAGTGGCGGTGCGGCCGGTGGTAACGGTGGCGACGGCAGTGGTCTGGCCAGCGACGGGCTGACCGGTCAGGGCGGTGGTCACGGCGGTGCCGGTGGTAACGCGGCAGCGGTCGGAAACGGCGGTACCGGTGGTACCGGCGGTGTCGGCGCGACTGTCGCCGGCATCACCGACCCCAACGGCAACGGCACCGACGGCTTCCTCGGCGGCGTGGGCGGTAACGGTGGTACCGGTGGTGCCGGCGGTACCACCTCAGGCAATGGTGGTGCCGGCGGTAACGCCGGTAACGGCGGCAATGGTGGCGCCGGTGGCGCCGGTGCGGACGCGACGGTCGCCGACACCGATGGTGGCTACGGCGGTAATGCCGGAGCCGGCGGCCAGGGCGGTACCGGTGGTAGTGGCGGTGTGGCCAACAACGGCACCGGTGGTGCCGGCGGTAACGCCGGTGACGGTGGCAACGCCGGCATCGCGGGCAACGGTGGTACCGGCCTCGGTGGTGGCGGCGCTGCCAACGCGGGCGCCGGTGGTGCCGGCGGCGCGGGTGCGGACGGCGGAAGTGCGGGAACCGAAGGCGTCGGCGGCACCGGCACTCAGGCCGGAGCCCAGGGTGGAGCCGGCAACGGTGGCCAGGGCAGCGACGGTGGTGCCGGCGGCCAGGGCGGTGCTGGTATCGGCCTGATCAGCGCAACCAACACTGGCCAGGGCGGTGGCGCCGGCGGTGCCGGCGGTGACGGTTCGTCGGTGCGCAACGGTGGTGCCGGCGGTAACGGTGGCACCGGTGCGACGGTCGACGGAATTACCGACATCAACGGCAACGGCACCGATGGTGCCGACGGTGGTGCCGGTGGCGTCGGTGGCGTCGGTGGTGCCGGCGGCTCGGTCTCCGGCAATGGTGGTGCCGGCGGTAGCGGCGGCGCCGCAGGCCACGGCGGCAACGGTGGCAACGGCGCCGACGGAACTGCCGGTATCAACGCCGGTGCAGGCACCGGCGGTGACGGAACCAACGGTGGCGACGCCGGCGACGGCGGCAAGGGCGGCAACGGCGGCCAGGGCGGCAACGGCGGTGCGGGCGGCAGTGCCACCAACGGTTCGGCTGGCGCCACCGGGGTCGGCGGCGTCGGCGGCAACGCCGGTGACGCGGGCAACGCCGGTAACGGCGGCCAGGGCGGCCACGGTGCCGGCGGCGGCGCCGGGGCCAAGGCTGGCAACGGTGGTGCCGGCGGCCAGGGCGGTGTCCGTGGCGAGGCCGGCGCGACCGCTGGTGAAGGCGGTTGGAACGGCGACAACACCGACCAGGCCGCCAACGGTGCTGCCGGTGCCGCGGCGACCGGCGGTAACGGCGGTGCGGGCGGCAACGGTGGTGCCGGCGTGGTGCACGCCGATGCATCGCCTCAGGCCGGTGGCGATGGTGGCCGCGGCGGCGCGGCCGGACCGGTCGGCGTCGGCGGCGCCGGCGGTAACGGTGGAATCGGTTCGGCCGGCACCGCAGGTGTCGACGGGACCGTCGACGGTGCGGGCAACGGCGGCAGCGGAACCAGCGGCGGTCTCGGTGGTGCCGGTGGCGCTGGTGGTGACGGCGGCGAAGGCGGCAGCATCTCCGGTGACGCCGGCGCCGGTGGCGCTGGTGGGGCCGGTGGCGCGGGTGGCCGCGGTGGCTCCGGCGCCAACGGTGCCAATGCCCCATCGGTGACATTCGGCAGCGGGCTATCCGGCGGCAACGGCGGCTACGGCGGCGACGGTGGCTCGGGTGGTCTCGGTGGCAACGGTGGCGCCGGTGGTGTCGGCGGCACGGCAACGCTCGGCAACAACGGTGCGGCCGGTGCCGGTGGCGTCGGCGGTCAGGGTGGCGCCGCGGGCAACGCGGGTAACGGCGGTACCGGTGCCAACGGCGCCGGCGGCGGCTCGAACGCGATTGCCGGTAACGGCGGTGACGGCGGTGACGGCGGTGACCGTGGCGCGATCGGCCTCGGCGGTAAGGGCGGCCTGAGCGGCGACGGCCACCAGGCCGTCAACGGTGGCAACGGCGGTGCGGCGACCGGCGGTAACGGCGGCGCCGGCGGTCGCGGTGGCAACGGTGCCGTGTTGGCCAACGGCAACCCGCAGAGCGGTGGCGCAGGCGGACTCGGCGGTGACGCCGGCACCTACGGCAACGGTGGCGTCGGTGGCGCCGGTGGCGCCGGCAGTGTCGGCGGCAATGGCGCCAGCGGCTCAGCCAGCTCGGTCAATGGCATCAGTGGCCAGTCCGGTGGTTCAGGCGGCGACGGCGGCGCCGGCGGCAAGGGCGGCTCGATCGCCGGCAACGGCGGCGCGGGCGGCGGCGCCGGAGCTGCGGGCAACGGTGGCAACGGTGGCAACGGCTTCCAGGGCAAGGCAGGTCTTGACGCGGTCGCCGGAACCGGTGGAGCCGGCAGCAACGGCGGCAACGGCGGTAACGGCGGCAGCGGCGGTAACGGTGGTAACGGCGGCAACGGCGGTGCCGGTGGTACCGCCACCAACGGCACAGCCGGCACCAATGGCCTGGGCACAATCGGCGGCAACGCCGGTAACGCCGGAACCGGCGCGGACGGCGGTCGCGGTGGCAACGGTGCCGGCGGTGGTGTCAACAGCCTCGCTGGATCCGGTGGTAACGGCGGTGCCGGTGGCAACGTCGGCACTGCCGGTATCGGAGGCACCGGCGGCTACAACGGCGATGGTGTAACTCAGCGGGCCGACGGCACCGACGGATTGGCGGGCGCACACGGCGGTAACGGCGGTAACGGCGGTAACGGCGGTAACGCTCAGGGCACCAGTCAGGCCGGCGGTAAGGCCGGTAACGGCGGCGACGGCGGCAACATCGGTAACGGCGGTAACGGCGGTAACGGCGGTTCCGGTACCACCGGCGCGGCCGGGATCACCGGTGGCGACGGCAACGGAACCGACGGCGCGTCGGGCACTGCCGGTGCGATCGGCGGTAGCGGCGGTAACGGCGGCTCCATCTCCGGTAACGCGGGTAACGGCGGCAATGGCGGTAACGGCGGCAGCGGCGGTGCGGGTGGCAACGGCGCCCTGGGCACGGGCGGCTCGGCAGGCGGCAGCGGCGGTGACGGCGGCAACGCCGCATCCGGTGCGGCCGGCGGCAAGGGCGGCAGCGCCGTCAACGGCACCGCGGGTAACGGCGGTAACGGCGGTAACGCCGGGAACGCGGGTAACGGCGGTACCGGTGCCAACGGCTCGGGCGGTGGCAACAATGCGATGGCCGGCGCAGGCGGCAACGGCGGCGACGGCGGTGACCGCGCTGCGGCAGGCCTCGGCGGTGCCGGCGGTACCGGAACGGGCGGCCCGGGCAAGGCCGGCATCGACGGCGCTCTCGGAGTCGGCGGCAATGGCGGCAACGCCGGCCACGGCGGTACCGGCCAGGTGCTCGCCGATGGGTCTTCCCAGGCCGGCGGTAACGGCGGCATAGGTGGCGCGGCCGGCACGATCGGCAACGGTGGTGCCGGTGGTAACGGCGGCGCCGGCGCTTTGGGTGCCAACGGAATCATCGATGGCAATGGCGACGGCACCAACGGTGCCGACGGCGGCATGGGCGGCAACGGTGGCGTGGGTGGCGCCGGTGGCAGCATCTCCGGTAACGGTGGCGCCGGCGGCCGCGGCGGTGTCGGTGGTACCGGCGGCATCGGTGGCGTTGCGCAAGGAACCGACGGGCAGAATGCGGTGGCCGGTAGCGGCGCCGACGGTGGCGACGGTGGCGACGCCGGTCTCAGCGGTAACGGCGGCGCCGGTGGCCACGGTGGTGCGGGTGCCCTCGGCGGCGCCGCGACCAACGGAACCCAGGGCAGCACCGGTGCCGGCGGCGTCGGCGGCAACGGCGGCGCGGGCGGTGCGGCCGGGCGCGGTGGCAACGGCGGTAACGGTGCCGGCGGCGGTGCCGACCACACGGCCGGCGACGGCGGCGACGGTGGCGCCGGCGGTTACGCCGGCTACGGCGGTAGCGCCGGAAATGGCGGCGTCGGCGGTGACAACACCATCGCGGCCAACGGCAAGGCCGGCGCGGACGGCAACGTCAGCACCGGCAACGGTGGTAATGGTGGTGCTGGCGGCACGGGTGTCATGCTCGGTGACGGCGTCGCCCAGTCCGGCGGTAGCGGCGGTGACGGTGGTGCCGGCGGAGCTGTCGGTAACGGCGGCAACGGTGGGGCCGGCGGTGCCGGCGCTACCGGCACCAACGGCAGCACCGAGGCATCCGGCGACGGCACCAACGGTGTGGCCGGCGGTGACGGTGGCCACGGCGGTAGCGGCGGTGCGGGCGGCAGCCAGGCCGGTAACGGTGGCGCCGGCGGCGTCGGTGGCGCGGCGGGTTCGGGCGGTAACGGCGGCGACGCCGCCGACGGCACTGCGGGTGTCGATGCGGCAGCGGGCACCGGCGGCACCGGCACCGACGGTGGCGATGCCACCGGCACGGCGGGCAACGGTGCGGACGGCGGTGTCGGCGGAAACGGCGGCTTCGGCGGCAGCTCTGCCCACGGCACCGCGGGCGCTGACGGCGTGGGCGGCAAGGGCGGCAACGCCGGTAGCGCCGGTAACGCCGGTGACGGTGGTCGCGGCGGTAACGGTGCCGGTGGCGGCGGTGGTGCGGTGGCCGGATCCGGCGGTAACGGCGGTGACAGCTCGAGCACGGCAGGAACCGCTGGCACAGCCGGGGCCGGCGGCTGGAACGCCGATCACACCGCGCAGGCGGCCGGTGGTAAGGCGGGGGCTGCCGGTAGCACCGGAAACGGTGGCGTCGGCGGTAACGGCGGTACCGGCACCAATGCCGTGCTGGGCGGGGCGGCCGCCCAGCAGGGTGGCGCCGGTGGCGCCGGTGGCGACGCGGCACTCAACGGCAACGGTGGTGCGGGCGGTACGGGTGGCGCGGGCGGACTCGGGGCCAACGGCACTACCGGAACAACCGGAACGACGGGTGGCTCGAAGGCTCCTGGCGGAACCGGCGGTATCGGTGGCGACGGAACGGCCGCGGCCGCCGGCGGTGCCGGCGGCGCGGGCGGTGCCAGTGGTACCGAGTCCGGCAACAGCGGCGTCGGTGGCAAGGGTGGCGCAGGCGGTACGGGCGGCAACGGCGGTGCCGGCGGTACGGGTGGTACGGGTGGTTCCGGCTCCAAGGGCAACACCGCCGGGGCCGGCGGTCTTGGCGGCAACGGCGGCACCGGCGGCACCGGCGGGGCGTCCGGCCAGGGCGGTGCCGGAGGCACCCTCCGCAACGGCGGCGGCATCGCCGGCGCCAACGGCGCCGACGGCGCGGACGGCAAGGGCGGCAACGGTGGTAACGGCGGCAAGGGCGGCATCGGCGGTAACGGCAGTACCGGTAAGAACGGCTGGACTGCCGGTGCCGGCGGTAAGGGCGGCACCGGTGGTACCGGCGGCACGAGTGGCTCTGGCCAGGGTGGTCTGACCGGTGGCGGTGGCACCGCAGGCAGCAATGCCAGCGGTACCGACAACGCCACACCCGGCCAAGGCGGTGCCGGCGGTACCGGAGGCAAGGGCGGCGGATCGTGATGATCCGCCGCCCCTGGCGACCGGCGCTAGGCGTCTTCGCTGTAGGCCGGAATGTCCTCGGGCGTTCGCGGCCAGGCGAACAGCGCGACGCGCTGGTTCCACTTCTCCACGTAGTGTTCGCCAAGGAACGCCCCACCACGTCGCTCCCAGAATCGGCGCCCGTACGAGCTTTCGCCGGCGAAGGTGTCCCCGAGGACTCGTCGGCACTGCGGTTCGATCTCGAACACGCTTTCCACGAATCCGCGGAACATGATGGCCCCGTGCCCGTGCTCGACCATGTCGAGTTCGGCGATGGCTGCGTGCAATCCGATGTCGTAGGGGTCGGCGTCGTAGATGGTCGCGATGTCGTCTTGGGCGGCCCGGAACAGCTCCATGTAGCCCATCGGACGGCCGTCAATGCTGAACACGTACGGCCGGGAGTAGTTGCCCTCGAATTGGATGCCCAAGTGTTGACGCCACTGATCGGCCGGGTAGTCGTAGTGCCACGTCTCGACCAGGTGCGGCCGGTTCATCCACTCGGAGATCATCTCGGCGTCGCCGTCCGGGTCTGCGAAGCGAACGCTGTACGGGGCGGGGAATATCGGCAACGGCGGGGCCGGAACCGCACGGACCTCGTCGGTCACGTTAGCCAGTTGTCGTGCCATCAGCGAGCTCATGGCGCACCGGAACCCGTTGTTGTTGAGTCGGTTTCGGTAATCACTACAGGTTCCTCCTGGAAGTCCTTTGACGGCAACGCCGTCGCCAATGGGTTCGCCCATGATGCCACGACAACCGACCGGCGGCGGGGCCGAAATGCCGAACGGCACCGCCAGAACAAGCACCCGAAGTTCCCCCAGCGGTGCTGAGACATCAGCACCGTAAAACACTCAAAAACTTGATCCGAGAAGACATCACCGACATGGGTTCGCAGCAGAATAGGGAGTCCCACATGACTGGAAAGCAGCACCGCGCAGAGCGTCGTGGTTTCACGGGCGCCGTTCGTCGCCGGAGTGGCCGAGTGGCAGCTGCCGGTAGTGCGGTTGGGGCGTTTTTGGCGTTTGGGTTGTCGCCGTTGTCTTCGGCGCCTGTTGCGCATGCTGATG
>NZ_JBJIAM010000022.1:0-14232 GCF_045310815.1 Mycobacterium sp. SMC-19 | reverse complement strand
CCATCTATCACTCCAGTGCCTTGACGGTCATGGGGGTGGAGCCGCCGCCGGCGTTGCGGGCGATGATCTGAGGTCGGGGCCCGGTACGTCGATGAGATGCCCACGGAGTGTTCTATAGCTAAGTTTTGACATATAAAACTATAGTAATGATGGAGTTGATGTCTGTTATGTGAGAAGGGTTCGCTATGGCGTGGCCTGCGCATGAAGCCGAGCAGCGTAACTGGGCGCCTCGTACGCGACGGGGTAACCGTGACGATCGCATGCTCCAGCAGATCGAAGTGGCACTGCCTCCAACGATTGGCAACCTGAGCTATGACCCCGTGGGCACGGTGGCGCGTGCGCATGAGGCCGCCCTGGTTGCCGTCGCTCGCCTCGAAGCCGGATTCGGCCAGCACGTCGCACCTTTAGCCGACTTCTTGTTGCGCAGTGAGTCCGTGGCGTCGTCCAAGATCGAGCACATCGACGCTGGATGGCGCGCATTCGGTAAGGCCTTCGCAGGTGGAAGCGCCAGCGCCGAGGCAGAATCCCAGCTGGCTGCCGTTCGGGCGTTGATGCAACTTGTTGAGGCGGCCGACGCCGGTCCTCTCACTCTTGAAACGGTCCTCGACGCCCATCGACTACTGATGGCACCTGACCCCCACGCCGACAGCCCCGGGCGGCTGCGCAACGTTCAGAGCTGGATCGGTGGCAGTGACTTCACGCCCATCGGGGCGCTCTACATACCGCCACCACCTGATTTGGTGCCTTCTCTTGTTGAAGACCTGCTGGTATTCGCCAACCGCACCGACCTACCGATCGTCGCGCAGGCTGCTATCGCACATGCGCAGTTCGAATCGATTCACCCGTTTACCGACGGCAACGGTCGCATCGGGCGTGCCCTGATCAGTGCCATCCTCCGCAGGCGGGGGCTTACCCAACGAATCACCGTGCCGCTGGCATCGGTCATGCTGGCCAATACTGATGACTATTTCGCGCGCCTCACCAACTACCGGCGCGGTGACGCCGATCAATTCGTCGGCTACCTCGCTGACGCTGCCGTACATGCCAGCAACGCCGCGGCAGAATCGGCAGTCCACCTCGCCGAGCTGCCCGACCAATGGCGGTCAGTTGCCCGCCCGAGGTCCGGCTCCGCAGACGAGACCCTACTTGAGAGGCTCTTGGACGTTCCGATCTTCAATGCCGATACCGCCCAACGGATTACGGGAACAACAGACGCCAGCACATATCGCGCCCTCGGCCGTCTGACGGAGCTCGGCATCCTCGAAATTTTGTCAACGGGAGCGCGCAACCGAGTATGGGCTGCCGCCGACGTGTTGACCGAGCTTGATGCGCTCAGTGATGCGATCGGCCGGCGAGTCCGCGCCGGATAGTGGCTCGGATCGACTATTCCTGTGTTGATCGTGACTCAACGGGACCGAGCCGCGAGGGTCTCGCACGCCCCTCAGTGCATGGCGAGGCTGGGCTTTGAGATCGTCGGCGCTGCGCATACTCAAACGTGGAATGCCTAGGGACGAACTCCATGGTGGTCGACATTTCGAGCGGTGCCAATCCTCAACTGAGAAGCAGATCGGCGAAAACGCGGACCGCAACCTACGCGCAGCCGCCGAAGGCGTGTTGCGCAACGAACCCCCACCACATCACCGGACTTCGTCAGATTTTCGATCTGAACCAACTAGTTCGCTGTGGAAATATTCCGTTGCGAGCCAGTGCATCTCGCTGACCAGCGTATTCGGTCAGCACGGGCCTCTATCGAATGTCATTCTCGCCGAGCCGAACCCGTGTCAATCGTTGCGAATTGTGGGAGTTCAGCGATACAGGCGCGGCAATCTCACTAGCGTCCCGCGCCGTGGACCAGACACACGGCTTCCAGCTCCTACACGCCCTGCCCGGGCTCGACGGGATCGAGCAGCAATCGTGGCAACACTTTCTGAGCTGCTCGCTCAACATGATCGCCACACTTAACGGATCCCTGAAGGGCACACACGACGTCACCATTCGTGACGTGCAACTGCTGGAATTGCTCAACAGGCCCAACCGCCGAACACATCGGCTCCGCGCCCTGGCCCGGGCACTGCGGGTGTCAGAGGGGCAGTTGGCCAACCAGGTCCGCCGGTTGGAAGAGCTGGGCTGGATCACTCGCAGTCCGGACCGGCGCGACCGGCGCGGGATGCTGCCCCGGCTCACCAGTGACGGCCACATACGTCTGTCCGCAGTGCTGGAAACCTACGCGCAGGGAGTCCGCGCGCACTATCTCGACCACCTTCAGCACGAGCAGATGGTCGTCCTGGTCGACAGCTGCCGGCGGATCAACGGCCCGCTCAAAGCCCAGATGTGAAATACGCCGCTCAGCGGCATGCCCGCGGGTGAGGCGTCACCGGTGTCGGGTGCTGGGGGAAGCACATGTTCTTGAGCCCGGCGATCTATTTCGGCGTCTGCACGGTGCCACACACACGCGCTGCGACAGGTTTTGAATACATGTGCCGAAGGCAGTCAAGATGACGTCGATTGATGCCTCCCGCCATGAGGCGGCACACCAGGTTTCGATGTAGCTGCGGCCTGGTCGCTACGACCAGCTGGATCTGGCGTGGAGTGGGATATCTGCAGTGCACCGGCCGGCCTGGACACGATCGGCGAGCTTTGCGGTGACCGCTGCGTCGGGGTGTGCCGGCGGCATGACATCGGGAGCAGCGGCAACGTCGATAGCCTGCTATCTACCACCTTTTACCTCGTCGTCTGTGTGCGGATCGAGGCGGTCAGCTACGTAAACCTGCTGGTAAGGCACACCTAAAAAGGCACTCGCGAGAAGGTTCTTTTCTGAAGCAGATAGTTCACACTGGAAGGGTTCTGGCATGAAATCAACAGATAAATTGCCTGTGCAGACACTGTTAGGCGCGTTGTGTGGGCGGCATCTGCTCGACGGATTTCCGGATTGTGGCTTAACTTGCGAGCTGTCTTGCCGGCGAGCCGTCCAGTGCGTCACCTATGTTTCCCCCGCCGCGGACGTGATGGGGCCGAGTCTCCGCCGAACATGCATTTCTGGGGCCCCGACAATGTCTAGCGCCGGTGCCGGCAGAAGTTCGTCGACGAGTTGGGAGAGTGATCCGTCAGGATGAACACCAAACACCTTGTGGCACATAAGGTCAGACTCTTCCGCATGGCGGTGCTGTGGTCAGCTTACTAGGGCCAATCGCGGGCGGGCGCACGGGTGACCGAGGTGCTGCGGTTGACGCAGAGCCGGGTCGCAAGGCAGGTCAAACGCTCGAGAACGCGAGGACTGCGCGCCTGTCTCTTTACCGGTGGGGTGTGACAGTGCGTATTGCGTCTGCCGGGCGTACGCAAGGCCACCGGCATTGGCGACCCATGCGCAGGAAATTTTGCGCGCATACCTCGATTTATCGCGCAACGAGGTTCTGGCCTTAGTGGGACACCTGCGAGACATCAATACACCGCTGACGGCGAAGTGTTGAGCTAACGAGTTCACAACACGCCGGGGCTGTCAGTTCAAACCCAGTCGGCGGGCGTCGCCCTCGTCGCCGTTATGGAGCGTGAGTACCAGAATCGGCCGGCGTTGGGCGGTGAAACTCGGCCCGAGTGGCACGTGCGGCAAATTTGCTGGGATCGCGCAGTGTCGCGGGGGTGCATGATGGGCCGCGGTGTTTCGGTTACCGACTGCGTGTCGCCTCCGCTGGGTTTGCCAAGACGGTTCGGGCGGCCCCGATTCGGCCTCGCTGGGAGCGGCTTGACACACGTTACAATAACAACGTTATACAGCAAACCATAGATCTGACTCTTTACTACGTCTGACCACTGTGTAATACTCGTCCGAACAGCGGCCAGCTATCTGGCCGTCGCGCGAGAACATGTTACGAAAAGCTACTCGCGAGTAGCTTTTGCCGTGAACTAGGTACTTCACTCTGAAAATTTCCTGATACGGGATCGAGAAGTCTATGACCAGCGCAACGTCGTCGACTCGAAGATTGCGGATCGCCGGCGTCGGGCGGCGGGTTCGCGGTGACAACTGAATTTGCCAGCGTTTCCTCTCGTGTGGGACAACCATGTTGGATACCGTCGCCCGCCGTGGAGGAGACGAGTGCTGAGCCGCCGACGAATCGCTTACCGGGACTCGATGACTTGGAGCAGGAATGTTGGCAAGAGTTCTTGAACGCATCGGCGCGACTGGTCGACATGCTGAGCCGGCGGCTAATTGCCGAGCACAAGCTCACGCTGTTCGACTTCCTGCTGCTCGACATGCTCAACAGGGCGCCGGGCGGGTGGGTGCGGATGGGGGATTTGGCACAGGAGTTGATGGTCAATCCCAGTCGGATCAGCCAACAGGTTCGGCGGCTGGAGTCGCAGGGGCTGGTGGGTCGCGCCCGCAGCACGAAGGACTTGCGAGGTGTGGTTGCCGTCATCACTCGCCAGGGGCGGGAGAAGGTCAAGCCCGCCGCGCGGGCCTACGCCCAGGACGTTCGTAGGTACTACCTCGATCAGATGTCGCGCAGGCAGATGATCGCGATGAGTGACGGGTGCCGTCGCATCAGTCAGGGGGCGAAGGCCGCCGAGCCGCCGGGGTTTGAGCCGCTCTGAGTCAGTTCACCCTTTCCCGGTTCGCTTAGTTAAATATTAGTTAAATACGACGTCCGGTTTGGCCTTCGTGCCTAATCCGCTGTTGCGCTGAGCCGCTGGTTGGGGCCGATTTCTGGCGAATTAGGGCGCTTCCTGACCGCGCTTGGGGTTGACGGCACGGCGTTTTGCCGTATGGAGGCAGCCGTGGCGCCGTCGCATGTCCGATAGCCCTTAAGTGATCGGACGACGTGATGAGTGATGTCCTGGGCGATAACTGCAGGCTGCCTAGCTGTTCCGACGTCTGTTCGGGCCCATAGACGCAGTTATGAACGTGTTCTAATTAGTTTCTGTATTATTTCCAGTTTCAATCTTGTAGATCGTAAATATCGGTTGCTGAGACTGTGCAAAACGCAGGCTAGTCAGCCGTTTTGTCACGTTAGCAGATTGCCGGACATTGCCGGTTGTGAACGGATGATTCCTCGGCGTCAGAAACCTGTAGGAACCTGAGTGCTTCTGAGGTAATTTCTCATTTCGACCCAAGTGAAGGGTCGTTCGAACTTCGTAACCGTTGAACTGAAGGCGAGCTCTGAGGAGATGGCAATGCCGTTAACACTTCGTCCCTACGCCACCGCAGGTGTCGCGATCGTGGGCGCTGGCCTCGTCGCGGTCACGCCGGTGGCTGCCCCGCTGCCCGCACCAGAGACTCCGCGCGAAGTGTCGCTCACGGCTGGTTGGCTGTCTGACCTCATTCAGCCGTGGCAGGACATGATCAACACCACCTCGGCCAACGCCAGCATCCTGCTCGACAACTACTTCATAGCTCCGGGCTTGGCTCTGCAGCAGTTCATGGTCAACCAGGCCGACTTCGCGCAGCAGCTGCTCGACGACCCGACGAGCTTGCCCGCGGTGACCGCGCAGCTGCAACAGAACCTCGCGGCGGTGTTGACCGGCTACTCACTAAGCGACCCGAGCACCAATGTCCTGAATTCGGTGATCAACCACACGCTCAGCCCGGCAAACGGCCTGGACTACACCGGCCACTACGGCATCTTCGGCCTGCTTCCTACGTATATGCCGCCCGACCAAGCTGACTTGGTCAACCCGATTCTCAATTTCCTATCGTCTCCGCTGAGCGGAATCATCATCGGATCGCTGGGCCCCGCCATCAGCCCCTGGGTCGCGCTGATGAACAGCATCACCGACGGCGACGGCTTCAACGAAATCCTGGTCAACATGGTCGGTGCCTACTTCAACGGTGCGACTCTCGATCTCGGGTTCCTGCTGCCATTGATCAATGACTCGGGCTACTTGCCCGGAGGCATGGGCCTCGCGCACTTGGACTTTGCCTTCGGCGGATTGCTCACCCCCGGAAACGTGGCCATCGGACCTTACGGAGTAGACGGCACCGACATACCCGCTGTCGGCGGCTCCATCTTCAACAGTGTCGGCCTGACCATGACCGGTGTGCCATTTGTCGGGCAATTCCCCATTGAAAGCTTTGCGGTCGGTCCGATCGGGGCGTGGATGGGGTGGGAGCAGACGCTTGCCTCGCTGCTGGGCTGGACGACGGTTGGTGGGGGTTGGGATGGCAAAGGCCCCATCGATGTCGGCCCGCCCGGTGTCGAGCTGGACTTGCCCACGATCCCGGATGACCTCCTCGATGACGGTGGGGCAAGCGCCTTAGCTGCGGACGCCTCGAGCTGGTTGGAGGACCTTCTCGGCGCGTTCTGATCGACAAGCCAAAACCCACTGAATATTTCAACCAGCTTCAGCAGAAATGCTTCACAGGAGAGGTGTTCGCAAATGAGTCGTCGTCACACCACCCGCCGGCAGGGCAAGGTCGGGATAGGCCGCAAGCAGGCGATCGGTGCCGCGAGCGCAGTCGGTGCGTTCTTGGCGTTCGGCATAACTCCGCTGGCGGCCACGCCATCGGCGCAGGCCGACGAATTCGACTGGATGGCAGATCTTTTCGACCCAACGGTGTGGTTCGGTGCTGCCGAACCGAGTGATGGACTGGCCGGGCTGGACCTCGCGTCCTGGCTCGACACGTCGACGTGGGGTCTGTCAGCGTTCGATGCCCCGGGGGCGGCCGCGGCTGCGGGCGACTTCTGGACCGGGTTCATCGACCAGTGGATTTACACTCCATTGCACTTTGGGATGGAAGCCTGGATCACCAACCCATTCGGCGAGCTGGTCAACGGCTGGATCAACGACGCGTCCGGGCTGTATCTGATCGGCAACGGTGTTGACGGGACGGCCGACTCGCCGGATGGCGGTGACGGCGGACTGTGGTTCGGTGACGGCGGCGACGGCTGGAACAGTGACGTGGCCGGTCTTAGCGGCGGCGATGGCGGTGACGCGGTCGGATGGTTCGGCAACGGCGGCGATGGTGGCGACGGTGGTGCCGGCGCCGCCGGTGGTGCAGGCGGTATCGGTGCTTCCTTCATGGGTAACGGTGGCGACGGCGGTAGCGGCGGCGGCGCCGTCGGCTTCGGCGCTTCCGGCGGTGCCGGTGGCGTTGGTGGTGACGCGGTCGCCTGGTTCTTCGGCACTGGCGGTTCGGGTGGTTCCGGCGGTGCTGGCACCGACGGGGCGGCCGGCACCTTTGCCAATAGCGGTACCGGCCTCGGCCAGTCGGGTGGTTTCGGTGGCGCCGGTGGGGCCGGCGGCAGAAGCGGGTTCACGTTCGGCAACGGAGGCAACGGTGGCGACGGCGGTGCCTCCGGTAATGGCGGCGCGGGCGCTGACGGCACCTCGGACCATGTGGATGGAGGCAACGGGGCCGCGACCGGCTGGGGTGGTTCCGGTGGTGCCGCCGGCGAGAAGTTCTACGGCTCCTACGGGCAGGCCGGACAGAGCGGTAACGGCGGTAACGGCGGCGCCGGCGGTGCTGGCGGGAATGGGTACCAAGATGCCAATGGCGACTTCCTTGGTAAGGGCGGTAACGGCGGCACCGGCAGCGCCGGCGGGGGAGGCAACATCGGTGGTACCGGCGGCGACGGCGGAGTCGGCGGCAACGGGCTCGCCGGCGGCAATGGCGCCTCAGGCGGCACCGGCGGAGCCTCCTCGGGCGACAACCCCGGGGGCGCCGGCGGTGATGGTGGTCACGGCGGCGACGCTAGTGCCGGCAAGGCTGGTAACGGCGGTAACGGCGGCGCCGGTGGCGCTAGCCTCACCGGCGGCACCGCAGTGGCCGGGGCCGGCGGAAAGGGCGGTGATGGCGGTAACGGCGCGATCACCGACAACACCGTCCAAACCACCGGTGGTAATGGTGGAACCGGCGGTCAGGGCGGGGGAGGAGGCATCGGCGGTGCGGCGGGCGATGGCGGCGACGGCGGTGTCGGTACCTATTCGGGGGGTAATGGCGGCACCGGTGGCGGTGGTGGCGGCAGCAACAGCACCGCGGCCAGTACTAACGGTGGCGCCGGCGGCACGGGTGGCAGCAGCACCGGTTGGAACGATGGGAACGGCACCACCTGGAGCAAGGGCGGCAATGGCGGCAACGGCGGGGCCGGCGCCGCAGGTTTCACTTACGGTGGAGCCGCTGGTGACGGTGGCGCTGGCGGGGCCGGCGGCGCCGGTGCTACCGGCCCTGGCGTTGTCAGCGTAGGCGGAAACGGTGGTAACGGCGGTATCGGCGGAAGCGATGTCGGCAGCAACGGGGCTCCTGGCGGGCCTGCGGGCAACGGCGGGGCCGGCGGTGCCGGCGGCGACGGCACGGCCTCCGGTGGTAACGGCGGCAACGGCGGTAATGGCGGGCGGGGCAACGTCTCAAGCGGTAACGGTGGCGCCGGTGGTCTCGGTGGGGACAGCGGCGGCGTCGCCACCCCGGTCGGGAATCCCCTTGGCGCCGGGGACAGTCAGGCGGGTAACGGTGGTAACGGCGGCAGCGGTGGCGCTGGCCTGGGCGGCAATCCTGGCAACGGCGGTGTCGGTGGCGCCGGTGGTAACGGCATCAACGGGATTGGCGGCGGTAACGGCGGAAATGGCGGTGTCGGCGGGGTTGGAACCGCCGGTACCACCGGTAGTGACGGCTACTACTTCGAGGCAGCCGGCGGTAACGGTACCGACGGTGCAGCCGGTGGGGTTGGCGGCCAAGGCGGCGCCGGCGGAACATCAGACACCGGCAGTGGCGGCGCAGGCGGAAACGGCGGCGTCGGCGGGGTCGGCGGTACCGGAGGCGCTGGCGGTCGCGGCGGTACCGACTCTGCGGGCAACGGCCTCGACGGCGGTAATGCCGGCAACGGCGGTTCCGGCGGCAGCGGCGGCGCCGCAGGAGCGGGCGGCGTGAGCACCAGCGGCACCAACGGCGCCGCCGGAAACGTCGGGCTCGACGGTAATGGTGGTACCGGTGGTACCGGCGGGGCCGGTGGTGCTGGCACCGCGGGTGTCGTCGGCAGCACCGCAGCGCACGCGGCTGGTGGCAACGGCACCGACGGCGGGACCGGCGGCCACGGCGGGAATGCTGGTAACGGCGGGACCTCGGGAACCGGCAACGGCGGAGCCGGCGGCAAGGGTGGCGCCGGTGGCGCTGGAGCCGCGGGCGGTGCAGGTGGTGCTGGTGGTGTTGACGCCTCAGGTAACGGGCTTGCGGGCGGTGTCGGCGGCGACGGTGGGGCCGGCGGCCACAGCGGGTCCGGTGGTACGGGCGGGGCGAGCACCAGCGGCAACAACGGCGCTGCCGGAGCCGACGGCACTGGCGGTAAGGGCGGTAACGGTGGTGTCGGCGGGGCCGGTGGTGCCGGAGCCAACGGTGCGGGTCACGTTCACGCGGCCGGCGACGACGGCGGGTCCGGTGGTGCTGGCGGTGCCGGCGGCAAGGGCGGCGCCGGCGGCGGCTCG
The DNA here is from genome assembly GCF_045310815.1 of Mycobacterium sp. SMC-19. Lineage (NCBI taxonomy): Bacteria > Bacillati > Actinomycetota > Actinomycetes > Mycobacteriales > Mycobacteriaceae > Mycobacterium > Mycobacterium sp. SMC-19. Next base: position 4,824 of record NZ_JBJIAM010000022.1, on the reverse strand, counting down.
GACTCCGGCATCGGAGGAGCTGGCGGGTCTGGCGCGGTTGGTGGTGCTGGCGGTGCTGGCGGTAGCGGAGGCGCCGGTGGTGTCGACGATGCCGGCAACGCGCTCGACGGCGGTGACGGCGGCGACGCAGGTGTTGGCGGCGGCGGTGGTGCTGGGGGAGTCGGTGGGACCGGTGGCACCCAAGGCGCCGGTGGCGCCGGTGGCAGCGGCGCCGACGGCGGTGACGGTGGCAACGGCGGTGCCGCAGGCACTCCGAGCGGCGGTGCCACTGCTGGGCAGCCGGGGGCCGGCGGCAGTGGCGCGACAGGTGGAGCCGGCGGCAGTGGCGGCACTGGCGCACCCGACGGCGGCCCCGGCGCGGGCGGGAACACCGGAAACGACGGCCAGCCTGGCTGAAATAGGTTCGCCACCACGGTCGTCGGGTCCGTCACGGGCCCGACGACCGCGGTCGTATCCGGGAAAGACGAGGAGATCACGTCCACGGTGACGACCAGTGCACGCACCTTGGCGGAAGCTTTTGCAGCAGCAAGCTGACCGCCACGAGAACAAGGTGGCGTTCGGCCTTTCCTACAACGGCGATGACGAAGGCCGCAGCGAGGCGGCCTATCGCGAGTTGGATCTCAAGGCGCCGATTGTGTCGATCTCGCGGTGTCAGGGTGTGGCACGCGAGAGAGCATTGGTGTTACGTCGGCCGGGCCTGGACTCTATCGTCGGGTGCTTCGGCTGCCTCTACGGAGGGGCGCTATTGCCATTCTGGTACACGAGCAACGCGTGCCGCGTGAGGCGGAATTTCGCGGGATTGTCGACGCGATCTACGCCGCGACCACCAAACGCTATGGACTTCAGTCGAACTCGGTGTCTCTCATGCAGCCGACTAGACGTTCGCGCTCCTACCTCCGGAGGCATGACCCAGGGCGGCGCGTGCCGGCAACGGATTCTCGATCGTAGTTTGCAGACGGTGGCCGAATCTCGACTACTGAGCGGAGTCCTGGAATGCGGCGCCGATCTGTCGGCAGCTCTCGCCCATCGCTGCGATCTGCGGGCGTGACAGGTGCCCGAGGAACTCGGATCGAACCGCCTGAGCATAAGTAACGTTAACTTGCTGCAACACCTTTCGGCCCTCGTCAGTGTTGGTGGCTACCACTACACGTCTGTCACCCGGGCGTGGCGTCCGAACCACCAGCCCCCGGCCTTCAAGCCGACTGATGTGTCGTGTTATGCCGCTGGGTGGTGACAGCAACGCCTCGGCGAGATCACCCATCCGGGTTCCCTCGGTAGGTGAATCACAAAGGATGGTCAGAATTTTGACCTCAGCCAGCGTCAACTGGTGTGCGTCCATTAGCTTCCGATTCAATGCTTCGAACACGACCAGGGTGGTCGTGAAGAAGTTCTGCCACGACCTCTGCTCGGCGATGTCTATGCCCGGCATGGCGCTGGCGGTTCGCCCGATGTTCAGCCTCCGCATCAGACAATCCTATGTGACGGTTCGTGATTCGGCATCGATATTGCCCAAATGAATCAAAATCCAAGCCCCAGCTGAGGAGTTATCCGTACAGCCCGCAAAGGTGAGCAGTGCAACTATTTTTCGCGTCAATTCCTACCTGCGGTAGGGGGCGATCGCGGCATCGAGGAATTCGTCGAGATGCATTCGGCAGCAGTGAATTCACTTGGCTGGGTGCCGGTGTAACGGAGTGCGGCAGCTAAGCCGGCCGCAGGTGGTGTGCCATCACATCCAACTAACTCGATGGGTAGCGCTGGGGTCTGCTGGGGCGGAATCGTGCAGGGTTCATTCTGGGCCACAATGAGAGTCGAGTTCCACGATCGCCGCGTGTGGGCGCCAAAGCCGCCGCTGACTCTCGCCACCGGTGGCTGGATCGAGCGGCTGTACAGCCGACACCGACGCCACTGAGCGATCCGGATAATCTCTCCCGTCGTACACGAGAGGCGGATCACTGAAACGGTCCAAGCAAGACTCGTCTCGCGTTCTCCCGCTTGACTCTTGGGCCGGAAGTGGCGTGATGTAAGAGCGTGCAGATGGCACGTTGCAGACCTCGGGCAAATGTTCGAGTTATAAAACTACAACAACGACGTTGTTGGCCAACGCTTTGCCGGAAGAGGTCGATATAGGGCTGGCCTGCGACCAAGCCAAAGATCGTGAATGGAGGCCACGCGGGCGGCACGGTGACCGCGAAGACCGCGCTCAAGCGGATTGACGTTGCCCGACCTCCGACGCTTGGCAAGCTCAGCTACGACGTTGTGGTCGCTGTGGCACGCACACATGAGGCCGCGCTGATTGCTCTCGCCCGCCTCGGCGAACCACCTCGCATCGTTGGCGGGCTTTTGCTGCGCAGTGAGTCCGTGGCCTCCTTCAAGATCGAGGACATCGAAGCTGCCTGGCGAACGCCGCCCAGCAGATTCGCCGATCTGTTGATCGCTGCAAGGGCGGGCGCCTAGGGGCTGGATCTCTATAGTCGCAACGGTCAGGATTTCGCGGGGTTCGAGGGATTGGTGCGCGTCGTCGCCGCTTCTAATAACCCGCAAACGCAACGACGGCGGGGTGCGGCCGGCAATCTATCGGCGCCTGCGGCTCGATGACCAAAACGGCGCGAGCAACCCGTAGCCGGACTGATGACCGATTTGGAAGCGAACGCGCGGCGACCCCGCCTGGTCGAGGCTCACAACTACAAAAAATACGCTAGCAAAATAAGCCGTAGTAAACGTATACTACAGCTATCTGGTAACTCGACTGCAGGTAGCCGGACCCGTGCGGCCGTTGGCCTCACCGCCCGCCGTGTTCGCTTGGCGGCCGGGCCTCGCAATAGTGAGGGAGGTGGCGCGATGGCGGCAGAGAAGGCGCGAAGTCTCGACGCGATGTTCCGGATGAGGGTGGGTCCCTTCCGGTGGCATCGGCTGGGGTCGATGCCTGTTTCAGCTGTGCTGCGGGGCAATAAGTTGACCTTTGATATGGACGTGCCAGGCGTCAAGAAGGACGATGTCGACGTGACGGTCAACGGGAATGTTCTTGAGGTGAAGGCACACCGGCGCGTGCCAGACGCCGAACATGGCACGCGAATCCTGGACGAGAGACATTTTGGTGACTGGCATCGACAGGTGCGTCTGGTATCGGAAGGTGTCAAACTGCTGCGTTTCCGGGTCGCCGACGGCGTTCTGACGGTAACGGTTCAAGTCGACAACGCTCCGACACAGTCCGGTGAGCGGGCCGCGGAGATGCTCATCGAGGAGCCGGTGCTTGAGTCTGACGCACTATATGACTCGCTCGTCGAGTCAGCGGCTTTGCAGGTCGAACTAGCCGAACATGTGCGGCGCACAACGGAGTCCTCACGCCGGGATACTGTGTCTTTGACCACGCCCACGGGGAAGCTGAATTACACCTTGCCCCTTACCCGTGATGAGACCTACAGCTCAACGGATGCGGGCAAGATCCTCTCGCCGGAAGGACAGTCGTACCGCTCGACTGCCCAAAGTCGACGCAAGGCGAACGAGCTGCTCGGTGTGAAGGTCGCGAACAGATACCGGCACCCGAAATTCCAGTTTGACCTCGACCGTCGCAACATCATTGACGTTGTCATGCATGCGAATTCACGCTTGGAGTCTCACGCCGATCCTTGGGGAGCGCTGGACTGGTGGTACAGCGAAGATGAGGCTTTGGATGACCAGCGTCCGGTGGACATGCTCGAAAGAGGAGAACTGACCACACAACTGGTCGATTTCGCAATCGACAGCAGTCAGCAAAGTATGGAATAACGGTGGCGACCAACCGATACAACGGGCGTGCGGCGGAGTTGGAGCCCATCCCCGCCGGCACTGGTTTCTACCGGATCTTACCCGCCGATGCGACCTATGATTCCAACTCCTACAACATGAAACCGAGGCGTCTTGACGACCGTAAACAGGGCCGCTTCGAGCCGGTTGAACCAAGTCTAGGGGGCTACACCTACGTCTCTTCGACTCTTGGCGGCGCAGTCGCAGAAGGGATTCTTCGTAACCAACGAATCCCCGCTTCTGGGCTGGTGCGCCGAATATGGCTCGTCAACAAGAAGCTCGTCAAACTGCGTCTCCTCGACGACATCCAAGTCGCGGCCGTTTACGGCCCGCACACCGCAGTGCTGAACCTGGACGGAGCGTTGCTGTGCTGCAACCGGCGGGGGTATAGCCGATGCCGGAAGATCGCATCGGAAATTCTGCTGAATACGCCGAACGCGCGCGGCTTGCACTACGACTGTCGAAACGACCTGGCATTGACCTCGCTCATGCTGATCACTCGAAGCGCAGAGCCCAAGCTGGAACTCGTCGAGGAACGCGAGATCTTGCGCGACGATGAGACCCGTTCCGAAGTGCTCAAGACGCTCAACGATGTGTTCCACCTGCAATACACCGGCAAGCTGAGTTGAAGCGTCGCTGACAACCGTGATCGAACTGGCGGTGCGCTGATCAACGGTGGGTTGCGCGGATCTGTCGTGGGTGCTGATCTTTGGCCAGCGCCCGCAACTCCGCAACCACCGCACCCGCCGTCGGCGCGCTCTCGGGATCGATCAGTGACTGAATCATCAAACCCAGCACCACCGCCAGCGCGACCGATCCGCCCATCTCGGTGCGGGCGCGTTGTTGTCCTTCGGCCAGCCGTGCGCGCAGTTCGTCGTTGCGTTGGGCTTGCACGATCGCTTCCAGATGCGATGTCCACAGTGCCTTGTCGGTGGTGAAGGACTCCAGCACCGCCTGCCACCGTTCCACGGCTGTGGCCGACTGGCCATCGGGCGACATGCGGGCGTCGAGTTCGTCGAGCTCTTCGAAGAGGGCCTGCAC
>NZ_JBJIAM010000021.1:0-14716 GCF_045310815.1 Mycobacterium sp. SMC-19 | reverse complement strand
TCATCGACCATCACCGCAGGTGTCACCCATGTCCCGACTCACCTGTCACCTATGTCGTGAACTCACACACCTCCGCCCGCACAAATGTGAACTGGGCTGGCCGGGTGATACCGCGGGCCCTCAGAACCCGAAGCCGTCCCAAATGCTCGAAAGCGAAGTCCAGAAGTCGGTGAGGTCACCCGACAGACCCCCGGTCGGGTCGGCGACGCCGAGCAGGTCGGGCCAGATCTGCAGCGGGTTCAATCCGCCCAGCTCGCTGGGAACAGAGGGCACGTCGACGCCGCTGTCCGGGCCGCCGGTTCCGGCCCAGGGACCCAGGTAGCCCGGGTCGGTCATCAGCCCCGAGTTGACGAGGAGCTCGGACAGGTTCGGGTTGATGCTGTTGAGGTAGTCAACGATCTGCTGTTCGGTGCCCGGGGAGAACGTGAACACCCCGGTCTGCAGACCCGCCACGGTGGCGTCGATCTGGTCTTGTGTCGGCGCGTTCGCCAGACCTGAACTGTTGAGGCTGAGCCACTCGCTGATCAGCGGACTGGGCGGCCCGACGTTTTGGATGGACTGCACCAGGTCCGCCGTGGTGAGACCGAAGGGCGGGGCGAACGGCGACTGGTCGCACAACGCCGGGCACAGCGGGCTGCCGGGGGAGAACGGGTCGAAGTCCACCACGGCCCCTGCGGTCAGAGCTTTCAGGGTCTCGGATACGTCGTCCGGGCCGACCAGCTGGAAGCCGTTCGGATTGACTGGCGCCTCCAGGCTCTGGAGCCACTGCTCGAACGGCCCGAGCGGGTTGAGCTGAACGTTGACTCCCGACCACGGCATCAAGTTCTGCCCGTCGGGTCCGGACGCGGTGCCCGGGAAGCCGAAGCCCGGTTGAGCCTGACTGCCCGGTACCGCGTCGAGCGGGGCGCCCGGCACCGAACCGCCCGGGCCGATTCCCGCTGAGGGGTCCGCGATTCCGGCGGCCGTCGGGTTGGCGGAATCGGCTGCCGTGCTGGGGAACTGATATCCGGTGAGCAGCTGCTGCAACGGCACCTGCAACCAGTGGCTGAATAGCGGCAATTGGTTGTCGGCGTTGGGAAAGTTTGTGAACACCTTCTCGAAGTCGATCAACTTGTCGATCCCGGTGACGCCGGTGATCGGGTCCGTCGGCACCATCGGGGCGCATTGGACGGCGTCGCACGAGGCGCTGACCGGGAGCTCGGCAGCGGCCAGCATGGCGAACTGCTGCCCCAGGCCCGCAGTCCCGTTCGCCAGCAGGGTCGGATCGATCTCCGGTTGGTCGAGGCCTGATACCTGCGGAGCGAACGGAAACAGGTAGTCGAAGATGGCCATGAAGTGCCCCGGGTCGCCGGGGTCCTCGCCCCACAGGTTCGTCGCGCTCGGGGTCCACCAGGTGCCGGTCCAGAAAAAAGAATCAGCCAGCACATCGGTGGCGGCGACTTCATTGGCCGGAACGTTGAAGAAGTCTTGGGCCAGGTTGAAGGGGACGTTGAGCAGGGAGTCGCCGGCCACCAGACGCACCGCCCGCTCGGCCGCCGACATCCCCGCTGACCATGGCTTGATCGGTGCGACCGTAGCCGCGACCACGACGCTCGCCGCGGCCAGCGCCCAGCCAGTCCGCGCACGCCGATGAGAGTGTGGTGCGTTGATCATGTCTTCCCCCGATAGTCAGACCACCCGTGTGGTTCGACCGTCCCCCTTGACGACGCATCAGCCAGGCGTTGCTGCAAAGACGAGCGCGACCTGCTGAAGCGTGAGACGAACGATAGACCGGGTTTCTGATAGGTCCATCCCATCCAGCTAATAAATTCGAGACCGCGGATGTTGGCGCGGGGATGTATGAGAGAAAGTCTATTGAACAGGTATTTCATGCCTCTAATGCGCGGGAAATAGTGCCGTAAACAGCGGACTGTCAGCACCCCTACAGCTAATGCGTGGGCGAAGCGGCTGTAGTGAACGTCGAGGGTCGGTTCATCGGCCGCTCAAGTTCCCTCCTCCGGTGCTCCCGCCGGTGTCAGAATGGACGATGTAGCCGTCCGTGGATTGGTGTAACGCGATGAAGATGTGGATGGCCAGCGCGTTCAGCGTGGCGATGGTCGGGGCCGGAGTTCTTGCGCCATTACCGGTTGCCGCGGCGCAACCTGATGAGGACCAAGTGTTCTTCGACGAACTGCAGCAACAGGGGCTGCACCCCGACTACAGCAAGCAGATCTGCGGCAGTATCAAATGCGAGCCGCTGCGCAATCTGATGGTGCAAGAGGGCCACGCGGTCTGCGTGGCGCTGAGCGACTCGCCCCGGCTGGTGCCCGTCTCGGTCATCGCGAATCTGGAAGTGCCGCCCGACGAAGCGCACGCCATCATCACTGCGGCGCGGGATGCCTATTGCCCACAGCTGCCGGATCCGTATCTACATGTACCGGGGCGCTGAAGCGTTCAGTGCTCGGACACGGCCACCGGGATTGGCGTCTGGCCGAACGCCTCGGAGTTGCGTGCCTTCCGCGCATAGATCACCACGCCGACGGCGGCCACCGCCCAGACGATGTACTGCATCGTCCAGGCGAGCCGGAACGCTGCGAATGAATAGCCTCCGGCCGTCGCGATAACCACCCCCATCGCCTGCATGATGAGCAGGGTGGCGATGAAGCCGCCGGTGTTGACCATGCCTTGCGCGGTGCCCAGCGCGGCCGGCGGGTTGTAGGTGCGGGCGAAGTCAAAGGCCAGCATCGATACCGGTTGGCCCGCCGAGATCACCAGGATCAGTACGACCAACAACCAGTGCGGCGCGGGGTGCGGCAACGCCAACAGCACCGTCCAGGTCACCGCGATCAGCGCCATCATGGTCAGCGCCACGCGCGACCGGTGCCCCGGCCAGCGCCCCGAGATTGTTCCGACCAACAGCCCGACCACGATGAAGGGCAGCACCGACAGCGTCAGCGCCGCACCCGCCATGCCGCGCGAAAGGCCCTGCGCGGTAGTCAGATAGGGCACCCCCCACATCAGCGCGAACACGCCGGGCGAGAACGCGTTGCCCATGTGGGTGAAGAATCCCGCCTTGGTCCCTGGCCGCGACCACACTGTTTTGATCTCACCGAAGGCATCACGGAAGGTTCGCGCGTGTACAGCGGCCGGGGTCCCCGGCGGGGCGTCGCGGGTCACCGCGAGTGTCAGTGCGCCCGCGAACAGGCCCAGTCCGGCCGCTGAGAGATAGGCAGCAGTCCAGCCGCCGTGCAGCAGAATTGCCAGGAACGGCACCGCCGAGAGGAACTGGCCGAACTGGCCGCAGATGCCGGTCAGCTGGGTGAGCAGCGGAACGCGTTCGGGTGCGAACCAATTAGGAAGCAGCCGGATGACCGAGATGAATATGAACGAGTCGCCCAGGCCGATGACGCCGTACGCGCCGACCGCGGTGGGAAGCGAATGGGTCAGCGAGAGCGTGAGTTGGGCGGCCGAGAGCACCGTGACTCCGGTGGTGATCATCGCCCGGGGGCCGAATCGGTCCAACAGCACTCCGGCCGGAATCTGCATGGCGGCGTAGACGATCAACTGCACGATCACGAACGACGACAGGGTGCTCGGGCCGGCGTGGAAGCGATCGGCGGCGTCGAGACCCGAGACTCCGAAGGTGGTCCGGTCCAGGACGGCCACCAAATAGGACAGCAGGCCGGTGCCCCACACGATCCAGGGACGCAATTGCGGCCTACCTTGTCTGTCATTTGCAGGACACCGGCTATGGTCGCACACGATTTCGGCGCGATTTCCGCCGGTGACCGGCGCAAACCGCGCCGAAGTCTGTCTTAGTCTGTGTCGCGTGGTGATTTCACGGCGTGACGTGTTCAAACTCGCCGCGACGGTGCCCGCGGCGGCCGGGCTCGGTGCCGGGGTCTCGGCGCTGCTCGCCGCGGCAGCCGAGGCGGCGCCGCTGGGGATTCTGCTGGATTATTCGGCAGGGGTCTTGTCGGCCGGCGCGATCAAGGCATCCGGTGCAGCAGGCGCTATCCGCTACGTGTCGGACCGCCGGCCCGGCGCGGAGTGGATGCTCGGCAAGCCTCTGCAGCCGGCCGAGGCGCGTGACCTGCAGGAGAACGGACTCACGCTCGTCTCCTGCTACCAGTTCGGCAAGCAGGCGACCGCAGACTGGCTGGGCGGCCAGGACGCCGGTGTGGACCATGCCAAGCGTGGCGCACAGTTGCACACGGCGGCCGGCGGCCCCGACAGTGCTCCGATCTACGCCTCGATCGACGACAACCCGTCCTACGAGCAGTACAAGGAGCAGGTCGCTCCTTACCTACGGGGATGGCAGTCGGTGATCGGGCCGGAGCGCACCGGCGTCTACGCCAACTCCAAGACCATCGAGTGGGCGCTGCAGGACGGTCTGGGCTCCTGCTTCTGGCAACACAACTACGGTTCACCCGGCGGCATCGCCCATCCGGCCGCCAACTTGCATCAGGTCGAGATCGATCGGCGCACCGTCGGCGGCGTGGGAGTGGACATTAACGAGATCCTGCAGCCGCAGTTCGGGCAGTGGGTCTGACGGCTGTCGGGTCGCCGTCATGCCAGCAAACTGGCGCCGAATGGGGGCGGGAACAGCTGGGATCGCCGCACTCGTTCGAGGTCGGAGCATCAGGCGCCCCCAAAGCCAGTTGGCCTGGCTGATCTAAACATAACGATTCGATAACAATGCAGCCTTGATCTGCGCCGTTATGGCTACTCGACCGTAACCCCACGCATGCAGGACGTTTGTCCCGGATGCTTACGCGTGCCGTGGAGCCCCGTGATAACCGGGGCTGGGTTACCCGAGCGTAGAACTCACCAGTAACCAATTTGCTGCGGAAACGGCACAGGTTCTTATGACACTCTTACGGCTGTAGCGCGGCCGCGAACACGCGAGAACCCGCAGATGGGCCGGTCATTCCGGCAGCCGTCGATGAAGACGTGACATTAACCAGGGCAGGGGAGATACATACCGTGACGATCCACGAACACGACCGGGTTTCCGCAGAGGGGGCAGGCGCGGGGCGGTTCGCCAGTGCCTCGTCGGCTCTCGTGGATCGGTTGACGGCCGGCGAGCCGTACGCGGTCGCCTTCGGCGGACAGGGCAGTGCCTGGTTGGAGTCGCTCGAAGAGCTGGTGTCCTCGGCCGGCATCGAGACGGAGCTGGCCACGTTGGCCGGTGAGGCCGACCTGCTGCTCGAGCCGATCGCCAAGGAACTTGTCGTGGTCCGGCCCATCGGCTTCGAGCCGCTGCAATGGGTGCGGGCGCTGGCCGCTGAAGACCCGATCCCGTCGGCTAAGCAGCTGACCTCGGCCGCCGTGTCGGTGCCGGGCGTGCTGCTGACCCAGATGGCGGCGATGCGGGCGCTGGAGCGTCAGGGCCTGGATCTTTCGGCCACCCCGCCCGTCGCCGCGGCCGGGCACTCGCAGGGCATCCTGGGCGTCGAGGCGCTGAAGGCCGGCGGCGCGACCGACGTGCAGTTGCTCGCGATCGCCCAGCTGTTGGGCGCCGTCGGAACGCTGGTGGCCCGCCGCCGGGGCATCTCGGTACTGGGTGACCGTCCTCCGATGGTGGCGATCAGCAATGTCGACCCGGAGCGGATCCGGCAACTGTTGGACGAGTTCGCCCAGGACGTGCGCACTGTGCTTCCGCCGGTGCTGTCGATCCGCAATGGTCGCCGTGCGGTGGTCATCACCGGAACCCCCGAACAGCTGTCCCGTTTCGAGCTGTACTGCGAGCAGATCGCCGAGAAGGAGGCCGCCGAGCGCAAGAACAAGCTGCGTGGCGGCGCGGTCTTCGCTCCGGTCTTCGAGCCGGTCCAGGTCGAGGTCGGTTTCCACTCGCCGCGGCTGTCCGATGGCATCGAGATCGTTGCGCAGTGGGCCGCCAAGGTGGGCCTCGATGTCGAGTTGACCCGCCAGCTGGCCGACTCGATCCTGGTGGGTGAGGTCGACTGGGTCGACGAGGTCACCACGCTGCACGACGCGGGTGCCCGCTGGATTCTGGATCTGGGACCCGGCGACATCCTGACCCGGCTGACCGCGCCGGTGATCCGCGGCCTGGGCATCGGGATCGTGCCGGTGGCCACCCGTGGTGGTCAGCGCAACCTGTTCACCATCGGCGCCGTCCCGGAGGTCGCTCGGCCCTGGACGAGCTACGCCCCGTCGGTGGTCACGCTGCCCGACGGCCGGGTCAAGCTCGACACCAAGTTCACCCGGCTGACCGGCCGCTCGCCGATCCTGCTGGCCGGCATGACGCCGACCACCGTCGACGCCAAGATCGTCGCCGCGGCCGCCAACGCCGGACACTGGTCTGAGCTGGCCGGCGGTGGCCAGGTCACCGAGGAGATCTTCAACGACCGGGTTGCGGAGCTCACGACGCTGCTCGAGCCGGGTCGTACCGTCCAGTTCAACTCGCTGTTCCTGGACCCCTACCTGTGGAAGTTGCAGGTCGGCGGAAAGCGGTTGGTGCAGAAAGCGCGTCAGTCCGGCGCCCCGTTCGACGGGCTGGTGATCAGTGCCGGCATTCCCGAGCTGGAAGAGGCCGTTGAGCTGATCGCCGAGCTCAATGAATCCGGAATCAGCCACGTGGTGTTCAAGCCCGGCACCGTCGAACAGATCCGGTCGGTGATCCGCATCGCCGCCGAGGTTCCCACCACGCCGGTGATCGCCCACGTCGAGGGCGGCCGCGCCGGCGGTCACCACTCCTGGGAGGACCTCGACGACCTGTTGTTGGCGACCTACTCCGAGCTGCGTTCGCAGCCCAACATCACGCTGTGCGTCGGCGGTGGCATCGGCACCCCCGAGCAAGCTGCCGAGTACCTGTCGGGTCGGTGGTCGCAGCAGCACGGCTTCCCGCTGATGCCCGTGGACGGCATCCTGGTCGGTACCGCGGCGATGGCCACCCTGGAGGCCACCACGTCGCCGGCAGTGAAGCAGATGCTGGTCGACACCACGGGCACCGACCACTGGATCGGCGCAGGAAAAGCGCAGGGCGGCATGGCTTCCTCGCGCAGCCAGCTCGGCGCCGACATCCACGAGATCGACAACGTCGCCTCACGTTGCGGCCGGCTGCTCGACGAGGTCGCCGGTGACGGCGAGGCCGTCGCAGCACGTCGCGACGAGATCATCGCCGCGCTTGCCGACACCGCCAAGCCCTATTTCGGTGATGTCACTGAGATGACGTACGCCCAGTGGCTGCGCCGCTATGTGGAACTGGCCATCGGTGCGGGCGACTCGACCGCGGACACCGCCTCACCGGACAGCCCGTGGCTGGCCGACACCTGGCGGGAGCGGTTCGGTTCGATGCTGCAGCGCGCCGAAGCGCGGCTCAACGAACTCGAGTCCGGCCCGATCGAGACACTGTTCACCGATTCGGAAGGGGCACAGTCGATCCTGGAGCGCCCCGAAGAGGCCATCTCGGCTCTGCTGGCTCGCTACCCGGAAGCCGAGACGGTTCGCCTGCACCCGGCCGACGCGCCGTTCTTCACCCAGCTCTGCAAGACGCCGGGCAAGCCGGTCAACTTCGTGCCGGTGATCGACAAGGATGTGCGCCGTTGGTGGCGCAGCGACTCGCTGTGGCAGGCGCACGACGCCCGCTACACCGCCGAGCAGGTCTGCATCATTCCGGGCATCACCGCCGTCGCCGGTATCACCCGGGTCGACGAGCCGGTCGGTGAGCTGCTGGACCGCTTCGAGCAGAAGGCAGTCGACCAGGTGCTCGCCACCGGTGTGGAACCCACCCCGGTCTCCGCGCGCCGTCAGGGCCGTACCGACGTCGCCGGCCCGCTGGCCGTGCTGCTTGACGCCCCCGACGTGCTGTGGGCCGGTCGCACCGCCACCAACCCCGTGCACCGGATCGCCGACCCCGCCGAGTGGCAGGTGCACGAGAACCGCACCGCCACCCACCCGTCGACCGGGGCTCGCCTGGAGGTCGCCTCAGAATCCAACGTGGTGCTCAGCGTGCCGCTGTCCGGTGTCTGGATCAACATTCGTTTCACCGTCCCGGCAGCGGTCGTCGATGGAGCCACCCCGCTGGTGTCCACCGAGGACGCCGCAGCCGCCATGCGCGCGGTGCTGGCCATCGCCGCCGGCGTCGACGGCCCGGAGGCCCTGCCGCCGGTGCACGAGGGGACGGCCACCGTCGCCGTGGCGTGGAACCCCGAGCAGGTCGCCGATCACACCGGAGTGACCGCAACGTTCGGCGCACCGCTGGCGCCGGGACTGTCTACGGTGCCCGACGCACTGGTCGGGCGGTGCTGGCCGGCGGTGTTCGCCGCCATCGGCTCCGCGACCACCGACGCCGGGTTCCCGGTTGTCGAGGGCCTACTGTCCCTGGTGCACTTGGACCACGCGGCGCATCTGCTTGCCGCGCTGCCCGCGCAACCGGCTGAATTGACCGTCACCGCAACGGCGTTGGCGGCCACCGACACCGAGGTCGGCCGCGTCGTCCCGGTGTCCGTCACGGTTGCCGCTGCCGATGGCACCGTGCTGGCCACCCTGGAGGAGCGCTTCGCGATCCGCGGGCGCACCGGCGCCGCGGAACTGACCGACCCGGTGCGGGCCGGCGGCGCGGTCTCCGACAACGCCACCGACACTCCGCGCCGCCGTCGGCGCGACGTCACCGTGACCGCGCCGGCGGACATGCGGCCGTTCGCGGCGGTCTCCGGCGACTACAACCCGATTCACACCGACCGGGCCGCGGCGCTGCTGGCCGGCCTGGAATCGCCCATCGTGCACGGCATGTGGCTCTCGGCCGCGGCGCAGCACGTGGTGACCGCCACCGACGGCCAGGCTCGCCCACCGGCGCGGCTGGTGGGCTGGACCGCGCGCTTCCTCGGCATGGTCAAGCCCGGCGATGACGTCGACTTCCGCGTGGACCGGGTCGGAATCGACCTGGGCGCAGAGGTTCTGGAAGTCAGCGCACGGATCGGCTCGGACCTGGTGATGTCGGCGACCGCCCGGCTGACCGCCCCCAAGACCGTCTACGCGTTCCCCGGTCAGGGCATCCAGCACAAGGGCATGGGTATGGACGTGCGGGCCCGGTCCAAGGCCGCCCGCAAGGTCTGGGACTCCGCGGACGCCTTCACCCGCGACACCCTGGGCTTCTCGGTGCTGCACGTGGTGCGCGACAACCCGACCAGCCTGATCGCCTCCGGCGTGCACTACCAGCACCCCGAGGGTGTGCTGTATCTGACGCAGTTCACCCAGGTGGCGATGGCCACTGTGGCCGCCGCGCAGGTTGCCGAGATGCGCGAGCAGGGTGCCTTCGTCGAGGGCGCGATCGCCTGCGGTCACTCCGTCGGCGAGTACACCGCGCTGGCGTGTGTCAGTGACGTCTACCAGCTGGAGGCGTTGCTGGAGGTGGTGTTCCACCGTGGCTCCAAGATGCACGACATCGTGCCGCGTGACGCCATGGGGCGGTCGAACTACCGCCTGGCCGCCATCCGGCCATCGCAGATCGACCTCGACGACGCCGACGTCACCGCGTTTGTCGCCGAGATCGCCGAGCGCACCGGGGAATTTCTGCAGATCGTCAACTTCAACCTGCGCGGATCGCAGTACGCGATCGCCGGCACGGTGGCCGGCCTGGAGGCGCTGGAGGCCGAGGTTGAGCGGCGCCGTGAGATCTCCGGTGGCAAGCGGTCATTCATCTTGGTGCCCGGGATCGACGTGCCGTTCCACTCCGAGGTGCTCCGCATCGGCGTCGATGACTTCCGGCGTTCGCTGGAGCGGGTCATGCCGCGCGACACCGACCCCGAGCTGATCGTCGGACGCTACATCCCCAACCTGGTGCCCAAGCCGTTCACCTTGGATCGAGAGTTCGTCCAAGAGATTCGTGACCTGGTGCCGGCCGAGCCGCTCGACGAGATCCTGGCCGACTACGACACCTGGCGTAACGAGAAGCCGAGCGAGCTGTGCCGCAAGATCGTGATCGAGTTGCTGGCCTGGCAGTTCGCCAGCCCGGTGCGCTGGATCGAGACCCAGGACCTGCTGTTCATCGAGCAGGCAGCCGGTGGGTTGGGCGTGGAGCGGTTTGTCGAGATCGGTGTGAAGACCGCTCCGACGGTCGCCGGGCTGGCCACGAACACGCTCAAGCTGCCCGAGTACGCCCACAGCACCGTGGAAGTGCTCAACGCCGAGCGGGACGCAGCGGTGCTGTTCGCCACCGATGAGGACCCCGAGCCGGAGCCGGAGGAGGACGAGGCCCCGGCTGAGGCTTCCGCGGAAGGCGCCCCGGCCGAGGCGACCGCCCCGGCGCCCGCCGCGCCGGCTGTGCCTTCAGCTCCGTCGGGTGCCCCGCGCCCCGACGACATCGCGTTCGACGCCGCCGATGCCACCTGCGCGTTGATCGCGCTGAGCGCCAAGATGCGCATCGACCAGATCGAGGCGCTGGACTCCATCGAGTCCATCACCGATGGTGCGTCCTCGCGGCGTAACCAGCTGCTGGTGGACCTGGGTTCGGAGCTGAACCTGGGCGCCATCGACGGCGCTGCCGAGGCCGACCTGTCCGGGCTGAAGTCGCAGGTGACCAAGCTGGCGCGCACCTACAAGCCCTACGGCCCGGTGCTGACCGACGCGATCAACGACCAGCTCCGCACCGTTCTCGGACCGTCCGGCAAGCGGCCCGGCGCCATTGCCGAGCGGGTCAAGAAGGCTTGGGAGCTCGGTGACGGCTGGGCCAAGCACGTCACCGTCGAGGTGGCGTTGGGAACCCGCGAAGGCACCAGTGTCCGGGGCGGCGCCCTGGGCGGGCTGCACGAGGGTGCGCTCGCCGACGGCGCGGCTGTCGACAAGGTCATCGATGCGGCCATTCAGGCCGTCGCCGCGCGCCGCGGCGTCGCGGTGAGTCTGCCGTCGGCAGGCGGTGGCGGGGGTGCGACGGTGGATGCTGCCGCGCTCGGCGAGTTCACCAGTGCGATCACCGGACGCGACGGTGTGCTCGCCTCAGCGGCCCGGCTGGTGTTGGGCCAACTCGGGTTCGATGACGCGGTGAGTGCCCAGGCGGGCGCCACCGACAGCGAGCTGATCGACCTGGTGAGCGCCGAATTGGGTTCGGACTGGCCGCGTCTGGTGGCGCCGACGTTCGACGGGCGCAAGGCGGTGCTGTTCGACGACCGTTGGGCCAGTGCCCGTGAAGACCTGGTCAAGCTGTGGCTGGTCGACGAAGGCGACATCGACGCCGACTGGCCTCGTCTCGCCGAGCGATTCGAGGGTGCCGGCCACGTGGTCGCCACCCAGGCGTCCTGGTGGCAGGCCCGGTCGCTGGCCTCCGGCCGGCAGATTCACGGCTCGTTGTACGCCCGGATCGCTGCCGGTGCGGAGAACCCGGGCCGGGGCCGCTACAGCGACGAGGTCGCGGTGGTGACCGGTGCCTCCAAGGGTTCGATCGCGGCGTCGGTGGTCGGGCAGCTGCTCGACGGCGGTGCGACCGTCATCGCCACCACGTCTCGACTCGACGATGAGCGGCTGAGCTTCTACCGCAACCTCTACCGCGACCACGCTCGGTTCGGTGCGGCACTGTGGGTGGTGCCCGCCAACATGGCCTCCTACGCCGACATCGACGCGCTGGTTGAGTGGGTCGGTACCGAGCAGACCGAAAGCCTTGGGCCGCAGTCGATTCACCTCAAGGATGCGCAGACTCCGACGCTGCTGTTCCCGTTCGCGGCTCCGCGAGTCACCGGCGATCTGTCGGAGGCCGGTGCGCGCGCCGAGATGGAGATGAAGGTGCTGCTGTGGGCAGTGCAGCGGCTTATTGGCGGCCTGTCGAAGATCGGCGCCGAACGTGACATCGCCTCCCGGCTGCACGTGGTGCTGCCCGGATCGCCCAACCGCGGCATGTTCGGCGGTGACGGTGCCTACGGCGAAGCCAAGGCTTCGCTGGACGCGCTGGTGTCGCGCTGGAAGGCCGAGTCCTCGTGGGCATCTCGGGTCAGCCTCGCGCACGCCCTGATCGGTTGGACCCGCGGCACCGGGCTGATGGGCCACAACGACGTCATCGTCGATGCGGTCGAGGAGGCCGGTGTCACCACTTACTCGACGGAGCAGATGGCGGCCATGCTGCTCGGCCTGTGCAATGTCGAGTCCAAGGTGGCCGCGGCCAACACGCCGATCGAGGCCGACCTGACCGGTGGCCTGGCCGAGGCGAACCTGGACATGGCCGAACTGGCCGCCCGGGCTCGCGAGGAGATGACGTCCGACGCGGCAGCCGTCGAGGATGCCGAGGATGCCGGCAACACCATTGCGGCCCTGCCGAGCCCGCCGCGCGGCCACACCCCGGCACCGCCGCCGGTCTGGGACGACCTCGACGTCGACCCAGCCGATCTGGTGGTCATCGTCGGTGGCGCCGAGCTGGGCCCGCTCGGTTCGTCGCGCACCCGCTTCGAGATGGAGGTTGCCGGCGAGCTGTCGGCCGCCGGGGTGCTGGAGCTGGCTTGGACCACTGGGCTGGTCAAGTGGGAGGACGACCCGACCCCGGGTTGGTATGACACCGCGACCGGTGAGCTGGTCGACGAGGCCGAACTGGTGGAGCGCTACCACGACGCCGTGGTGGAACGAGTCGGTGTGCGCGAGTTCGTCGACGACGGCGCGATCGACCCCGATCACGCCTCGCCGCTGCTGGTCAGTGTGTTCCTGGACAAGGACTTCTCGTTCGTGGTCTCCAGCGAGGCCGACGCGCGGGCGTTCGTCGAGTTCGACCCCGAGCACACCGTGGTGCGTCCGGTGCCGGACTCCTCGGACTGGCAGGTGATCCGCAAGGCGGGCACCGAGATTCGGGTTCCGCGCAAGAGCAAGCTGTCGCGCACTGTGGGTGCTCAGATCCCGACCGGGTTCGACCCGACGGTGTGGGGGATCAGCCAGGACATGGCCACCTCCATCGACCGGGTGGCGCTGTGGAACATCGTCGCGACCGTCGATGCCTTCCTGTCGGCGGGCTTCACCCCGACCGAGCTGCTGCGCTGGGTGCACCCGTCGCTGGTGGCCAGCACTCAGGGCACCGGCATGGGCGGCATGACCTCGATGCAGACCATGTACCACGGCAACCTGCTCGGGCGGGCCAAGCCGAACGACATCCTGCAGGAAGTGCTGCCCAATGTCGTTGCCGCACACGTGGTCCAGAGCTACGTCGGGTCCTACGGCTCGATGATCCACCCGGTGGCGGCGTGTGCCACCGCGGCGGTCTCGGTCGAGGAGGGCGTCGACAAGATCCGGCTGGGCAAGGCCGAGCTGGTGGTCACCGGCGGCTACGACGACCTGACCCTGGAGGCCATCATCGGCTTCGGTGACATGGCGGCCACCGCCGACACCGAGATGATGCGGGCCAAGGGCATCAGCGACTCGAAGTTCTCCCGCGCCAACGACCGGCGCCGACTGGGCTTCGTCGAGGCCCAGGGCGGCGGCACCATTTTGCTGGCCCGCGGCGACCTGGCTGCCAAGATGGGCCTGCCGGTCCTGGCGGTGGTGGCCTACGCGCAGAGCTTCGCCGACGGCGTGCACACCTCGATCCCGGCTCCTGGCCTGGGTGCCCTGGGCGCGGGTCGGGGCGGCAAGGACTCGATGCTGGCCCGTTCGCTGGCCAAACTGGGTGTGGGCGCTGACGACATCGCGGTGGTCTCCAAGCACGACACCTCGACGCTGGCGAATGACCCCAACGAGACCGAGCTGCACGAGCGGTTGGCCGACTCGCTGGGCCGCTCCGACGGTGCGCCCCTGTTCGTGATCAGCCAGAAGAGCCTCACCGGGCACGCCAAGGGCGGCGCGGCGGTCTTCCAGATGATGGGCCTGTGCCAGGTGCTGCGGGACGGGGTCATCCCGCCCAACCGCAGCCTGGACTGTGTCGACGACGAGCTGGCGACCGCCGGCCACCTGGTGTGGGTGCGCGAGACGCTGGAGCTGGGGGAGAAGTTCCCGCTCAAGGCCGGGTTGGTCACCAGCCTGGGCTTCGGCCACGTGTCCGGTCTGGTCGCGCTGGTGCACCCGGCGGCCTTCCTGGCTGCGCTGGACCCGAGTCAGCGCGCGACGTACGAGCAGCAGGCCAGCTCCCGGGTGCTGGCCGGCCAGCGGCGCCTCGCCTCGGCGATCGCCGGTGGCACGCCGATGTACGAGCGGCCCGCGGACCGGCGGTTCGACCACGACTCACCGGAGAAGCGCCAGGAGTCGGCGATGCTGCTCAACCCCGCGGCACGGCTCGGCGACGACGACGTCTACATCGGATAGCGTCACTGGTTATGGGCATCGTTGGTGTCGGGATCGACCTGGTGTCGATTCCCGACTTCGCCGAGCAGGTCGACCAACCCGGGACGGTGTTCGCCGAGACGTTCACCCCCGGGGAGCGTCGCGACGCCTCGGACAAGAGTTCGTCGGCGGCGCGGCACCTGGCGGCCCGCTGGGCGGCCAAGGAGGCGGTGATCAAGGCATGGTCGGGGTCGCGGTTCGCCCAGAAACCGGTGTTGCCGGAGGCGATTCACCGCGACATCGAGGTGGTCACCGACACCTGGGGGCGCCCGAAGGTGCGACTCTCCGGTGAGATCGCGCAGCATTTGGCCGAGGTGACGATCCACGTGTCGCTGACTCACGAGGCCGATACCGCCGCGGCCGTCGCCATCCTCGAGATCTGACCACTCTCCGCGAGCTTCTCCCCCCGCGAGCGTGCATTGCTCCTATGTCAAGCGGCGGCTAGGTCGTGGGTTTGTGGTGGGGTGTGATTGTCGGTGAGCAGGCGTTT
>NZ_JBJIAM010000020.1:0-29587 GCF_045310815.1 Mycobacterium sp. SMC-19 | reverse complement strand
CCCGACTCATCGACCATCACCGCAGGTGTCACCCATGTCCCGACTCACCTGTCACCTATGTCATGAACTCACACACCTCCGCCACCGCCATCCAAGCCCGGCGCATCCCTTCCTAGGGGTTTCCCCCGGCCTCAGCTCCCGGACAACCGACTCAGCAAAGAACCGGTCCATCGTCCGGTCGGCTGCGCCTCCGTCGGGTGCCTCCGAGTCTCAACTGCCGGTTAAGAATTCGTCTGTCGCGCGCCGTGTTGCTCCCGATCAACCGGTTGAACAGCTCCTGGGATGCCGGTGCGGTAATCGCTCGCGGAGAATCGGTTTCGGCAAGAGCGGCGCCCCACGGGCGATGGTCAGGGCGCGGGCTGGCGGCGATGCGCCGCCCCAATCACTCAGCATGACGTGAAACCCCGCGGGCCCGGTAACCGCCCGCAACACTCGACCTTATGTTGTCAGTATGCATTCAGATGAGAAACCCGCCGTCGCCCGCTGAGCTTCTCTAGTGCAACTAAAAGCCTCTAGAATAAAACGGATTTCCGAGCCGACACTGCAGTCATGTCACCGTGGTGCGGGGCCGATGCTGAGGATATCGCCGGTTTGCATCCAATTAGCGGTGGCGTTTGTCGCGCCTGCGGCGGGCGTGTGTCCACTGGTGGGCGAACTAGCTATCGCAATGATGTTGACGCGCTATGGCAACGCCTGGCTAACATGACGGCATGCAACGTCCGTCTCGTCGACGTACCCCCAGTGATCTGCCCGGATTGGACATCGCCGAGCAGAAGTCGTGGCAAAACTTCCTGCACGCTGCGTTGCGCTTTCACACCACGATGGATCGCTGGCTGACCGAAGCGCACCAACTCTCGGTCATCGACTTGCGGGTGCTAGACATCCTGGACAAGTCCGAGGACGGTGCGGCGCGGATGGGCGACCTGGCCGACGCACTGGGCGCGAACCCGCACCACATGACCAAGCGAATCCGGCGACTCGAAGAGCGGGGTTTCGTTCGGCGCGAACAGAATTCCGATGACCGGCGTGGTGTGGTCGCTCGGATCACCGACGACGGCCGGCGGGTGGCCGGTCATGCCAGTCTCAACTACGCCCAAGGGGTCAAGACCCATCTCATCGGCACCCTGTCGCGGCGCCAACTCGCCACTCTCGAGGAGAATTGCCGACGGATCAACTCCGGACTGAAGCAGGTCGACTCGGCGCTCTATGTCTCCCGAGAAGCTCACGGGGAGTCTGCGACCAAGCTACCGCTCTGATCTGGCGTCAACGATGCAGCGCCCCAGGGTTTGCTCATGCGCGGTTTCTCGCTCGCTGTGAAGTCGCTGGGATATGCATTACGGCCGTTCGGTGCCACAGTTCTCAGCCAATGCTCGTTGGGCACGGACATCGCATGTGTACAGCAGTTACCGGCGCGATGCGGTACTTGGCGGCTACCTCAGACCGCTGCTAGAACACGTTCTGATTACTACCCGCGAGTTAGTTGCCGGTTGAATCAATCGCCCGGATTTACATATTTGCTGGCACTGCCCTAAAAGGGCCTGTGAGAAGCCTGGATGCGTCACCCGCGGGCGTTGCGGGCTGGCGGCGAGCATCACTGATGTATGCAGCAGGATGCAAACTGCCCCGTTTTTCGTGGTCATTGTGGGAAGTGTTTCGGTACCGTCGCCCGCCGTGGAGGACACAGGGGGTCAGGTGCCGGCGATGCGGCTGCCGGGGCTCGAGGACATCGAACAGAATTCCTGGCAGGTTTTCGTCGAGTCATCGACGGGTCTGTTGACCGCGCTGAACCGAAGCCTGTTGGGCCGCCACCGGCTTGACCTGTCCGAGCTTCGCCTGCTGGATCTGCTCGCCAAGTCCGAGACCGGTTCTGTCCGAATGAGCGAACTGGCCGCAGCGCTCATGCTGCTCCGCAGTCGAGTCACCTGGCTGACTAGGCGTCTGGAAAGCCGCGGCTTGGTCCGCCGGATCCCGATCCCCGGTGATGGGCGGGGCGTGCGCGCCGAGCTCACCCCGGAGGGGCGCAAGAGGTTGGGGGAGGCCCGCAAGACCTATGCCGAACAGATCCGCCGCCTCTATGTGAACCAGATGTCCCGCCAGCAGATGCTTGCTCTGGGTGCCAGTTGCCATCAGATCAGCGCCTCACTGGAAGCTGCAGACCTTCCGAAAAAGTCGACGCTCGATTGAATCGCTAGCCTCTCGCCCAGCCTGTCGGCATCAAGTTGCCGAATCAAGCACCGGTCGCCACGTCACGTAGCTAACATCGCCCGATGGGGCACCTGCGGGCTCTTGAGCGGCCAGTGTGGGAATTGCCGGTGCTCGACGCCGCCGAAAGCGCGTGCGTGCACCAGTTCGTGGACACTTCCGAACGCCTGTTTGCCGCGTTGAACGACAGCCTCGTCCACGCCCACGGATTGACCCTCTTCGAGGTCCTGGTGCTGGACCGGCTGGCCAGTTCGGAGACCGGTTCGGCCCGAATGCGGGACCTGGCCAAGGCTTTCGCGCTGGCGCCCAGCCGGGTGACGTCACTGATCGATCACCTGGAGGCTCAGGCTCTAGTCGGTAGGCGGCCGCATCCCGACGACCGCCGAGCGGTGCTTGCCCACATCACCGCTGAGGGCAGAAAACGGTTCGCGTCTGCGGTGGTGACCTACGCGCGCGGGATCCGCGCGTTCTACCTCGATCAGCTGTCGCATCAACAGGCGATCGCCCTGGGTGACGTATGTCGGCGGACCGGGCTGCCGTAGCAGAACTGGGCGCAGGTCGGAGCGCGATAACCGGGGTCGGACCAGCCCGGATATGGCCTACAAAAATTCTCAGGTAACGCGGCGCTTGGCAGGAGATTCGGACGCCCCGAGCATGACGCTTCACGCCAGATAGACGCTCGCTACCAGCATCAACAGCCAGATGCCACATGTTAGCTAAAGTTCGCCTAATAGGGATCCGTGCTGTAGCGAAAATACTTGACACCTGTTTCTACAAAGCGCTCTTGAACTTTACCGCCGTATCGTCACTATGCAGGTCAACGGCTATTACGCGCCGCCGAGGCGCGGAATTGGTGCGAATGAACGTGTTTCAATTCTTACCGGTCGGTAATTTCCAGTTGAACCATTTAACCGCCGTCAAAAGTTTGCTGAAGGTACATGTTGACGCGTGTACCTGGGATTCTGTCGACCGATCAGATTGCCGACGACGTCTGGGGCGTCCCCCTTTGCGGCCGGCCCTTTACTGACTGCTGTTTTTCAGGTCGCCCTCAGTTACGTTCCGTGTGCTGAGTCACATGACCTGAAGGAGCTCCTCTTGCACGCCATACTTCGCCCCTACGCAACGGCCGGGGTCGTCATCGCCGGGTCCGGCCTGATCGCCGCCACGCCGGTGGTGGCGCCGGCGCCCGCGATCGCCTCGGCCACCGAGGTTGCGCTGACCGCCGGTCTCTCGGACCCGTGGCAGGACGTGCTCAACGAAGCGTCCTCCAACGCCTCGACGCTGCTGAACAACTACATGCTGGCGCCCGGGGTGGCCTGGCAGCAGCTGTTCGCCAACTCGATGGACTACATCCAGCAGTTCCTGGATGACCCGAGCGCCACCACGCTCGCCGAAATCAACACGGCGATCCAGGGACATTTGGCGGCGGTGCGGGGCGGCTGGGCGGTACAGGACATGTTGGCCACCGACAAGGGGCTCGTCACTCAGCACACCCTTGACGGGGCGGGCCTGACTGGGCACGCCTTCCTGTACAACCAGTTGCCAAGCTTCTTGCCGCCCGACGTCGACTCCGATGCGGTGATACCGATCGTCGACTTCCTGACCTCACCGCTGAGTGCCATCATCATCGGTTCACTGGGGCCTGGCATCAGCCCGTGGGTCGCCATGCTGAACAGCATCAACGACGGCGACAGCCTGAACGAGATCATCGCCAACATGTGGGGTGGCTTCCTCAACGGCGCCACGCTGGACCTCGACTCCCTGCTGCCCGCGATCAACGACGCCGGATTCCTCCCGATCGGTATGAGCCTGGACCACTTGGAGTTCGCCTTCGGTGGTCTGCTCACCCCCGGCTCGGTGTCGGTCGGGCCGTACCAGGTGCTGGGTACCGGCGGCGCAGTGGAGGCAGAGGTACCGGCAGTCGGCGGCTCGATCTTCAACGGCATCGGGATACAGATGGTCGGCGTCCCGCTGCTCAACCAAATCGCCATGGACGGCCAGGGGATCGGCCCGATCGCGGCGTGGCAGGCCTGGGGTCAGATCGTCGGATCCCTGCTGGGCTCGGGTTGGAGTGGCAAGGGCGCTGTCGTCGTGACGCCGCCCATGGTCGGTGTCGAACTGCCAGTCCTCCCCGACGCAGTGTTCGACGACGGCGGCATGGGTGCTGAGTCCACCGACTTCTTCGCCGGAATCGAGAGCCTGTTCGACGGGATCTTCGGCTGATCCGCAATCGCAAACCTCAACTACCCCAAAGATTTACATCTGATGAAAGGTGTTCCTCAATGAGTCGTCGCCACAGCAGTAACCGGCGCCGCGGCCAGCAGCAGACTGGCCAGTCGCGTCGCAAGCGTGTGATCGGTGCCAGTAGTGCAGCCACTGCGTTCTTGGCGTTCGGAATGACGCCGCTGACCGGCTTGCCCCCAGCGCAGGCCGACGATGGCCTGGACTGGCTGATGGACCTGTTCGACCCCGCAGCGTCAGCGATCGACGCCGCAGACCCCGCTGCCGGCGGCCTCTTCGACATGTCCACGATCATCGACCAGTGGCTCTACCAGCCACTGCACTTCGGTGTGGAGGCCTGGATCAACAGTGACCTGGGCGAGTTCGTCAATGGCTGGATCAACCAATCCTCCGGACTGTTCCTAATCGGCGACGGTGCCGATGGGACCGCGCTCAACCCCGACGGTGGTGACGCCGGGCTGTGGTTCGGCGACGGCGGCGACGGTTGGGACAGCGACGCGGCCGGTGTAGCCGGCGGCGACGGCGGTGCGGCTGGCTGGTTCGGCAACGGCGGAGCAGGCGGTGACGGGTTCGAGAGCAGCGCCGCCGGGGACGGCGGCTTCGGCGGCTCCTTCATGGGTATTGGCGGCAACGGCGGCAACGGCGGTGACGGCGTCGGACTCGGTGCGTTCGGTGGTGCCGGCGGTGCCGGCGGCGACGCGGTGGGCTGGCTCTTCGGCAACGGCGGCAACGGCGGCAGCGGCGGTAAGGGTTCCGACGGTGGTGCGGGCACCTACGCCAACGCCGGCACCGGCAACGGCGAAAATGGTGGCTACGGCGGCGGCGGCGGTGCCGGCGGCCGCAGCGGCTACTACTTCGGCAACGGCGGCGAGGGCGGTGACGGTGGTGTCGCCGGTAACGGCGGAGCCGGGGCAAACGGCGTCAGTGACGGCACCGCAGCCCACCTGAACGGCGGCGTGGGTGGCAACGGTGGAACAAGCGGCAGCGGTGGGGCCGGCGGGGTGAAGTTCAACGGTGACCGCGGACAGGCCGGAGAGACCGGGAACGGCTTCGACGGCGGCAACGCCGGGAACGGTGGCGAGGGCTACAAGGATCCGGTCAGCGGCGACTATCTCGGCAAGGGCGGCAACGGCGGCACCGGCGGCATGGGCGGCAACGGGAACGTCGGCGGTGACGGCGGCACGTCTGGCAACGGCGGCGACGGAACGACCGGCGGCAACGGCGGCATCGGTGGATCCGGTGGCGCATCGCAGGGCACCAATACCGGCGGCGCCGGTACCGCCGGTGGCGAAGGCGGTTTCGGGACCAGCAAGGGCGGCAACGGCGGCGCCGGTGGTGCCGGCGGCAACGCAACCGACGGCAACGGTGGTGCCGGCGGCGCCGGCGGTAACGCTGGTGACGCAGCCACCGATGACGGCACCGTCCAAACCACCGGGGGCAACGGTGGACTCGGCGGCCGCGGCGGTGCGACCGACACCGCCGTGGGTGGTCAGGGCGCCGACGGCGGTAAGGCCGGCACCGGAACCTACGTCGGCGGCAACGGCGGCATCGGTGGCGCTGGCGGCGGCGTGACTGCCGGTAACGCGGGCACTGCTGGTAACGGCGGCGATGGCGCCGATGGCGCGAAGAGCACCGGGTGGACGTCGGGCAGCGGGACCATCTTCAGCAAGGGCGGTAACGGCGGCAACGGCGGTGCCGGCGGTGCAGGCGCTTCGGGCACCGGCGGTGCCGGTGGTGACGGCGGTGCTGGCGCCGCCGGCGCGACCGGTGCCAATGTGGCCAGCACCGGCGGTAACGGCGGTAACGGTGGAGCCGGTGGAGCTGCTGCGGCCGCACTGACCGGAGGTGGAGGGCACGCCGGTGACTCTGGTGACGGTGGTGCCGGTGGTGACGGCACCGCGTCCGGCGGTAACGGTGGTGCCGGTGGTGCCGGCGCAGCCGGCCTGCTGTCCGGTGGTGACGGCGGTAACGGTGGGGCAGGCGGTAACAGCGGCGGCGTGTCGGCCGTCGGAAACCCGTTCGGCGCCAGCCACGCAGGTACCGGCGGTGCCGGTGGTGCGGGCGGTGTCAGCGCTGTCGCTAACAACGGTTCTGGTGAGCCGGGGCCCGGCGGTAACGGCGGCAACGGCGGCAACGGCGGCAACGGTGCCGGTGCGGTCAATGGCGGCAACGCGGGTGTCGGCGGTAACGGTGGCGTCGGCCTCACCGGCGGCAACGCGGGTAACGGCGGAACTGGCGGCGCGGCGACGGGCACGGGGAACGGCGGGACCGGTGGTAACGCCGGTACCGGCGGTGCCGGTGCCGTTGGGCACGCCGGGATCAAGCATCCGGGCGGTGAAGGCGGCGACGCGTGGAGCGGCGGGACCGGTGGTAACGGCGGAAGCGGTGGTTCTGGCGGGACCGCGGTCACTGGCAACGGCGGCAAGGGCGGCAATGCCGGCAATGGTGGCGCCGGCGGTGCCGGTGGTGCCGGCGGGCTCGGCGGTGTCGACGAGAACGGCAACGGCTATGACGGCGGTAAGGGCGGCACCGGTGGGGCCGGCGGCCTCGCCAGTGGCACCGCGGGCGCCGGTGGCGTGAGCACCAGTGGAACCAATGGCACCGCGGGTAATGCCGGAACCGACGGCAACGGTGGCGCCGGTGGTGCCGGCGGCAAGGGCGGTGCCGGGACGGCTGGAACGGCCGGAAGCAGCCCCGCCAATGGGGCCGGTGGCAATGGCACCGCCGGCGGCAAGGCCGGCAACGGTGGTGAAGGCGGCACCGGCGGCACCTCGCAAGGCGGCACCGGCGGAGCCGGTGGGGTCGGCGGTGCGGGTGGCGCGGGCGGCGTCGGCGGAGCCGGTGGCAACGGAGGCACCGACGCCCAAGGCAATGGTCTGGCCGGCGGCGACGGTGGCAAGGGCGGTGCCAGCGGTAACGGTGGCAAGGGTGGTGTCGGCGGGACCAGCGTCAGCGGCGACGACGGCAACGGCGGCAACGGTGGCGCTGGTGCGAACGGCGGGACGGGCGGAAATGCCGGCAACGGCGGTGTCCCAACCGGCAGCGGGACGGGCGGCGCGGCCGGCGACCCAGGCACTGGCGGTAGCGGTGGCACCGGTGGTCCGGGCGGCCCAGGTGGGAACCCCGGCGCAGACGGCAACACCGGCGCAGACGGTCAGCCCGGTAACCCCGGCTAACGCCGACAGATCGCGTATCGCGGCCGTCGGGTCCCTCACCGGACTCGGCGGCCGCGGTCGCGTTTCAGGCCAATCCCGTTGACTCTGCGCTCACGGCGCGCCCTACTCGCACTTTTCCGCCCTGAGTGCAGAGTCAACGCAAAGAACGGGGCATCTCCGCCGCAATACAATTCATCAGCGCGGTGTAGCGCTTGGCCTCCGGGTCCTGGCCGGGCTTGCCGCTGGAGATCAGCCCGGCCGACAGTCCGCGCTCCGGGTCGGTCCAGATGGCGCAGTTGACCAGGCCCAGATGCCCGAACGCGGCCGGCGCGCCCCGTCCGAACGGCCCGAACCGCTTGGACCCCAGCATGTAGCCGGTGCCCCAGCGCAGCGGCGCCAGCCCGGTCGCGACATCGGGCCGCAACCGGCGGCACTGACGCACAGCGTCCTGCAACGTCTCCGGCGACAGCACCCGCACCCCGTCGAGTTCGCCTCCGCGGCGCCAGATCTCGGCGAACCGCGACAGCTCGAACGCGGTGGAGATGGTGTTCGACGACGGCA
The DNA here is from genome assembly GCF_045310815.1 of Mycobacterium sp. SMC-19. Taxonomy (NCBI): domain Bacteria; kingdom Bacillati; phylum Actinomycetota; class Actinomycetes; order Mycobacteriales; family Mycobacteriaceae; genus Mycobacterium; species Mycobacterium sp. SMC-19. The sequence goes on along the minus strand of NZ_JBJIAM010000020.1, from coordinate 21,428 downwards.
CCACCGTGGTCAGGAAGAACGGGCTGTTGGTCACCGGGATGATCTCGTACACCGAGCCGCCGATCGCTTTGCGGAACACCGCGACCGCCGCGCCGGTCGGTTGCTTTCCGGTGGCGTGGCTGGGCGCCACCAGCGGAATATCTTGCGGGGCAACGCCGTAATTGGTCCATCGGAAGCCCAGCGGGTCCAGGATCTCCGTTGCCAGCACGTCGCGGATGTCCTTGCCGGTGGCTGCCCGCACGATCTCGCGGGTCAGCGGCCCCCAGGTCAGTGCGTGATACATGTGCATCAGTCCGGGCGGGTACACCAGCCGCAGGTTGGCCAGCTGCGCCTGCGCGTACTCGGGGTCGTCGGCGCGATTGAGGTCGGGCTTGGGGCCGGTGGCAAACGGCACCCCGGCGCTGTGCGTCATCACGTGCCGAATCGTGGTGCGGTGCTTGCCGTGCCGGCCGTAGTCGGGCAGATAGTCGCTGACGCGGTCATCCAGCGAGAAAGCACCGCGCTCGGCCAGCATGTGCATCACCGTGCTGGTGATGGCCTTGGCGGTCGAGTACACACAGAACGGCGTGTCCACGCTCACCGGGATCAGCTCGGCGTCGTCCGGATCCGCGGGACCGTTGCCCCAGCCATGCCCGATCGCGCGGTTGAGCACCACCCGGCCGTTGTGGCGCAGGCACAACTGGATGGCGGGGTGCAGGCCGGCGGAATACCAGTGCCGGGCGGCCTGCCAGATCCGGTCCACGGCCGCCGGGTCGATACCGGAGTGGTCCTCTTCGCCGATCGCGGTGACGGCATCGAGGTCGGCGGGGATACGGACGGTGCCGTCGGGTGTCATGCCCGCCAGGTTACGTTGGTGGCCCGGAAGACCTCAGCTACGCGGCCCCCGGCCGAAATAGAGTTCCTGGGTCGCCACGCAGACCAGCTGGCCCGCCCGGTTGTACATCGTCGAGGTCGTGAGGCCGCGCCCGGCGATGCCGCTGGGGGTGAACTGATCCGAGAGCACCCAGTCCGAGAGGTCGACGGGCCGCTGGAACCACAGCGCATGGTCGATCAGCGCGTTGAAGGTGCTGGCCTGGTTGGTCCGCCGCATGGCCAGCGCGGCCTCCACCATCGTGGTGCCGGACAGGTAGGTCAACAGGGCACTGTGCATCGCGGGATCCGCCGGCACCGGCTCGGCGGGTTTCCACCACAACCGCAACCGCGGCGACGGCTCGTCACGCTCCATGGCGATCCGCGGCGGAGGGTCCACGTAGCGCAGGTCGAACGGGTGCGGCTGCACCCAGTAGCCGCCCAGTTCGTCGGCGTAGTCCGCCAGCTGCTCCTGCGACGACGGCAGCGAATCCGGGTCGGGGACATCCGGTATCGGCTGCTGGTATTCGGGCGCGTCGACGGCGGTCGTGAACGACGACAGCACTTCCAGCAGGATCTGGCCGTCCTGGCGGGCGGTGACCTGGCGCGTCGACAGCGTGCCGCCGTCGCGGGCCACCTCGACATGTAGGTCGACCGGGCGGCGGGCGTCCCCGGCCCGCAGGTAATAGACGTGCACGCTGTGCGGCACCCGGCCCGGCGCGGTGCGGCTGGCCGCGATCAGTGCCTGACCTGCGATATGTCCACCGACGATGTGGTGGATCCGGTTGTCCAGCTGGGTGGCCACGAAGTGCTCGTCATCGACGCGGTCGACGTCGAGGGTGGCGATGATGTCGGCCAGGGCCGGCTGGCGGTGCGGCACGTCGTGGCTCACGCGTGCGCGCCCATCTCCATCAGGTACACGCCCGCGCCGATCAGCACCACGCCACCGGCCATCATGGGCGTGAACGGATCGTCGAACAAGAACCGGGCCAGCACCGCGGTCAACGCGACTCCGACACCCGACCAGACGCCGTAGGCCACCCCGACCGGAATGCCGCGCTTGAGCACCATCGCCAGCAACACGAAGGACAACACATAGCCGACGGCCACCGGGATCACCCACTGCCATCGAGCGAAGCCGTCGGAGGCGCGCATCGACAGCGTTCCGGCGACCTCGAAACCGATCGCCCCGAACAGGAAGAGCCAGGCCATCACTCGCCGGTGAACTCGGGCTTGCGTTTGCCCATGATGGCGCCGATGCCCTCCATCAGGTCCTTCGACGCCAAGAAGGCCGAGTTCCATGCCGCCACGTAGCGCAGGCTGGCCGACACCCGGTCAGTGCGCTGCTCGTCGAGTACGTCCTTGACACCCGCGACGGTCAGCGGCGGGTTGGCGGCGATCTCGGCCGCGGTCGCGTGCGCGGCGGCCAGGCAGGCCTCGGCATCGGCGTAGACGTCGTTGACCAGGCCGATCTTCTCCGCCCGGGCCGCGTCGATGTCCTTGCCGGTCAGCGCCAGCTCACGCAGGTGACCGTCGGACAGGATGAGCGGAAGCCGGGCCAGGCTGCCCACATCGGCGACGATCGCCAGCTTGACCTCGCGCACGCTGAACTTGGCGTCGGCGGACGCGTAGCGGATGTCGACCGCGGAGATCAGGTCCACTCCGCCGCCGATGCACCAGCCCTGGATCGCCGCGATCGTCGGCGTCCGGCAGTCGGCCACCGCGGTGATCGCACCCTGCATACGCTGCAGCTCGCGGTGGAAGTCCGCCCGCGGGCGGGCCAGCGCGCCTTCGGCCAGCATCGGCGTCATGGTGCCGCCCATCGCGGCCAGATCCAGCCCGTAGCTGAAGTTCTTGCCGGAGCCGGTCAGCACGATCGCCCGCACGTCGCGGTCGGCGTCCAGCTCGGCGAAGACCTCCGGCACCTCCGCCCAGAACGCCGGGCCCATCGCATTGCCCTTGCCGGGTCCGATGAGCGTGACCTGGGCGACGTGGTCTTTGATCTCGACGGTGACGGATTCGTAGGTCTCGGCCATACTCCAGACCGTAGCGTGGTCGCATGACCACCGATCTGCGACCCGGCCCTGATCAGCCTCCCGCCGACGAGCTTGCCGGCGCCGAAGCCGCGTGGGCGGTGCTGGAGCAGGTGCTGAGCGGTATCGGCCGCGACGAATGGTCCAATCCGACGCCCTGCTCAGAGTTCGACGTCGCGCAGCTGACCGAGCACCTGCTGCACTCCATCACCATCCTCGGCGGCGCGGCGGGCGCGGAGTTTCCGGCCCGCGATGCCGCCGATTCGGTGGCAGGCCAGGTTTCCTCCGCCGCTCGGCCCGCCCTGGACGCCTGGCGCGGTCGCGGTCTGGACGGCACCGTCGCGTTCGGCCCCACTGAGCTGCCGGCCAAGATGGCTGCGGGCATTCTGGCGCTGGAGTTTCTGGTGCACGCGTGGGACTACGCGACGGCGACGGGGCGCACGCTGAATGCGGCCGAACCGCTGGTCGGATACGTGCTGGACCTGGCGCACACGATCATCACGCCGGAGGGCCGGGTGCGGGCGGGGTTCGACGACCCTGTCGACGTCCCGGATTCGGCATCGAGCCTGCACAGGCTGATCGCCTTCACCGGACGGTCATAGCCTGGCAACCTGCTGTCCAATCCAGCGTCGTTCAAGCTGCCTAGCGTGGGTAGGACATGGACATTGCCGGATGGTTATGGGCATTGACGATCGTCGGCCTACTAGGGCTCCTGGCGTTCGACTTCTTCGTGCATGTTCGCAAGGCGCATGTTCCGACGTTGAAGGAATCCGCGATCTGGTCCGCCGGCTACATCGGCGTCGCCGTCCTCTTCGGGTTCGGCGTATTGGCCTTCGGTGGCGCCGATGCGGGCTCGGAGTATTTCGCCGGTTACCTCACCGAGAAGGCTCTTTCGGTCGACAACCTGTTCGTGTTCCTGGTCATCATGGCCACCTTTCGGGTGCCGCGCGCCGACCAGCAGAAGGTGCTGCTGTTCGGGATCGTCATGGCGCTGGCCGCGCGGACCGGCTTCATCTTGCTCGGTGCCGCGCTGATCAACCGTTTCGCCTGGGTTTTCTACTTCTTTGGCCTGCTCCTGCTGCTGGCGGCGGGCAACATGCTCAGGTCGGGTAGCGCAGAGGAGGCCCACCGAGCCCCCGATGTCATCGTCGGGTTGGTGAAGAAGGTGGTGCCCACCAGCGAGCGTTATGACGGCGACCGGCTGTTCACCCGCGTTGATGGGCGCTGGGCGATCACCCCGATGGTGTTGGTGATGCTGGCGATCGCCGGCACCGATGTGCTCTTCGCGCTCGACTCGATCCCGGCGATCTTCGGCCTGACCCAGAACAGCTATCTCGTGTTCACCGCGACGGCCTTCTCCCTGCTGGGCCTGCGGCAGCTCTACTTCTTGATCGACGGCCTGCTCGACCGGCTGGTGTACCTGTCCTACGGACTGGCGCTGATCCTCGGATTCATCGGCGTGAAGCTGATCATGCACGCGATGCACGAAGGCGGCGCCGGCGGCATCGAGATCGGCACCGGGCCGTCGCTGCTGGTGATCGTCGGCGTGCTCACGGTCACCGTCATCGCCTCACTGCGGCACCGCCGGCACGCGGCCCAGAGCCAGACCGCGCGCGATCGGGAGCTGGTGCTGCGGCGCTGAATCAGATCCGGCCCAGGGGAATGCGGCAGTTGCCCGTCTCCGAGCGACAACTACCGGCGCGTGGCAGTGCCCTGAGCGGTTTGTCGCTCAAAGGTGGGCAACGGTCTACATGACCCGGATTCTCTGGAACGGGCTAGACCCGTTCCAGGTAGAAGTAGAAGTACCGGCCGTTATCCAGGACTCCTGCCTTGCCGTTCATGATGCCCAGCACGGTGTTGTCGTCCACCCGCTTGAAGTGGTCGTGGGTGGGCTGACCGTCGTAGACCATGGTCGCCACCACCTCGCCGCGGAACTCCTCGGCCCACAGGCTCGCCTCGCCCTTGCCGAGCTTGACGTTGGAGAACTTGTTGCCGTCCTCGTCCAGGCACACCAGCGGCTGCACGTCGGTGGGCGAGTTGAACGTCTTGCCGAACCAGCGGGCCTTGTCCAACAGGCCGTTCATCTTGTGGCCGGTGACGAACTCTCCACCGCGCCACTCGCCGATCATCTGCTCGACGGTGGCCGGCGGCAGCGTCGCCCAGAAAGCATCGATCTCGGCGTCGGGGATCTGGTCGGTGCGCTCCTTGAGCGCGTCGAACGTGGTGCGGGCCTGCTCGTCATTCATGGGGCTACCTTTCTCTGCCGAGCGTGAAGGTGGCTTCACTCTCGGCGGTGGTATGGACTCAGCCGGCCTTGTTCACGGCCCGCTTGAGGCCGAACAGCAGGCCGTGTGCCAGCACCGCGGCGACCCCGGGCAGGCGGTTGTCGGCGCTGACGGTGTAGCTGATCTCCGTGCCGGATCCCGTCGAGCGCAGGGCCACGTTGCCGATGTAGTTGCGGAAGGGGATGCCCGAGACGCCCCGGTAGCTCAGCCGCTGATCCGGCTCGAACGCGATGATCTCCTCCACCAGCGGCGCCATCCCCGGCACCGCCTGGATGCGACGCTGGGCGCCGACGCCGTTGGGCTCGGGGGTTCCCGGCCGGATCACGGTGATCTTCAGACCGGGGGCCCAGTCGGACATGGCCTCGTAGTCGGAGAGCACCGCCCACACTCGAGATGCGGGTGCGGCGACGGTGGCAGTCGCGGTCGCGTGCATGTCAGTTCCTCCTCAGCGGTACGTCTGTGCGAACCGTAACAGCGCGTCGTTCTCCTCCGGCGCGCCGATGGTCACTCGCACTCCGTCTTGCCCGTAGGGGCGGACCACGATGCGGGCCGCCGCGGCGGCGGCCACGAAGTCGGCGGTGCGCTCGGCCAGCGGCAGCCACACGAAGTTGGCCTGCGAATCCGGCAGCTCGAACCCCGCCTCACGCAGTGCCGCCGCTACCCGGGCCCGCTCGGCGACCACCGCGTCGGTGCGGGCCAGCAGCTCCTCGGCGGCATCCAGTGAGGCGATCCCGGCGACCTGCGCCACGCTGGACACCGTGAAGGGCACATAGACCTTGCCCAGCGCGGTGATGATCTCCGGGTCGCCGACCGCGTAACCCAGGCGCAGACCGGCCAGCCCGTAGGCCTTCGAAAAGGTCCGCAGCACAACCACATTCCGGTGGCGTCGGGCCAGGCCCAGGCTGTCGGGGAGCAGGCCGTCGCGGATGTACTCCACATACGCCTCGTCGATGGCGATCAGGATGTGTGGTGGCACCGCGGCGACGAACCGGGCCAGCGCATCGGGGTCGACGACGGTGGAAGTCGGATTGTTCGGATTGCAGACGAAGATCAGCCGGGTGCGCTCGGTGATGGCGTCCAGCATCGCGTCCAGGTCGTAGGTGTGCTCGCGCAGCGGCACCTGCACCGGTACGGCTCCGGCCGTACGGACCTGCAGCGGATAGATCTCGAAGCTGCGCCAGCCGAACACCACCTCATCGCCTGCGCCGGTGCTGATCTGGATGAGCTGCTGACACAGACTCACCGACCCACAACCCGCCGCCACGTGCTCGGGGCCGAACCCGACATGCTCGGCCAGTCGGGCGCGCAGCGCGGCGTAGCCGTTGTCCGGGTAACGGTTGGTGGTGGCCAGGGCGGCTTCGACGGCTTTGGCCACGCTGGGCAGCGGGGGGAACACCGTCTCGTTGCTGGCGAGTTTGATCGATCCCGGGACCGTCTTGCCCTCGACGTAAGCCGGCAGCGCGGCGATCTCCGGTCGCAGTCGGGCGGTCACGGACCACAGCATATGTGTGCCGTTGGCGGCCTACTTCCCCGCACTCACCCCGCGGTTTCAGAACTGGGGGAGTGATCCGGTACCCTCAACGAGTTCGGGAGGCGTGCCAGAGCGGCCGAATGGGACTCACTGCTAATGAGTTGTCCCCTTTACGGGGGACCGGAGGTTCAAATCCTCTCGCCTCCGCAACGGCCGGGCTTGCTCGACCGACAACTGAAGACAGGCGCCCGTAGCTCAACGGATAGAGCATCTGACTACGGATCAGAAGGTTGGGGGTTCGAATCCCTTCGGGCGCACATTTTCATCAGTGACAGATCGCCCCGGCTACGGCCGGGGCTTTTCTGTTTGGTGCACCGGATCGTTGTGGTCAGCCGCCGAACCCCGCATGACACCAAATTAGGTTAGCCTTACCTCTAATGTGGCGGAGTTCTTCGTGTTCCGCTCGCGAATGGCGAAGGCGGCTGCGGATCGCCGCGGGAGGTGAAGGGTTATGGCTGCGCGAATTGGGTTGGGTGATCTCGAACGCACGGTCATGGAGTGCCTGTGGTCGGCGTCCGGGGCGTTGACGGTCCGCGAAGTTCACGCGTCGGTGGCCGTCAAGCGCAACCTTGCCTACACCACGATCATGACTGTGCTGCAACGGCTTGCGAAGAAGAATCTGGTGGTCCAGCGGCGGGACAATCGTGCCCATCGCTATGTGCCGACGCAGGGCCGTGCCGAGCTGGTCGCCGAACTGATGTCGTACGCGCTCGACCAGGTCGCCGACTCCCGCGGGCGCGAGGCCGCGTTGGTTCACTTCGTCGACCGCGTCGGCGCCGACGAAGCCACCGCGCTACGGCGAGCGCTGGCTGAACTCGACGACGCCTGACGAGACGCGCCACCGGGCGGGTCGGCGTCGCGGCTACGAGCGACCGCTTTTTCGGTCTTCTCGCGGGGCGGAGGTCTTCGGGGAGAACCACGCCCGCTTGGCCTGCCAGGAGCGCGCCAGCCCGTAGGCGAAGATCGCCACCGACAGGCAGACGCAGGCCCAGATCGCTGGGCCGGCATAGCCGTCGACACCGGCCGAGATGATCCCGACCAGACAGGCGGCCAGCGCGAACGCCATCGCCGCCACGTACAGCACGAGCGTTGTCCTGGCCCGGTGGTCGTGCCGCAGCGACAACATCAGCCGAGCGACGTAGCCGCTCAGGTACAGCACCAGCATGCCGGCCGTCACCTCGAAGACGGTCAACCAGCGATCACCGGCCAGGTGCGCGAACATGTCGGGCTCGAAGCCCCGGGTGGAATTGACGAACGCAACCAGCAACACCACAACGCCCAAACCGACTGGCGCCAAAAGGTGTTTGCGCATGATCGGCCACACATGCGCGGGGTCGGCGAGGCGCACCAGCATGTGGTAGATGTTGCCGATCACCCCCGCGAGTAGGCAGAGCCAACCGGCCAGCTGCTGGACGTTCCACAGCCCCAACAGGGTGTGCAGGGGCGGGCCCAGCTCGGTGGCCGCCCACGGCGTCAGCAGTAGCAGTGCGCTGCCTTCCATCGCGATGGCGAAGGTGGCGCCGGCCTCCCAGCGTGACGACCAGGTGTCGCGGCGGACCCACAGGCAATAGACGACCATCGCTACGGTGGCCACCACGAACGCAGGAGTCATTGAGCGCCGATCACCGATTCGTCGCCGTTGGCGGTGAACCAGGCGCTCTTGGCTTTCCAGGACCGCGCGGACCCGTAGGCGAAGGTGCCCACCGCCAAACAGATGCAGAGCCAGATCCAGCGGCTGGCGTTGTCGCCGTCGATCCACGTCGAACCGACCACGATCAGACATGCGGCGGTGGCGAATGCCATCGAGACCAGGTAGAGGTCAATGGTGGGCTTGGCGCGCGGATCGTGCCGCAGGGTCAGCATCAGCCGGCTGACATAGGCGCTGAGATAGATCACCAGCGCACAGCCGACCACTTGGTACAGCTCCATCCAGGTATCGGTCCTGGGCGCGGCGAATACATCGGGCTGGTAGTCCTGGTCGGAGCGCAGGTAGGCCGGCACCATCACGGCGATGCCCAGCCAGATCGGGATCATGAGCTGGCGGCGCATGATGAACCGCACTTGATCGGGGTCGGCGAGACGCACCAGCATGTGATAGATGTTCGCCGTGACGGCCACGATCAGGCACAGGTGGCCGATCAGCTGTTGAACGTTCCACACCCCGAGACCCTGATGGAGCACCGGGCCGATCTTGGCTCCGGCCCACGGCGACATCAGTAGCAGCGCACAGGCTTCCAACGCCAACGCGAAGGTGGCGGCGTTCTCCCAGCGTGTCCACCAGGTGTCGCGGCGCACCCAGAGGCTATAGGTGATGATCGCCAATGTGGTGGCAATGATTCCCGACGTCATCGAGTGCCCTCACGACAGGGCTTGTGGGGGATTGGGCTGCGCAACCGGAGGCTCGCTGCTGGCGAACCACGCGGCTTTGGCCTGCCAGGAACGGGCTGAACCGTAGGCGAAGATCGCCACGGAAATACATGCGCACAGCCAAATCAGCGGGCTGACATCGGCTTTGGACCAGGCATTGCTCAAAAGCGCCATGATGGCCGCCACGGCGAAGGCCGTGGAGGCGGTGTAGAGCTCGACGGTCTCTTTGGCGCGGGGATCGGATCGCAGCATGGACAACACTCGCGTCGCGTAGCCGGACAGGTAGATCAGCACCAGCGACAACAGCGCCCAGTAGGCCCTCGCCCAGGCGCCGCCGCCCCCGAGCGATGAGAAACCGTCCGGGCGATAGCCCGCGTCGGCGATGAGGAACAGCGCGGTCATCGCCACCACGCCGGCTTGTACGGGCAACTGCACATGCAGGCGGAACAACGGTCGGATCTGGTCGAAGTCGGCCAGCCGGGCCAGCACGTGATAGATGTTGGCCGCGATGGCGACGACGAAGCAGATGTGACCGGCCAGCTGCTGGATGTTCCATATCCGCGTGGCGTGGTGCAAACCCGGACCCAGGGTTTCGGCTGCCCAGGGCGACATCAGTACGAGCGCGAAGGTCTCCAGGGCGATCGCCAGGGTGATGCCGATTTCCCAACGCGACCACCACGTATCGCGGCGCACCCACAGGGTGTACAGCGCCACCAACACGGTGGCACCAATTAACGCCGACGTCATGCGTCGACGGTACTTCCTGGCGGTCCTCTTAGACGGGGGGTTTGTCCAGATCCGCCTTCAGATCACCCAGGCGCAGCGGCCGCGATGAGGACTCCAGGTACTCGGCGACGGCGTCGTGCTCGATCAATCCGAACCGTACCTGCAGGTCGACGGGGTTCAGCCCGAAGTACCTGGCAACTCGGATCAGATTGTCCGCGCTGATCAGCCGGCCCTCATGTGCCGCCTTGTAGTAGGCGGACTTGCGGTAGCCGAATGCCTCGTAGACCTCGGTCGCTCCAAGCGGCCTGCCTACGAGATAGGGCAACACGACGGTTGGATCTTTGTGACGATCGTCCACAGCAATACACCTTAGCTCTTCTTCGTGGACCGCACAAGTATTTCGGAAACTCGGCGGAGCATAAACACTGCTAAAACCGACTGGGCGTAAGCAATTCAAGCATTGCACGGGCCGCAATCCTGGTTCCGAGCGGGATAGCGGAAAGGTCGACCATATAGTCCGGCGAGTGCGGTGTGAAGGGGAACAATTGACCCTTTTCCGCGGACTTCGCGTACACCTGCGGATCGGCGACGCCGACCAGCAGATATGCCAGCGGTACCTCCAGGTGCGGCCCTTTGAGCAGGTGGCAGTCCTCCGAGCCGGTCAGCGCCGGTAGCTGGCGCACGACGTTGGCCTCACCGAGCAGGTCGCCGAGCGCGGTGGCCACCCGGTCGGTGAGGGCGGTGTCGTTGACCAGCGGAGTGGCGCCGCCGGCCAGCGAGATCTCCGGCAGCCGGTCCTCGCCCATCCCGTAGCTGCGGGCGATGCCCAGGCAGATCGACCGAATGCCGGTCAGCAGCGTCTCGCGCACGTCGGGGTTGAACCACCGCAGGTTGACCTTGAGCAGCGCCCGGTCCGGAATGACGTTGTAGGCACTGCCGGCCTGTACCGAGCCGACCGTCAGCACCGCCGTCTCGCTGGGTGCGACGGCGCGACTGACAATGCTCTGGAACTGCACGATCGCCTGCGCCGCCATGAGTACCGGGTCGCGGGCCAACTGGGGCATGGACCCGTGTCCGCCCACGCCGTGGAACACGATGTCGAGCTGGTCGGTGCCGGCCATCCGCTCCCCGCCGACCGCGGCAACCATGCCGACCGGTACCGGCGCGGTGTGCATCGCCAGGAAGGCGTCCGGTCGGGGTGCGACGTCGTAGAGGCCGCCATCGATCATGGCTTGGGCGCCGGCGATCAGTTCCTCGGCGGGCTGTCCGATCAGCACCGCGGTACCCGACCAGGTGTCGGTGGTCTCGGCGAGCACCTTGGCCAGGCCCAACATCCACGTCACGTGTGCGTCATGCCCGCACATGTGCCCGAGCGCCGGATAACTGCTGGCGTAGTCCAGGCCGGTGGCCTCGGGCACTGCCAGCGCGTCCATGTCGGCCCGGTACATCACCACCGGGCCGGGGCCGTTGGCCAGCACCGCCACCACGCCGGTGCGGCCGATCCCGGTGGTCACCGTGAAGCCGAGGTTGCTCAGCGCCTGCGCGGCCGTGCGCGCGGTGCGCACTTCGTTGAACCCCAACTCGGGATTGCGGTGCAGGTCTTTGAAGATGTCGACCAGGCGCCGGGTGTCGGCGGAGACGATCCTGTCGATGTCGTCGATGAGGTCTGTCATTTCGCGTCCGCCATCCAGGTCTGGGCCCGCTCGAAGAGCCAGACGGCGGCCTCGTGCAACTGGTCGCCGACCTCCTGCTGCGCCATGCCCGCCGACGCGCGGGCCAGCGTGCCCTCGATCACGATGGCCAGCTTGAAAGCTGCCATCACCGTGTACCACCCGAGGTGCGACAGATCGCGCGAACTGCCCGCGGCATAGCGCTGCACCAGGTCATCGGGGGAGGCCAGTCCGTCCATGCCGGTCAGGGTGTGGCTGAACACGCTGGATCCGTCGTCTTGGCGCCAGGTGGCCAACAGCCAGCCCAGGTCCAGCAGCGGGTCCCCGATGGTCGACATCTCCCAGTCCACAATCGCCACCACCTCCGGTCCGCTGGGGGAGAACATCACGTTGGCCGCGTGGTAGTCGCCGTGCAGGATCCCCGGTCGCCAGGATGTCGGCACATTGCGCTGCAACCAGGCGGCGACGTCCTCGAGGCCCGGCAGGTCGGGCCCCGGATAGTTCTCGAACTGTCGGTAGGAGTCCAGTTCGGAAAGCCACCGCGGCACTTGGCGTTCCAGGAACCCGTCGGGCTTTCCGTAGTCCGCCAGCCCCACGGCGACATGGTCGATGGCGCCGAGTTTCGCCAGCGCATCGGCCATCGACAGCCCCATCCCGTAGCGGACCGTCGGGTCGCCGGCGTGCAGGGCGGGCAGTTCCCCGCTCGCGTTGAACCCGTCGACCGGCTCCATCAGGTAGAACACCGCATCACCGAGCACCGCCGGGTCGTCGCAGACGGCGATCAATCCCGGATGCGGCACGTCGCTGCCGGCCAACGCGGCCAGCAGCCGGGTCTCGCGCAGCATCACCGCATTGCTGCGCGGTCGCAGGTGCCGCGGGCCGCGCCGCAGCACATAGCGGCGACCGGATCGGGTGAACGCCAGCATGACGTTCTGGGTGCCGCCGGACAGCTCCGTGACGTTATCCAGCGGGCCCTCGCCCAGGCCCTGGGTGGACATCCATTCCGCGACCGCTTCGAGGTTCACGGGGCGAACCTAACCCGTCGGCCCGCAGCGGTTCACCGGTTTCGCGGGCCCCGTTCCCGCGTTGTCAGCTCTTGGGCCGGACCTGCTGGGAGATCGTCTGCACCCGGATCGAGTCGTCGCCGAACAGGAACGTGTCTACCCCGTCGACGCCGAAACCCGGTGCGTCCAGGGTCCATTCCAGCAGCAGCACCGTGCCGCTGTAGGTCTGCGACTTGATCTCGAAGTTCGCGTCGGCCAGTGCGGCGGACAGCTGGCTGAACGCGGCCCGGATTCCGCTGCTGCCCCGCGCCACGCCGGCGGCGGTGATCAGCTCGGATTCGTCGGTGTAGTCGACGAGCAGCTCGTCGACGTCGCGAGCGAGCAGAGCCTGGAGGTGGTGGTCGAAGATTTCCTGCGGTGAGCGTGCCATGCGATGAAGATATCGGCGCGCCCGACATACTGGAACGTGATGTCTACGCCACGGGGATCGGTCGAACGTGTCGTGATGTCGCGCGCCGACGGCAAGCCCATCACCGTGCTGGTGGTCGACGACGAGGCGGTGCTGGCCGAAATGGTGTCGATGGCGCTGCGCTACGAAGGCTGGACCACCGCGACCGCAGGCGATGGCGCTTCGGCGATCGCGGCCGCCAAGGCGGAACGTCCCGACGTCGTGGTGCTCGACGTGATGCTGCCCGACATGAGCGGACTCGACGTGCTGGGAAAGCTGCGGGATATCAACCCGCGGCTGCCGGTGCTGTTCTTGACCGCCAAGGACGGCCTGGAGGACCGCATCGCTGGGTTGGCCGCCGGCGGCGATGACTACGTCACCAAGCCGTTCAGCATCGAGGAAGTGGTGTTGCGGCTACGCGCGCTGTTGCGCCGTACCGGGGTGAGCACCGCCGAGGCCGGCGCCCAGATCGTGGTCGGCGACCTGGTGCTCGACGAGGACTCCCACGAGGTGACCCGCGGCGGTGACCCGATCACGTTGACGTCCACCGAGTTCGAGCTGCTGCGCTACCTGATGCACAACGCCAAGCGGGTGCTGTCCAAGGCGCAGATCCTGGACCGGGTGTGGGACTACGACTTCGGTGGCCGGGCCAACATCGTCGAGCTTTACATCTCCTACCTGCGGAAGAAGATCGACAACGGCCGAGAGCCGATGATCCACACGCTGCGCGGTGCGGGCTATGTGCTCAAGCCGGCTGGGTAGATCGCCGCAAGGCGGCACCTGGCGCAACTGGTCGCTGCGGGCGCGCCTGCTGGCCGGTCAGATCGTGCTGCTGACCGTGGCCTGCCTGGGTATCGGCGCGGTGACGGAGCTTGCGCTGTATCAGTACCTGGTCAGCCAACTCGACCACCAGCTCTCCGACGCCTCGCATCGCTCGGCGCGGCTGCACGGCCAGCCACCGCCGCCGCCCGGGCATCGGCACCACCGGCCGCGGCCGGGGCCCGGCCCGGACTTCCTGGACGCCCCCGGTCAGCCGGCCGGCATGGTCGGTGCGGTGGTGGAGAGCGGGGGCGCTCCCGCGGACGACCAGGACATCGAGGCGGGGTACCTGAGCACCTCGGGTCAGCGGGAGGAGCTGAGTCCTTCCGCCACAACACGTTTGACCGACGTGTCGGCGGGGTCGCCGCCGGTGACCCGGCGCCTCGACGGCGTGGGCCGCTACCGGGTGGTCGCGACCACCGCCCGGCGCAGTGACGACGTGATCGTCACCGGACTGCCGCTGGCCGCGGTGGACGCCACCATGGTCCGGGTGCTGCTGATCTTCGGGCTGGTCACGCTGGTTGCGGTGGCCGCGGTGGCCACCGCCGGCAGTGCGGTCATCCGGCGAGCGCTGGCCCCGCTGCGCCGCGTCGCGCAGACCGCCGGCGAAGTGGCCGGCCTGCCGTTGGATCGCGGTGAGGCGACGCTGCCGGTGCGGGTCGCCGAGTCCGACGCCAACCCCCGCACCGAGGTCGGCCAACTGGGCGCCGCGGTCAACCGGATGCTCGAGCACATCGCTGCCGCGCTGTCGACCCGCCAAGACAGTGAGACCCGGGTGCGCCAGTTCGTCGCCGACGCCAGCCATGAGCTGCGCACGCCGCTGACCGCAATCCGTGGTTACACCGAACTGGCGCAACGGATCCCGGTATCCGATGACGCGGACTCGCAAGGCCTGGCGCACGCGTTGAGCCGGGTGCAGTCCGAAACCGAACGGATGACCCAACTGGTCGAAGACCTGCTGCTGCTGGCCCGCCTGGATTCCGGTCGTCCGCTGGAGCACGAGCCGGTGGACCTGTCCCGGATGGCGGTCGACGCCGTCAGCGACGCCCACGTCGGAGCCCCGGACCACCAGTGGCAACTCGATCTGCCCGATGAGCCGGTGACGGTGCCCGGTGATGCCGCCCGGTTGCACCAGGTGGTGGCCAACCTGCTCACCAACGCCCGTGTGCACACCGGCCCGGGAACCGTGGTGACGCTACGGCTGGCCGTCGATGGCGACGACGCGGTGCTCAGCGTCACCGATGACGGGCCGGGCATCCCGGCGGAGTTCCTGCCGGAGATCTTCCAGCGGTTCGCCCGCGGGGACACCTCCCGGTCCCGCAAGGGCGGCAGCACCGGCCTCGGGCTGGCGATCGCCTCGGCGGTGGTCCGCGCGCATCGGGGCAGCATCGGCGTCGCCAGCGAACCCGGCCGCACCGCGTTCACCGTCCGCCTGCCCCGGTAGCCCCCTTTTTCCGCGAGCGTGCGTGTTTGCACGGCAACACGCCGGGTTTGACGGACAACTGCGCACGCTCGCCCCGGGTTTGCACCCGCCGCCCGTGGGGTAGGCGACCCAGATGAATCCCGAACTGCCACCCGAACCGGGCCGGCCGGAAGAGTCGCCGCACCGGCGTACTCCCGACGAGCCGCCGGAACGACTGGTGCCCGCGGAACCGCCGGAACGACTGGCGCCTGCCGAGGTGCCCGAACGGCTGGTTCCCGACGACCCGCCGGCCCCGCCCGACGACTCACCGGAGAAGTGATCCCATGCGTGCTGAAGAAGGCGACGAATCGATCCGCGATTACGCCCACGAGGCGCGCGAGACCCGCGACCGGGTCGCCCGCCCGTCGTGGCCGACGCGGCTGCGTCACGCACTGACTTCGTTGCGCCGGCGCCGTTGACGCGTCAACCCACGCCGCGACACGGCGTTGGTGGCAAGCTGGGCGCCATGGAGAACCAGCCGGTGAGTGCAACGATCGAGGCCGCCCACGCCGAGCACCGCAGCACGCTGCCCTTCGGCGACACAACAGATTTCGCCGACGCCGACCGCGGCTTCATCGCCGCACTGACACCGTGTGTCATCACCTCCGCCGATGGCCGGGTGGTGTGGGACAACGACAGCTATGACTTCCTCGCCGGTGATCCGCCCACCTCGGTGCATCCGTCGCTGTGGCGCCAGTGCCAGCTGGCCGCCAAGCAGGGGCTCTACGAAGTCGTCGAGGGCATCTACCAGGTGCGCGGCTTCGACATCTCCAACATCACCTTCGTCGAGGGCGACTCCGGAATCATCGTCATCGATCCGCTGATCTCCACCGAGGTCGCCGCCGCGGCGCTGCAGCTCTACCGAGAGCATCGCGGCCAGGACCGCCCCGTCATCGCGGTCATCTACACGCACAGTCACGCCGACCATTTCGGCGGTGTGCTGGGTGTGACCTCGCAGGCCGACGTCGACGCCGGCCGGGTGGCCGTGCTCGCCCCGGAGGGCTTCATCGAGCATGTGGTGGCCGAGAACGTCTACGCCGGCACCGCGATGCTGCGCCGGGCCGGCTACATGTACGGCACCGTGCTGGCGCGCGGCCCCCGCGGGCAGGTCGGCTGCGGCCTGGGGCAGAACACCTCGACCGGGGAAGTGTCCGTCATCGTCCCCACCGTCACCATCTCCCAGACCGGTGAGACTCACGTCATCGACGGCGTACAGATCGAGTTCCAGATGGCGCCGGGCACCGAGGCGCCGGCCGAAATGCACTTCTACTTCCCGCAATTCCGGGCGCTGTGCATGGCCGAGAACGCCACCCACAACCAGCACAACCTGCTGACCTTGCGGGGCGCGCTGGTGCGCGACCCGCGGGCCTGGGCCGGCTACCTCACCGAGGCCATCGACACCTTCGCCGGGCGGGCCGACGTCGTGTTCGCCTCGCACCACTGGCCGACGTGGGGCACCGAACGGATCGCCGAATACCTCGGGCTGCAGCGTGATCTGTACGCCTACCTGCATGACCAGACGTTGCGGCTGCTCAACTGCGGCTACAGCGGGATCGAGATCGCCGAACAGTTCCAGCTACCACCGGCCCTGGAAAACGCCTGGCACGCCCGCGGCTACTACGGATCGGTGAGCCACAACGTCAAAGCCGTCTACCAACGGTATCTGGGCTGGTTCGACGGCAACCCGGCCCGGTTGTGGCCACACCCCCCGGAGGCGCTGGGACCCCGCTACACGGCAGCGCTGGGCGGCGTGGACCGCGTTGTCGAACTCGCCGACGCGGCTTTCAAAGACGGTGATTTCCGTTGGGCGGCAACCCTGCTCGACCACGCGATGTTCACCGACGCCGAGCACACCGGGGCGCGCAGGCTTTACGCCGACACACTGGAGCAGCTGGCCTACGGCTCCGAGAACGCGACCTGGCGCAATTTCTTCCTGTCCGGTGCCACCGAATTGCGTACCGGCAACTTCGGCACCGTCGGCCAGGTCACCTCGGTGGCGCTGATCTCGCAACTGAGCCCCGAGCAACTCTTCGAGAGCCTGGCGATCCGGATCAACGGGCCGCGAGCCTGGGTTCTGGCGCTGGCCCTGGACGTCACGTTCGCCGACACCGGGGTCAACTATCGCCTCACTCTGCGCAACGGGGTACTGGTCCATCGCAAGACGCCGGCGGATCCGGCCAGCGCGGACGTCACGGTCACGGCGGCCACCAAGCTGGCGCTGCTGGCAGCGCTGCTGGGCGACGGGGGACTGGAGGTCACCGGCGACCAGGCCGCCTGGGCGAACCTGCTGGGCGTACTCGACAAGGCCGACCCGAACTTCAACATCGTCACCCCGTGAGGCGGGGCCGAACCGGCCCCTTAGGGTGACATGCGTGCAGTTGCTGCTGATCCGCCATGCCCTCCCGCTACGCAGCGAGTACGGCCAGGGCTCCGATCCCGAGCTGTCCGAGACCGGCTTCGCCCAGGCGCAGCGCCTGCCGGATGCGTTGACTCGATTCCCGATCACCCGGCTGGTCAGCAGCCCGCAGCGCCGGGCGATCCAGACCGCTGAGCCGCTGGCCGCGCAGCTGGGTTACGGCGTCGACATCGATGAGCGGTTCGCCGAATACGACCGCGACCTGGCCGGCTACCTGCCCGTCGAACAGCTGGCCACCGAGCGACCGCAGGATTGGGCCCGGATGGCGCAGGGGCATCTGCCCGCCGACGTCGACGAGGCCGCGTTCTGTGCCCGAGTCGCTGACGCCGTCGCCGACGTGGTGGCCGGCGCCGAACCCGACGACACGGTCGCGGTGTTCAGCCACGGCGGCGTGATCAACGTGATCCTGCACCAGGTCCTGGGCACGCAGCGCCTGTTGTCGTTTCCCATCGACTATGTGTCGGTCACCCGCCTGCTGTACTCGCGGTCCGGGCAGGCCGCGGTGGCATCGACGAACGGCACCGAGCATGTCTGGGACCTGCTGCCGCGCAATCAGGCCCGGTTCTCCGGTGGCGAGGGAAGCGGCGAAGCCGCGGGCTGATCCGGCCGGCTACCGGTGCGCCGCGAGGGACTTCTTGGCGGCGCGACGCAGTTGGAAGATTCGCGCGGTCCCGACCAGGGCGGTCAGCAGCCCGCCGCAGATCGCCGCCAGCAGGATCGCCACCCCCTTGGGCAGGCTCCACGTCCAGGTCAAGAACGCCAGGTCGACCGGGCCGGTGTTCTGGGTGACGAACACCAGCAACACGATCAGGACCAGAAAACCGGCGATCAGCGCGCTCCACAGCGCGCCGGCGCGGGTAAATGGCATCGCCGCCGGAGGCGGCGGCGGGGGGCTGGGTTCACCTTGAGGTGGGTCGACGGGCACGCGCGGGTCGCTGCTCATGGGGATATCTTGCCGCCTGGGGCCCAGAAATGAACCGGTTCTCGTCAGTTTGCGCGCCGGGGGGCCTGACTGCGGATCGTTGGCCGGTCGCTTACGGTGGATTGGTGAGCGCAGCCCCGTCCGGTCCGTGGCCGGCGATTCTGACCTGGCGGGCGCCCGACGTCCCCCGGATGGAGTCGGTGCGTGTGCAGCTGTCCGGAAATCGGATCAGGGCCAACGGCCGCATCGTGGCCGGGGCCACCGCGGAGCATCCGGCGTTCGGCGTTTACTACGACCTGCACACCGACGAGTCCGGCGCCACCAAACGGTTAGGCCTGACCGTCACGCTCGCCGAACGGGAACGTCAGCTGGTGATCGCCCGTGACGAAGAGAACATGTGGCTGGTCACCGATGCCCGGGGGCAGTCCCGCGCCGGCTATGACGGGGCGCTGGACATCGACATGCTGTTCAGCCCGTTCTTCAACACGCTGCCGATCCGGCGGGCCCGGCTGCACGAGCGAGAGGCGGCGATCACCCTGCCCACGCTCTACCTGAACCTGCCCGACATGTCGGTGGTGGCGGCGACCGCCAGCTACAGCAGTGTCGGGACGCGGCCCGGCATCAAGGTGATCACCCCGGGAACCGATGCCCGCGGCACCACCATCACCGTCGATGACGACGGCTTCGTCATCGACTATCCCGGGTTGGCAACGCGGATCTGATCACGCCGCCGGCCCGGCCCGCGGCGGCCAGTTCCCGGCGCCAGTCGTTGGCGCCGACGACGACGGTGACGATCTCGCTGCGCGGGAAATTGTCGTAGCGCGTGCGCGCGGCGTGCCCATGATTGACCAGTTCGGCCACCGAGTCCGACGCCGACAGCGAATCGCGCGCATCGGCCAGCAGCGCGATCGCGCGATCCAACGCCGGCAGCAGCCGTTGCCAGTTGGCCTCGCACATGGCCCGGACCAGGTCCGGTGCCGTCCCGGCGACCCGGGTGCCGTCGCGGAAGGATCCGGCGGCCAGCGCGAACGCCAGCGGTACGTCGGCCGCCGTCACGGCCAGCGCCTCGGCCATCAGATGCGGCAGATGAGAGATGGCGGCCGCGGCCGCATCGTGCTCCTCGGAGCGGGCCGGTACCGCCAGTGATCCGCAGTCCAGAATCAGATCCAGCACCTGCGCGAACACCGCCGGGTCCACGTGGTCGTCGACGCTGATCACCCACGGTGCGCCCTGGAACAGATCGGCGTGTCCGGCGGGCCAACCGGAATGGGCGGTCCCGGCCATCGGGTGCCCGCCGACGAAGCGGGCCTGCAGCCCGGCGGCGGTGATCTCGTCGAGCACCGGGCTCTTGACGCTGGTGACGTCGGTCAGCGGGCAGTCGCGTGCGAGCCGGCTGATGGGTTCGAGCAGCAGCGGCAGCGCCGGCACCGGGACGGCGATCACGATCAGCGCACCGGTCTGTGCGGCGCGCTTCAGGGCCGTTTCCAGCTCGGTGGTGGCATCGAAGCCGTCGGCGACCGCGGCGTTCACCCCGTCGGCCGACCTGTTGTACCCGAACGCCGTCCGGCCCGCCGCCGCGGCCGCACGCAGCACCGAACCGCCGATCAGACCGAGCCCTAAGACGCACACCGGAGTCTTCACTGTGCTTACCGCCACCTGTCCAGGTTGGCACACGCTGGTCAAGGGCGTAAGCGGCGACTACCGTAGGCGCCCATGGGAGCACAGAGCTCGTCCGCACCGGGCCGGCCGGCGGAGACGCTGGACGGTTTCGGAGTGGCTGTTGTGCGTGAAGACGGCAAGTGGCGTTGCACGTCCATGCGTGCCGCAGCCCTTACCAGTCTGTCCACAGCAGAGACAGAGCTACGTGAACTGCGCAGTGCCGGAGCTGTTTTCGGTCTGATCAATGTCGACCACGAGTTCTTTGTGATCATCCGCCCCGGCCCGGCCGGCACCCGCTTGCTGCTCTCGGATGCCACGGCAGCGCTGGACTACGACCTGGCCGACGAGGTGCTCGAAGAGATCGACGCCGACATCGACGCCGACGACCTGGAGGATGCCGACCCGTTCGAAGAGGGCGACCTGGGGGTGCTGTCCGATATCGGCCTGCCCGCCGCGGTGCTCGGCGTCATCCTCGACGAGTCCGACCTGGCCGTCGAAGAGCAGCTGCACCGCATCGCCAACGAGATGGGATTCGACGAGCAGCTCACCGCGGCCCTGCCGCGACGCGCTCGGTGAGCGGCCCGCCCACCGACGAGGACCTGATCCGCGCGGCCCTGCTGGCCGCCGGCCGGGCCGGGCCGCGCGACGTGCCGGTGGGTGCGGTGGTGGTCGGTCCCGACGGCACCGTACTGGCCCAGGCGGCCAATGCGCGCGAAGCTCTCGGCGACCCCACCGCGCACGCCGAACTGCTGGCTATTCGCGCCGCTGCCGCCGTCCTCGGCGACGGCTGGCGGCTGACCGGCGCGACGCTGGCCGTCACCCTGGAACCCTGCACCATGTGCGCGGGCGCGCTGGTGGCCGCGCGGGTGGCCCGGCTGGTGTTCGGGGCCTTCGAGCCCAAGACCGGGGCGGTGGGCTCGCTGTGGGACGTAGTCCGGGACCGCCGGCTCAATCACCGGCCCGAAGTGCGTGGCGGAGTGCTGGCCGCCGAGTGCGCTGCACCACTGGAAGCGTTCTTCGCCCGGCAGCGATTGGGCTGACGGGCACCTTGTTAGGTACGCTGTCCCGCGGTGGCGTGTCCGAGCGGCCTAAGGAGCACGCCTCGAAAGCGTGTGTGGGGTAACCCCCCACCGAGGGTTCAAATCCCTCCGCCACCGCCATTGTGATGAGTCGGGTCATGGGTTACACATGAGTCGCGTCATCGGTTACAGATTGCCCCGGCTTTTGCCGGGGTTTT
>NZ_JBJIAM010000019.1:0-30848 GCF_045310815.1 Mycobacterium sp. SMC-19 | reverse complement strand
CGGGTGGAAAAGTAGGACACCGCCGAACACAACATTAAGACCTGTGCCCCCCAAGAAATTGGGGGGCACAGGCATTTGTGCACCAGGTTGGCCGACGTCGTCGGCTGCGCATCGAGATCATCTGCCGGCGCTGACACGTGTCAAGATTTGCCGAGGAATCTATTGCGTGGGTCACTCCTGAGGGTTACCGTTAAGGTTCAATTAAGGATCTTTATAGGGAGGAACCGCGTGCGAGTTAACGCTTGCTTACCGCTTGTTGCCACTGTTGCTGCTGCCAGTGTCTTCGCGGGTGCCCCTGTTGTCTCACCCGTGGCGTATGCCCAGCCGCCGGCGTTTGTCCTGACCGGCAACGGCACGTCGCTCGGCGGCGGAGATGCGCTCATCATGGGTGGTACGGGTATTCCGCAGCCACCGCAGTCCTATCTGGATGCCGTGAACGAACTCTTCTTGGCGCCGCATGGATTCACCGGCAACCTGGTATCGCAGTGGGGCCCGGAGAACGTCAGTGAGACGTCGAGTGCGGTCGGTCTGCGGGCGCTGGAGAACGCGATCGCTGAGCGGCTTAACGCCGGCACGGTGGATGCCAACAACCCGATCGTGGTGTTCGGCTACTCCCAGAGTGGGGGGATTGCGGCCAATCTGGTGAATTGGTTGGAAGAGAACGACGTGTCCAATGACCTCGTTCGGTTCGTGACGATTGGTTCCATGGGCGCCGCCCGGGTCGATCTCGACGGCTACTACACCGACGCCTACAACTACGAATACGACCCGGTCGGGGTCAAGCCGATTTACGACAATCCACTGTCGCAGCTCAACTCGGCGCTCGGTTTCATCTACGGGCACTCGGTGTATTTGAGCGCGACCCCGGAGCAGATTGCGAACGCCATCGAACTGCCGGTCGCCGACCCTGACTCACTGACCACGTTCCACATGATCCCGTCCGAGATCCTGCCGCTGCTGGCACCGCTGCAGTTACTCCCGATCATCGGAATGCCGCTCTACGAACTGCTGGAGCCTGTCACCCGGATCCTGGTGAACCTCGGCTACGGCAGTATCGACCACGGCTGGCCGCCGGGAGACGTCGACGAGTGGCCTACTGGTGGTGGCCTCTTCCCGCCCAACATCGACTTAGGTGATCTGCTTTCCGCGCTGGGCAAGGCAACGCTTGACGGGATCAGCAACTCCATCTCCAGTTGGTTCGACCTGGACACCTACACGCTCTACTCCCTTCAGGATCACCCGTCGTTGGCCGGAATCGTCAACGAGGGATACCTCGCGGGCTACCTCGACTCGCCGCATCCATCGCTGGAGGAGGCACTGACCGGGCTGTCCAACTTCTTGGCGGCATTCACGAACCAAGATGTGTTCCCGATGCCCGACCCGATCGACATCATCGGCTAGGCAGCTGATACCCGAGATTCGGGGCCGGAACCACCCGTGTGGGGTTCCGGCCCCGGCTCGTTTCACGATCAGTCGAACAGGGTGGCGTGGCTGTGCTGCTGTTCGAGGCCCAGCAGCGCTCGCTTGCGGTCGATGCCGCCGCCGTACCCGGTGAGGCTGCCGTTGCTTCCAATCACCCGGTGGCACGGGACGATGATCGAGATCGGGTTGCGGCCGTTGGCGAGGCCGACAGCGCGCGAGGCGGTCGGGGACCCGATCTGGCTCGCCAGCTGTCCGTAGGAGCGGGTCTGGCCGTACGGGATCGTCAGTAGGGCCGTCCACACCCGGCGTTGAAAGTCGGTGCCGGCCATCTCATAGGTCAGGTCGAATTCGGTGAGGTCGCCGGCGAAGTAGGCCGCGAGTTGCTCCACCACATCCGGGAACGCGGTGTCATCGCGTGCCCAGCCCGTGCGGCTGGGGGCGTGCGAATGATCCAGCATCAAGAGATGACTGAGCTTGCCGTCAGTGCCTGCCAGGGTCAGCGGACCGATGGGACTGTCGATGATGCGCTGAGTGGTCATGCGATCTCCTTCGTGGCCGGAGGCCAGTCGTTCACGGCGTGATCGAGGCTGGCCCACAGATGCTGGGTGGCATAGGAGCGCCACGGTCGCCAGCGCGCACTGCGCTGGATCAGGGCTTGCGGGGTGTCAGGCAGGCCGTACCGGCGGGCGGCCACCTGTACTCCGAGGTCGGTGACGGGAAACGCATCGGGGTCGCCCAACCCGCGCATGGCGATGACCTCGGCGGTCCAGGCTCCGATTCCCGGCAGCGCCATCAGGTCGTGGCGCGCCTGTTCCCAGTCGCAGCCCGCGCTCAGGCCGAGGGTGCCGTCGGCCAATCCCGCGACCAGGGTGAGCAGCGTTCGCCGGCGGGCTAGGGGAAGGGCGAGCTGATCGGGATCGATGTCGGCGAGGCGTTCCACCGACGGAAAGACATGCGTGAGCCCGCCGTCTGGATCGTCGAGTTGTTGTCCGTGGGCACGCACCAGTCGGTGTGCGTGAGTGCGTGCCGCTTTGGTCGACACCTGCTGGCTGAGCACCACCCGCACCGCGAGCTCGGCTTCGTCGACGGTCCGCGGAATGCGTTGCCCGGGCGCCTTAGTCACCAGCGGCGCCAGATCGGGATCGGCCGTGAGGGCCTCGACGACGGCTTCGGGATCAGCATCGAGGTCCAGCAGCCGTCGACAGCGGGTGATCGCGGCCGTGAGATCGCGGAAGTCGTCGAGCACGAGTCGGCAGCTGACGTGGTCGGGGGCCGGGCGCAGGCTGACGATGCCGTTGCCGTGCGGCAGCCGCAGGGTGCGCCGGTAAGCGCCGTCGCGGACTTCCTCACAGCCGGGTACCGCGCAAGCCGCCAGGTGCCCGAATACGCCCTCGAATGCGAACGGAGTGCGCACCGGCAGGCGGAGCGACAGGGCGCCCGGACCGGGGGCCTCGCGGTCGGAGGTGGCTCGCGACCGCGAGGCGGCATTGCTGCGCAACACCGTCGGCGTCGTGGCGCACACGGCACGGATCGTGTCATTGAACTGCCGGATACTGGCGAATCCGGCGGCGAATGCGACGTCACTCAGAGGCAGGTCGGTGGTCTCGATCAGGACGCGGGCGGTCTGTGTGCGCTGTGCGCGGGCCAGTGCCAGCGGGCCGGCACCGACCTCGGCCTGGAGCAATCGCTGCAGCTGGCGGGCCGAGTAGCCGAGGTGTCCGGCAAGCCCGCTTACCCCCTCCCGATCGACCGTGCCGTCGGCGATCAGGCGCATGGCCCGCCCCACGACGTCGCCGCGGACGTTCCATTCCGGCGAACCCGCCGCGGCATCTGGGCGGCAACGCTTACAGGCGCGGAAACCGGCTCGCTGTGCTGCGGCGGCGGTGGGGTAGAACTCCACATTCGGCGGCAGCGGCGTGCGTGCCGGGCAACTGGGCCGGCAATAGATCCCCGTCGTGAGCACCGCGGTGATGAACCAGCCGTCGAATCGGGCGTCCTTGGACTTCACGGCGCGATAGCAGCGGTCGAAGTCGTCATGCACATTTCCACGATGACACGCGGCGGCCGACGACACTAGCGGGAAAGCGACACGACAGTGCCGGGCCGTTGACGAGGCTGCGGGCTAGCATCGGTGCGTGGCGGCACTGGTACAGCGGTATTTGGACGGGATTCTTGCCGAGCATGCCGGGGCGAATCAGGGGGCACTGGCGAGCTACATTCCGGAATTGGCCGAAGTCGATCCCACGGGGTTCGGCCTGGCATTGTCCTCGTCCGACGGCTACGTCTACGAATCCGGCGACGCCGACGTGCAATTCACCATGCAGTCCATCTCCAAGCCGTTCACCTACGCGCTCGCCCTCGATCAGCTGGGCCAAGCGGACGTCGACGCGCGGATCGGCGTGGAACCCTCCGGTGAGGGCTTCAACAAGATCAGCGTCGATCAGGTCACCAATGTCCCGAAGAACCCCATGATCAATGCCGGTGCCATCGTGGCGTGCTCCTTGATTCCCGGGAGAACCGTCGAGGACCGGTTCGGTCTTGTTCGGGAGTTCTTCAGCGCCTGCGCCGGACGAAGCCTGGACTTCGACGAGGCCGTGTACCAGTCCGAGCGGGCGAGCGGCAGCCGTAACCGCGGGATCGCTTATCTGCTGGATAGTTTCGGTGCCTTGGGCGCCGACCCCGACGATGCCCTGGATCTCTACATCCGCCAGTGTTCGCTGAAGGTCACCAGCACCGATCTGGCGCGGATGGCGGCGACGCTGGCGCGCGGCGGCCTCAACCCATTGACCGGGCGGCAGGTGACCGATGCCGCGGTGGTGCGGCGCACGCTGTCGGTGATGGTGACCTGCGGTATGTACGATGCCGCCGGCGCGTGGGTCAGTGCGGTCGGGATGCCGGCCAAGAGCGGTGTGGCCGGTGGCATCGTGGCGGTGCTGCCCGGACAGCTCGGAATCGGCGTCTATTCGCCGCGGATCGACGCCAAGGGCAACAGCGTGCGTGGGATGCTGGTGTGCCGCAGCCTTTCCCATCAGCTCGGCCTGCACTTCCTGACGGTGAGCAGTGAAGCTCATGCGGCGATTCGTGGGGTGTACACCCCACGGCCGGGCGTTCGGGTCTACGAGGTGCACGGCGACCTGCTGTTCGCCGGGGCAGAACAGGTGGCCCGCACGGCAACCCGTGAATGTGTCGAATTCGACACCGCAATCCTCGACGTCTCCCGGTTGCACACGATCAGCGAGCCGGCACGCGGCCTGCTTGCGGGACTCTCCGAGGAGTTGCGGGCACTGGACAAGCAGGGTCTGCTCGTCGATCCCAACGGATCGGTGACGCCCGACCCGGCGGCCTATGCCGGGCTGGTGTTCGCCACGGTCGAGGATGCGCTGGCGGCCACCGAGACGTGGGCGGGGGAGTAGCTTGCGTTACAGCGGGCTGGCCAACACCGTGGGCATTTCGTAGCCGCGCAACACGATCGAATCGCCCACCACCCAATGGGCCTGCTCGCTGATGCTGGCCGCGTACATGGTTTTGGCCGTCGTCAACACTGGCAGCGGTTGGGTCTTTGCCAATTCGCACAGCCGGGCGGCCTCGTTGACCGGCTCTCCGATCACGGTGTACTCGAAACGCTCTTTGGCGCCGACGTTTCCGGCCACGACCTGACCGGCCGCCACACCGATGCCCGCCCGGATCTCCGGCACCTCGGCGGCCAGGCGATACAGGATGCCCCGGGCCGCGGCCAACGCGTTGTCCTCGGGCTGGTCGAGGTGGTTCGGGGCGCCGAAGATCGCCAGGGTGGCGTCGCCCTCGAACTTGTTGATCAGTCCCTGATGGCGGTCGACTTCGTCGACGACGACGGCGAAGAACCGGTTCAGCAGGGTGACGACCTCGGTAGCCGGCTTGGCGGTCACGATCTGCGTCGAGCCGACGATATCGACGAAAATGACTGCGACATGGCGCTCTTCGCCGCCCAGTTGTATCTGATCGCGCTCCGCGGCGGCGGCCACCTCACGCCCGACGTGGCGGCCGAACAGGTCGCGTACGCGTTCCCGCTCGCGCAGCCCGTGCACCATCGCGTTGAATCCGCTCTGCAGCTCACCGAGTTCGGTTCCGTCGAACACCACCAGATCGCCTTGCAGATTGCCCTGTTCGACGCGCCGCAGAGCCGCGCGGACCACGCGGACCGGCGTGGCGGTGAGCCAGGACAGGATCAGCATCAGCAGGAACCCGAAAACCAGCGTCGTCACCGAGGCGATCAACACGGCGATGCCGAACTGCGTCAACGTCAGGTTCTTCAGCAGCACCGCGAACAAGGCCGTCAGGCCGATCCCCAGAATGGGGACGCCCGAGGTGAGCAGCCAGACCATCATGGTCCGGCCCATGATGCCCGACAGGATTCGCCGCGGCGGCGGACCGGCGGCCAGCGCCTGCGCGGCCACCGGCCGCAACGCGAACTCGGTGAACAGATAGCAGGCGGTGGCCACCAGAATGCCGCACACACTCATCGTGAAGCCGATGATCGGGATGAAGATCTTGTCGTGTATGCCGTAGAGCGCGGTGAACAACACCGTCGCGACGCCCCACAGGGCCAGCACCACCTGCGCAACTCGCCACGGGGTCAGGAAGGCGTTGCGTTCGTCGTCGCGCGTCGGCGGCTGTTCCTTGATGGCCCAACGTAATTTCTTGATGGTGCGCCGGGTGATTCCATAGGTGCCGGCGACCACCGCGATCACCACGTAGGCCGGCACCAGCCCGAAGGTCAGCCACTTTGGAGCGTCGGTGAACACATTGGGCACCGGAAAGGCCACCGTCACCAGCAGGACATCCACGGCGACACCGAGCAGGTTCGTCCCCACCATGACGATGGTCAAGATGAACTGAATACGTATCCGGCGCAGGTACTGACTTTCAGACACCTGGCCTAACAGCCAGGAGCCGTATTCGGGTGTCTCGGGCAGCCGACCGCTCTGACGCGTGAGCATCTCCAGCGCGCGGCCCAGGCGTTGCGCGGTCGTCTTTGTCGGCTTCATCGTGGCGTAAGAATAATTGCTCGGCCCGGGCCTTTAAGGTGGATCGGATGCGACTCGTAATCGCCCAGTGCACCGTCGACTATGTCGGCCGGCTCACCGCGCACCTACCCTCTGCCCGGCGACTGCTGTTGTTGAAGGCCGACGGTTCGGTCAGCGTGCACGCCGACGACCGTGCCTATAAGCCGCTGAACTGGATGAGTCCGCCGTGCCGCTTGATCGAGGAGACCGGCGGCGAGTTGCCGGTCTGGGTGGTGGCGAACAACAAAACCGGCGACCAGCTGCGGATCACCATCGAGGAGATCGAGCACGACTCCAGCCACGAGCTGGGTGTCGATCCCGGGCTGGTGAAAGACGGCGTCGAGGCACAACTGCAGGCGCTGCTCGCCGAGCATGTCGAGCTGCTCGGCGAGGGCTACTCCCTGGTGCGCCGCGAATACATGACCGCGATCGGTCCGGTCGACCTGTTGTGTCGCGACGGAAACGGGCGCGCGGTCGCGGTGGAGATCAAGCGGCGCGGCGAGATAGATGGTGTGGAACAGCTCACCCGATACCTGGAGCTGCTCAACCGCGACAGCCTGCTCGCGCCGGTCAGTGGTGTGTTCGCCGCCCAGCAGATCAAGCCGCAGGCCCGCACGCTGGCCACCGACCGCGGTATTCGTTGCCTGACACTGGATTATGACGCGATGCGCGGCATGGACAGCGACGAATTCCGGCTGTTCTGATCGCTTGCCGGAATAGCAGCGCACCGTCGTGCGTTGGAGGACCGCATGGCACTCGATGATCTTTTCCAGCCGCTGACGATCCGCTCGCTGACCGTTCCCAACCGGTTCGCTATGGCGCCGATGACCCGTCAGGCTTCGCCGGGCGGTATTCCGGGCAGCGATGTGGCCGAGTACTACCGCCGCCGTGCCGCGGGCGGTGTGGGGCTGATCATCACCGAAGGCATCCGGCTGCCCGACCCGGCTGCGGGATTCCCGGTCAGCGTGCCGACGCTCGCCGGCGACGAGGTGCTCGCCGGATGGCGCCGGGTCGTCGACAGTGTCCACGCCGAGGGTGCAACGATCGCCGCGCAGTTGTGGCACCAGGGGATTGAGCGCCGCGATGACGACGGCGTGCAACCCGTCGGCCCGTCGGGTATCGACGGGCACGGGGAACCGCGGGGCCGCGCACTGCGAACCGAGGAACTCGCCGAAACCGCACAGCTGTACGCCACCGGCGCCGCCACCGCACGAGACCTCGGCTTCGACGCGGTGGAGATTCATGGCGCCCACGGCTACCTGCTCGATGAATTCTTCTGGGAGCGCACGAATCGACGTACCGACGGCTACGGCGGATCGCTGGCCGCTCGCACACGTTTCCCGGCCGAGGTGGTCGCGGCGGTGCGCGCCGCGGTCGGCCCGGACTATCCGATCATCTTCCGCTTCTCGCAATGGAAGGGCACCGACTACGCGGCGTCGATCGCCGAGGACCCGACACAGTTGCAGGAGCTGCTCACACCGCTGGTCGAGGCCGGCGTGGATGCCCTGCACCCCTCGACGCGCAGGCACTATGCCCCCGGGTTCCCCGACCATGACGGCGAATTGAGCCTCGCTGGGTGGACCAAGAAGGTGACCGGGGTGCCGGTCATCGCGGTCGGGTCGGTCGGGTTGCAGACACAGTTCCGCAGCGAGAAGCGTGGCGAGGTGATTGCGCCCGCGCCGGTCGACCGTCTGGTCGAACAGTTCGACGCCGGGGAGTTCGACGTGGTGGCCATCGGGCGCGCGCTGCTCGCCGACCCGGCATGGGTCAATCGGCTACGCGACGGCCAGCTGGACGGGTTCGGCGGCTACGACGCGGCGGCGGCGCTGTCCAAACTGGCCTGATGCGGGGTCACTAGGCTGATCGGCATGGCTCGTCGCCGCAGTCCGTCGCGTCGGCAACAGCCGCTACGGCCGCTGCCGCTACAACAGCGCGTGGAGACCGGCCCCGACGGCTACGAATACGTCGTCCTGCCGATTGCCGGCTCGCGGGCCGTGAAGGTCTACCGGTGTCCGGGGTGCGACCACGAAATCCGGTGCGGCATAGCGCATGTGGTGGTGTGGCTTGCCGAATTCGGCGACACCGAGGGCGATGATCGGCGACATTGGCATACGCCCTGTTGGGCTAACCGCAGCAACCGGGGTCCGACCCGAAAGTGGTCCTAAGAGGTCAGTGCGCTTCCGCGTTCGCGGCGGGCTCGACCAGCTCGACCAGCACCCCGCCGGCGTCCTTGGGGTGGATGAAGTTGATCCGCGAGTTCGACGTGCCGCGTCGCGGTACCTCGTAGAGCAGCCGGACGCCCTGCTCACGCAGCCGCTCAGAGAGCGCGTCGATGTCGCTGGTCCGGTAGGCCAGCTGCTGCAGGCCGGGGCCGCGCTTGTCCAGGAATTTCGCGATCGTCGACGACTCGTCGATCGGGGCCATCAGCTGAATCTGGGCGCTGCCGACCGGGGCGCCGCGCACCGCAAGCATCGCCTCGACGATGCCCTGCTCCTCGTTGACCTCTTCGTGCAGCACGATCATCCCGAGCTTGTCGTGGTACCACTTCTTGGCCACTTCCAGGTCCGGGACCGCGACACCGACGTGGTCGATCGCCGTCACCAAGGCCGAGGCCAGGGCGGGGCGTGCCTCACAGGGGTCAGCGACGGATTCGGTGGTCATAACGTAACGGTAACCTGAGCGGAAACATCGTGCTGCGCCGACCGGAAGATCGGCCCCTCATACCCGCCCGGGAGGTAGTCATGACGACATCGGTGATCGTTGCTGGGGCTCGGACCCCGATCGGCCGGCTGATGGGTTCGCTGAAGGATTTCTCCGGTAGCGACCTGGGGGCCGTCGCCATCGCGGGGGCGCTGGAGAAGGCGCAGGTACCGGCGTCGCTGGTGCAGTACGTGATCATGGGCCAGGTTCTCACCGCGGGAGCCGGCCAGATGCCGGCTCGGCAGGCGGCGGTGGGCGCGGGTATCGGTTGGGACGTGCCGACGCTGACCATCAACAAGATGTGTCTGTCCGGAATCAACGCCATCGCCATGGCTGACCAGCTGATTCGCGCCGGCGAATTCGACGTGGTGGTGGCCGGCGGGCAGGAGTCCATGAGCAAGGCTCCGCACCTGCTGCTGGACAGCCGGTCGGGCTACAAGTACGGCGACGTGACGGTGCGCGACCATCTGGCCTACGACGGTCTGCACGACGTCTTCACCGACCAGCCGATGGGTGCCCTCACCGAGCAGCGCAACGACGAGGACAAGTTCACCCGCGCAGAGCAGGACGAGTTCGCGGCCGAATCGCACCGCAAGGCCGCCGCGGCGTGGAAGGACGGCGTTTTCGCCGACGAGGTGGTGCCGGTCAAGATCCCGCAGCGTAAGGGGGATCCGCTGGAGTTCACCGAGGACGAGGGCATCCGGGCCAACACCACCGCGGACTCGCTGGGCGGTCTCAAGCCGGCATTCCGTTCCGGCGGCACCATCACCGCCGGCTCGTCGTCGCAGATCTCCGACGGTGCCGCCGCCGTGGTGGTGATGAGCAAGGCCAAGGCGCAGGAGCTGGGTCTGGACTGGCTCTGCGAGATCGGGGCGCACGGCGTCGTGGCCGGGCCGGATTCGACCCTGCAGTCCCAGCCGGCCAACGCGATCAAGAAGGCCATCGCCCGCGAGGGCATCACGGTCGACCAACTCGACGTGCTGGAGATCAACGAGGCGTTCGCGGCGGTCTCGCTGGCCTCGACCCGGGAACTCGGCGTGAACCCCGACGTCGTCAACGTGCACGGTGGCGCGATCGCCGTGGGCCACCCGATCGGGATGTCCGGGGCACGCATCACGCTGCACGCCGCCCTCGAGCTCAAGCGGCGTGGTTCGGGCTACGCGGTGGCCGCGCTCTGCGGGGCCGGTGGCCAGGGCGACGCACTCATCCTTCGCGCGGGGTAGCGCCTCCCTACGGTTGCGTAGGTTGCTGGCCCGCTCGTTTCCGCGCCGCAACGCCCCAGTGTGATCTTGGTCATAGTGGGATGGTCGGGCGGGAAAACGGCCGTCGGCGGCGCCGGGATGGCGGCGTGACAGACTTGACTGCGTGACGCGTCCTCGACCCCCCATCGGCCCGGCCTTGGCCGGAGCAGTGGACCTGTCCGGCCTCAAGAAGCCGGCACAATCCGGCGGTGCCGCCGGTAACGCCCCGGCCCCGCCGGGCGCCACCGAGATCACCGAGGCCAACTTCGAAGACGAGGTGCTGGTCCGGTCCAACCAAGTGCCGGTGGTGGTGCTGCTGTGGTCGCCGCGCAGTGAGGCCTGCATTCAGCTGGCCGATTCCCTCGCCGCGCTGGCCCAGGAGGACAACGCCGAGGGTGCGCCCAAGTGGTCGCTGGCGACGGTCAATGTCGACGTCGCCCCGCGGGTGGCGCAGGTGTTCGGCGTGGACGCGGTGCCGACCGTGATCGCGCTGGCCGCCGGCCAACCGATCACCAGCTTTCAGGGGCCCCAGCCGCCCGACCAGCTGCGGCGCTGGGTGGACTCGCTGGTGTCGGCCACCGCGGGCAAGCTTGCCGGCGGCGGTGACGCTGAGCAGCCCGAGCAGGTGGACCCAGTACTGGCGCAAGCCCGCGACCAACTCGACGCCGGTGACTTTCCCGCGGCGCGCGCCTCCTATCAGGCGTTGCTGGAGACCGACCCCAACCACGTCGAGGCCAAGGGGGCGCTGCGTCAGCTCAACTTCCTGGAACGCGCGACCGGTCGGCAACCCGATGCGCCGGCGCAGGCCGACGCCGATCCGGGCAACGTCGAGGCCGCCTTCGCCGCGGCCGACGTGCAGATCCTCAACCAGGACGTCACTGCGGCGTTCGACCGGCTGATCGCATTGGTGCGACGGACCGCCGGTGACGAGCGGACCGCGGTGCGGAGCCGTCTGGTGGAGCTGTTCGAGCTGTTCGATCCCGCCGACCCGGAGGTCGTCGCCGGCCGGCGCAGCCTGGCCAACGCGCTGTACTGACCCGGTGGGCCTCCGCTACTCGGGCGCCAGCCACACGGCCGATAGGGCCGGCAGCACCAGCACCGCGGAGGCCGGACGGCCATGCCACGGATCGTCGGTGGCCAAGACCCCGCCCAGGTTGCCCGCACCATAACCGCGGTAGCCGACCGCATCGGTGTTGAGCACCTCACGCCAGCGGCCGGCCCGGGGCAACCCCAGGTGGTAATCGGCATGGGTGACGCCGGCGAAATTGAACACACAGGCCAGCACTGACCCGTCGGTGCCGTAGCGCAGGAAGCTCAGCACGTTGTTGGCCGAGTCGTTGGCATCGATCCAGGAGTAGCCCCGCGGGTCGGCGTCCTGGGTCCACAAGGCGGGCAGGGCGCGGTAGTGGGCGTTGAGGTCGCTGACCAGGCGCAGGATGCCGGGGGAGTAGCCGTCGGGCTCACTCTCGGGGTCGAGCTGGAACCAATCGACGCCGCGTTCGTTGCACCACTCAGCGCGCTGGCCGAATTCCTGGCCCATGAACAGCAATTGCTTGCCGGGATGCGCCCACTGGTAGGCCAGCAGGGCGCGCAGGCCGGCAGCCTTGTGGTGGGCCTCTTGATAGCCGAAGCCGGGCATCCTGGACCACAGGGTGCCCTTGCCGTGCACCACCTCGTCGTGGCTGACCGGCAGCACGTAGTTCTCGCTGAACGCGTACAGCATCGAGAACGTCATGTTGTGGTGGTGGTAGCTGCGGTGCACCGGATCGTGGCCGAGGTAGGCCAGGGTGTCATGCATCCAGCCCATGTTCCATTTCATCGAAAATCCCAGTCCGCCAAGGCTGGTGTCCCGGGTGACTCCCGGCCAGGAGGTGGACTCCTCGGCGATGGTCACGATGCCCGGCGCGATCCGGTGGGTGGTCGCGTTCAACTCCTGCAGGAACTGCACCGCCTCCAGGTTCTCGCGGCCGCCGTGGATGTTGGGGGTCCACCCGCCGTGCGGGCGCGAATAGTCCAGGTAGAGCATCGATGCGACGGCGTCCACCCGCAGCCCGTCCACGTGGAACTCGGTCAGCCAATACAGCGCATTGGCGACCAGGAAGTTGCGGACCTCTGGGCGGCCGAAGTCGAAGACGTAGGTGCCCCAGTCGAGTTGCTCACCGCGGCGCGGATCGGAGTGCTCGTAGAGCGGAGTCCCGTCGAATCGGCCCAGTGCCCAGTCATCCTTGGGGAAGTGCGCCGGCACCCAGTCCACGATGACGCCGATACCGGCACCGTGCAGCGCGTCGACCAGCGCCCGGAAGTCGTCGGGGGTGCCGAACCGCGCGGTCGGCGCGTAGTACGACGTCACCTGGTATCCCCACGACCCGCCGAACGGATGCTCCGCTATCGGCAGCAGCTCGACATGGGTGAAGCCTTGCTGGACAACATATTCGGTGAGTTCGATCGCCAGCTGGCGGTAGGTGAGCCCCGGACGCCACGAGCCCAGATGCACCTCGTAGGTGCTCATCGGCTCGCTGACCGGGTCGCGCGTGGCGCGTTGTGCCATCCAGTCGGCGTCGTTCCAGGTGTAGTCGCTGATCGTCACCATCGATGCGGTGCGCGGCGGTACCTCGGTGGCGTAGGCGAACGGATCGGCCCGCTCGGTGACGGCGCCGTCGGCACCGTGGACGCGGAACTTGTAGAGGCCGGCGGTGGGGAAGTCGGGCCAGAACACTTCCCAGATGCCGGAGGAGCCCAACGACCTCAGCGGGGTGTCGTCACCGGCCCAGCCGTTGAAATCACCGATCAGACTCACCCCGGTGGCGTTGGGCGCCCACACCGCGAAGGACACGCCGGACACCTCGCCGTCGGGTGTGGTGAAGCTGCGGTGCTGAGCCCCCATCACCTCCCAGAGACGTTCGTGGCGTCCCTCGGCGAACAGATAGAGGTCGAATTCACCCAGGGTTGGTGCAAACCGGTACCCGTCGGCGACCGTCTGCACGCCGGTGGGCTCGGCGAACTCAGCTGTGTCCGGGTAGTGCACCTCGAGCCGGTAGTCGATGAGTCCGGTGAACGGCAGGGCCGCCGCGAACAACCCGGAGCCCAGATCGCGCATGGGGAAGCGTTCGGTACCGACGAGCAGCACTACGCGCCGAGCGCGCGGGCGCAGCGTCCGGACGACGGTGGTCTTGCCATATTCGTGAGCGCCCAGGACGGAGTGCGGATCGTGGTGTTCACCGTCGCGCAGCCGGGCCAGATCGGCAGGATGGGGTGCCAGGTGTCGGGTCATCGTGCTCATCAGCGGCGCAGCTGCTCGATGCGGGCACCGGCATTGATCGGCGGCATGGTGACGATGTGAGCGACCGCTCGTGCCGGGTCCAGCCGCACGTAATTGTCCTGGCCCCAGTTGTAGTCCTCGCCGCTGATCTGGTCACGCACCCAGAAGCGTTGGTAATCGGGCATTCCCAGTGCCCACATGTCCAGGTGCAGTGTCGCCTGCTCGGCGCCGAACGGATTCAGTGTGACGACCACCAGCACGGTGTCGCCGGTGGCCGGGTCGAACTTGCTGTAGGCCAGCAAAGCGTCATTGTCGACATGATGGAAGTGCACGGTGCGCAGCTGGTTGAACGCCGGATGCAGGCGTCGAATCTCGTTGAGCCGGGCGATGAACGGCTCCAGGGAGCGTCCTTCGGCTACAGCGCCGGCGAAGTCGCGGGGCCGAAGCTCGTACTTCTCCGAATCGAGGTACTCCTCGCTGCCCTCGTGCACTGCACGGTCCTCGAACAACTCGAATCCGGAGTACACGCCCCACGCCGGGCCCAGCGTCGCCGCCAGTACCGCACGAATGGCGAACATCCCGGGGCCGCCGTGCTGCAGGCTGGCGTGCAGGATGTCGGGGGTGTTGACGAACAGATTCGGCCGGCGGAAGTCGGCGAGCTCGGCGATCTGCTGGCCGAACTCGGTGAGCTCGGACTTCGTTGTCCGCCAGGTGAAGTACGAATAGGACTGGGTGAATCCCAGCTTGGCCAGTCCGTACTGGCGCGCCGGTGGGGTGAAAGCCTCGGACAGAAACAGCACATCCGGGTCGATGTTCTTGATGGCGGCGATCAACCAGAGCCAGAAGTCCGGGGGCTTGGTGTGCGGGTTGTCGACCCGAAAGATCTTCACCCCGTGTTCCATCCAGAACCGGACCACCCGCAGCACTTCCGCGTACAGGCCGGCCGGATCGTTGTCGAAGTTCAGCGGGTAGATGTCCTGGTACTTCTTCGGTGGGTTCTCCGCGTAGGCGATGGTGCCGTCAGGTAGCTCGGTGAACCATTCCCGATGCTGGGTGGCCCAGGGGTGATCCGGTGCGCACTGCAACGCCAGGTCCAGCGCGACCTCCAGGTCGAGCCGGTGCGCCGCAGCGACGAAGGCGTCGAAGTCGCCGATGTCGCCCAGTTCCGGATGCACTGCGTCGTGGCCGCCCTCGGCGCTGCCGATGGCCCACGGTGAACCCACATCACCGGGTTCGGCGGTCGCGGAGTTGTTGCGGCCCTTGCGGTGTACTCGGCCGATGGGGTGGACCGGTGGCAGGTACACCACGTCGAAACCCATCTCCGCGATCCGGGGCAGCGCCGCGGCCGCCGTGGCGAACGTGCCGTGCACGGGCGGGCCCTCGGCATCCCAGCCACCGGTAGAGCGTGGGAACATCTCGTACCATGCGCCGCGGCGCGCCAACGGCCGATCCACCCAGACCTGATACTCGACGCTGGGGGTGACCAGGTCACGCAGTGGATAACGGGCCAGCAGCTCGTCGAGTTCGGCAGACAGCGCCGGCGCCGCCCGCGACACCGGATCGCCTGGGGCACGCAACGCGGCGGCCGCCGCCAGCACCGGTTCACGCCGTGCGGATGGCACTCCGGCTGCGGCGCGGTCGAACAACGCGGCGCCGAGCAACAGATCATTGGACAGCTCGGCCGCGGCCTGGCCGGCATCGAGCTTGGCGGTCACCGCGTGCCGCCAGCTCTGCAGCGGATCCCCCCAGCCTTCGACGCGAAAAGTCCACAAGCCGACGGCGTCGGGAGTGAAGGCGCCGTGAAACACGTAGGCGTCGAACCCGGTATGCATGGGCAGCTGCAGTGCCGAGCCGGTCGAGGCCGCGGGCGGGGGATCGCCGGGCAGCGGGTAGCGGAGCCCCACGTAGCGCACCGCCAACGTCGCCGCGACGGCCTCGTGGCCTTCACGCCAGACCGTGGCCTTGACCGGCACGGTCTCACCGACCACGGCCTTGGCCGGGTAACGGCCGCAGGAGACGACCGGTTCGACATCGTCGACCTCGACTCGGCCAGCCACCGCACTCCGTTCGTCGTCGGGCTCTATGTGCCCACGTTAACCGTCCGTCGACGCCGACCGGAACCGAGCGAGGTGTTCACAACCGAATCTCGGCAGCCTCAGCTTCGGTAAGGTGGCGACAGTGAAGGCCCTCCGCCGGTTCACCGTTCGCGCCCACCTGCCCCAGAGACTGCTGGCACTCGAGCAGCTGTCGATGAACCTGCGCTGGTCGTGGGAGCAGCCGACTCAGGAACTGTTCGCCGCCATCGACCCCGAATTGTGGGACGGGTGTGGGCGTGACCCGGTAGCGCTGCTGGGAGCGGTCAGCCCCGCGCGGCTCGAGGAGCTGTCCGCCGATCAGGAGTTCACCGGCCGGCTGGACGCGCTGTCTGCCGACCTCACGGCGTACTTGACCAGGCCGAGGTGGTACCAGCACCAGCAGGACGGCGGGGCGGCGCTGCCGGCGGCGATCGCCTACTTCTCGATGGAATTCGGTGTCGCCGAAGCTCTGCCCAACTACTCGGGCGGCCTGGGGATCTTGGCCGGGGATCACCTCAAGTCGGCGTCGGACCTGGGCGTGCCGTTGATTGCGGTGGGGCTGTACTACCGGTCCGGGTATTTCCGTCAAGCGCTGACCGCCGACGGCTGGCAGCGCGAGACCTATCCGGCACTGGACCCGCAGGGGCTGCCGTTGCGGCTGCTGGTCGATACCGACGGCAGACCGGTGCTGATCGACGTGGCATTGCCGGGTGCCGGTCGGCTGCGGGCCCGCATCTGGGTGGCACAGGTCGGCCGAGTGCCGTTGCTGCTGCTCGATTCCGACATCGGCGAGAACCCGCACCAGCTGCGCGGAATCACCGACCGGTTGTACGGCGGCGACCAGGAGCACCGGATCCGGCAGGAAATCCTGGCTGGCATCGGCGGCGTGCGGGCGATCCGCGAATTCACCCGTTTGCAGGGCATGCCCGATCCCGAGGTCTTTCACATGAACGAGGGGCATGCGGGGTTCCTCGGCGTCGAACGCATCCGTGAGCTGATCGCCGAACAGGGCCTGGATTTCGACACCGCGCTGGCTGTGGTCCGTTCGGCGACCGTGTTCACCACCCACACCCCGGTTCCGGCCGGAATCGACCGATTCCCCGCCGACATGGTGCGCCGGTACTTCGACGACAGCGTTGACGCCTTGGTCGCCGGCGTGCCCACCGAGCGGATCATGGAACTGGGCGTGGAACACGATCCCGCCATGTTCAACATGGCCCATATGGGCCTGCGGCTGGCGCAGCGCGCCAACGGCGTCTCGCGGCTGCACGGCCGGGTCAGCCGGGTCATGTTCAACGACCTGTGGCCCGGGTTCGACGGCGACGAAGTGCCGATCGGCTCGATCACCAACGGGGTGCACGCGCCGAGTTGGGCTGCGCCGCCGTGGCTGCAGCTCAGTCGCGACGTGGCTGCTCCCGACTCGTTCAGCGAACCGGCGGCTTGGCAGCGTCTTCAGCAGGTCGATCCGGTGTCGCTGTGGTCCATCCGCTCGCAGCTGCGGGCGCTGCTCGTCGACGAGGTCCGGTTGCGGCTGTTGCAGTCGGGGCTGGAACGCGGCTCCTCGGAAGCCGAGTTGGGCTGGATCGCCACGGCATTCGACCCAGACGTGTTGACCATCGGCTTCGCCCGCCGGGTGCCGACGTACAAGCGGTTGACGCTGATGCTGCGTGATCCCGACCGACTGGAGCAACTGCTGCTCGATGAGCAGCGCCCCGTCCAGCTGATCGTTGCCGGCAAGTCCCATCCGGCCGACAACGACGGCAAGGCGCTGATTCAGCAGGTGGTGCGGTTCGCCGACCGCCCGGAGGTGCGGCACCGCATCGCATTCCTACCCGACTACGACATGTCCATGGCGCGGCGCCTCTACTCCGGATGCGATGTCTGGCTGAACAATCCGCTGCGCCCGTTGGAGGCCTGTGGTACCTCGGGAATGAAGAGCGCGCTCAACGGCGGGCTGAACCTGTCGATTCGCGACGGCTGGTGGGATGAGTGGTTCGACGGCCAGAACGGCTGGGCGATTCCCACCGCGGACGGCGTCGCCGACGAGAATCGGCGTGACGATCTGGAAGCCGCGGCGCTCTACGACCTGCTGGCGTCATCGGTGGTACCGAGGTTCTATGAACGCGACGACCGGGGCGTGCCGCCGCGATGGATGGAGATGGTGCACCACACGCTGCAGACGCTGGGACCGAAGGTGCTGGCGTCGCGGATGGTGCACGACTACGTGGAGCAGTGTTATGCCCCGGCCGCTCAGTCGGTGCGGCGCACCTGCGAGCCGATCGACGGCGTGCCCTACGGTGCGGCGCGTCAGCTGGCCGACTACCGGCGCCGAGCCGAAGCGGCCTGGCCGCACATCCAGATCACCGACGTCGACAGCACCGGGTTGCCCGACGCGCCCTGGTTGGGGTCGGAGCTGACGCTGACCGCCTCAGTGCGGCTGGCCGGGCTGCGGCCGGACGAGGTGGTGGTGCAGGCGGTGCTGGGCCGGGTGGATTCCGGTGACACCCTGCTGGAGCCGGTCACGGTGGCAATGTCGCACGCTCACACCGACACTGACGGCACGGAAGTGTTCTCCACGACCAGCCGGCTACCGGTCGCCGGATCGGTGGGCTACACCGTGCGGGTGCTGCCGTGCCATCCGTTGCTGTCCGGTGACGCCGAGCTGGGATTGGTCACGTTGGCCTGAGTGCGCGAACCGACGAAGCGCATGCCGCGTCACGGGAAGCGGGCCAGGCAGCGATCGAAATCGCCGAGCACCCCGGTGCGGTAGGCATCGATGCGAGAGAACCCGGCCGGCACCGATTCGCCGTTGATGTCGCCGGCGGCCAGGCCGTTGGTCAGCAGCCCGGCGACCGCTTCGTCCAGATCGCCCGCCGTCAAGGCGATCCTGCCGCCGTTGGAGGTGGTGACGCCCTGGGACAACCGGGTGGTGGCCACCCCCGTGAGGCACGCGGTGCGCAGTGCGGCCGCGGCATTGTCGAGCACCAGGCCGCCGTGCTCGATCTGAACGCGCTGCAGGTACCGCGAGATCAGCGCCGAATAGGCAGTGTTGTCGCCGGTCAGCGTCGCCAACTTCTGGTCCTTGCTGGGGGTGCCCATAGTCTGCAGGGCCGGCAGGTCGACCGCGATGGTGTTGGTCGCCGGGCAATACGAGGCCGGCGGGCTGGGGCGGGCGTCCGAGCACGACGATGCCGCCGCGGTGTCGAAGGTGAGTTTCGGTGGCTGGGCCGGGGTGAACGCAATGTTCATCGCGTCGAGAACCAGCTGCACCGATTCCTCACTGACCGGCACCTCGCCGGTCTCGTCCTGTTGCAGCTGAACGGGCAATTCGCCGCGCCGCCGCTCGATCTCCTTGGCATCGATGGCCTGGCATGACCCGGCGCCGTCGGTGAACCCGAACTGGAACGCTGAGATCCGTTCGAAGGCCGACCCATGCTCGTTGTTGCCGATCGTCTCGTCGGGGCCGAGCAACGGATCGCGCAGCGCCAACATCGCGGCCAACACGCTGTTGAGCCCGTCGCCGGTGCTCAGCGTGAACCGGGGGGAATCGCCCTGGGCCACCCAGCGCAGGTAGACACCGGCTAGGCAGTCGGCCTGTTGCTCGGCCACCAGTGTCGGGGTCTGGCGCCGCTTGGTGATGCCGGCGGTCCGGGCGATCGCGTGGCCGTACTCGTGGGCGAGCACCATGGTGATGGCCATGTCGCCATAGGCGCTGCGCAGCGCGGGCAGCAGCAGCCGGCGATCCCAGCCGATGGTGTTGTCCAGATAGCAGTAGGCGGCATTGACCAGCAGGAAAGTCCTACTGTCACAGAACTTTCCGCGTAGTTGCGCCGGATCCCAGGACAGCAGGGATTTCGCCGGCTTGAACTCACCGTCGAAGGTGTTGGGATAGGTCGTGGTCCAAAACGCCTCGAGGTCGCTGACCGACTGGGCGGCCAGCTGATCGATCCGCCCGCCGTCGGTCCCGTTGACCTCCCGGGTCGGCGGCGGCGCGTCAGGGCGCAGCCCGGTGGGCCCGTCGACGGCCTGCAGGCCGCCCACCCGGAACGGGTCCGCGAAGACCGACACGGGTTGTCCGTCGAGCATGCGGGCGCACCCGCTCAGCAACAACACCAGCGTGCAGGCAGTGACGAGCACACGGTGGTTGGCAAGGCGCATGGGGTACCACGATAGTGCGCTCAGGCGCCGCGCAGCCGCTGTAGCGCCAGCTGCACCTTGGCGGTGTCGGTGGTGCCCCAGAACGGCGGCAGTGAGGCCCGCAGGTAACCGGCGTAACGGGCGGTGGCCATCCGGGAGTCGAGTACCGCCACCACGCCCCGGTCGTCGTTCCCGCGCAGCAGCCGGCCGGCGCCCTGGGCCAGCAGCAGCGCCGCGTGGTTGGCGGCCACCGCCATGAAGCCGTTGCCGCCGCGCGCGGTGATGGCGCGCTGCCGAGCGGTCAGCAGCGGATCATCGGGCCGCGGGAACGGGATGCGGTCGATGAGGACCAGCGACAGCGACGGTCCCGGTACGTCAACGCCCTGCCACAGCGACAGCGTGCCGAACAACGAAGTCTCGGCGTCATCGGCGAACTGCTCGACCAGCGCGCCGGTGGTGTCCTCGCCCTGGCACAGCACCGGGGTGTCGAGGCGCTCGCGCATCGCTTCGGCAGCGGCACGTGCCGCCCGCATCGACGAGAACAGGCCCAGGGTTCGGCCACCGGCCGCGGTGATCAGCGCGGTGATCTCGTCGAGTTGTTCGGCGGTGCCGGTGCCGTCGCGTCCGGGTGGCGGCAGGTGCGCGGCGACGTAGAGGATGCCCGCCTTGGCGTGCGCAAACGGCGAGCCGACATCAAGTCCTCGCCAGCGCGCGGCCTGGGGATCCTCGCCGCGCCGCAGACCCCAGTCGCCGGCCATCGCGTCGAAGGAGCCGCCAACCGTTAGCGTCGCCGAGGTCAGCACCGTCGTCGCGCGGGCGAACAGTCGCTCGCGCAGCAGGCCCGCCACCGACAGCGGTGCCACCCGCAACACCGCCCGCACCGAGCCCCGGTTGTCTTCGTGGCTGAGCCAGACCACGTCGTAGCGGTCGGGGATGGCCGGCTCGAACGAGGTCAGGATCCGGGCCGCGGTATCGGCGATCTCGGTCAACGCGGCGACGGATTCCTTGCGCGCGGCCGCGGCCTTGGGATCGGCGGGTGCGGTGTCGATGGCCGCGCGGGCCGCGCCGGCGGCATCGCGCAGGGCGGCCAGATAGGTGGCCAGCTCGTCGTCGAGGTGATCCATTCGGCCGGGGGTGCCGTCGTGAATCGCCGAGCCGAACGTCAGCGATGCGGCGTCGAGACGCTGAACCAGCTCGGGGGAGACCAGCCGGCCGACGCGGCGCACCGCGACGCTGAGCATGGTCGCGCTCAACTCGGCGGTGGCCACCGAGGTCACCCGGTCGGCGAGCTCGTGTGCCTCGTCGATCACCAGCAGGTGGTGCTCGGGCAGCACGGTGGTGTCGGAGATGGCGTCGATGGCCAACAGCGCATGGTTGGTGACGACGACGTCGGCCTCGGCGGCGACGGCGCGGGCCCGCTCGGCGAAGCAGTCCGTGCCGTATTCGCAGCGCACGGCGCCCACGCATTCCCGCGCCGAGACGCTGACTTGGGACCAGGACCGTTCCGGTACACCGGGTTTGAGTTCGTCACGGTCGCCGGTGTCGGTGTCTTCAGCCCACGCGGTGAGTCGCTGCACGTCGCGGCCCAGGGCACTTGCCGCGAAGGGATCGAACAGCTCGGCCTGCGGCTCGTTGTCCGACTCTTCGGCTATGCCGCTGTGGACCTTGTTCAGGCACAGATAATTCCGTCGGCCTTTGAGCAGTGCGAAGGTAGGACGCCGGGGCAACACCTTTTCCAGGGCACCGGCCAGACGCGGCAGGTCACGGTCGACGAGCTGGCGCTGCAGGGCGATGGTCGCGGTCGACACCACGACCGGGTCTTCGTCGGCCAGCGCCCGCGCGATCGCCGGAACCAGGTAGGCCAGCGACTTGCCAGTACCGGTGCCGGCCTGCACCGCCAGATGCTCGCCGGTGTCGAAGCAGCGCGCCACCGCCTCGGCCATGCGGACCTGGCCCTCGCGTTCGCCGCCGCCCAGTGCGGCTACCGCGGCGGCGAGCAGCTCGGATACGGACGGGTCAGCCATGGTGTGCACACGGTAGCCCGCTTTGCGATCTGCACGCTCATCCGTCAGGCCGTGGCGGCGGACCGGGCCACCAGATAGGTTCCGTGCCCTTCGATGACCAAGCCGTCGTGGGCGAAACGCAGGACCTCGTTGACGAGTCCGCCGTTCTGGTTGCGGTAGTTGATGACGATGGTGTCGATACCGCGGTATACGTCTTCGACGACGAAATGCAGATCCGGCATGCGCTGCAGAGCGCCGGACCAATAGTGCCGCAACGCGGCCTTGCCGCGGATTACCCCGGCCGTCTCGGGATACATCTGCGCAGCTACCGGGGAGGTGAACACCACGTCGTCGTGAAAGTGCGCCAGCACCGCGTCCACGTCGTGGTTATTCCAGTCCCGCGCCCAGTCCTGGCTGAACGTCGCGGCATCGATATCCATACCCGTGCACGGTAGCGACACCGGCGTCGGCGCCCCACCCATTTTCCCGCCGTGGGCCGCTACCCTGAGGCGATGAGCAGCCAGCGATTGCCAGGCGGCGCAGTGCATGAACTTCCCGATGACCTGCGTGACGGGCTGACCGTCAGTGCCGCGGCATTGGCTGCGTGGCTGGACATTACGCCCTTGGCGCGCAACGAGTTCATCTGCTGGGTCGAGGACGCCAAGCAGCAGGCGACCCGTGAGCGCCGGATTC
Source organism: Mycobacterium sp. SMC-19 (assembly GCF_045310815.1). Lineage (NCBI taxonomy): Bacteria > Bacillati > Actinomycetota > Actinomycetes > Mycobacteriales > Mycobacteriaceae > Mycobacterium > Mycobacterium sp. SMC-19. The sequence goes on along the minus strand of NZ_JBJIAM010000019.1, from coordinate 8,276 downwards.
GCCGCACGCGTGAGGAGCTCGAAGAAGGCATGCGCCGCCCGTGCTGCTGGCCCGGGTGCAAGCACCGGGAACGCAACGGCAAGTAGCACGGCGCTCAGTCACCACCGGGCACCAGCCGCGTCGGGATCGCCGGTTCGCCGTGCGCGAGTTTGAGCCCCTCCCACGGCAGGCTGTGCAGCCCGGCCACCACGCGCTCGCGCGCCGCGGCCAGCGCCGTCGCCCCGGTCTCGGTCAGCACGTCACCGCCACGCACCAGCGGAACGGTCAATGTCCGGGCCCGCGCGTCCGCTGCCGGTGGGTGACCGGCCGGGTAGACGACCTCGTCGGTGACGATGCCGCTTTCGCGGGCGATCCGCAGCGCCTGTTTGAGACCGCCCTGCGACTCTTTGCCGGTGCTGCGCTTGTGCACGGGCTTGCCGTCCACCTCGACCAGTTTGTAGACGAACCCGGCCGCGGGCACTCCTGAGCCGGTCACCAAGGCGGTGCCGACGCCGTAGCTGTCCACCGGCGCGGCCCGCAGCGCCGCGATGCCGTATTCGTCGAGGTCACCGGAGACCACGACCTTGGTGCCGGTGGCACCCAGCCGGTCCAGCTGGTCACGGACCTGATGGGCCAACACCGCCAACTCCCCGGAGTCGATGCGGACCGCGCCGAGTCCCGGTCCGGCCGCCGCGACGGCGTTGGCCACCCCGGTGGTGACGTCATAGGTGTCCACCAGCAGCGTGGTGTCGACGCCTTGGGCGGCGACCTGGGCGCGGAACGCCGCCAACTCGCCGTCGGCGCCGGTATGCAGCAGGGTGAAGGCATGTGCGCTGGTGCCCAACACCGGCACACCGAAGCGGCGGTGCGCCTCCAGGTTGGAGGTTCCGGCAAACCCCGCCAGGTAGGCGGCCCGGGCCGCGGCCACGGCGGCTTGCTCGTGAGTGCGGCGTGAGCCCATTTCGATCAGTGGTCGGCCGCCGGCCGCGTTGACCATGCGAGCGGCCGCCGAGGCGATCGCGGTGTCGTGGTTGAAGATCGACAGCAACAGTGTCTCCAGCACGACGCACTCAGCGAAGCTGCCCTGCACGCTGAGCACCGGAGACCCGGCGAAATACAGCTCGCCTTCGGGATAGCCGTCGATGTCGCCGCGGAAGCGGAAATCCGCCAGGAAATTCACAGTCGCGCGATCCAGGAACCCCGAGAGCAGATCCAGCGCGGCGTCGTCGAAGGTGAACTCGGCCAGGGCCTGCAGAAAGCGGTCAGTGCCGGCGACCACCCCGTAGCGGCGCGCCTCGGGCAGGCGGCGGGTGAACATCTCAAAGCCGGCCCGCCGACCGGCCGTGCCGTCGCGCAGCGCCGCGGCGAGCATGGTCAGCTCGTACTTGTCGGTGAGCAGCCCGCCGCACCGGGCCGGAGAGTTCACCCATCAACCGTATCGGCTGGACTGCACCCCACCTCGGCTCGGTATCCTGACCAGTATGGCCACGTCAGCACCGACGTCCGCCCCGGTGAAACCGCAGGGCACCGGACAGCGGCACGCCGACCCGGTCGAGGAGACGGCGTCCCCCTGGGTGACCATCGTCTGGGACGACCCGGTCAACCTGATGACCTATGTGACCTACATCTTCCAGAAGCTGTTCGGCTACAGCGAGCAGCACGCGACCAAGCTGATGCTGCAGGTGCACCACGAGGGCAAGGCCGTGGTGTCGGCGGGAAGCCGTGAGTCGATGGAGGTCGACGTGTCCAAGCTGCATGCCGCCGGGTTGTGGGCGACCCTGCAGCAGGACCGCTAAGACTCAACCGAAGGGAACCGGACTTCACCGTGCAGAAATGGAAGCGGGTAGAGACCGACGACGGGCCCCGCTTCCGGTCTGCGCTGGCCCTTCACGAGGCCGCGCTGCTCCGGAACCTGGTCGGCTCGATCGTCGGGATGCTCGACGCGCGGGAGTCCTCTTCCCCACCAGACGAACTTGAACAGATCACCGGGATACGAACCGGCAACACCCGTACGCCCGAAGACGCCACGACACGCCGGCTGCTGCCGGATTTCTATCGCCCCGAAGGCAGCGAGGACGGCTCGGAGGTCGATGCAGGCGGCCTGAACGCAGCGCTTCGTAGTCTGCACGAACCGGGGATCATCGACGCCAAACGTGGCGCGGCACAACAAGTACTGGCCACCGTTCCCGAACAGGGCGGCCGTTTCGAGTTGACCGAAGAGCAGGCCAACGCCTGGATCGCCGCGGTCAACGACATCCGCCTCGCGCTGGGCGCCGTGCTCAAGATCGGCCCCGATGGCCCCGATCAGCTGGCGGCGGGTGATCCAATGGCTGGTCAGCTCAACGTGTATCAGTGGCTCACCGTGCTGCAGGAATTCCTGGTGGTCGCCCTGATGGGAAGGCCCAGGCGATGACAGGGATGGGTTCGATCACCGACGTCGCCGGCATCCGGGTGGGCCACCACCAGCGGATCGATCCGGACGCGACGCTGGGCTCGGGCTGGGCCACCGGCGTCACCGTCGTTCTGGCACCACCCGGGACGGTCGGTGCCGTCGACGGTCGCGGTGGGGCACCGGGCACCCGCGAGACCGACCTGCTGGACCCGGCCAACAGCGTGCGCTGGGTGGACGCGGTGGTGCTCTCCGGCGGCAGTGCTTACGGACTGGCCACCGCCGACGGCGTGATGACCTGGTTGGAGGAGCAGGGCCGCGGCGTGGCGCTGGACGGCGGCGTGGTGCCGATCGTGCCGGCCGCGGTCATCTTCGACCTGCCGGTCGGCGGCTGGGATCGACGGCCCACCGCCGAATTCGGTTACGCCGCCGCGGACGCGGCCGCCGGACCCGACGGCGAACATCCTGCGTCGGGCAGCGTCGGCGCCGGAGCGGGGGCCCGCGCCGGGGTCTTCAAGGGTGGCGTGGGCACCGCGTCGATGACGCTCGAACTCGGGGACGACGTGGTCACCGTGGGGGCGATCGTGGTGGTGAACCCCACCGGCGAACTCATCGACCCCACCACCGGTCTGCCTTGGTCGACGCTGCTCATCGAAGAATTCGGTCTGACGGCGCCGCCGTCCGAACAGTTGGCGATCCTCGCCGGGCTGGAGCCTAAAACCCTGGCGCTCAACACCACCATCGCCGTGGTGGCCACCGACGCCGCGCTCAGCCCGGCCGGCTGCCGCCGGGTGGCGATCGCCGCGCAGGACGGGCTGGCCCGCACCATCCGGCCCTCGCACACTCCGGTGGATGGCGACACGGTGTTCGCCTTGTCGACCGGGACCGTCGAGGTTGCGCCGCTGCCGGGAACACCGGCTGCGATGTCCCCGGAGACGGGCTTGGTTGCGGCGGTCGGCGCCGCGGCGGCGGACACTCTAGCCCGGGCGGTGCTGTCGGGGTTGCTGTGTGCCGATCCGGTGGCCGGAATCCCGACCTACCGGGGCACCGTGCCCGGCGCATTCGCCGACCGGCCCGGTGACCGGTCGGGAAGGCCGTGAGATGGGCATGACTCCCCGCGGTGCGGCAGCACCGGCACCGCCGCCCGAGGAGAAATCCCTCTGGCGCACCGGCGGGGCCACCATCATCGCGTTCGTCGGGCTGCTCTACCTGGTCGAAGCCGTGGATCAGGTCGGCGGACACCGGTTGGACCACAACGGCATCCGGCCGCTGGAAACCGACGGCCTGTGGGGAGTGCTGTTCGCCCCGCTGTTGCACGCGAACTGGGCGCATCTGCTGGCCAACACCGGCCCCGCGCTGGTGCTGGGCTTCTTGTTGACGTTGACCGGGCTGTCCCGGTTTGTGCTGGCCACCGCGATCATCTGGATTGTCGGGGGACTGGGGACGTGGCTGATCGGCAACGTCGGGTCATCGTGCGGGCCGACGGACCACATCGGCGCCTCCGGCCTGATCTTCGGCTGGCTGGCCTTCCTGGTGGTGTTCGGGTGGTTCACCCGGCGGATCTGGCAGATCCTGGTCGGGCTCGTGGTGCTGTTCCTCTACGGCGGAATTCTGTGGGGAGCGGTGCCGGTACTCAACGTCTGCGGCGGGGTGTCCTGGCAGGGCCACCTGTGCGGGGCGCTCGCCGGCGTGTTGGCCGCCTATTGGCTGGCGGGTCCAGAACGTAAGGCCCGGAAACTTCGGCGGGGGGCAGCTGCGTGAGCCCGATCGGAATCTTCGACTCCGGCGTCGGCGGGTTGACCGTAGCCCGATCGATCATCGACCAGTTGCCCGACGAGGACATCATCTACGTCGGCGACACCGGCAACGGACCCTACGGCCCGCTGAGCATCCCCGAGGTCCGCGCTCACGCCCTGGCCATCGGGGACGACCTGGTCGCGCGCGGCATCAAGGCGTTGGTGATCGCCTGCAACACCGCATCGGCGGCGTGCCTGCGTGATGCGCGGGAACGCTACGACGTACCGGTCATCGAGGTGATCCTGCCGGCGGTGCGCCGGGCGGTAGCAACCACCCGCAACGGCCGCATCGGAGTGATCGGGACCCAGGCGACCATCGCCAGTCACGCCTACCAGGATGCGTTCGCCGCCGCCCGTGACACCGAGATCACCGCGGTGGCCTGCCCGCGCTTTGTCGACTTCGTCGAACGCGGGATCACCAGTGGCCGGCAGGTGTTGGGACTGGCCGAGGGGTATCTGGAGCCGCTGCAACGTGCCGGGGTCGACACCCTGGTGTTGGGCTGCACGCATTACCCGCTGTTGTCGGGATTGATCCAGCTCGCGATGGGTGAGCAGGTGACGCTGGTGTCCAGCGCCGAAGAGACCGCCAAGGAACTGTTGCGGGTGCTGAGCGAGCGTGATCTCCTACGGCCACATGAGGCCGCCCCGGCAACGCGGGTCTTCGAAGCCACCGGTGATCCAGAGGCGTTTGCTGACCTGGCTACCCGGTTTTTGGGACCGGCCATCACCGGCGTCGGACCCGTCCACCGCCACGCCCCATTGCACTAGTCGGTGATTTCGATGACGAATAGTGAGCAAAGCGACGGTGTCTTCGTCATGCTCGCGGCGAACATGGCACAGTAGGGAACGTGCGACTGACCGTGCTGGGCTGCTCCGGCAGTGTGGTGGGTCCGGACTCGCCGGCATCGGGTTACCTGTTGCAGGCGCCGGACTCGCCGCCGCTGGTAATCGACTTCGGAGGTGGGGTCCTCGGCGCCCTGCAACGCCATGTCGATCCGGGGTCGGTCCACGTGTTGTTGTCGCACTTGCATGCCGACCACTGCCTGGATCTGCCCGGGCTGTTCGTCTGGCGCCGCTACCACCCGTCGGTGGCGATCAAGCCGTTCGCCAAGGGCCTGCTCTACGGGCCCAGCGACACCTGGTCGCGGATGGGCGCGGCGTCATCGCCCTACGGCGGCGAGATCGACGACATCACCGACATCTTCGACGTCCGCTCTTGGGTGGACGGTGAGCCGGTCTCCTTCGGGGAGCTGCGTGTGCAGCCCGGTCTGGTGTCGCATCCGACCGAGTCGTACGGGATGCGGATCACCGATCCGTCCGGCGCGTTGCTGGTCTACAGCGCGGACACCGGCTACTGCGATGCGGTGATCGAGTTGGCGCGCGGCGCCGATGTGTTCTTGTGTGAGGCGTCGTGGACCCATGAGGCCAACCGTCCCCCCAACCTGCACCTGTCGGGTACCGAGGCCGGGCGCATCGCCGCGGCCGCGGGTGTCGGACAACTGCTGCTGACCCACATCCCGCCCTGGACCTCGCGTGAGGACGTGATCGGGGAGGCCAAGGCGGAGTTCGACGGCCCGGTGCACGCCGTGGTGTGCGACGAGTCGTTCGACATCACGAAGTCGTGATCTGACCCGCTAGGGTTGTCGCGTGTCCAAACGAGAAGACGGTCGCCTCGACGACGAGCTTCGCCCGGTCGTCATCACCCGCGGCTTCACCGCCAATCCCGCCGGATCGGTTCTGGTCGAATTCGGCAACACCCGGGTCATGTGCACGGCCAGCGTCACCGAAGGTGTTCCGCGCTGGCGCAAGGGCTCCGGTCGCGGTTGGCTGACCGCCGAGTACGCCATGCTGCCCGCCGCCACCCACACCCGCTCGGACCGCGAATCGGTCAAGGGCCGCGTCGGCGGGCGCACCCAGGAGATCAGCCGGCTGGTGGGTCGCTCGCTGCGCGCCTGCATCGACCTGGCCGCGCTGGGGGAGAACACCATCGCGATCGACTGCGACGTACTGCAGGCCGACGGCGGCACCCGCACCGCGGCGATCACCGGCGCCTATGTGGCGCTCGCCGATGCGGTCACCTACCTGTCGGCCGCCGGTAGGTTGTCTGACCCCCGCCCGCTGTCGTGCGCGATCTCAGCCGTCAGCGTCGGCGTGGTCGACGGCCGGGTCCGCGTCGACCTCCCCTACGAGGAGGACTCGCGCGCCGAGGTCGACATGAACGTTGTCGCCACCGACACCGGAACACTGGTCGAGATCCAGGGCACCGGCGAGGGTGCGACGTTCCCGCGCTCGACCCTGGACAAGATGCTCGACGCGGCGCTGGCCGCCTGCGAGAAGCTGTTCGTGGTGCAGCGCGAAGCGCTGGCACTGCCGTATCCGGGCGTGCTGCCGGAGGGGCCGGCGCCGAAGAAGGCGTTCGGCAGCTGACCACGCCGGTGACGCAACTGTTGGTGGCCAGCCGCAACCGCAAGAAGCTGGCCGAACTGAGCCGGGTACTGGAGCACGCCGGAGTGTCGGGCGTGCAGCTGGTTTCGCTCGATGACGTGCCGCCGTATCCCGAAGCGCCGGAAACTGCCGCGACGTTCGAGGAGAACGCTCTGGCTAAAGCGCGTGACGGCTACGCGGCGACCGGATTGCCTTGTGTCGCAGATGATTCGGGTTTGACCGTCGCTGCGCTCAACGGTATGCCCGGAGTGCTGTCGGCGCGCTGGTCGGGTGGTCATGGCGACGACGCAGCCAACACCGCGCTGTTGTTGGCGCAGCTGCGCGACGTGCCTGATGAGCGACGCGGCGCGGCGTTCGTGTCCGCGTGCGCGCTGGTATGGGGCAACGGAGCCGAGCACCAGGTGGTGGTGCGCGGCGAGTGGGCGGGCAGCATCGCTGCCGAACCGCACGGCGACGGCGGGTTCGGCTACGACCCGGTGTTCGTCCCGGCGGGCACCGACCGCACCGCCGCGCAGTTGAGCCCGGCCGAAAAGGATGCCGCATCGCACCGCGGCCGGGCGCTGGAGTTGCTGCTGCCGGCGCTGCGTTCGCTGGCCTAACGACGCCGCGGAGGCCTCAGAGGCCGACACCCTCTGGCCGAACGTGAAGTTGGCTTCACTCTGGGTGGCCGAGCGTGAAGCCAACTTCACGCTCGGCGCAGGTGCGGGGCCTCAGAGATTGAACTGGGCCTTGATGTTTCGAGTCTGGAAGTGCTCGACGATGATGCCGAGCAGGGGAATGGTGCCGGACAGCAACACCCCGATGGTCTTGCCGAGCGGCCAGCGGACCTTGATCGCGAGGTTGAAAGCGGTCAGCAGGTAGGCGAAGTACACCCAGCCGTGCACCACGGCGATCCAGGTCGGCGGGTTGTCTACCTTGACCACGTAGCGCACCACGATCTCGTAACACAGGGCGATCAGCCAGATACCGGTTGCCCACGCCATCACCCGGTAGGGCAGCAGCGCGCTGCGAATCTTCTCGGCGGGAGCGGCCTGGGCGGGGGAGGAGGTCATGCCGTGTTCCTGTTCTGTCGGGCGTTCTCGGAGAGCTCGGCCAAATAGGCGTTGTACTCCCGCATGGCGGGGTCATCGGTGGGAGCGGCGGCCGGGGGCCGCTCCGGCAGCAGTCCAGCGGGTATCTCGGTCACCGTGTCTTCGGGGTGCAGTTCGGGCGGCTCTTCTTCGTAGCGGACGAATTTGCGGTAGGCGTACACGCAGAACCACGCGAATAGCGGCCACTGCAGCGCGTAGCCGAGATTCTGGAACGTGCCGTTGACCTCTTGGAACCGGCTCCACTGCCACCAGCCCAGCCCCAGGCAGGCGCTGGCGGCGACGATCACCAGCACAACCAGTGCGGGTCTCCGACGCCGTGTAGTGGACACCCCATGACGGTACCGCGCCAGATCCGGAATGCCGTCAGGCCTTCGAAGTGGTGAGTTGCCGGAAAGCTAGACTAGGGACCCTTGCGGGCGTGGTGAAATTGGCATACACGATGGCTTTAGGTGCCATTGCGCGAAAGCGCGTGAGGGTTCGAGTCCCTCCGCCCGCACAAATGTGATGAGTCGGGTCATGGGTTACACATGAGTCGCGTCATCGGTTACAGATTGCCCCGGCTTTTGCCGGGGTTTT
>NZ_JBJIAM010000018.1:0-31763 GCF_045310815.1 Mycobacterium sp. SMC-19 | reverse complement strand
GATACCCCGGCCCAACGCCTAGCCGCCCTCCTCGATCAAGCCGCCTAGCGGCGTTGCACTAGCCACTTGACTTTGAGGGGTCGAACGTGAAGCTGTCTTCACGCTCGGCGGGTGAATCGCGCGCGGGATTACTCGTGAGACCGCACCGAAGGCGAGACCACGACCGGTACCACGAATTGCGTCAGCATCTCCCGCTCGTCGTCGGCGTCGTGGCCGGGGAAGCTCAGCATCGACGTCACCACCCGCACCACCCACCGGGCGCGCTGCTGAACCACGTCGCCGTCGCCGGTACCCAATGCAGACAGGAATGACGCGACCATCACGGTGATCACATCGGACTGCGCGGCCATCGCGGCACCGATCGGCGGTCCGGTCTCGGCGAACCACGACACCAGTGCCGGGTTGCCGCGTACCAGGGCCAGCGATTCGGTGATCCCGGCGACCAGTCGCTCTGCCGGGTCGTCGACGCCGGCCAGCCGCCGGGTCAACTCGTGATAGAGCGCATTGGCCCACCGGTGCACGTAGGCGGTGTGCAGTGCGTCTCGGCTCTCGAAGTAGCGATACAGCGTGGCCCGAGAGCAGCCTGCGGCGCGGGCAATCTCATTCATGCCCACCGAACCCGGGTCCTGTTCGGCGAACAGCTTCTCGGCCGCATCGAGAATCTTCTCGGCAGCCAACTCGCCGCGCTGATCGGACAGCCAGGCCCGCCCGGCCATCATGATCCGACGGTGAAGGGAATCGACATGGGACGACGCACGTAACTGCCGCCGGCCCAAACGATCCCGGACTCGTCGATCGTGTAGTTCGGGCAGCGGGCCAGCAGTTCCTCCAACGCCACCCGGGCCTGCATCCGGGCCGCCTGATTGCCGATGCAGTGGTGGGCGCCGTAGCTGAAGGCGAGGATCTGGTGCGGCTTGCGTTGCACGTTGAGTTCGGCGGCGTCCGGCCCGAACTGGCGTTCGTCGCGGTTGCCCGATCCGTAGAGCAGCAACACTTTGCGGTCCGCCGGAATCGTGGTGTCGCCGATGGTGACGTCCCGGGTGGTGGTGCGGGCCAGCCCCTGCACGGGGGAGGTCAACCGCAGCATCTCCTCGACGGCGTCGCGGATCAGCTCGGGTGAGTCCACCAGCAGCTGACGCTGATCGGGGTGTCGCTGCAGCAATTGCACTGAGCCGCCAAGCATTCCGGTGGTCGTGTCGTTGCCGCCGGTCACCATGGTGAAGGTGAACGCCAGCACCGACAGCAGCCCCTTGATATCACCGTCGGCGCCCATCCCGGCCGCCACCAGATGCGAAACGGTGTCATCCTCCGGGGCGGTGCGGCGGCGTTCGATGAGTCCGCTGAAGTAGGCCATCATCTCGCCGATCGCGTCACCGGCCGAGGCGACGCCGTCTTCGCTGGTGGTGGCCGCGACGACAGCCTCGGTCCAGCGGTCGAACTGGCTGCGGTCCTCCTCCGGCACGCCCAGGTAGTGCGCAACCACCATCGACGGCAGCGGCTTGAACAGCTCGGTGACGATGTCACCACCGCCGTTGGCCTGCAGCCGCTCGAGGCGCTCGATGACGAACTCACGCACCTTCGGCTCCAGCAGCTCGACCTGCCGCGGCATGAAGCCGCGGGCCACCAGCTTGCGAAATTCGGTGTGTACCGGGGGATCTTGCATCACCATCGGCGGGTTGTCGGCCAGGCCGATCATCTCCAGCTCGCCGTAGTTGACGGTCAGTCCCTGTGCGGAGGAGAACGTCTCGTGGTCGGCGGCGGCGGCCCAGATGTCGGCGTGCCGGGACAAGACGTAGTAGTCCTGGTCAGGCGCGTTCTCCGGGACCACGTGGTGGACCGGGTCGTGATCGCGCAGCGCGGCGTACATCGGCCAGGGGTTGGGCCAGGTGTCGGCGTTGCAGAGTTCGAACTTCGGATGAGACAGCGTGGTCGTCATGTCTCATTGATACGACAACGCCCCGACCGGTGTCAATGGCCGAGTGTGAAATCCACGACGCGACGCGCCGGGGGAGCGTCGGCAGATTCACACTCGGGGCGAGGAGGGGGCCTAGATCCCCGAACCCGGGTTGAGGATGTTCAGCGGGTCGAGCGCGGCTTTGACCCGCTGATTCAGCGCCATCACATCGGGTCCCAGCTGCTCGGCCAGCCACGGTCGCTTCAACCGCCCGACGCCGTGTTCGCCGGTGATGGTGCCGCCCAGCGCCAGGGCCAGATCCATGATCTCGCCGTAGGCGAGCTCGGCGCGCCGCACATGGTCGGGGTCATTCGTGTCGTGCACGATCAGGGGGTGCGTGTTGCCGTCGCCGGCGTGCGCGATCACCGAGATCAGCAGTTGGCGCTCGGCGGCGATGTTCTCGATACCGGTGATCAGCTCCGCCAGCCGCGGCACCGGCACCCCAACGTCCTCCAGGAGCAGCGGACCCTTCGCCTCGACCGCCGGGATGCAGAACCGCCGGGCCGCCACGAAGCCCTCGGCCTCGACCGGGTCGTCGGTGGAGAACACCTCCTTGGCATGGTGCTCGGTGAACACCTGGGCCATCAGCTCGACGTCCTCGGCGCCCGCGTGGCCGCGCTCGTCGGAGGCGGCCACCAGCATGGCCGCGGCCTCGCGGTCCAGGCCCATACGCAGTTGGTCTTCCACGGCGTTGATCGCCGCCGAGTCCATGAACTCCAGCATCGACGGGCGCAGCCGCCCGGACACGTCGAGCACCGCCTCGGCTGCGGCGGTCACCGAGTCGAAAGTGGCTACCACCACAGCCGATTTCGGCTGAGCCGGCAGCAGGCGCAGGGTTACCTCGGTGACCACCCCGAGGGTGCCCTCGCTGCCGACGAACAACTTGGTCAACGAGAGTCCGGCGACGTCCTTGAGACGAGGCCCACCCAGGCGGACCGCTGTGCCGTCGGCCAGCACCACCTGCAGTCCCAGTACGTAGTCGGTGGTCACGCCGTACTTGACGCAGCACAGGCCGCCGGCGTTGGTGGCGATGTTGCCGCCGATGCTGCAGATCTCGAACGACGACGGGTCCGGCGGATACCACAGTCCGTAGGCGGCGACGGCCTTCTTCACCTCGGCGTTGAACAGTCCCGGCTGGCAGACCGCGGTGCGGGTGACGGGGTCGACGGTGATGTCGCGCATCTTCTCGGTACACAGCACGATGCCGCCGTCGATCGCCGTGGCTCCGCCGGACAGGCCGGTGCCCGCGCCGCGAGTCACCACCGGCACCCGGTGGGCGCCGGCCCAGCGCATGACCGTCTGCACTTCTTCGGTGCGCAGCGGGCGCACCACCGCCAGGGGCTGGCCCGCCATCGGGTCCAGCGCGTTGTCCTGCCGGTATCCCGCGGTGATCGTCGGGTCGGTGACCACCATGCCCTCGGGGAGATCGGCGATCAGTTGGGTCAATGCGTCGGCGTTCACGCAGGTCATCCTATGAGGTGAGTGGACAGTTCAGCCGCGTCGAGCCGCGAGCCCGGCTGGGGCCTCGCAATCAGGCAATAGCGTCCAAGACGTAGTACCCATCATCTCGATTGATGGCGCCTATAGTCAGTCGATGGAGCTGCGCCACATCCGGTATCTGCTGGCGGTGGCCGAGCACGGGAATTTCACTCGGGCGGCCGAGGCGCTGCACATCTCCCAGCCGACGCTCTCGCAGCAGATCAAGCAACTGGAGCGCGCACTGGCGGTGGAGCTGCTGGATCGCTCGGGCCGCACGGTACGGCTGACCGATGCCGGCGAGGCGTATGCCGAGCATGCCCGGTTGGCGCTGCGCGATCTCGATGCCGGCGAACGTGCGGTTCACGACGTGCAGGACCTGTCGCGCGGGCATCTGCGGGTGGCGATGACGCCGACATTCACCGCCTACCTGATCGGGCCGCTGGTGCACCGGTTCCACACCGCGCATCCGGGCATCACCCTCTCGGTCCGCGAGGACACCCAAGACCGCATCGAGGCCGACCTGCTCGCCGACCGACTGGACCTCGGTATCGCCTTCGCGGGCCCGCATGCCGACGGGATCGACCACACCGCGCTGTTCGCCGAGACGCTGACGCTGGTGGTCGGCTCGGGCCACCCCTTTGCGGCGCGAGCGACACCGCAGCCGGTCGCCCGGCTGGCCCGCGAGCCGTTGGTCCTGCTCAACACCGGTTTCGCCACCCGTCTACAGATCGACGCCTACTTCTCCGGCCAGGGCGTCGCGCCCCGGATCGTGGTCGAAGCCAATTCGATCAGTGCGCTGTTGGCCTCGGTACGTGGTGGCGCACTGGCCACGGTGCTGCCCGATGCGATCACCCGTGAGCGTCGCCACGTGCATTCGGTGCCGCTCGTCCCGCCGCTGCCTACCCGAACCGTGGTGGCGCTGGTGCGCGCCGCTGCCTACCGCTCGGCGGCCGCGCAGGCATTCATCCGCATGCTGGCGGAATTCGCGTACGAAATCGATTGATGACATCTATCGCATCCATCGAATACAAGTATTGGACTCAATAGCGCGAGCTGCGGCAGTCTAGGAGCTGACATGGACTTCGCGCAACACACCATTGAGCTTGCTCGCCGCAACGTCGAGCAGGGCGGGCGCCCGTTCGCCACGGTCATCGTCAGGGACGGTGCGATTCTGGCCGAAAGCGCGAATCGGGTCGCTCAGACCAACGACCCCACCGCGCACGCGGAGATCCTCGCCATTCGGCAGGCATGCACGGCGCTGGGCACCGAGCACCTGACCGGGGCCACCATCTACGTCCTGGCGTCGCCGTGCCCGATGTGCTTGGGCGCACTGTATTACTGCTCGCCGGACGAGGTCGTCTTCTTGACCACCCGCGAGGCCTACGAGCCGCATTACGTCGACGACCGAAAGTACTTCGAGCTCAACACCTTCTACGACGAGTTTGCCAAGCCCTGGGAGCAGCGGCGGCTGCCGATGCGGCACGACTCCCGCGACGACGCGGTCGAGGTCTACCGGCTGTGGCAGCAGCGGAACGGGCGAACGCCTTCGCGCGCCGGGGTGGTCAGCGCTCGAAACTAAGCCAGGCGGGTAGTTGATATAACAAGGATAATTAGGCCGATCGACGCGCGTGTGATCACCGCGACACTTCTGTCGGCACAGGATTAGATCTGCGTTGAACTGCGGTAATGCCCTGCAGTCACCGTCATCTGAGAGTCACGTCGATTCCTGGTTTAATAGTTGTCGAATCAATCACAAAGGACGCGGTTGTTGTGACGGAAGAGATCCGATGGCTGAACGAGACCGAGCAGCGCATGTGGCGCGGGTTTCTGGACAGCACTCGACTGTTGCTGCGGGAACTCGATTTTCAGCTGTTCGCCGACGGAGGGATCACCTTCGCCGATTTTGAGGTATTGGTGCTGTTGTCCGAAGCGCGGCAACGCCGATTGCGGATGGGTGAGATCACCGAGGCGGCGGTGACGACCCGTGGCGGGACCGCCGGGGCGGTGAGCCGATTGGCCAGGGCGGGCTGGCTGCGCCGCGTCGGGTGCGAGGAGGACAAGCGCGGACTGTTCGCAGAGCTGACCGACGCCGGGCTGGCGAAATTGGAGTCGGTATCGGGTGGGTACGCTGGCACGTTGCGACGCAACCTTTTCGACCTACTCAGTGCGCGTGATGTCGACCTGTTCGCGCACGCGTACGCACAAATCCGCGCCAACTTGTTGGAGAGCTCCGATCCGCGTTCCTGCTGACCCGACTCCGCACGGCCGCGCCGTGCCGGGCTGGGCATCGATTCCGGGAGCGTGCACAGTAGACCAATGCTCAACCATCCCCGCACCGGTCAGCCGTTCGACTCCCCGGTGCCTCCCGGGGCAGGATGGCCCGGCGACCCGGCAACTCCGGCAACGCCGCAGGCCGCCGACGCCGCGCGGGTGGTGCAGCTGGCTGCCCAAGCCGAGTCGATCGACGAACTCGACGCGCTGATCAGCGTCTGCCGCGCCTGCCCGCGACTGGTGACGTGGCGCGAACAGGTTGCGGCCACCAAGCGAAAATCCTTCGCCGACCAGCCCTACTGGGGCCGGCCGGTTCCCGGCTGGGGCTCGCCGAAGCCCAAGATCGTGATCGTCGGATTGGCCCCGGCTGCCAACGGAGCCAACCGCACCGGCCGGATGTTCACCGGCGATCGATCCGGCGACCAGCTGTACGCGGCGTTGTACCGGGCCGGGCTGGTCAACCAGCCCACCAGCGTTGACGCCGCGGATGGGTTGCAAGCTAATGACATCCGAATCATCGCCCCGGTGCGCTGCGCCCCGCCGGACAACGCTCCGACGACCCTCGAGCGCAACACCTGCGCGCCGTGGATCGACACCGAATGGCAGCTGATCGCTCCACATGTGCGGGTGATGATTGCGCTGGGCGGCTTCGCCTGGCAGATCGCGCTGCGGATTGCCGCCGACCGCGTGCCCAAGCCCAAACCGAAGTTCGGCCACGGCGCGCTCGCCCAACTGGGCCCGGCACTGCGGCTGCTGGGCTGTTATCACCCCAGTCAGCAGAACATGTTCACCGGTCGGCTGACCCCGGCCATGCTGGACGACATCTTTGCGCAGGCCGCGGTGCTGGCGGGACTATCCGGCTGAGTTCCGGTGTTGAGTAGCAACGTGCGTCTTTCCGTTCTTGATCTCGTCCCGGTCCGTACCGACCAGTCCACCGCCGACGCGCTGGCGGCCACGGTGCGGCTGGCCCAGACTGCCGACCGCCTCGGATTCACCAGATACTGGGTGGCCGAGCACCACAACATGCCCTCGGTGGGGGCCACCAGCCCGCCGGTACTGCTCGCGTACCTCGCCGCACAGACGTCGCGGGTGCGGCTCGGTTCGGGCGGGGTGATGCTGCCCAACCACGCCCCGCTGGCCGTCGCGGAACAGTTCGCGCTGTTGGAGGCCGCCGCACCCGGGCGCATCGACTTGGGGATCGGGCGGGCGCCCGGATCCGACCCGGTCACCTCGGTCATGCTGCGCTCCGGCCGCGGCGACGAGGACATCGCAAACTTCCCGGACTATCTCGACCACGTGCGGGCGATGATGAGCAGCCGCGGTGTGCAGGTCCAATTACGGGACGGCGACTACCTGCTCAAGGCCACCCCGGCCGCCACCGGCGAGCCGCGGCTGTGGCTGCTGGGATCGAGCATGTACTCGGCGCGGCTGGCCGCGGCCAAGGGGCTGCCCTACGTGTTCGCCCATCACTTCTCCGGTCAGGGCACCGAGGAGGCGCTGGCCTACTACCGGGAGAATTTCACTCCGAGCGAGGTGTGTGCGGCGCCGACGACGTTTCTGACCGTCAACGCGTCGGTCGCCGAAACCCGTGACGAGGCAATGGCATTGATGTTGCCCAACCTGCAGATGATGGCCCGGTTGCGGACCGGGCGACCGCTGGGCGCCGTTGATCTGGTCGAGGACGCGCAGGCGGCGGCGGTCTCCGACTCCGAACAACGCATCATCGACAGTGGGCTGCGGCGCGCGATCGTCGGCACCCCTGCCGAAGCGTCCGAGCAGCTCGCAGCGCTGGCGGAGCACTTCGCCGTCGACGAGGTGATGATCAATCCGGTCGCCTCGGCGCACCGCGGCACGGACCCGGCCAGCGCGCCCGGCCGGGAACGCACCTGCGAGCTGCTGGCCAAGGAGCTGCTGTAGGGCCTTAGCGGCGATCGCGAGGGCGGCGGAGCCGGGCGAAGCGGGTCGCCGCCATGAACCTAGCGACTGATGATGGTCGCCCCGAAACCGCTGGGCCGGTAGTCGATGTAGACCGGGTTCACCGAGAACGGGTAGTAGCCGCTGTTGGCCGCCCCGCCGGACGTCACATACGGACCGTTGTTCGTGGTGGTGTAGGAGTACAGCAGGGTGCTGCCGTCGGCGTTGTACACCGAGATCACCGTCCCGGCCGGCACCTGCGAACCGACACCGAGCTGCGGGAACAGCGACTGCGGGATGCTGCCGTACATGCCGCCGGAGTCGATCGAGGTCGTGACGGCCACCGGGGGAGCGCCGTTGATGGAGATCATCGTGTCCACGTAGGGCGATCCGGAGACGGAGGTCTCGGGGTCGAGCGGGTTCGGTCCGAAAACCACTTGGCCGGTCTGCTCGTCGATGAGCACGCCCTGGTTGAGCGCACCGGGCAGCGCCGAGATGATCGTCGAGGTGCCGGCATAGCCGTTGTTCGGTCCGACGCCCAGGACTCCGACGATGCCGTACTGGTTGAAGTACTGCGTCATGAGTGCGTTCGACCCGGCGGTGACCACGTTGACTCCGGTCGGGTCGGTGACGATGTCTCCTGAGCAGGCAAGCTTGTCGCAGAATCCCACGGTGGTGCTGTAGGTCTGGTAGCCGTAGCTGTTGCCGCCCAGGCCGGCGTAGCTGGCATTGCCGGAGAGCAGCACGTTGCCGAGACTCCCGGGGTTGCCGACGGCACTGTTCAGAATCGTCAGGCCGGTGGAGCCGGTGTCGATCTGGACCGGGACCGGCGGGCCACCGTTGATCGAGATGTAGACGATCGGGCTGATGCCGCCGCTTTGCAGGTACAGCGGAATGGTGACGTTGACCGGGCCCTCGGGGCCGCCGGTCTCGCCGGCGTGCCCGGTGCCGGAACCGGCCCCGCCCGCGCCCCCGGCGCCGTTGGCGCCGTTGCTGCCGACAGCGCCGCCACGACCACCGCCGCCGCCGTCGCCGCCGCTGCCGCCGTTGGCTCCGAGCCCGCCGGCGGCCACCGCACCCGCAGCCCCGCCGTCGCCGCCGTCACCGGCCGCCCCGCCGTGCACGTTCGTCCCGGTCAGGGTGGCGTCGCCTCCGTCACCGCCATTGCCACCGTGGCCGCCCGCGCCGGCGTTGCCGCCGTTGCCCGCCTGGGCGCCCAAACCGCCGGCGCCGCCCGCTCCGGCGTTTCCACCGGCGCCGCCGTTTCCGCCGTCACCGCCGCTGGAGCCCTGCGCATAGTAGGTGCCGGTGGCGCTTCCGCCGTTGGCGCCGGCGCCGCCGACGCCACCGTTTCCGCCGGTACCGCCGTTGAACCCGGTGTCGCCCTTGCCGCCGGACCCGCCGGAGCCGGCGGCCCCGCCGTTTCCGCCGTCGCCGCCGATCCCGACCGGAGCCTTGTTGATTCCGGGCTGGGCGTTGAATCCGGAGCCGGGTGCCCCGCCGTTACCGGCCGCGCCGCCGTTACCGCCATTGCCGCCGGTGCCGCCGGCGCTGTTGTCACCGGCCCCGCCGGTGCCACCGCCACCACCGGTACCGCCGCCGCCGCCCGCACCACCGTTGCCGTTGGTGCCGAAGGTGCCGTGCTCATGCAGCGCGACACTGCCGGTGTAGGCCGAGCCGGCCGCACCACCGGTACCGCCGGCGCCGCCGTTGCCGCCGTTGAAGCCGGTGCCGCCGCCGAGCGCACCGGTGACGCCGAACCCGCCGTTTCCGCCGACACCGCCGGCCCCGCCGTCGCCGCCGCTGCCGTACGGCACGCTGTTGGCGATGTCCAGCGTGGCGATGCCGTTGCCGCCGCCGTTGCCACCGGCTCCACCCGCGCCGCCGGCGCCGCCATTGCCCGTGCCGGCCCCGTGTGCGTAGACGCTGCTGCCGCCGGCCCCGCCGACTCCGCCCTTGCCGCCGTCGCCGCCGCTGCCGGGCAGGGTGGCGCTGGGGGGCAGCTGGCTCTGGTCCACGCCGCGGCCGCCGTCTCCGGCCTTGCCGCCGGCGCCGCCATTGCCGCCGTTACCGTCGCCGAGCGAGTTTCCGCCGGCCCCACCCTTGCCGCCGTTACCGCCGTCTCCGGCGTTGCCGTTGTTAACGACCGGGTTGCCATTGGCGCCGTTCGCGCCGTTGCCGCCGGCCCCGCCGTTCCCGCCGTTGCCGTGCGCGCTGCCGGTTCCACCGGCGCCGCCGTTGCCGCCGTTGGCTCCCGGGGTGACGGCATTGAAGCCGTTGCCGCCGTTGCCGCCGTTCCCGGTGTGGGGGGTCGCGGACCCGTCACCGCCCATCCCGCCGGTGCCGTTAGTGCCGCCTGTGCCGCTGGTGCCGCCGCTGCCGCCGTAGCCGCCCAGGCCGGCGTTGCCGCCGCGACCGCCATCCGGATTGGCCGCATTGCCGTCGCCGCCGTTGCCGCCGTTGCCGGCATCACCACTGGTCCCGCCTTTGCCGCCGTTTCCGGCCGCCCCCTGAAGTCCCGCGTCGCCGTGTGCGGCGGTGCCGCCCGCACCGCCGTTGCCGCCGGTGCCGCCTTTGCCGCCGTCGCCGGCGTTGCCGCCGTTACTGCCGGCGCCGCCGGCAACGCTGCTGTTGGCGCCGTCGGACCCGCTGCCGCCGGTCCCGCCGATGCCGCCGGTGCCGCCGGCACCGCCGTTGCCGGCATCGCCACCGAGGGTTCCGCCCGCACCGCCTACGCCGCCGTTGCCGCCAGTGCCGCCGATGCCGCCGGCGCCGCCGGCGACACCATTGCCGGACCCATTGCTGCCGTGGGAACCGAGCCCGCCCGCGCCGCCCGCGCCGCCGTGGCCGCCGTCGCCGTACACGCCGCCGTTGCCGCCGTTACCCCCGGTGCCGCCGGTACCGGCAGCTCCGGTGGTGGCCGCAAAGCCCGCCCCGCCGTCGCCGCCGTTGCCCCCGCTGCGCCCGGCCAGTCCGACCGCGCCGGCAGCACCTTGGGAACCGCTACCCGCCAGGCCACCGGCCCCGGCCATCCCGCCGGCCCCGCCATTTCCTGCTGCGCCGGCGTTGCCGCCGTCGCCGCCCGTGCCGCCGTTCAGGTGGGCGGCGGTGCCCGCCGCTCCGGTTCCGCCGGTACCGCCCACGCCGGCCGCGCCGCCTTGACCACCGGCGCCGCCATCGCCGTTTGCTCCGGCAGTGCCGTTACCTGAAGCGCCGCCGGCCCCGCCGTTGCCGCCCTGGCCGCCGCTTCCGCCGTATCCGCCGTCGCTGCCGTTGCCTCCCGTGCCGCCATTGATGGCGAAGTCTCCGGTGTGGCCATCGCTACCGGCTCCGCCGTTGCCGCCGGCCCCGCCGGCCCCGCCGTTGCCGCCGCGGCCGCCATCTCCGTACAGCGTTGACAGACTCGTCCCGCCTGCGCCTCCGCCGCCGCCCGTGCCACCGGTTGCGCCCAGGGCGCCAGTCGCACCGACAAATCCCGCTCCGCCGACGCCCCCGGCGCCGCCATTGCCGAACAGCCAGGCCGCGGCGTCGCCTCCGGCACCGCCAACACCGGCGGCTTCACCGTTGATACCGATTCCGCCGGCGCCGCCGGAACCGCCGTTGCCCATGAACGACCCGCCGGCCCCGCCGATGCCGCCTGCCGCGCCGGCGCCGCCGTCACCGCCGGCGCCGCCGTCACCGAACATGCCGGCCGCGCCGCCGTTGCCGCCGGCCACCCCGGCGGCGCTCTGGTCGAATCCGTCTCCGCCGTCGCCGAACCACAGGCCGCCGGCGCCACCGTTCGGGTTTTCTGCGGTGCCGTCGGCACCGTTACCGATCAGGATCTGGCCGGCGGCGGTGTTGATCCAGCCGTTGACCATCGACCCGAAGTCGCTGTTGATCCAGTTGTCGATCGACGTGTGGAACGGGTCGTAGAAGAGCTGGTCAAACCATGCCGCGGAGTCCAACGGGGCGGTCTCGGCGGCCACGCCGGCGACCGGCGTGAACATGTCGATCAGCCAGTCGAAGTCCATCCCGTCGGCGTGTGCCGATGGGGTCGCGGGCGTCAGCCCCACGGCGAGGAAAGTGCCGACCGCCGCCCCGGCTCCCGCCAGGCGCCGGCGTGCTGACTTCGACTTACCCGGCCTGCCCAGACGACTCATCGCCCCAAAGTACTAGCTGAGTGATACCTGAGCAAAGCAGAACAGCGGACTACTCGCAGAAATAATGCCTATTAAGAAGAGGGCACCGGCGTGAGCCTCACCACCGGGATCGGCCGAGACGTGCGGCGCTGGTAGCCGTTGTAGCGATCGGCATTGTTGGCGTTGACAATTCGCCACAGCCGGGCGTAGTCCGGGTCATCGGGCAGCACCGGCTGGGCGGTGGCCCGTAGACGCTTCGGCCCGATGTTGATCTCCACGTCCGGGTTGGCTTTGAGGTTGTGGTACCAGCCGGGGGAGCGGGGCGCGCCGCCCATCGACGCGACGATCAGGTACGTGTCGCCGTCGCGTGCGTAGGTCAGTGTCGAGGTGCGTGCCTGGCCGGTTTTCGCCCCGACGGTGTGCAGCAACAGGTTGGGCGGCAGGCCCGGCACCTTGTGGCCGATCCAGCCGCGGGTCTGTTGGTAGATCAGGTTGTGCAGGCTGAGCGCCCGGACGCCCACCTTTTCGATCGGGGATAGATGGTCCATACCCTCGAGTCTGCCCGCTAGCTGCCGCTGCTCGCCAGCGCCGCCCGCAGGATCGTCCCGGTGCCCTCGCGGTCCGGATCGCGGCGCACCAGCAGGCCCTTGGCAAAGGACAGACGGTCGCCGTCACGACGCGGTACCACGTGCAGGTGGATGTGGAACACGCTCTGAAAGGCTGCCCGGCCGTCGTTGATCACCAGGTTGTTGCCGTCGGCGTGCAGCCCGGAGGTGCGTGCGGCCTGGGCGATCCGCTGCCCGACGGTGAGCATGCCGGTCAGGGTGGCGGCCGGGGTGTCGGTCAGGTCCACGAAGTGTTGTTTGGGGATCACCAGGGTATGACCGCGGGTGAATGGCCGGATGTCGAGAAACGCCAGGTACTCGTCGTCTTCGAAAACCCGTACCGCCGGTGCGTCACCGGCGACGACGGCGCAGAACACGCAGGACATGCCCGCCACGTTAGCGATCACGTCAGCGCGCCGGCCATCGCCTCGATCGCCCGGTCCAGGATCGCCCGGGTGGTCGCGAAGTTCAGTCGCGCGAATCCCCGGCCGCCGCCGAACGGGAGACCCGGGCTCAGTGCCACCCGCGCGTCGGCCAGCAGGATCTCGGCCGGCTCGGCGGGCAAGCCCAGCGCCCGGAAATCGAGCCAAGCAAGGTAGGTGGCCTCGGGATGGCTGACCCGCAGGCCGGGCAGCGCTGCGGGCAGCGCTCGGCTGAGGTGGTCGCGGTTGCCCCGTAGGTAGGCCAGCAGGGCGTCCAGCCACGGTCCGCCGCGGGTGTAGGCGGCGAGGTTGGCGCTGATACCGACGGTGGCGGCGCCCATCGTGTGCAGCATGTTGATCCGGTCCCAGGCGGCGGTGTCGCGCGGATTGGTCAGGATCACCTGGGCGCACATCAGCCCGGGCAGGTTCCAGCCCTTGGAGGCCGACATCAGTGTGATGACGGTGTCGGCGGCGGCCGGTGACACCGAGGCGGCCGCGACGTGCGGCCGGTCGTAGACCAGCGGGGCGTGGATCTCGTCGGCGATCACCCGGGCTCCGTGGCGCGCGGCGATGTCCACGATCGCGCTGAGCTCCTCGGCGGTGAACGCGGTGCCCAGCGGGTTGTTCGGGTTACACAGGATCAGCGACCCGGCGCCCGCGGTGAACGCGGCGTCCAGGGCCTCCAGGTCCATCAGATAACGACCCGAATCCTGCTGTGTCATCGGGATTTCGATGCGTTGGCGCCCGGTCACGGTCAGCAGGTCGAAGAACGGCATGTAGGCCGGCACCGGCAGAACCACGGGGCTCTCCGGGCGGGTGAGGAACTCGATCACCACCTCCATGCCCTTGAGGACGTCGGGCACCACCCGCACCCATTCCGGCTGGATGGGCCAGTCGTAGCGGCGTTCGCACCACTGCGTGAGCGCCACCGGCAACGCATCGGAGTTCAGCGCCGGATAGCCGAATTCCTCGTTGGCCACGCAGGCGCGCACCCCGTCCAGCACCGCGGGGGCGGTGGGAAAGTCCATCTCGGCGATCCACAGCGCCAGCACGTCGGGGCCGAAGTGATTCCACTTGATGGTGCCCCGGGCGCGGAGTTGGGCGGGGGTCAGCGCATCAAAGACTTCAGCCACCCCGACAGTCTGCCGCGAGATACGTTTGCGGTGTGGGGGACCCCGAGATCGAAGACCTGCTGGACGGGCTGGACGGCACTGCGCGTGCCGAGCGTGCCGAACTGATCGAATGGCTGCTGGGACAGGGCATCACCGCCGAGGAGATCCGCGGGAACCCCTCACCGATGCTGTTGGCGTCGCGACGGCTGGTCGGTGACGACGGCACCTACGTCTCGGCGCGCGAGATCAGCGAATCCAGTGGCGTCGACCTCGAACAGTTGCAGCGCCTGCAGCGGGCGGTCGGGCTGCCCTGGATGGACGATCCGGATGCCCCGGTGCAGATGCGCGCCGATGCGAGCATCGCCATGCATGCGCGCCGCTTCATCGATGCCGGCATCGATGCCGAGCAGGCCCTGCAGACCGCTCGCCTGTTGGCCGACGGGCTGGCGCACACCGCGGAATTCATGCGCTTCACGGTGTTGTCCGCGATCGGCGAACCGGGCGTCACCGAGCTGCAGATCGCCCAGCGGTCACGGGACCTGGTGGCCGGGCTGGCGCCGATGTTGGGCCCCTTCGTCCAGGACATGCTGATGGTGCAGCTGCGTCATCAGCTCGACATCGACGCCGTCACCGCCGGAGAGCGCTTGGCGGGCGCACCGCTGCCGGGAGCGCGCCAGATCACCGTGGCATTCGCCGACCTGGTCGGCTTCACCCGGCTCGGGGAGATGGTGCCGCCCGAAGACCTGGTGCAGCTCGCCGAGCGCCTGACTGTGCTGGGGCGCGAGATCGCCGTTCCTCCGGTGCGGTTCATCAAGACCATCGGCGACGCGGTGATGTTCGTCTGTCCGGAGCCGGCGCCGCTGGTCGATGCGGTGCTGCGGCTGGTCGAGGCGGCCCAGGCCGACGACACCCTGCCTCGGCTTCGTGCCGGCGTGGCGTCCGGGGAGGCAGTGAGTCGGGTCGGGGACTGGTTCGGCAGCCCGGTGAACACCGCGAGCCGAATCACCGGGGTCGCCCGGCCGGGCACCGTGCTGGTCGCTGAGCCGGTGCGGGTGGCGTTGGCGGAATCTGACGTCTTCCAATGGTCGTTCGCCGGCGGACGTCACCTCAAGGGCATCAAGAGCGAGGTGAATCTGTTCCGCGTCCGGCACCGCGCCGAGGACTGATGCGGGGTACAACGCCGACCGGCCGGTGACTAACGCCTCTTTTGCGCCTGGATACGGGCTGGGAGCCTGAAGGCGACAGACCCGTGGGAGGTGGCTGATGTTGGACACGACCGTGGATTACGAGGTTCTGACCGAAGCGGTGCGGTTGGCCTGCCGGGCGCCGTCGTTGCACAACAGCCAGCCGTGGCGGTGGGTGGCCGACGGTGGGCGGCTGGACCTGTATCTGGATCCGACCCGTGGCGTGCACGGCGACCAGTCGGCCCGGGAGGCGTTGATCAGTTGCGGCGCGGTGCTGGATCACCTGCGGGTCGCGATGGCCGCGGCCGGCTGGACGTCCGAGGTCGAGCGGTTCCCGGATGCCGCGCATCCGGAGTACCTGGCCTCTATCGGATTCCTCGCCGCAGACCGGGTCACCGAGTTGGATCGCTATCGCGCCGGCGCGATACTGACGCGGCACACCGATCGACTGCCCTTCATGGCGCCGAGCAACTGGGAGCCCTTCGAGACCGTGCTGTACGACACGGTGACCGGACCGGTACGGCTGAGCGTGCTTCCCGACGAGCTGCGCTCCAAGCTGGCCGAGGCCTCCGAACTCACCGAGGCGCTGCGTCTGTACGACTCGTCGTATCACGCTGAACTCGGCTGGTGGACAGCGCCATTCGAGGTTTCCGACGGGATCCCGGAGAGCGCGCTGGTCTCGGCCGCCGAAAGTGACCGGGTGGACATCGGGCGGACATTCCCGGTCACCCACAACCGGGAACGACGCATCGAAGTCGGCGACGACCATTCGAAGATCGTGCTGTTGGCGACCGCCAGTGACGAGCCGGCGGATGCGCTGGCCTGCGGCGAAGCACTCTCGACGGTGCTACTGGAGTGCACCATGGCCGGCTTGTCGACCTGTCCGGTAACGCATTTGACCGAGGTGCCCGCCGGTCGGGCGCTGCTGGCCGGACTGGTCGGCGGCGGCGACCTGCCTCAGGTGCTGGTTCGCGTCGGCGGCGCGCCGGCGCTGGAGAAGCCCCCGGTGCCGACGCCGCGGCGGCCGCTGGCCGATGTGCTGCACCTGAAGCTCTGATTGGCGACCCCCGGGGGGCTTGGCGGCGCCCGGGGGATAGGAAAGTTGCCCGGCTTTGAGCGACTCACGCGGGCGCGTGGTATGCGCCCCGTTGAGGCTTGTCGCTCAAAGCCGGGCAACTATTCATGTGGTTCCGGATTGGGGCGGCCACCGGGAAATTAGGGCAGGCTCGGACTGACAGGGGAGCGTCTACACTTCCAGCGCGGCTGGCTTTCACCCTCTTGTCCAGCTCTTCGGATTACGGTCATGTCCGAGCCTGCTTCGCAGTCGAATCTACGCTTGCGGCCATCGGTGGGCAATGGTTGATTCGCGCCGCATTCTCCTCCCGGATTGTCACTGCATTCACATGTGTCACAGCAGTTTTGGCAGGTGGATGAGTTCCGTGACTTGTCGGGGCCCCGGGCTACTATTAGCACATGCGTTCGAATGGTCGCGAAGAGGTCGTCGGAGTCTTCGACGCTCTGTCGGCGGATCTGGATCGGGCGCTGGATCTGGACTTCGAGGCGCTCACCCCGCGGGAATGCCTGGCACTGTTGGGGCGCTGCGAACGGCTGCGGCGGCGCCTTCCCGCGGTGGAACATCCGATGGTCAATCGGCTCGCCGCCACCGACCCCGCCGAACTCGGCGGCAAACCCCGCTGGGTGCTCGCCGAAGAACTGCACATCGGCCGGGGAGAGGCCGGGCGCCGCATCACCGAAGCCGCCGAGCTCGGTGCCCGTCGCACCCTGACCGGTGAACCGTTGGAGCCGGCGCTGCCCGCGGTGGCCGCCGCCCAACGCGCCGGGAGCATCGGCCCCGCCCATATCGCGGTGATCCGCTCGTTCTTCACGTACCTTCCCGACCACATTGACCCCGGAACCCTGGCCCAGGCTGAACAGCACCTCACCGAATTGGGCACCGGATGTCGTCCCGATGAACTCGTCAAACTTGCCCAACGCTTGGCCGATCACCTGCATCCCGACGGCAACTACACCGAGGGCGATCGCGCCAAACGCCGCGGTGTAGTCCTCGGCCCGCAAGACCGAGACGGCATGACCCCGATCAAGGGCTACCTCGACCCCCAAGCCCGCGCCACCTGGGATGCCGTACTGGCCCGCTGGGCCGCCCCCGGCATGTGCAACCCCAACGATTCCATTCCCTGCACCGGGGGCACCCCTTCCCAAGCCGCGATCGAAGCGGATGCGCGCAGTGCCGCCCAACGCAATCACGACGCCCTGACCGCCATGGGCCGCGCTCTGTTGGCTTCCGGAGAACTGGGCCAGCACAATGGATTACCGGCCACCATCATTGTCTCCACCACCCTGTCCGACCTGGAAGCTGGCACCGGAAAAGCCCACACCGGCGGCGGCAGCTGGCTCCCTATGTCCGACGTGATCGCCATGGCGTCGCATGCGCACCACTACCTGCGGATCTACCAGGGCGCCAAAGAACTTGCCCTGTTCCACACCAAGAGGTTGGCCTCACCTGCGCAGCGCATCGTGCTCTACGCCAAAGAACGTGGCTGCAGCCACCCCAACTGCCCCGTGTCCGGCTACCTGTGCGAGGTGCATCACGACGACGACTACGCCAAAACAGGTCGTACGGACATCACCGACCTCACCCTGCGCTGCGGCCCCCACCATCAACTCATCACCTCAGGTGGTTGGAAAACCCGTAAACGCCACGACGGCACCACCCAAACCCTGCCGCCACCCCACCTGGACCACGGCCAACCCCGAACCAACCACTACCACCATCCCGAGAGGCTGCTGCGGGAAAGTGAAGACGACGACGCGCCGTAACCGGCTCAGCTGCCCTCGGCCATCGCCCAGTAGGCCCCGCGGCGGGCCAGCAATTCGGTGTGGGTGCCCTGCTCGACGATCCGGCCGGCCTGCATCACCAGGATCAGGTCGGCGTCGCGGATCGTCGAAAGCCGGTGGGCGATAATGAAACTGGTGCGTCCTCGGCGCAACTCGCGCATCGCCCGCTGGATCAGCAGTTCGGTGCGGGTGTCCACCGAACTGGTGGCCTCGTCGAGGATGAGCAGTTGCGGCTGGGCCAGAAATGCCCGGGCGATCGTGATCAGCTGCTTCTCGCCGGCGCTGATGGCCCCGCCGTCGTCGTTGACCCGGGTGCCATAGCCCTCCGGCAGGGTCCGCACGAAGGGGTCGACATGCGCGGCGCGGGCCGCCTCGATGATCTCGTCCTCGGCAGCGCCGGGCCGGCCGTAGCCGATGTTCTCGGCGATCGTTCCGGTGAACAGCCAGGTGTCCTGCAGCACCATGCCGATCGACGAACGCAGGGCGCAGCGGTCCACGCCGGTGATGTCCACGCCGTCGATCAGGATCTGCCCGTGGTCCACGTCGTAGAACCGCATCAGCAGGTTGACCAGGGTCGTCTTACCGGCCCCGGTGGGGCCGACGATGGCCACCGTGCTGCCGGGCGTCACGCTCAGCGACAGGTCCTCGATCACCGGCACGCCGGGCCGGTAGCCGAAGGTGACGTCGCGGAATTCCACCCGGCCGCGCGGGACCGCGTCGTGCGGTTCGGCGTCGGGGCGCCACAGCGGCGTCGGCGGGGCCGGGGGTTCTTCGGGTTCGTCGAGGAAGGCAAACACCCGCTCGGCGCTGGCGGCGCCGGACTGCAGGGCGTTGAACATCGAGGCCAGATTCCCCAGCGGTTGGTTGAACTGGCGGACGTAGGCGATGAATGCCTGGATGCTGCCCAGGGTGATCTGCCCGGTGGCCACCTGGATTCCGCCGATCACCGCGACCGCGACGTAGCCGAGGTTGGCGATCAGCCCGGTCGCCGGTGCGATCAGTCCGGAGAAGAACTGGGCGCCGAACCCGGCCCGGTACAACTCGTCGTTGCAGTCGTCGAACCGCTGCTGTGCCCAGTCGCGGTGGCCGAACGTCCGGACCAGAGTGAAGCCGCTGTAGGTCTCCTCGAGGTGGGCGCCCAGTTGCCCGGTGGCCGCCCACTGCGCGGCGAACAGCCGTTGCGAGCGCCGGGTGATCGACCGCACCGCCAGCAGCGTCACCGGGACGCCGGCCACGGTGATCACGGCCAGTAGCGGCGAGATGGACAGCATCATCGCCAGCACCACCAGCACGGTCAACACCGAGGAGAACAGTTGACTGACCGTCGTCGACACCGATGTCGCGGTGTTGTCGACATCGTTGGTGACCCGGCTCAAGAGCTCCCCGCGCCGCTGAGTGTCGAAGTAGCGCAGCGGCAGCCGGTGCAATTTGTCTTCGACGTCGCGTCGCAGCGCCCGCATGGTGCGCTGCAGGATCACGTTGAGCAACCGTGCCTGCGTCCAGACCATCAGCGCCGCAATCAGATACAGGCCCATCGCCAGCGCCAGCGTGCGCGCCACCGCGGCGAAGTCGATACCGGCGCCCGGTATCACGTCCATCCGCGACAGCATCTCGGCGTAGGTGCCCCGGCCGGCGGCGCGGGCTTCGTCGATGGCTTGCTGCTTGGTGATTCCCGCCGGCAGTCCGCGGCCGATGATGCCGTTGAACACCAGATCAGTGGCATGGCCGAGAATTCGCGGTCCGGCCACACCGAGCGCGATACCGCCCAGCGACAGGCTGATGACCGCCGCGACCAACCGGCGCTGCGGGCCCATCCGGCGGGCCAGGCGCAGCGCGGTCGACCAGAAGTTGCCGGCCCGTACCGTCGGAGCCGCCACGGGTGCGGTCACTGGCCACCGACCCCGGCGGTCAGCGACTGGGATTCGGCGAACTCGGCGTAGGTGGGGCAGTCGGCCAGCAGCTGCTGGTGGGTTCCGGCGCCGACCACCCGGCCGTCGTCGAGGACGATTACCTGATCGGCCTGGGTGACAGTCGAGATCCGCTGCGCCACGATGATCACCGTCGCGTCGACGGCCACCTCGCGCAGGGCTGCGCGGACCCGGGCGTCGGTGCGGGTGTCCAGGGCCGAGAACGCGTCGTCGAACAGGTAGATCGAGGGCCGCCGGATCACCGCCCGGGCGATCGCGAGCCGTTGACGCTGCCCGCCGGACAGATTGATCCCGCCCTGGGCCACCGGCATCGCCAGCCCGTCGGGGTGGGCCACCACGAAGTCGTCGGCGGCGGCCACCCGCAGTGCCGCCCACATCTGCTCGTCGCTGACGGTTGCCCCCGCCGGGGCGCCGTAGCGCAGGTTGTCCGCAACGGTGCCGGAGAACAGGTAACCGCGCTGAGGCACCAGGCCGATGCCCGACCACAGCTCCTCGGGGTCGCGGTCGCGCACGTCCACGCCGTCGATGAGCACCGCGCCGTCGGTCACGTCGCGCAACCGGCAGATCAGCGACACCAGGGTGGACTTGCCCGAGCCGGTGGAGCCGACCACCGCGGTGGTGGTGCCGGGCAGGGCGGTCAACGACACGTCGTAGAGCACCGATCGATCGGCGCCGGGGTAATGGAAGCCGACACCGTTCAGGCGGATCTCGCCACTGCGCGAGGACGGCGACACCGGCCGATCCGGGGCGCTGATGGTCGGCTCGGTGGACAGCACCGCGGTGATCCGCTCGGCGCAGACGGCGGCGCGCGGCAGGATCGCCAGCACCATCGTGGCCATCAGCACGGCCATCAGGATCTGCATGAAATAGGACAGGAACGCGATCAGCGACCCGACCTGCATCGCTCCGGCGTCGATGCGCAGCGCGCCGAACCAGATCAACGCGACGCTGGAGGCGTTGATGATCAGGGTGGTGGTCGGCAGCATCAGCACCTGCAGGTTCCCGACGGTCAGCGAGGCATCCGACAGGGCCGTGTTGGCCTGGGCGAACCGGTCGCGCTCGAAAGGCTCGCGGGCGAAGGCGCGGATCACCCGGATGCCGGTGAGTTGATCGCGCAGCACCCGACTGATGTTGTCGATCAACATCTGCATGCGGCGGAACAGCGGCAGCATCCGCGACACGATCAAGTAGTTGGTCAGCGCCAGCACCGGCACGCTGACTGCCAGCAGCCAGGCCAGTCCCGCGTCCTGGTGTACCGCCATCAGCACCCCACCGACGCACATGATGGGCGCGGTGACCAGTGTGCTGGCGCCCAGCTGCACGATCAGCTGGATCTGGCGGACGTCGTTGGTGGTGCGGGTCAGCAGGGTCGGCGCCCCGAAGCGGGTGGTTTCGCGTTCAGAGAACCGGATCACCTGGGCGAACACCGCCCGGCGTAGGTCGCGTCCGAAGCCGGTCCCGGTGCGCGCGCCGAAGTAGACCGCCGCGATGGCGCACAACATCTGCAGGCCGGTGACGCCGAGCATCACCGCGCCCAGCCGGATGATGATCGCGGTGTCGCCGCGGACCACGCCGTCGTCGATGATCGTGGCGTTGACGGTCGGCAGGTACAGCGAAGCCAGCGTGCTGATCAGTTGCAGCACCATCACCGCGGCGACCGGCCAGCGGTAGGGCCTGAGGTAGCAGCGCAGCAGCGCCAGAAGCATGGGGCCTACTGTCGCACATCCGTGCGGTCGCGTCGTTGCTGTGCCGATACGCGGCGACACAAACCGACTGGTCACCGCTGTGTCGTGGTTGACGGGCGGCGGTGCCGCTACAGTGCATCGTGTGCGGCTCAAACTGACGGTCCCGGCCCTGGCGGCCGCTGCCCTGATTCCGATGGTCGGCGGATGTTCTGACTCCGACTCGCCTGAGGCTCAGGGCGGCAGCCAGTCTGCGTCGCCGACGGCCGAGCAGAGCAACCACGGACCGTCGTTCCCGCAGTGCGGTGGTATCAGCGACGAGACCATGGCCAACCTGACCCGGGTGTCCGGGTTGATCAGCACCGCACAGAACTCGGTGGGCTGCCAGTGGCTGCTGCGCGGCGGGATCATGGGCCCGCACTTCTCCTTCTCCTGGTATCGCGGGAGCCCCATCGGTCGCGAGCGCAAGACCGAAGAGGTCTCGCGGACTTCCGTGGAGGACATCAACATCGACGGCCACAGCGGCTTCATCGCGATCGGCACCGCCCCGACGATGGGCGACAACCTGTGTGAGGTCGGCATCCAATTCAAAGATGACTTCATCGAGTGGTCGGTGAGCTTCGCTCAGAAGCCGTTCCCGGATCCGTGCGACGTCGCCAAAGAGCTGACCCGCCAGTCGATTGCGAACTCGAAATGAGCCGCCGGGTTCTGGCCGGTGCGGCCGCGGTGTTGGCAGTGTTGACCAGCTTGACGGGTTGCTCCCGTGAGGTGGGCGGCACCGCGGTCAAGGCCGGTGCGGGCGACACCAAGCGCAACAACAACTCCGAGCGGCAGTACCCGAACCTGCTCAAGGAGTGCGAGGTACTGACCACCGACATCTTGGCCAAGACGGTGGGAGCGGACCCGCTCGACATCCAGAGCACCTTCGTCGGCGCCATCTGCCGCTGGCAGGCGGCCAACCCGGCCGGGCTGATCGACATCACCCGGTTCTGGTTCGAGCAGGGCAGCCTGGACAACGAACGCAAGGTCGCCGAGTTCCTGAAGTATCAGATCGAGCCCAAGACCATCGTGGGCGTGCCCTCGATCGTGATGCGTCCGGCCGACCCGAACGGCTCCTGCGGGGTCGCCAGCGACGCCGCAGGCGTGGTCGGTTGGTGGGTCAACCCGCAGGCACCCGGGATCGACGCGTGCGAGCAGGCGCTCAAATTGATGGAACTGACGCTCGCCACGAACTCCTGAGCCTGCCTGTCGCTTCGGCGATTCTGGTGCTTTCGCCTTGAACCAAGTGGTTCAAAGTGGTGGTTTTCTGTTGCGGGCCAGAACATCTCGCTGACCTGCGAAATCTAGTCGGCCGGCGTGTTGCTGAACGCCTTTGGCGTCGGGACATATTCATGCGCCAACTCGGGTATGGCGCAGTTTTGGCTGTGCGGTAGACCTGTCGTTCGCTAGCGTCCCGCGCCGTGGACGAGTTCGAGCAACGTCGCTGGAGACCGCTTTTCAGTGGCTCGGTCAATCTGATGGCGGCGCTGGACGTGCGCCTGCGCGGTGCACATGGCGTCACCCTCCGGGACGTCCTGCTGTTGGAGCTGCTCAGCATGCCGGATCGGCGGGCACATCGCATCTGCGTGTTGGCGCAGAAGCTGGGGGTGTCGCCGGGCACGTTGGCCGGCCAAGTCCGTCGGTTGGAAGAGCGCGGTCTGGTCACCCGGAGCCCGTGCGGGCGCGACCGGCGCGGCATTCTGCCCCGGATCACCAGCGAGGGTTACGTGCGTCTTCACGCAGTGCTGGAGAGCCATGCGCACCTCGAAAGGGTCGGTGGCACTGATTAGGTGGCTCTGTCCGTCGCGCCTGGTTTTTCATCGCTCCGCTATCGAAACGAATAGTTTCCGCTCGAACGAAACCGAGTAGTTTCCGTTTGAACGAATTTATTCGGAAAGATGGTTTTCTCAGAAGAGTCGGAATGTCCGGTTGACCTGCCCTGTCATGTCGGGCAGGGCTTAGCTGATCGTCAATCTCGCCAAGGCGAATCCGCGATGAGATGTTGGAATTGACACGCGTTCCCCGTTTCTGCGGCGCATCCTTCGATAACATCCCGCGCCGTGGACGAGATGCATGAACTCCAGGCAATAGCCTGGCTCCCTGGGCTCGATGGAATCGAGCAACACTGCTGGCAACAGTTTCTGGCTTGCTCGCTGAATGTCGTTGACGCAGTGAACGTATGCCTCAAGGGCGCGCATGATCTCTCGATACGTGACGTCCTTCTGCTGGAGCTGCTGAGCAGGCCCAAGCGTCGCGAGCACCGGCTGTGCGTGTTGGCGGAGGAGCTTGGTGTGACACAGGGCCAGCTGTCTACCCAGATCCGCCGGTTGGAAGGCCATGGTTGGATCACCCGCAGCCCGAGCCCAGGCGACCCGCGCGGCATTCTGCCCCGGATCACCAGTGCGGGGCACACGCGTCTGCATGCGGTGATGGAGACCTATGCGCAAGGGATCCGCGTGCACTACCTCAACCAGCTCAAGCATGAGCAAATGGTCAATCTGGTCGACAGCTGCCGGCGGATCAACGACTCGCTCAGCACGAATAGGCGCCGCAAGGGGCTGAAAGCCGCGCGCTGAGCGGTCTCCTTGTCTCCGTACGACGGTGGGCCGTGTGGATTTTGGACGTCTGAGCACTTGCCGCGCGGTGTTTGCGTGGTGAATTACGCACCTACGGGTAGCTAATTAGCACATGTTGCATTGCTAGGAGATGCGGCAAATGCAAAAACTGGGTCTTTACCTGGCGTGAGCTGAGATTTAGGCTATCTGACACGGGGCACGGCTATCCCGGGATTGCGCTAGAACGCGTTATAAAACCTACTTGGGAGTAGCTTTCGCCTTGAACTAGATAGTTCAATTCGGCCGTTTTCTGGCCGGGATCGAAGTGGCTCATGACCAGCGTGTTGTCCGCAGTCAGGCGTTGCCCGCCGGCGTCGTCGGTCGATGGATCCGCCTCGGCTGCGGAACTTGCGGAGGTTTCTTCGCCAATCTGGCGGGGTCGTTCGATACCGTCGCCCGCCGTGGAGGAAGACGGTGCCGAGATCCCCGCGCATCACCTGCCGGGTCTCGATGAGATCGAGCAGCGGTGTTGGCAGGACTTCATGCAATCGTCGACTTTGCTCCTTGCTTTGATCAACGGGCGGCTGCTCGCCCGCCACGATCTGAGTCAGTTTGATTTCCTGGTGCTGGAAGCGCTTGACCGGTCGGCAGACGGTTCGGCTCGGATGGGGGATTTGGCACACACGATGGTGCTCGCGCCGAGCAGGTTGACCGAACTCATGCGGCGGATGGAATCGAAGGGCCTGGTTCGCCGTAGTCGCAGCCGAACCGACGGGCGCGGCGTGGTGGCCAGCATCACGCGCGAAGGCCGAGCTCGAATGCGGCCGGCGGCCCGGACCTATGCCCAGTCGGTGCGCGACCTCTACCTCGTCCAGATGTCGCGGCCGCAGATGATCGCATTGGGCGATAGTTGCCGGCGAGTCAACGTCCCGCTGAAGGCAGCGCAGAAGGTCAGGCGCCGCAGCGTCGGCTAGGCATAGGGCCGCTGCGTGTGCGGCGGGCACCGCCAGCCCCGCTGCACCTCAGCATTGTCTCAGCTCTAGAGGCCCGTAGGGCTTTCCATGCGTTAATGCCGATGAGCGCTTCTGCGCGCCATCGGGGCCTGGTAGAAGCCGTCGCACGATGTTTCAATCCGCAAGGATAATCGTTACGGACTGCAAGTACTCAGGAGCGGCGGGCGGTCCTGTTTGGCGGCACAAATGCCGCTCATTATGGACAATTCATGGCAAACGTTGGATATGGGATACATCCCTGGTAATTCTGCTGTAGATGCTTGGATGGCAAACCAAAAAGGCGGGAGATACACGTTGCAAAAATCTGACGCGCGTTAATTTCGGATTGAAACAGGAAGAATGCGCAAGAGGTTTGCTAAGTCGCCGGTCGTGCGCGGCTGAACAGGGCGTTTTGCCTCGCGGGACGGTTGCGAGAAAATATCGCGGGAGAACGACTTTAAAATGTTGGGTGAAAGCTGGGTGTGACTTAGCTAGCTGACAGGTAGCGTTGCGTTCGCTCTCGTCGGTGGCTCCTTGTCCGGGCCGTCGCAGCCACGTGTTGGCTGCTCGATGAGATCAGGCCGGCGGCTCGCCGGAGCAGCATCAACAGCCTGCGGACACCGTCGTCCTGGGTTTGCTGCGCCTACCTCAATTCACTTGTCGGCCCGCAGGAAGGGGCACCTAGATGGCTCGTCAGAACGGCACCACCGGGAATTGGCGCTCGCGCGAAGCTCATGCGCTGCCGGGGGGTTGTCCCGATTTATCCGGCCGGACGGCTATCAGCGAAAGAGGCCGAGGAAGGGAGATGGCAGCGCGGCAGGTTCTTCGTCCCTATGCCACTGCCGGTGTGGCTTTGGTGGGCGCCGGTCTTGTTGCGGTCACCCCGTTGTCGGCGCCGCTGCCGACGCTGTCCGATGTTCAGTCTCGTGCGGTGGTGTTGACGAGTGCGTGGGATGAGGTGCTCAATGCTGCGTCGGCGAATGTGACGACGATGCTGAACAATTGGTATCTGGCCCCGGGTGTGGGGATGCAGCAGTTCATGGCCAACCAGATGGGGTACTGGGATCAGTTGGCCAATGATCCGGCTGGCTCGATCAATGCGATCAACGAGCAGATCCAACTGCACCTGAACGCGGTGCTCTCGGGGTTTGCGATGCAGGACATGACCGCTGAAACCCGCGCCACGGTGCTCAACCACACCATGGATGGCACCCATCAGCTGATGTTCGGTCAGGTCGCGGGGTATCTGCCCGCTGATGTCGATCCCGACCAGATCCTGCCGATCATTGACTATCTGGGCTCGCCGTCGAGTGCGATGTTGATGGGGATGATCGGCCCGGGCATCAGCCCGTGGATTGCCTTGCTCAACGGCATCACCGACGGCGATAACCCCTTCGACATCCTGATCAATATGGGTGGGGCGTTCTTCAACGGCGCCACCCTGAACTTGGATGCGTTGTTGCCGATGATCAACGAGGCCGGCTTCTTCCCGGCCGGGATGAACATGGACCATCTGGACTTCGCGTTCGGTGGGTTGTTGTCCACGGGTGCGGCCGCGGTGAGCTACCAGGTGTTGGGCCCCGGCGGTGAGGTCGCCGCCGAGGTACCGGCGGTCGGTGGGTCGATCTTCCAAAGCGTGGGCCTGGAATTCAGTGGCGTACCGGTGATCGGAACCCTGGATCTCAACAGTGCCGGGATCGGGCCGCTCGCCGCGATGCAGGCCTGGGGTCAAACCGTCGGCGCCCTGCTCGGGTCGGGTTGGGACGGCAAGGGCCCGGTCGTGGTGACCCCACCACTGGCTGGGGCTGAGTTGCCCATCATCGACCCGGTGGTGGTCGATGACGGCGGGTCCGGTGCGGCCACCGATGCGTTTGGTTGGCTGGGCGATCTGCTCGGATTCTGATTCCCCTCAACCCTTTATCCCCTAACTTCTCAAGAGAGGTCTTGCTGCACATGAGTCACCACACCAATACGCGTCGCTCTTCCCGGGCCGTCGGCGCAGCCAGTGCCGTGGGTGCGTTCCTGGCCTTCGGGATGGCCCCGCTGACCACCGCACCGGCCGCCCAGGCCGATGAGTTCGATTGGATCACTGATCTTTTCGACACCTCGGCCTGGTTGACCCCTGAGCCGGCTGAGGTGGGCGCCTTCGATTGGACCACCATGATCGATCAGTGGTTCTATGACCCGATTCACGACGGCTTGCAGGCCTGGATCACCAGTGACTTCGGTGAAATGGTCAACGGCGCCATCAATACCATGGCCGGCCAATACCTGATCGGTAACGGTATCGACGGCACCGCCGAGAACCCCGACGGCGGCAACGGCGGCCTGTGGTTCGGTGACGGCGGCGACGGCTGGGACAGCACCGAAGCCGGGGTGGCCGGTGGTAGCGGCGGCAACGCGGCCGGCTGGATCGGCGATGGCGGCACCGGCGGTGACGGTGGTGACGGCGCCAACGGCGGTGACGGCGGAGCCGGCGGACTGTGGATGGGCCTCGGCGGCAACGGCGGCAACGGCGGAGCAGCACCGGATACCGCTACCGCCGGCGGTAACGGCGGTAACGGCGGCACTGCCTCGGCCTGGTTCTTCGGCAATGGCGGCAACGGCGGCATCGGCGGAGCCGGCATGGACGGCGCCGCGGGCACGTGGGCCAACGGCGGCACCGGCAACGGCGGGGACGGCGGGCTCGGTGGCAACGGCGGCAATGGCGGGCGCAGCAGCTTCATGTTCGGCAACGGCGGCAATGGCGGGGGTGGCGGCAATAACGGGTCCGGCGGCAATGGTGCTGCCGGAACCGTTGCCAACGTCAACGGCGGCAACGGCGGGAACGGCGTAGGGACGCAGTCCACCGGTTCCGGAGGTATCGGCGGCGGGCGTGGCTCCACCATCTACACCAGCCCGATGTACGGCACCACCGGTCAAGTCGGAGTCGGCGGTGTTGGCGGCGCCGGGGGAGACGGCGGCAACGCCTACCAAGACCCCAATGGCGACTACCTCGGCGACGGCGGCAACGGCGGCGCCGGCGGGTACGGCGGCGGCAATCTTTTCGGAGGCACAGGTGACGGCGGTCACGGCGGTGACGGCGGTCACGGCGGCACCGGCTTGAACGGCGGCGATGGTGGAGCGGGCGGCAACGGCGGGCGCTCCGCCAGCGGGCCCATGCCCGGCAATGCCGGCAACGGCGGTAACGGCGGCGACGCCACCGCCGGAACAGCCGGTAACGGCGGCAACGGCGGCAGGACCTACGGCGGACTCGCCAGCGGTAACGGCGGAAACGGCGGTAACGGCGCCACCGACGACGCCTCCGTTCAAACCATCGGCGGAAACGGCGGCGCCGGCGGCTCGGGCTTTGCGGGCGGCGGCGCCGGTAACGGCGGAAGCGGCGGTTCCGGCACCTACGCCGGCGGCAACGGCGGGGCCGGTGGTAACGGCAGCACCGGCGGCTACATCGGCGGTACCGGTGGCAACGGCGGCGTCAGCACCGGATGGGACAACGGGACCGGCACCACCTACAGCCACGGCGGCGACGGCGGCAGGGGCGGCAACGGCGGCGCTGGCACCGCCGGCGTGGCTGGCGGGGTCGGCGGCGCCGGCGGCGCCGGCGCTAATGGTGCGACCGGGCCCGGTGTGGTCAGCATCGGCGGCAACGGCGGCAACGGCGGCAACGGCGGCAACGTTTCCGGTGGTGCAGCAGCCGGCAACGGCGGCACCGGCGGAGCCGGCGGCTCGGGCACCGCAACCGGCGGCAACGCCGGCAACGGCGGCAACGGCGGAACCGGGAGTGTCCCCCTCACCGGCGGAACCGGTGGTACCGCCGGCAACGGCGGGGCCGGCGGCAACGGCGGAAGCAGCGGCGGCGTCGCCATGCCGGGCGGCAATCCCTATGGCGCCGGTGCCAGCCACGCCGGCAATGGCGGCAATGGCGGAAACGGCGGCGGCGGCACCATCGGGGCCGGTGGTGACGGTGGGATCGGCGGCGCTGGTGGTAATGCGCAGGGTGACGTCGACGGCGGAAAGGGTGGCAACGGCGGCGTAGGCGGGACGGGCTCCAACGGTGAACGCGCTGCGAGCCCCGCACACGGCCCCGGCGGAAACGGTGGCGCCGGCGGCGTCGCAGGCAACGGCGGCGCCGGCGGCGCTGGTGGTACCGCGGTCGACGGTGACGGCGGCAATGGCGGCACCGGTGGAAAGGGCGGGACCGGCGGCGCGGGCAACAATGGCGGCAACGGCGGCACCGACTCCGACGGCAACACCCTGGCCGGTGGCAACGGCGGCGACGGCGGAACCGGCGGCAACGGTGGCGCCGGCGGCAACGGCGGCACCAGCACCAACGGCACTAACGGCGCCACCGGCGCGGGCGGCGCGGCCGGCGAAGGCGGTGCGGCCGGCAACGGCGGCACCGGAAACCCCGCGGGGCAGCCCGGAACGGTCGGCGACAGCGGCCAGCCCGGCTAGCAAATCAGCAAGATCGGCCACGGTCGTCGGGCTCCAAAGCGAGCCCGACGACCGCGGTCGCGGGTCTCCGTGCATGCGGTTGCCCGGAGGCGCCCGTGCTTTGACGAAGCCCGAGAGGCTGGCGCGTCCGTAGCGATCAGCCGCGACTTACAGAATGGACTATTAAAGTCCTGTATTCATGTTTGGTGTGGTCCGCGCCGGCTCGCTGCGAGCCGGTTCTGCCACGCAGGCGCAGGCGTAACTGGGCCAATGAACAGTGGATATACCAGATTCCTGGCGCAGAACCCGCGGGGTCGACAACTTCGATCAGCGGCCTCCTGTCAGTCTGACTGCCAGGAAGGCTCAGTTTTCAATACAAAACGGTCGCGTCTCGGTTAGCCTCGGGGCGGCATCGTCCGGGGGTTGCGCTGTCCAGCACGGTGGCGCGGTCATGAACGAATCGAAGGGGGACAAGGGCATGGGCGGAATCGTGCCTAGCCGTGTTGGGGGCGGAGCACCCGAACTGGATTTCGCCGAGCGGAAGTCGTGGGACAACTACTTGAATGCCGTCCTACGTGTGACGATGATGCTCAACCGCCAATTGGATGATTCGCACCAGTTGTCTCTGATCGATGTGCAGCTGCTGGCCCACCTGGACAGCTCCCCGGCCGGTGGGGTTCAGATGGGTGTGCTGGCGGGTGCGTTGGCGTCCACGCCGAGTCGGCTGACCAGACAGATCCGCCGCCTCGAAGACCAGGGCTTGGTGGAGCGGACGGTAAGTCCATCTGACCGACGGCGCGTGCTGGCGACTATTACCAGCTTCGGGCGAACGAGTGTGGAGCGAGCGATGATCACGTATGCCGCTTCGGTCCGGAGTCATTTCTTTGGAGTGCTGACCCGCCCACAAATCGCATCAATGGCGGAGAGCTGTGGACAGATCAACCGCGCACTACAGATCTGCCAGGACGAAGCGCCAGCCGGCGCGCGCGGCGGCCGGCGCGATGGGCGTGAAGCCGATCGCAAGGCGGGGGTGCGCGCGGTGCGCTAGCCGCTCGAGATAATTACGGTTGAGAAGAGATCGACTAAAAGCGTGATAGCCGTTGGCCATTGGCGCCGCTCTAGGTCACTGTGGGTTGTGCGCTCCGCCGGCCAGCTCGCGCAGTTCGGCAACCGCCTGCTCGGCCGTCGGTGCGCTGTCGGGGTCGATGAGTGACTGGATCATCATGCCCAGCACCACGGCCAGCGCGACCGATCCGCCCATTTCGGCACGCGCGCGTTGCTGGCCCTCGGCAAGACGCGCGCGCAGTTCGTCGTTGCGTTGGGCTTGCACGATCGCTTCCAGATGCGATGTCCACAGCGCCTTGTCGGTGGTGAAGGACTCCAGCACCGCCTGCCACCGTTCCACGGCTGTGGCCGACTGGCCATCGGGCGACATGCGGGCGTCGAGTTCGTCGAGCTCTTCGAAGAGGGCCTGCACCAGAAGTCGTTCCCGGCTGCCGAAGTGATAGCCGATGGCGGCATGGCTGACACCGGCCGCCGCGGCGATGTCACGCACCGTCGTATTCGCCCAGCCCCGTTCGACGAGGCAGCGCTTGGCGCCCTCCAGCAGATCCTCACGGTTGCCCATCTGTGCAGGTTAACCGTCCGCACGACAGTTGCACAAATGGATTGACCATATGGCTTGACCAAATGGACAAATCGAGGATACGGTACGGAAACCAACGGATCCCGCCGTGGGCCCCGCAGATGAGGAGGTGCCGGTTATGGCGCACGAAGTTGTCGAGCGCGTCGAGCAGATCGCCGCCCAGCTGGCCGGTACCGCCGAAGACAGCGAACGGCTCGGCAAGCTCTCCGAGCAGTCCGTGGCCCTGATTCGCCAGGCCGGCGTCATGCGGATGCTGCAGCCGACGGACTTCGGCGGCTACGCGGCCCACCCGCGCGACTTCGCCGAGGCGGTCATGGCGGTGGCCAAGCACTGCGGCTCCACCGGCTGGGTGTGCGGCGTCGGGGGAGTGCACCCCTGGGAGATGGCGCTGATGGACCGCCGGCTGCAAGCCGAAATCTGGGCCGAGGACCCCGACACCTGGATCGCCTCCCCCTATGCCGCGCAAGGGATTGCGACCCCGGTCGAGGGTGGTTATCGGTTGACCGGGCGGTGGAACTTCTCCTCGGGCACCGATCACTGCAGTTGGATCTTCCTGGGCGCGCGCGTCGG
>NZ_JBJIAM010000017.1:0-38619 GCF_045310815.1 Mycobacterium sp. SMC-19 | reverse complement strand
CGCCAACGAATGCGGATACCCACTCGGCATGACAACCCCCAGATCAATGGATGTTGCACTGACCGTATGAATCTGCCCCCGTGAGCGTGAAGACAACTTCACGTTCGGCGGGAGGGCGAGAGACCGCGCCGTCGCCGGGGCGGCTCAACTCCGCACCCGGGTGAGCCGGTGCAGCAGCCACGAGACGGGCACCGTGACCACCATGGTGACCACGAACAGCGCCAGCATCGACCCGGTATAGACCGGGGTGCGCAGCACCTCCACCATCACCACCTCCATCAGCACTAGGTGCACCAGGAAGATCTCGTAGGAGATCTCCCCGAGCCACACCATCGGCCTGCTCGCCAGCAGCCGTGCGTACCAGCCGCGGTTGCCCAACGCCAGCGGCGCCACCATCAAGGCGGCGATAGCGGCGTAGAAACCGGCCTTGACCAGGGCCTCGGACAGCTTGGCCGGTGACGTGGTGGGTTCCCCGGCGATCGGCGTGGACGCGATGAGATAACAGATCAGCGCCAACGGAATCGCCACGAAGCCGTAGCAGCGCACGCCCATCGCCTGCAGCACCGTCAGCATCATTCCGGCGACGAACCAGGCCAGATAACCCGGAAGCCACAGTCGGGCACCGTCGGGCAGAAAGTCGGTGGTGTGTACGAGCGTCAACCAGGCCGGTGTGATCGCTGCCGCCGCCGCGAGCCCGGCCAACAACAGCCCCGGCCGCCACTGCCGTCGGCACAGCCAGACCACTGTTGCATAGGCCAGCAGCGGAAGCACCACGTAGAAGGCGACTTCGACTGCGAGGCTCCACATCTGGGTGAGTCCCTGGTGCAGGTAACCGAACATGTAGTTGTCGGCGTAGATCTGGGTCAGCGTGAGGTTCCGCAACAACCCGATCCAGTTGTGGCCAGGGTTCGGGCCCGCCGTGCGGTAGTGGTAGATCACGTAGGCCAGCAGCACCGTGACCACATAGGCGGGCATGATGCGCCGCACCCGGTGCCAGGCGTAGCGCCGCACCGAGGGGTCCGGCCGCCCGAGTGCGGCGGCCCGCACCCACGGCTGGAACAACAGGTAACCGGAGAGCACGAAGAAGATCGGCACCCCGATCTCCATCCGGGAACCCAGCAACCCCGCGTAGCCGTGGGTGTACTTGCCGGTGGTGTAGGCGGCATGCGTGCCGACCACCAGGATCGCGGCGACCGCACGCACGCCGGTCAGCGACGCGACCCGATCCACTCCAGCGACCTGCTCGAGCCCGCCCTGGGCGACCTCGTCGCGCGGCAAGATCATTCGGTCCGTTTCCGGAACCCACCTTCGCCGCGACGATCGGGTTTGCCGGACGGCCGCTCGCGGCGCAGATTGATCAGCTGGCCCTGAATTCGGGTCTGTTCCAACGCCTTGAGAGTCTTGCCGGAGAGTTTGGCCGGCAGCTCGACCAGCGAGTGGTCCACCTTGATGCTGATGTTGCCGAAATCGCTGCGGTGCAAGCCACCCTCGTTGGCCAGCGCCCCGACGATGGCGCCCGGGTTGACCTTGTGACGTTTGCCGACCGATATCCGGTAGGTGGCGAACCCGTCCTTCGGGGGGCCCTTGCGGTCGCCTTTGCGGTCGTCCCGCCCGCCATCGCGATCCGACTTGACGCGTTCGCGCCGCTTGTCCGGCGGCGGCTCCACCATCAGGAACGCCTCGCCGTCGCGGGACTGCAGCGCCAGTGCGGCGGCAATGTCGGCCATCGGCACGTTGTGCTCGCGGCTGTAGTCCTCGACCAGGCGGCGGAACAACTCGATGCCCGACGCACTGAGGTGGTTGGTGATCGCGTCGGCGAACTTGGCGACCCGCTGAGCATTGACGTCGTCGACGCTGGGCAGCTCCGCTTCGACCAGCTTCTGCCGAGTCACCTTCTCGATCAACCGGAGCAGGTGGCGTTCCCTCGGGTTGACGAACAGCAGCGCGGTTCCCGAGCGCCCGGCCCGCCCGGTGCGCCCGATCCGGTGCACATAGGCCTCGGGGTCGTTGGGAATGTCGTAGTTGACCACGTGGGAGATGCGTTCGACGTCGAGTCCGCGGGCGGCGACATCGGTGGCGACCAGGATGTCGATGTTGCCGTTCTTCAGTGCGGTGATGGTCCGTTCCCGCTGCGCCTGCGCGATGTCACCGTTGATCGCCGCCGCGGAAAACCCTCGGGCGCGCAGCTTTTCGGCGACCTCTTCGGTGGCCTGCTTGGTGCGGACGAACACGATCATCGCCTCGAAGGGCTCGACCTCGAGCACCCGGGTCAGGGCGTCCATCTTGCGCGGCCCGGCGACCTCGATGTAGCGCTGGGTGATGTTCTCCGCCGTGGTGGTTTTCGCCTTGACGGTGACTTCCACCGGGTCATGCAGGTAGCGGCTGGTGATGCGGCGAATGGCCGAGGGCATGGTGGCCGAGAACAAGGCGACCTGCTTGTACTCGGGGGTGTCCGCCAGGATGCGCTCGACGTCCTCGGCGAAACCCATCTGCAGCATCTCGTCGGCCTCGTCGAGCACCAGGTAATCCAGGTGCGACAAGTCCAGGCTGCCGCGTTCCAGGTGGTCGATGACCCGGCCGGGAGTACCGACCACGACCTGCGCGCCGCGCTTGAGCCCGGAAAGCTGCACCGTGTAGGACGCGCCGCCGTAGATCGGCAGCACGTTGATCCGGGGCAGATGCGCACCGTAGCGCCCGAATGCCTCGGCGACCTGCAGCGCCAACTCGCGGGTGGGCGCGAGCACCAGCGCCTGGGTGGCTTTGCTGGTGGTGTCGATGCGCGACAGGATCGGAATGGCGAACGCGGCGGTCTTGCCGGTCCCGGTCTGCGCCAGTCCGACCACGTCGGAACCCTCCAGCAGGGCCGGGATGGTGGCGGCTTGAATCGCCGAGGGCGTCTCATAGCCGACGTCGACGACGGCCTTCAGGACCGAGGGATGGATCTGCAGGTCGGCGAAAGTTGGGGTGGGCGGGTCAACGAGGGACCCAGTGGTGTCCGGGAACGGCTCAGCGGGGGCATCAGGCGAGGTCATAGCGTTTAGCAGTCTACGGGCAAAGAGGCCCGCCTAGCGCCACTGTTGATCGCCGGCAGTGGCAGACCCGACATCCGTGATCGGCCACGCCTCCCCGGGCCGCCGGCCGGTCGACGGTACGGTGCCCGGTGTGCCAGGTGCCGCCAAACCGTCCGTAGCGATCGCCGCGCTGGCCGCAGCTCTGCTGGCCGGTTGTGGTTCGGGCGACTCCACCGTCGCCAAGACCCCGGAGAACACCAGCCCGGCCGCCGCACCACCGGAGGCG
This sequence comes from Mycobacterium sp. SMC-19, assembly GCF_045310815.1. Taxonomy (NCBI): domain Bacteria; kingdom Bacillati; phylum Actinomycetota; class Actinomycetes; order Mycobacteriales; family Mycobacteriaceae; genus Mycobacterium; species Mycobacterium sp. SMC-19. Next base: position 35,322 of record NZ_JBJIAM010000017.1, on the reverse strand, counting down.
CCCGCCGCCACGGCGCCGGCACCGTCGAGCGGCCCGTCCCCCGCCGATCCGTGTGCGGTCAACCTGGCCGCCCCGGCGATCGCCAAGGCCGTCTCCGAGTTGCCCCACGACCCGCGCAGCAAGCAACCGTGGAGCCCGGAGCCGCTGGCCGGCAACTACAGCGCGTGTGCCGACATCTCGGCGGTGATCGTCAAGGCCAACACCAACGCCGACCACCCGAGTACGCGCGCGGTGCTGTTTCACCTCGGCGAGTTCCTTCCCCAAGCGGTGCCGGACACCTACGGATTCAGCGGCATCGACCTGGCGCAGTCCACCGGCGACACGGTGGCCCTGCGAAACGCCAGCGGCATACCGGGGCTGGCCGGGATCGTGAAATTCCACTGGAACGGCACCGGGGTGGACATCGTCGGCAACACCACCCGGTAGCCGGTCGCTTTAGAACCAGCTGTCGTGCCGCGAGTGCCGCCCGATGGCGTCGGTGTCGTCGGGATCCTCCCGATAGTGCCGATTTCGGCGGGTCGAACTGTTGCCGGTGATCCCGAATTTGGCCAGCACGTCGGGCACCGGAGTCCCGTTGGCCAGCGGACGAAAATCGCGCCGCCCTGCATCGACATCAAAGCCGTTGTGGTGCAGTGATATCGGTTCGGGCTCGGCAATCACCGTCGGCGCCGCCCGGGGGATCTCGACGGTCAGCGGCTCGGTGGCGGGTTCCTGCAGACGACGGGCCCCTGGGGCCCTGGGTGCGACGACGACCGGGATCGGCTCGGTCCGTTTGTCGACGTCGCGTTCGGCAGTCAGGGCGTGGAAATGTCGGGGCAGGCTGACGCGTTCGGGGACTCTGGCGTTATCGGGGAGGTCGTCGAGCTCGTCGAAATCGTCGGGGCCATCGAAGTCGTCGAAACCATCGAAGTCGTCGAAATCGCGGGCGTGGTCACTCCGCCCGCTCGTGCGGCGGGCCGGGTCGATGACATAGCCGACCATGAACAGCGCGGCGACCACGCCGAACAGCGCGACGAATGCCGGCAACAGCGTCGCCTCGGACATCGCCGCCGCGAACGGCTCGTGCAGGAACTCGGGCAGCTGCAATACCGCCGAAGCGTGCTCGGGGCGCAGACCGCCCGGCATCGGCGGCAGGTCGGCGGCGATCCTCGACGTCATGAACGCTGCCATGCCCGCGCTGCCCAGCACCGCCCCGACCTGGCGCGTCGCGTTGTAGACCCCGGAACCGGCACCGGCCAGATGCGGCGGAAGGTTGCGGGTGGCGGTGGCCGCCAACGGCGACCAGATGAACGCCATTCCGACCCCGATCACCGCGAACGGCAGCACCAGCCGCCAGATGGGGGTCAGCGGGGTCATCTCGATGGACAGCCAGGTGAGCCCGATCGCCAGCACCGAAAAGCCGAATCCGACCACCGCCCGGGGATGGGCGCGGTCGACGATCTTTCCCACCACCGGGGCCAGCGCTCCGCTGGCGATCGCCATCGGGGCGGTCAGCAGGGCGGACCGGGTCGGTGACATCTCGCAGACCGCCTGCGCATAGAACATCACCGGCAGCACCATCCCGGTGACGGCGAACCCGATGACGGCCACACCGATATTGGCCAACCCGAAGTCGAGGTCGCGGAAGATATGCAGCGGTACCAACGGCTCGCCGTGGGTGACTGCCTGCCAGTAGACGAAGGCCGCCATGCAGCCGATGCCGCCGAGGATCAGCGCCCAGATCCACGGTGCCCACCCCTGAGACTCGCCCTCCTGAAGGGCGAAGACCAGCAGAAACATCCCGACCCCCGACAGCGTGACGCCGAGCAGGTCGAAACGATGACGATGAACCGGCAGTTCGGGGATCAAGACGATGGCCAAGACCAGGCCGATGGCGCCGATCGGGACGTTGACGAAGAAGATCCACTCCCAGCCCAGCCGGTCCACCAGCACGCCGCCGGCCAGCGGCCCGATCAGCGTCGCAACCCCGGCGGTCGCTCCCCAGACACTCATCGCCACGCCGCGCCGTTCCGGAGGAAAGGTGCGGGTGATCACCGTCAGGGTTTGCGGGGTCAGCAGGGCGGCGCCGACGCCCTGGACCGCCCGGGCGATGATCAGCATCTCGATGCCGCCGGCCAGGCCGCACCACAGCGACGCCGCGGTGAACACCGCCAGCCCGATCAGGTACAGGTTCTTGGGCCCGAACTGGTCACCGAGACGACCGGCGACCAGCAGCGGTACCGCGTAGCCCAGCAGGTAGGCACTGGTAACCCAGATCACCGTGTCGTAGCCGATGTCGAGCGCCGCCATGATGCTCGGATTGGCGACCGCCACGATCGTGGAGTCCACCAGGATCACGAAGAAGCCGAGCATCATCGCCCACAGGGCGTTCCAGGGGTTGACCGGATCAGCCGAGCGCGCCGGACCGGAACGTGCGATAACTGCGCGCTCCGGGTCGTCGTACGTGCTGCTCAAGCGCCGCCCCTCCCATCGCTGCGCTGTGCTGTTCGGGGCACCAGGCCACCTCATCCGACGCTACGGACAGATGATGCCGGGAACAACTCGGATCGCCGCGGCGCTGTTCGCTGCGAAGTGACGGTCACAACCGGTGAAACGGGTAAACAATCACCAGCGCGTTAGCCTGAACACCACCGAGTCGAAACGGGAGGCAACCATGGGCATCTTTCGACGGCGACGGCCGGCGCAGGCTCCGGCGCCGACCTTCGACGAAGAGAAGCCCACCATGGCGGCCCGGGTGTTGGCGCGGGTCATCGAGCGCAGCGAGCGGGTGCAGGGCCCGGCGGTGCGGGCCTATGTGGAACGACTGCGCCGAAGTGACCCCGATGCCGACCCGGCACAGGTCATCGCAAAGCTGGAGAAGCGATTCCTGGCAGCGGCGACGGCCAGCGGCGCCGCGGTGGGCGCCACCGCGGCGGTGCCGGCGATCGGCACCCTGATGGCGCTGTCCGCGGTTGCCGGGGAGACCGCGGTCTTCCTGGAGGCCACCGCGTTCTTCGTGCTGTCCGTCGCCGAGGTCCACGGCATTCCGGTGGATAACCGGGATCGGCGCCGCGCGCTGGTGCTGGCGGTGTTGGTGGGCGACCACGGCAAGGGCGCGCTCGCCGACCTGCTCGGCCCGGGCCGCACCAGCGGAGCGTGGCTCGCCGAAGGTTCGGCGGGTGTGGCCGCGCTCCCGCTTCCGGCGGTCAAGGAATTGAACTCACGGCTGCTGCGGTACTTCGTCAAGCGCTTCACCCTGCGCCGCGGAGCGCTGGCGTTCGGCAAGCTGTTGCCCGTCGGCCTGGGGGCGCTGATCGGCGCCATCGGGAACCGCCTGATGGGCAAAAAGATCATCGGCAACGCCCGCACGGCGTTCGGTCCCCCGGCCCGCCGCTGGCCGGTGAACCTGCACCTGGTGCCCGCCCTGCACGACGGTGACGCCCACTCCGCATAGCCGTCGGCTGGATCGCGGCCGGCGGACAATCGGCAGCGCGCCTGGCGGAATATCTCCGAGGGGCTAGCCTTTGTAAGGCAGGCGGGCGCGGGCGCAAGTGCCACGCCGAACGACCAGGAATCGAGGCGAGAAGCTGTCGTGAGCGGTATCAGTTCACCCTTCGGTCAGAACGAGTGGCTAGTCGAGGAGATGTACCGCAAATTCCGCGAGGATCCCTCCTCCGTGGATCCGAGCTGGCACGAGTTCCTGGCCGACTACTCCCCCGACGCACAACGCGTAGACGGCGCGGCCCGGGCGGCTGCGCCTGCGCAACCGGCTCCCCCCGCGCCTGCAGCTCCCGCCCCCGCGGCACCGGCAGCCCCAGCCGCCCCGGCCGCTCCGGCCCCGGCCGCCAAGCCGGCCCCGGCCCCGGCGGCCCCAGCCGCCAAGCCCGCCGCCTCCCAGGCTCCCGCGCCGCTCGCCGACGACGAGCTTCAGGTGTTGCGCGGCGCCGCGGCGGCAGTGGTCAAGAACATGTCCACCTCCCTGGAGGTACCGACGGCCACCAGCGTGCGGGCCGTGCCGGCCAAGCTGATGATCGACAACCGCATCGTCATCAACAACCAGCTCAAGCGGACCCGCGGCGGCAAGATCTCCTTCACCCACCTGCTGGGTTACGCGATCGTGCAGGCGGTCAAGCAGTTCCCCAACATGAATCGGCATTTCGCCGAGGTCGACGGCAAGCCCAATGCGGTCACACCAGCCCATACCAATCTCGGGCTGGCCATCGACCTGCAGGGTGCCGGCGGCAAGCGCTCCCTGGTGGTGGCCGCCATCAAGGGCTCGGAATCGCTGCGCTTCGCACAGTTCGTCGACGCCTACGAGGACATCGTGCGCCGGGCCCGCGACGGCAAGCTCACCGCCGAGGACTTCGCCGGCGTGACCATTTCGCTGACCAACCCCGGCACCATCGGCACGGTGCACTCGGTGCCCCGGTTGATGGCCGGGCAGGGCGCGATCATCGGCGTCGGCGCCATGGAGTACCCCGCCGAGTTCCAGGGCGCCAGCGAGCAGCGCATCGCCGAGCTCGGGGTGGGCAAGGTCATCACCCTGACCTCGACGTATGACCACCGCATCATCCAGGGCGCGGAATCGGGCGACTTCCTGCGCACAGTGCACGAGATGCTGCTGTCGGACGCGTTCTGGGACGAGATCTTCTTCGAACTGTCCATCCCCTACGAGCCGGTGCGGTGGCGCACGGACAACCCGGACTCGGTGGTCGATAAGAACGCCCGCGTCGTCGAGCTGATCGCGGCCTACCGCAACCGCGGGCACCTGATGGCCGACATCGACCCGCTGCGCCTGGACAACACCCGATTCCGTAGCCACCCCGACCTGGACGTGCAAAGTCACGGCCTGACGTTGTGGGACCTGGACCGCGAATTCAAGGTCGAGGGCCTGCCCGGCGGTGACTTCCGCAAGCTGCGCGAGATCCTGTCGGTCCTGCGCGACGCCTACTGCCGCCACGTCGGTGTGGAGTACACCCACATCCTCGAGCCCGAGCAGCAGCAGTGGCTGCAGGAGCGCGTCGAGGTCAAGCACGTCAAACCGACTGTGGCGCAGCAGAAGTACATTCTGAGCAAGCTCAATGCCGCCGAGGCGTTCGAGAGCTTCCTGCAGACCAAGTACGTCGGCCAGAAGCGGTTCTCCCTCGAAGGCGCCGAGACCGTCATCCCGATGATGGACGCGGCCATCGACCAGTGCGCCGAGCACGGCCTCGACGAGGTCGTCATCGGCATGCCGCACCGCGGCCGGCTCAACGTGTTGGCCAACATCGTCGGCAAGCCGTACTCGCAGATCTTCACCGAGTTCGAGGGCAACCTCAATCCAGCCGAGGCGCACGGCTCCGGCGACGTCAAGTACCACCTGGGTGCCACCGGGGTGTACCTGCAGATGTTCGGCGACAACGACATTCAGGTGTCGCTGACCGCCAATCCGTCACACTTGGAGGCCGTCGACCCGGTGCTCGAGGGGCTGGTCCGGTCGCGTCAGGACCTGCTGGGCCGGGGCGCGTTGGGCACCGACGAAGACCCGCCGTTCTCAGTCGTGCCGATGATGCTGCACGGCGACGCCGCGTTTGCCGGCCAGGGCGTGGTCGCCGAGACGCTGAACATGGCACTGCTGCCCGGCTACCGGGTCGGCGGCACCATCCACATCGTGGTCAACAACCAGATCGGTTTCACCACGGCGCCGGACTACTCGCGTTCCAGCGAGTACTGCACCGACGTGGCCAAGATGATCGGCGCGCCGATCTTCCACGTCAACGGTGACGACCCGGAAGCCTGCGACTGGGTGGCCCGGCTGGCGGTGGACTTCCGGCAGAAGTTCCACAAGGACGTCATCATCGACATGCTGTGCTACCGCCGCCGCGGGCACAACGAGGGCGACGACCCGTCGATGACGAACCCCTACATGTACGACGTGATCGGCACCAAGAGCGGTGTTCGCAAGAGCTACACCGAAGACCTGATCGGCCGCGGCGACATCTCGATGAAGGAGGCCGAGGACGCGCTGCGCGACTACCACGGTCAGCTGGAACGGGTGTTCAACGAGATCCGCGAACTGGAGAAGCACGCCGCGCTGCCGAGTGAGTCGGTGGAGTCCGAGCAACAGGTACCGCGCGGACTGAACACCGCGGTCGACAAGGCGATGCTGGCCCGCATCGGCGACGCCTTCATGGCGATCCCCGAGGGCTTCACCGTGCACCCGCGCGTCCTTCCGGTGCTGGAGCGACGCCGCGAGATGGCCTACGAGGGCAAGGTGGACTGGGCGTTCGGCGAGCTGCTGGCACTGGGCTCGCTGGTCGCCGAAGGCAAGCTGATCCGGCTGTCCGGGCAGGACACCCGCCGCGGCACCTTCTCGCAGCGGCATTCGGTGATCATCGACCAGGCCAACGGCGCGGAGTTCAGCCCGCTGCAGCTGCTGGCCACGAACGCCGACGGCACCCCGACCGGCGGAAAGTTCCTGGTCTATGACTCGCCGCTGTCCGAGTTCGCCGCCGTCGGCTTCGAATACGGCTACACCGTCGGCAACCCCGAAGCCCTGGTGCTCTGGGAAGCGCAGTTCGGCGACTTCGTCAACGGCGCACAGTCGATCATCGACGAGTTCATCAGCTCCGGCGAAGCCAAGTGGGGCCAGCTGTCCAACGTGGTGCTGCTGCTGCCGCACGGCCACGAGGGCCAGGGCCCGGACCACACCTCCGGGCGCATCGAGCGGTTCCTGCAGCTGTGGGCGGAGGGCTCGATGACGATTGCGATGCCCTCGACGCCGTCGAACTACTTCCACCTGCTGCGCCGCCATGCACTCGACGGGATCCAGCGTCCGCTGATCGTGTTCACCCCCAAGTCGATGCTGCGCAACAAGGCGGCGATCAGCGACGTCAAGGACTTCACCGACGTCAAGTTCCGCTCGGTGCTCGAGGAGCCCACCTACGAGGACGGCGTGGGCGACCGCAACAAGGTCACCCGGGTGTTGATGACCAGCGGCAAGCTCTACTACGAGCTGGTCGCCCGCAAGGCCAAGGACGGCCGCGACGACATCGCGATCGTGCGGATCGAACAGCTGGCCCCGCTGCCCAAGCGCCGCCTCGCCGCAACCCTGGACCGCTACCCGAACGCGCAGCAGTTCTTCTGGGTGCAGGAGGAGCCGGCCAACCAGGGCGCGTGGCCACGGTTCGGCCTGGAGCTGCCGGAGCTGCTGCCGGAGAAGCTGACCGGGGTCAAGCGGATCTCGCGGCGGGCGATGTCGGCGCCGTCGTCGGGGTCGTCGAAGGTGCACGCGGTCGAGCAGCAGGAGATCATCGACTCGGCGTTCGGCTGAGGCACCGTCACCACCCGGCGAGCTGGGGGTACCGCCCGCTCGCGAGCGTGCGTGTTTGTACGCAACACGCCGCGTGATTCACTACAACTGCGCACGCTCACCGAGGCCGATCAACCCGGTACCGGCGGTACCGGATAGGCTCGTGTGGTCCACCGACCGCGGGGAGAGCACATGCAGGGATTCGCCGGAAAGGTCGCCGTCGTCACCGGTGCCGGTTCAGGTATCGGTCAAGCGCTGGCCATCGAGCTGGCCCGCGCGGGAGCGCAGCTGGCGATCAGCGACGTCGATACCGAGGGGCTCGCTCAGACCGAGCGCCGGCTGACCGCGCTAGGCGTGCGGGTCAAGGCCGACCGCCTCGACGTCACCGAGCGGGAAGCGTTCCTGGCCTACGCCGAAGAGGTCAAGGAACACTTCGGCAAGGTCAACCAGATCTACAACAACGCCGGCATCGCGTTCAGTGGCGACGTCGAGATCAGCCCGTTCAAGGACATCGAGCGGGTGATGGACGTCGACTTCTGGGGCGTGGTCAACGGCACCAAGGCCTTCCTGCCGCACCTGATCGAATCCGGCGACGGACACGTCATCAACATCTCCAGTTTGTTCGGGCTGCTGTCCATGCCCGGCCAGGCCGCCTACAACGCGGCGAAGTTCGCGGTCCGCGGCTTCACCGAGGCGCTGAACCAGGAGATGGCCATCAACAAGCACCCGGTCAAGGTGACCACGGTGCACCCGGGCGGCATCAAGACCGCCATCGCCCGCAACGCCACCGTCGCCGAAGGTCTGGACGCGGCGGCCATGGCCGACTTCTTCGACCGGAAACTGGCCTCCACCACCGCCGAAGAGGCCGCCCGAGTGATCCTCGACGGCGTCAGCAAGAACCGGGCCCGCGTGCTCATCGGAAACGACGCGCGGATTTTGGACCTGCTGGTGCGCATCTTGGGCTCGCGCTACCAACGCCTGTTCTCGTTCGGCATCCCCAAACTCAGGCCACAGTAGGTTCCGCTATCTGCCCAGCGGGTGCTCGTCCAAGAAGGCGTCCACGACGACCTGCGGGTCGGCGCCGGCGGCCACCTGTCGGCGCATGTCGATCAGGGCGTCGGTGTCCAGCACGCCGGCCACCTGATTGATCGCCAGCAGCTGGGCTTCGGTCAACTCATTGCGGCGATACAGCGGCACCACATTCTCGGCGCGCATCAACGCGGGACGTGCGTCGGCGAGCAGCACAGCGCCTTCGGGCACGTCGGGATCGGCAGTACTGGTCCACGCTGCGATGATCTGACGGGCCTGCAACGCAGCGAACAGCGCTGCCTCATCAGGGAATTCGCGCACCTTCGGCAGGCTGCAACGGCCCACCACTGTCGGCGCCCGCGCACCCGCGACAGCGCCTACCGTCAACCCGGTGCAATGTTTGACGAGCGCGGCCAGGTCGGTGCCACCCCACGCGGTCGCGGTCGCCTTCGTCACGGCCAATGTGGGCTTGTCCTCGGCGGTCATGGCGTAGTCACCGACCGCGAGACCCTCCGGCAGCGCGCCGGCCAACGCCCAGTAGACACCCCGATCGGAGCGGGCGGCGGAATCGCGGGCGAACGTCGCCAAGAAGCGGCCGGTGAAACCGGGAACGACAGTCAACTCCCCCGCATCCAGCCCGGCAACAGGATCGGCAACGGCCTCAAGCCGCACCGCGGCACCGGTACCGCGCAGGGCGCTCGCATACAGGTGGCCCAGTACCTGCGATTGCGGATCCGGCGACATTCCCACGCTCAACGACGACGGCCCCGGGTGGGCAGCACAACCGGCGATCAGCACGGCCGCCCATCCGAGCGCCAGGCGGCGCAGCTGATGTCCTCGCGGCCGGGGCACCGTGCGCTCTACGACCCGGAGTCGACAGCCGCCGCGACGGCGGCCGCTACAGCCGGCTCGACCCGGGGATCCAGCGGGCTGGGCACGATACGGTCGGGGGCCAGCTCGTCGGCGACGACGGAGAAAATCGCCTCTGCTGCAGCCAACTTCATCGCCTCGGTGATGCGGCGCGCACCGGCGTCCAGCGCACCACGGAACACCCCGGGGAAGGCCAGCACATTGTTGATCTGGTTGGGGAAGTCGCTGCGACCGGTTGCCACCACCGCCGCGTACTTGGCCGCCAGGTCGGGGTGGATCTCGGGGTCGGGGTTGGACAGCGCGAACACCACCCCGCCCGGAGCCATCGTCGCGATCAGCTCCTCCGGCACGACCCCGCCGGATGCGCCCAGAAAGACGTCGGCGCCGGCCAGCGCCTCGGCCAGGCCGCCGGTCAGGCCACGAGGATTGGTCCGCTGCGCCAGCTCCAGCTTGACGTCGTTCATGCCGGAGCGCTCCGGGTGCAGCACACCCTGCGAATCCAGCACGATCATCTCCGAAATGCCCCTCGAGAGCAGGATGTTCGCGCAGGCCACACCCGCGGCGCCGGCACCGGAGACCACCACTCGCAGCGACGCAATGTCGCGGTCGAGCACCTTGGCCGCACCCAGCAGAGCCGCCAACGCCACGATCGCGGTGCCGTGCTGGTCGTCATGCATCACCGGGCAGTCCAGCGCCTCGATCACACGCCGCTCGATCTCGAAGCAGCGCGGCGCCGAGATGTCCTCCAGGTTGACCGCCCCGAACGACGGGCGTAGCCGCACCAGCGTCTCGACGATCTCGTCCGGATCCTTGGTGTCCAACACGATCGGAATGGAGTCCAGGCCGGCGAACGTCTTGAACAACGCGGCCTTGCCCTCCATCACCGGCAGCGACGCCGTCGGCCCGAGGTCACCCAGCCCGAGCACCGACGTACCGTCGCTGACCACGGCCACCAGCCGGTGCGCCCAGGTGTAGCGGGCCGCCAGCGTGTGGTCCGCGGCGATGGCGCGACTGACCTGCGCCACACCCGGGGTGTAGGCGATCGACAACGCGCGCTGGCTGTCCAACGGGGTTTTGAGGTCGACTGAGATCTTCCCGCCCGTGTGGGCTTCGAAGATCTCTTCGTCTCCGATGACGATCGGCGAGCTGTTGGCCATGTTCGCAAGTTTCTCGGGCATCGATAGGCCAGGGTACTGCGCTGGTTTTACATTCTTTCGATCGGCTGGGGGCAGCCAAGGCATCCCGCATGCGCAGCCACGCGCTTTCGCTGATGATTTGCCGGCATCACATCGGCGTCTACAGCCAGGTTGCCGCCATATTCCGCTTGGCGCCGAGCCGAAACTGCGCTAGTGCTCGGCGATCTTCCTGCGGCACAGCAAGGGGCCGATGACGGCGTCTCCGCAGCGACGGGCTGGTACCGGATCATGGGACCGAATACCGCGTGGGCGCCTTGCGTTTGCTCGAGGCGAACCCGAGCGGGCTGAGCGGGACCACTACGAAGCAAACCCGGCTGGACCTCGCTCACCACAACCGACGTCGACGTCGCCCGATTGGTCGGCGAAGGACCGCCGAACAAGGACATTGCCGCTCGGCTCTTCGTTTCAGCGCGCACCGTGCAGACGCATCTGACCCACGTCTACACCAAGCGGGGGCTGACCTCCCGCGTACAGCTGGCGCAGGAGGTCGGCCCGCCGGGCCCAAGACCTTAGATCAGGCCCAGTCCGGTGACAGCCTCGCGCTCCTCGGCCAGCTCGGCGGTCGAGGCGTCGATCCGGCCGCGGGAGAAGTCGTCGATCTCCAGGCCCTGCACGATGCTCCAGTCACCGTTCTTGGTGGTGACCGGGAACGACGAGATCAGGCCCTCCGGCACACCGTAGGAGCCGTCGGAGACCACGGCCATCGACACCCAGTCATTGTCGGGAGTGCCGAGCAACCAGCTCCGCGCAGCGTCGACGGTGGCCGACGCGGCGGAGGCGGCCGACGAGGCGCCACGGGCGTCGATGATCGCCGCGCCACGCTTGGCGACCGTGGGGATGAAGTCGTTCTCGATCCAGGCCTGGTCGTTCACGACCTCGGCGGCGTTACGCCCACCGACCTCGGCGTGGAACAGGTCCGGGTACTGGCTCGCGGAGTGGTTGCCCCAGATCGTCATCTTGGTGATGTCGGTGACCTTGGCGCCGGTCTTGGCGGCCAGCTGCGAGATCGCCCGATTGTGGTCCAGGCGGGTCAGCGCGGAGAAACGCTCGTTGGGGATGTCGGGGGCGTTGGTCATCGCGATCAGCGCGTTGGTGTTGGCCGGGTTGCCGGTCACACCCACCCGGATGTCGGAGGCCGCGACCGCGTTGAGGGCCTTGCCCTGCGCGGTGAAGATCGCGCCGTTGGCCTCGAGCAGGTCGCTGCGCTCCATGCCCGGGCCGCGCGGGCGGGCGCCCACCAGCAGCGCCAAGTTCACGCCGTCGAAGATCTTGTTCGCGTCCGAGCCGATCTGCACACCCGACAGCAGCGGGAAGGCACAGTCGTCGAGTTCCATGACGACACCCTCGAGCGCCTTGAGGGCAGGCTCGATCTCCAGCAGGCGCAGTTCGATCGGCTGATCGGGGCCCAGCAACGAGCCGCTGGCCAGGCGGAACAACAGGCTGTAGCCGATCTGGCCGGCGGCGCCGGTGACGGCCACCTTGAGTGGGGTTTTGCTCACGTCAAGTGCTCCTCGAACGAGTTCGACTGGTCTGGGTTTGGTCCGGCTCGAAACTAGCGCACCGGCGTCGTCATCGAAACTCGGGGACCTCCGGCCCTGCATCGCGCTCACCGTGCACGTTGGCTCCGGACGCGTAGCATTTGACCGGCACCTGCGCCGGAGGGAGATCGGCCATGACGGCGTTGCAAGACCCGACACCCCGAGTGCTGGTCGACTGCGGTGTCTATGCAGACGGCGAGCGGATTCCCGGCGAATTCACCCCCGCCGGCGCGCGGGCCAAGGTGCGCGAGCTCGAGGCGGGTGGCCGAGAGGCGTTCGTCTGGGTCGGATTGCACGAGCCGGGCGAGGCGCAGATGCAGGGCGTGGCCACCACCTTCCAACTGCACCCGCTGTCCGTCGAAGACGCTGTTCAGGCACATCAGCGGCCCAAGCTGGAGCGCTACGACGACACCCTGTTCTTGGCACTCAAGACCGTCAACTATGTGCCGCACGAATCGGCGGTGCTGCCGCGCGAGATCGTCGAAACGGGCGAGATCATGATCTTCGTCGGCAAGAACTTCGTGGTCACCGTCCGGCACGGTGAGCACAGCGGCTTGGCCAACGTCCGCAAGCGGATGGACACCGATCCCGAGCAGATGCGACTGGGGCCGTTCGCGGTGATGCATGCCATCGCCGACTATGTGGTGGACCGCTACGTCGAGGTGACCAACCTCATGGAAAGCGACATCGACGTCATCGAGGAGGCGGCGTTCGCGCCGGGCGCCCGCACCGACGTCGAACCGATCTACCAGATCAAGCGCGAAGTCGTCGAGCTGCGGCGCGCGGTCGCACCCCTGTCCGTGCCCTTCGAGCGGATGCAGACCGTATACCGGGATCTGATCTCCAAAGAGGTGCGGCGCTACCTGCGTGACGTCGCCGACCACCAGACCCGTGCCGCCGAGCAGATCGCCGGATACGACGAGTTGCTCAGCTCGCTGGTGCAGGCCGCCCTGGCACGCGTGGGCATGCAACAGAACACCGACATGCGCAAGATGTCGGCCTGGGCCGGCATCATCGCCGTCCCGACCATGATCGCCGGAATCTATGGCATGAACTTCGACCGCATGCCGGTGCTGCACTGGGCGTTCGGCTACCCGATGGTGGTGGCGGGCATGGGCGTGATCTCCGCGATGCTCTACCGCGCGTTCCGCCGCAACGGCTGGCTCTGAGCCATCCCCACGAGGGCTCATCCCCGCGAGGGCTCATCCCCGCGAGGGGGCGTGTTTGTACACCGACACGCCGCTGCGGTTGTGCAACTGTGCACGCTCACACCCGGGTGCGAGCGTGCACAATTGCACGGATTTCTCGGCGTGTCGGTGTACAAACACGCCCGCTCGCCGGAGGGAACACGCCGCTAGGCCGGCGCGGACGCGGGGCGGGCCGGATCGAAGACGTCCACACCGTCGGAGCGCCAGGCCTCCCGCATGGCCTCGGCGCCCTTGAGCCGCACCCATGCGGCCTCGGTCGCGGTGATCGGGATGGCCGACAAAAACCGCACCGGCTCTCGCGGCGGGGCCAACGCCAACTCGGCGATGTCGCTGTCGCCCAGCAGCACCGCGGTGAACGGCACCGGACCCGAAGGCCCGGTCCACAGCGGCCCCCCGAGATCGATCAGTGCATCGGGCACCAGCACCACCCCTTCGACCACCGGCGCGGCCGCTACCGCAGCGAGGCTGCGGGCCAGCCCGGTGTCAGAACCCGAAGAACGCAGGCTCACAACGATTTCGGCCCGGGGGCCGTGCACCGGGTCGGCCAGCAGCTGGCCGGGGTCACCCATGGGGTGACGCGAGCAGCCCGCCGAGACGTAGTGCACCATCCGGTCGGGTCCGGGCCCGAACCGCAACACCTCGATGGGCTCGACACCCAGAAACGTCACCCGCGCCGCGTCGGGCTCGGCGACGTCCGCGAAGTGCCGCCGGACATGCTCACGCACCCGATCCAGATCGTCGCTCATCACGCGGCCGGCGGCACGGTCAGGTTCACCCCGGTCTTGGCGTCGAACACGACCACCTTGTCGGGCTGCAGCGCCAGCTCGATCGGCTGCCCGCCGGACGCCTTCGACGCCGCGGGAACCCTGGCCACCAGATCGTTTTCGGCGGGCGCGTCGCCGGATACGTTCGGGGTGAAGTACAGGTACTTGTCCGCGCCCAGCGATTCGACGAGATCGACACGGGCCGCGAACCGCACCGCGGCACCGCGCCCGGCGTCGTCGAGCAGGGCAGCATCGCCGAGATGCTCCGGACGCACCCCGATGACCACCTCACCGCCGGCAGGTGCGGGATGCCTGCCGATCGACTCGCGAGTCGCCGCGTCGAGCGGTACCTCCCCGATCGGCAGCCGCACGCCGCTCGCGGTCAACGTGCCCGGGAAGAAGTTCATCGCCGGAGAGCCGACAAATCCGGCGACGAACAGGTTGGCGGGGCGCTCATAGAGCTCGTCGGGCGTGCCGATCTGCTGGGCGATCCCACCGTGCATCACCACCACCCGGTCGCCGAGCGTCATCGCCTCGGTCTGGTCATGGGTGACGTAGACGGTGGTGGTGCCCAACCTGCGCTGCAACCGGGCGATCTCGCTACGCATCTGCACCCGCAGCTTGGCGTCGAGGTTAGACAGCGGCTCGTCCATCAGAAATGCCTTGGGGTGCCGCACGATCGCCCGCCCCATCGCGACGCGTTGACGCTGGCCGCCGGAGAGCTGCGACGGCTTGCGATCCAGCAGCTCGCTCAGGTCCAGGATTCGGGCCACCTCCGCCACCTTTTCGGCGATCTGCGGCTTCTTCATCTTGGCCAGGGTCAGCGGGAAAGCGATGTTCTGCCGCACCGACATGTGCGGATAGAGCGCGTAGGACTGGAACACCATCGCGATGTCGCGGTCCTTGGGTGCACGTTCGTTGACGCGCTGGCCCCCGATGCGCAACTCCCCCGACGAGATCTCCTCCAGACCGGCGATCATGTTCAGCGTGGTGGATTTTCCGCAGCCCGAGGGCCCCACCAGAATGATGAACTCCCCGTCGGCGATGCTCAGCGACAGATCCTTCACCGCCACCGCGCCATCGGGGTAGCTCTTGGTGATGTGGACGAGTTCGATCTCTGCCATCGGCTTATCCCTTCACCGCGCCGGAGGTCAGTCCCGCCACGATCCGTCGTTGGAAGATTAGAACAAAGACGATGATCGGCACGGTGATCACCATGGCACCCGCCGCGATCGATCCGGTCGGCTCCTCGAATTGCGAACTGCCGGTGAAGTTGGCGATCGCGACCGGCGCGGTGACCGAGGCCTTGGTGGCCGTCAGCGACAACGCCAACAGCAGGTCGTTCCACGCGAAGATGAAGACCAGAATCGCGGCGGTGACGATGCCCGGCGCCGCCAGCGGCGCAATCACCTTGCGGAACGCCTGACCGGGAGTGGCGCCGTCCATCTTGGCGGCCTTCTCCAGGTCCCACGGAATCTCGGAGAAGAACGCCGAGAGGGTGTAGATCGCCAGCGGCAGCGCGAACGTGATGTAGGGAATGATCAAACCCAACCAGGTGTCGAACAGCCCGGTGGCCCGCTCGATGTTGAAAATCGGTGTCACCAGAGATATCTGGGGGAACATCGCGATCAGCAGGGCCGCCCCGACCAGCAGCCGCTTCCCGGGGAAGTCCAGGCGCGCCACCGCATAGGCGGCCATTGCGCCGATCACCACCGCGATCACCGTGGTGATCAGGCCGATGCCCACCGAGTTGATCAGCGCCGAGCCGAACACATCACCGGCGAAGATGCCGCGATAGTTGTCCAGGGTCACCGACGAAGGAATCAACTTGCCGTCCTTGACCGTTGACGTCGGTTTGAGCGACAACGAGAAGATCCACAGCACCGGGACCAGCGCGTAGAGCACCACTACCAGGTCAATGATCAGCCACGCGGTGCGGCGGCGAAGCTCGGTCATTTCTGGCTCGACCCCGGCGCCGCGGCACCGAACACCTTGACGAACACCCACGCGATCAGTGCCACGCAGATGAAGATCAACACCGAGATCGCCGACCCCAAGCCCACGTTGAATCCCTTGAACAGGTTGTCGTAGCCCAGGATCGACACCGAGCCGGTGCGGTTGGAGCCGCCCGTTAGCACGTAGATGTTGTCGAAGATCCGAAAAGCGTCCAGCGTGCGAAACAGCAACGCCACCAGGATCGCCGGTTTCATGATCGGCAGAATGATGGTGACCAGCCGCCGCCAGGCGCCGGCGCCGTCCATCTGGGCCGCCTTGAGCAGTTCCTCGGGCACCAGCGCCAGCCCGGCCAATAGCAGCAGCGCCATGAACGGCGTCGTCTTCCACACCTCGGCCAGCACCACGATCCCCAACGACGGCAGCTGGTGGGTCAGCGGCGCACTACCGGTGGGCAGCAGATTGGCCAGGTAACCGGTCCCCGGAGTCCAGGCGTAATACCAGCTGTAGGCGGCCGCGACCGTGACGATGCCGTACGGCACCAGCACCGCAGTGCGCACCATCCCCTTGGCGAACAAGCTGCGGTGCATCACCAGTGCCAGTGCCAGGCCGAAGACGAATTCGAAGGCCACCGAGACCACGGTGATACCCAGCGTCACCGCGAACGCGGTCCACCAATACGAGTCGGTCAGGGTGGTCTGATAGTTGGCCAGGCCGACGAAGGCGGTGTCCCCGGGAGTGGCCAGGTTGTAGCGCAACAGGCTCAGCCAGATCGCGTAACCGATCGGGTAGGCCGTCACGGCCAGCATCAGGATCACCGCCGGCGCAACGAGCGCCACCGCGAGCCGGCGCTGTGAACGGACGTCATCGGCGCGGGTCACGGGATGAGTCCCTTACCGTCGATGGCCTTGCGCACCTGCACGGTGAGTTCATCGGCGGTGCGCTCCGGGTCGATGGCGCTGATGGGCGCCAGCGTCGCCGATATCCGGGTGGACACCGCCTGATAGACCGGCGTCACCGGGCGCACCGCGGCGTCGGTGAGTTGCTGACGGATCACGTTGTGCTGCGGGTATTTCTGTTGGAACTGCGGGTCGGCGTACACCGAGGCGCGCACCGCGGGCAGCCCCCCTTCGATCGCGACATACTTCTGGTTCGCCGCATTTCGCAGACAGCGCACCGCGTCGAACGCCTCGGCACGATGCCGGGTGGTCCTGGCCACCGCCAGGTTCAATCCACCGAGTGTCACCCTGGCCGGATGTCCCGGCAGCACCGCCGGATACGGCGCATACCCGAGCACGTTGCGGCTGGCCTCATAGGCAATGCGGTACTGCTCGTCGCTCGGCGCGAAAGCGCCGATGCCGTTGATGCTGCCGGCCAGGTCCGAACGCCCTTGCAGCGGAAGGAACCCCACCCCGCCCTTGACGGCGTTCTCCAGCATGGACGGCAGCACGAAGGGCCAATTGACCTCCAGCGCCGCCTTGCCCTGCTCGAACGCGAGTCGGGCGGTGCCCTCATCGGTCTGGGTGATCGACGGGTCGGCGCCCGGAGCGGTCGCCACCGCCTTCATGACTTGCAGCGCCGCAACGGTGGCGGCCCGGTGCTCAGCGGTATCGGTGAGGGTGACGGTCTTGCCGTCGTCGCCTAGGACCCGCCCCCCGGCGCTTTCCAGCAGGGTGTTGAACCACACCACCAAGCCCTCGTACTGCTTGGCCTGCACCGCGATCCAGCTGGGCTGGCCCGCGGCGTGCAGGCGGGCCGCCTCGGCGACCATACCTTCCCAGGTGGGCGGCGCCGACTTCATCAGATCCGGCCGGTACCAAAGTAATTGGGTGTTGGTCACCAGCGGTGCGGCGTAGAGACGATCGTGCCAGCGGGCGGTCGCGAGCGGGCCCGGCAGCGTGTCGTCGGCGGCGTCGGCCTCGGCCTTGCCGGCCGGGTCCTCAGCCAGCGGCAACGCCCAGCCGGCCTCGGCGAACTCGGCGGTCCACACCACATCCAGGCCCATCACGTCCAAGGTGCGGTCATTGCCGGTCAGCCGGCGCGCCAGCTGTAGGCGCTGATCGTCCGCGGCGCGCGGCAGGCTGAACTGCTGCACCCGGTACCGGCCGCCGGCCTGTTCGGTGCAGCGCGCCGCGATCACCCGGAACGTCGCGGTGTCATTGGCCGGGGTGTAGACGCTGATCACCGGAATACCGGCGCCCGGCCCGGACGAACCGCAGGCCGATCCGGCCGACGCAACGGTCAGTGCGGTCAGCGCAGCCGCGCCCAGCCGCCGTACGCGACCGCGCCGACTCGCCACGCCACCCGCCTCCCGTTGCCGTTTCGTGCCACGACGGTAAGGCCGCCCGAGGGCGCTACGCAACAACGCGCAGTCAGAGCGTCAGCTTCGCCAACAGATCCCGGCCCTGCTCGGCGCTCTGCGGATCGCACAGCACGTCATAGCGGCCCGCAACCAGCTGCATGGTCGAGCTGAAATCCCTTGTACCGCGGGCCATCGCGTACGGGACCGATGAGGTGATCAAACCGAAGAACACCCCGGCGATCAGGCCGGTCACCAGCGCCTGGGTCGGGTTTTCACTGAAGATGCCCAGCACCAGGCCGATGAACAGGCCCAGCCAGGCACCGGTCAGCACGCCGCCGCCCAGCACTTTGGGCCAGGTGAGCCGGCCGGTGACCCGCTCGACCTGCATCAGGTCGACACCGACGATCGTCACCTGGTGCACCGGGAACTGTTGGTCGGACAGGTAGTCCACCGCGCGCTGGGCCTCGGCGTAGGTGGGGTACGCCCCGATCGGCCAGCCTTTCGGCGGGGTCGGCAGCCGGCCCACATCACGGCGCCCCGGCGCACTTGCCGCACCGAGAGGATCGGGAGTCTGTCCGGGCTGAAAGGGGCTGGTCATGGGATTTCTCTCTCCTCGCTCCGGGAAGCGGCTGTCGGACGACAAGCCGGCCGCGGTGCATCGGCTAGGTTGAACAGCATGACAGCTCCCGGCGGGGATTCTGGCGAGAATCCGCGAGGCAATGCCGACCAGCCCTGGGCCGACCCGGGTGCACCCGCGCCCGACCAGGGCGGCTGGCCTTACCCGTCGGGGTTCGAGGGCTACCCGCCGGCACCCGGCTATCCGCCGCCCGGCTTCCCCCCGCCGCCTCCGGCCGGTTATCCGCCGCCCCAACCGCCGGGCAATTACCTGCCGCCCGGCGGCTACCTGCCACCCACACCTCCCGCCCCGGGCGAATACCCGGGACTCGGCGCCCCTCCCGGATATCCACCGCCGGGTTACGGCAATCCCCCGGGCTACCCCCCGTCGGGCTACGGCGCGCCGTATCCGGGCAGCTACTTCAATCCGGGCCAGGCGCAGAAGACCAACGTCCTGGCGGTCAGCTCCCTGATCGTGTCGCTGCTCGGCCTGGTGTTCTGGCCATTGGGGGTGGCCGGTGTCATCCTCGGCGGCGTGGCATTGAGCCAGATCAAGTCGACCGGTGAGGCCGGTCACGGCATGGCGGTGGCCGGAACCGCGATAGGCGGTGTCGCCGTGACGCTCTCGTTCATCCTCGCGATGATCGCCCTGAACTAGGCCCCCACCCCGCTAGCCCGATGGCGGCGTGAACGGCGGTGCCTCACGGCGCATTCCGGCCGCCCGGCCCTTGCCCGCCACCACCAACGCCATCTTGCGGCTGGCCTCATCCAGCATCTCGTCACCGAGCATCACCGCACCGCGAGCACCGCCGGCGTGCGAGGTGTGCCACGCGTAGGCCTCCAGGATCAGCTCGGCGTGGTCGTACTCGGACTGACGGGGGCTGAAGATCTCGTTGCCCGCCGCGATCTGGTCGGGGTGCAGCACCCATTTGCCGTCGTACCCGAGTGCGGCCGAACGGCCGGCCACCCGCCGGAAGGCCTCGACGTCACGCACTTTCAGATACGGCCCGTCGACGGCGGCGATCCCGTGGGCGCGCGCCGCGACCAGGATCGTCATCAGAACGTGGTGGTAGGCGTCGCCCTCGGTGTATCCCTCGGGCTGCTCGCCGACCTCCAGGGTGCGGGTGTTGAGGCTGGCCATCAGGTCGGCCGGTCCGAGCACCAAGGCCTGCACTCGCGGCGCTGCGGCGATCGCGTTGATGTTCATCAAGCCGCGGGCGTCTTCGATCTGGGCGTCGACACCGATCTGCCCGACCGGCAGCCCGTGGATGGTCTCCAGCTGGGTGAGCAGCAGATCGAGGGCCTGGACATGCGAGGCGTCCGACACCTTCGGCAGCACGATCACGTCGAGTCGGCTGCCAGCGGCACCAACCGCCGAGAGCACCTCGATCAGGTCGGCATGCGTCCACGGGGTGGTCCAGTCGTTGACCCGCACCCCGAGCAGCGGCGCCGCCCAGTCCGGCGCGGTCAACGCTTGGGCGACCAGGGTCCGGGCCTGCTCTTTTGCCGCTGGAGCGACGGCGTCCTCCAGGTCGAGGAAGACCTCATCTGCGGATAGGCCCTTGGCCTTGTCGATCATCTTCTGGCTGCTGCCAGGTACCGACAGGCAAGTACGGCGGGGGCGATACACGTTGGTCACCTAAATACTCCTACCCTTTCAACCATGGCGTCGAGCAACAGGGTTTACGCAGCGCGGCTTGCGCGGATGCTGGTGCTAGGCCCGTTCGGCGAATCCGTGGGCCGGGTCCGCGATGTGGTGGTCAGTCTCAGCATCGTGCGCCAGCAGCCGCGTGTCCTGGGACTGGTCGTGGAGCTGCCCACCCGCAGACGCATCTTCGTGCCGATTCTGCGGGTCGCGTCGATCGAACCCAACGCGGTCACCCTCAACACCGGAACGGTGTCCCTGCGCAAGTTCAACCAGCGGCCCGGTGAGGCGCTGGTGCTCGGCCAGGTCCTGGACACCAAGGTCCGGGTCACCGACCCGGAGCTGCCGGAACTGGCCGGCGTCGATGTGGCGATCACCGACCTGGCCATCGAACAGAGCCGCACCCGCGACTGGCTGGTGACACGGATCGCGGTGCGGCACTCGCGGCGGTTGGGCCGGCGCGCCTCCGTACACATCGTGGACTGGCACAACGTGCAGGGCCTGACCCCGTCGGCACTGGCGATGCCCGGGCAGGGTGTGGCGCAGCTGCTGCAGCAGTTCGAGGGCTGGCGGCCGATCGAGGTTGCCGACGCCATCCGCGAGCTGCCGCCCAAGCGGCGCTACGAGGTGATCAACGCGCTGGACAACGCACGGCTGGCCGACATCCTGCAGGAGCTGCCCGAGGAACGTCAGGCCGTCGTGCTGGGCCAGTTGGGCGCCGATCGGGCCGCCGACGTCCTGGAGGAGATGGACCCCGATGACGCCGCGGACCTGTTGGGCGTGATGAACCCGACCGAAGCCGAAGCCCTGCTGGCGCGGATGGACCCCGACGACTCCGATCCGGTGCGCCGACTGCTGGAGCACTCCCCCGACACCGCGGGCGGGTTGATGACCACCAACCCGGTGGTGCTGACCGCCGACACGTCGGTCGCCGAGGCCCTGGCCCGGGTGCGCGACCCCGACCTCACCCCGGCGCTGTCGTCGCTGGTTTTCGTGACCCGAGCCCCGACCGCCACCCCGACCGGGCGCTACCTGGGCTGCGTCGCGCTGCAACGGCTGCTGCGGGTGCCACCGGCCGAACTCATCGGCGGGTTCGTCGACTCCGACCTGCCGGCGCTGAACCCGGAGGTGTCGTTGGCGGAGCTGACCCGCTACTTCGCCGCCTACAACCTGGTCTGCGGGCCCGTGCTCGACGAGCAGAATCACCTGCTGGGCGCGGTGACGGTGGACGACGTGCTGGACCACCTGCTGCCGGATGATTGGCGCGAAACACCCGAACCGGACCTGGGGCCGAAACTCGCCGGGAGGCCGTCGTGACCGACCGCTCCACATCACAGCGGCTCTCCACACCCCGCACCTCACGGCTGCCCAGCCTGAATATGGATCCCGACGCACTGGGCCGGTTCACCGAATCGGTGGCGCGGTTCTTCGGCACCGGGCGCTACCTGGCCATTCAGACCGTGCTGGTGGTGGGTTGGATCCTGCTGAACGTGTACGCGGTCAGCCTGAAGTGGGACCCCTATCCGTTCATCCTGCTCAACCTGGCCTTTTCCACCCAGGCCGCCTACGCCGCTCCGCTGATCCTGCTGGCCCAGAACCGGCAGGAGAACCGTGACCGGGTCAGCCTGGACGAGGACCGCCGCCGTGCCGCGCAGACCAAAGCCGACACCGAGTATCTGGCCCGGGAACTGGCGTCCCTGCGGCTGGCGGTCGGTGAGGTCGCCACTCGCGACTACCTGCACCACGAACTCGAGCGGGTCCGCGAACTGCTGGAGACCTTGCGTCCAGAGCCCGACCCCGCCGCCCCGGAGTCCGGGCAGCGACCGTCCTGACCGGTGACGCGGACCAGATAACGGTCATCAGCAGGACCGTCGTTGGGTATGGTGACCTAGTTCACGAAGCCCGAGCGGTTTCTCCACAGCGGAATTAGGGACGGTCGAGTGCCAACTGGGGGCGGCGCAGCGGAACGCGTGTCCCGCGCTGCCCGGGTGCGGCGGGCGGCCCGTTCGGCCCTGCGACCCGCCTTCGGCCTGGCGTTCATCACCCCGCTGGTGTTTGCCGGCGCCGTGGGCGCCACGCCCCGCTCGCCCTCGACCTCGTTGCCGCTGCGCAACGCCGCGATCACCCCGCTGGCGGCTTCGGTGCACACGTCCGGCCGTTCATCGGGCCCCTCCGTCGTCGCGGTACCCCGCTCGCAGCCGAATCTGCACGTGGCCGCGGGTGCCCCGTCGGCGCCGCCGGCCGCCGTCGTCTATGCGCCGGGCACCTTGGGGATCCCCAAGACGGCGCTGGCGGCCTACCAGAACGCCGAGCAGCAAATGGCGGTCGCCGCGCCCGAATGTGGGATCAGCTGGAACCTGCTCGCCGGGATCGGACGCATCGAATCCGGGCACGCCAACGGCGGGGCCACCGACGCCCGCGGCAACGTGCTGCAGCCGATCTACGGCCCGGCGCTGGACGGCACACTGCCCGGAAACGAAGTCATCGTGGCCAGCAGTGCCCCCGGCCGGGTGGTCTACGCCCGCGCCCTGGGCCCGATGCAGTTCCTCCCCGGAACCTGGTCGCGGTATGCCGCGGACGGCGACGGCGACGGCCGAGCGGATCCGCAGAACGTCTACGACGCGACGCTGGCGGCGGCGCGCTATCTGTGCAGCGGCGGGATGAACCTGCGCGAACAGTCGCACGTCCTGACCGCGATCCTGCGCTACAACAACTCGATGGCCTACGCGGAGAACGTGATGGGCTGGGCGGCGGCCTACGCCACCGGGGTTGCTCCCGTCGACCTGCCGCCGATCGTCGGCCCGGCACCGCCGATCGCGGACCTGCACCTCGAGCACCTGGAACACCCGGAAGGGCTCGGGCCGGAATCACTGAGCATGCACGGGATGTCCCAGGCCAATCACCCCGCCGAATCGTCGCTGATCGACCTGGGCCAGCCGAGCTTGGAGACCCAGCTGGCGAATCTGCCCTGGCTGCCGCCGTGGATGACCTCGCCCGAGCAGCAGCAACAACAGCAGCTGCCGCGTCCCTCGGCGGCCTGCCGAATGATCTGTCTGGAACCCCAAGCCGTGCCGGGCCCGACGGCACCGCCCAACGGCGTCCCCCCGGCCCCCTTCGGCTCCCCCGAGGCACCACAGGCCCCGCCTGCGCCGATGCCGCCCTACGCGGTAGCGCCAGCGCCGCCAGGGTCCCCGGACGTGCCGGCCGTCCCACCGCCGCCCGCGGCCTCCGCCGGGGCGCCGCAGGACGGGCCGCAGGCCGTCCCGCCGGCTTGATCGATCTCACAGGCAGAGGCCCTGCCGTACTGCCTTAGACTCGATTCCGATGTCCGAGAATCAGGATGACACTGCAGCCCTGCACGACGCGATCTATGCAGCGTTGGGCACCGTGCTGGACCCCGATATTCGGCGTCCGATCACCGATCTGGGCATGGTCAAAAGCATCGAGATCGCGGACGACCGCGGCGTGCACGTCACGATCTACCTGACGATCGCCGGCTGTCCGATGAAAGCCGAGATCACCAACATGGTGACCACGGCCATCAACGACGTGCCCGGCACCGGGCCCGTCAAGGTCAGCCTGGACGTCTTCAGCGACGAGCAGCGCGCCGAGCTTCGCAAACAGCTGCGCGGCGACGCCAAGGAGCCGGTCATCCCGTTCGCCCAGCCGGGCTCGCTGACCAAGGTGTACGCGATCGCCTCAGGCAAGGGCGGGGTCGGCAAATCCAGTGTGACGGTCAACCTCGCGGTCGCGCTGGCCGAACGCGGTATGTCCGTCGGGGTGCTCGACGCCGACATCTACGGCCACTCGGTGCCGCGGATGATGGGTGTCACCGCCCTGCCCACCCAGGTCGACTCGATGATCATGCCGCCGATCGGATACGGCGTGAAGGTGATCTCGATCGCGATGTTCACCCAGGGCAACACGCCGGTGGTGTGGCGTGGCCCGATGCTGCACCGGGCTTTGCAGCAGTTCCTCGCCGACGTCTACTGGGGCGACCTGGATGTGCTGTTGCTGGACTTGCCGCCAGGCACCGGCGACATCGCGATCTCGGTGGCCCAGCTGGTTCCGTCGGCCGAGATCCTGGTGGTGACCACCCCGCAGCAGGCGGCCGCGGAGGTGGCCGAACGCGCCGGGGCGATCGCCCTGCAGACCCGCCAGCAGGTCGTCGGGGTGGTGGAGAACATGGCCGGGCTGGCCATGCCCGACGGCTCCACCATGCACCTGTTCGGCGAGGGCGGCGGCGAGCGGGTCGCCGAGCGGCTGACCCGGGCGATGGGCCGTGACGTGCCGCTGCTCGGCCAGGTGCCGATCGACAGCGAGATGGTGACCGGCGGCGACTCCGGATCCCCGGTGGTGCTCTCGCCGGACTCGGCGGCGGGCAAGGAACTGCGCAAGATCGCCGATCAGCTGGCCACCCGCCGACGCGGACTGGTCGGGATGTCGCTGGGCTTGGACACCGGCGCCCGGCGCTGACCCTCACGGCCGCGCCCCGGCAGCGCGGACCCTAGGTCGCGTCGGTGTCGAAGGGAGCCGGTGCACCCGGCTCGGGCACCACGGCCGGTGCCGGCGGCATCGGGCGCGGCTCAGCGGCCAGCGAACCGACCGCGGTGAACAGTGAATCGTCCCCATCGAGCAGATGCCGGGTCAGCGCGGCGCGCGGTGTCATGCCGCGCAACTTCTGCAATTCGCTCAGCGGCGCCCGCAGGTCCTCGAACTCCGGACCGATCTCGTCGCGCAGCTGGTCGGTCGCGTTGGTGACGTAGTCACGGGCCTGGCGCAGCGCACCGGCGGTCCACCGGATGGCTCCGGGTAACCGCTCCGGGCCCAGGATCACCAGCCCGAGCACCACCAGGACCAGCATCTCGCCCCAGCCGACATTCGCGAACATCGAAGCGAACTTCTAACCGTCGGCGGAGGGGGTCACCGTCAGCGTCACATGCCGCCCGTCACGGACCACCTCGACGGGCGCTTCCTTGCCGATGGTCAGATTGCGGACCGCCACGACGAATTCGTTGGCGTCGGCAACGCTGCGGTCACCGATCTTGACCACCACGTCGTTCTCGAGCATGCCGCCCTTCTCCGCGGGGCTGCCCACCTTGACGTTGGCGATCTGCGCACCCGACGCGATGGCGTTGCTGACCGAGCGGGCGCTGACCCCCAGCGTGGGGTGCACGATCTTGCCGTCCTTGATCAGCGCCTCGGCGACGGTCTTCATCTCGTTGACCGGAATGGCGAACCCCAGCCCGCTGGCGCTGTCGGACAACGACTTTCCGGCAGTGTTGATCCCGACCAGCTGCGCATCCATGTCGATCAGCGCACCACCGGAGTTGCCGTGGTTGATCGAGGCATCGGTCTGCACCGCGTCGATGACGGTGTCGGTGTCGGAGTCGTCACCGGAGAGCGGCACCGGCCGGTGTACAGCGCTGATGATGCCGTGGGTCACGGTGCTGCGCAGTCCCAGCGGCGCGCCCGCCGCGATGACCTCGTCACCGACCCGGATCTTGTCTGAGTCGCCGAGACGGGCCACCGACAGGTTGTCGACGTTGTCGACCTTGAGCACGGCCAAGTCGGTCTTCGGGTCGCGCCCGACCAGGTTGGCCAGCACCTCTTTGCCGTCGTTGAACACCACCGTGGTCTTGAACTTGCTGGGGTTGTTGGCGGCTTCGGAGATGACGTGGTTGTTGGTGACGATGTAGCCCTTGCCGTCGATGACAACACCCGAACCCTGCATGCCCTGGTCGTCGCTGACCGACTCGATGGTCACCACCGAATTGGCGATGGCCTCGGCGACCTTGGCGAACCGCCCAGCCGGCTCCTCGGCGTTGCCCTTGGTCGACAATGTCACCTTCGACGTCGTGAACGCCTCGACCACCTGCGCGGTGGTACGTCCGACCCAGCCGCCGACCATGCCGATCGCCAGCGCGATCGCGGCCAGCGTGGCCAGCGCGCGGTAAGAGATCCGGTCGCCGAACAGCACGTCGCGCACACCCAGGCGGCCACCCAATTCGCCGGCCGCCCGCGGCTTGGGCGGGACGACGGCTGGTGCACCGAGGGCGGCACCGGCGGCGGGGTCACGCCACGGGTCGCCGGTGTCTTCCAGCCCCTCCGGTTTGCCGTTGCGGCCCAGCGCGCCGGCATCGGCAGGATGACGCTGCAACGAGGGACCGGTGCCGTAGGGCCGGCTGAAGGCCTCCTTGAGCACCGGGTCCGGCGGCAGATCGCGCGGGGTGAACTCACCCTGCTCGCGGTACTTCTTGGGCCGTACATCGGCGGGAGTGAACGAACCAGGCACCCCGTCGGGCCGACCGAAGGCCTTTTGGGACGCATTGTCCACAGGGGGCCGGTAGACGGGGCGCGGAGCCAAGCGGTTACCGCCGGCGTTCTCGTTGTTGGAGCTCACCTATTCCTCTTCCGGGTCCAGCCCTGGGTCGCTTCCGGGCTCCGCGAGCACAGCATCACCGGGCGCTAACGCCGCTGGAGATCCACCTTACCGACGTTTACGACGTTCTTGAGGTTTGCCGTCGTCGAACCGGGCGGACATCGGCCTGGTCGGCTCGTCGGGCGAACAATCGGCCGGGGACTCGGGGATCTGGGCCAACAGGCCGAGCAGCGCCGAAGGGATCCGGATCGGATGCGAATCGCGCAGGGCCGAGCGTGCCCGACCCTGGTATTCCACTTCGGCCGCGCAATCGGGACACAGCGACAGGTGGTGGGCCGCGCGCAGGTGGGCGTTCATCCGCAGCTCACCGTCGACGTAGGCGGTGATCGCCTCGCTGCAGAGGTGTTCGGTGGACCCGAACTGCCGCGGGGCACCGACCGGCGCATCACTCTGCGAGGCGAACTGAGCGGGCAGCCAGGAGAACGCGCGACGGAAGACACCTCCGCGGTCCGTCACACCGGACTCCTCTCCTGTCGCATACCCACATCAGTACTCAATCGGGCGGAATAAAGGCCCAATAAGAATGTAGCGCGATACCGCTCACGGACGTGGAAACCCAGGGCCGAGCCGAGCTCAGCCGGCCGCGACACCGCCGAAGGCCGAACCGTCACGCTGGCTGGCCCGGGCGGCGAGATAGTCGCGCAGAGCCTGACGGCCCCGGTGAATGCGGCTGCGCACGGTGCCCAGCTTCACGCCGAGGGTCGCCCCGACCTCCTCGTAGGACAGGCCTTCGATGTCGCACAGGACGACCGCGGCCCGAAACTCCGGCGCCAGCGAGTCCAGCGCCGCCTGCAGGTCGGGATCCAGCCGCGCGTCGTGGTAGATCTGCTCGGGGTCGGGCTCGTCGGCAGGTACCCGGTCGTAGTCCTCCGGCAGCGCCTCCATACGGACGCGGCCCCGCTTGCGCACCATGTCCAGGAACAGGTTGGTGGTGATGCGGTGCAACCAGCCCTCGAAGGTTCCGGGCTGGTAGTTGTGCACCGAACGGAACACCCGGATGAAGGTCTCCTGGGTGAGATCCTCTGCGTCGTGCTGGTTTCCGGACAGCCGGTATGCCAGCCGGTAGACCCGGTCGGCGTGCTGGCGCACCAATTCGTCCCAGGACGGCATCGCCGCGACGTCTCCGGTGGCGTCGAATACCGCGGTGCCCTGCGCCTCCTCTGACGGTTCGACCCAGTCGGTGTCGGAGTACCGGTCCGAGTGGGTGGTCGGGTGCGACATGGCGACCGGGGGCAGCAATGTGGTTATGGCGACGTCCTCCAGCTCGAGGCCGCCGTCAGGCGACGGCAGCGCACTATCGCGGTCAACGCGCAACGGGCCCCTCGTATTCCGAGCGTCTCGAGGCCGGTTCATACCTCGTTCCATGCCGATACCGTTGCCTATCGCTGTATGTCCGCTCTGTGCTGTCACTGAACGCGGACTGTGAACCTGTGTTCGAATCGCCCGCGCAGTGCGGTTATACGTCCAGGTAACAGTTCGGACACGGGCCGTGCCCCGGGCGTGTCGGGCGGGCGCGCCGGTTCGCGGCCCCGAAGCGCCTTGTCCTACGCTGCGGACATGGCCAGCACTGACGACACTCCGGGGGAGCCGCCGCGCAGTCGAGCCGATGCGCTGTTGACGCACGCCGAGGACTCCATGACCGAGGACGCGGTGCTGGCGGCGGCCCGCGACCGGGCCGGAGAGATCGGCGTCGGCTCGATCAGCGCCGCGGTCGGCGCATTGTTGAGCCTGCTGACCAAGCTCAGCGGCGGCAAGGCAGTGGTCGAGGTGGGCACCGGGGCCGGCGTCAGTGGGCTCTGGCTGCTGTCGGGCATGGGCGAAGACGGTGTGCTGACCACGATCGACATCGAGCCCGAGCACCAGCGCACAGCCAAGCAGGCGTTCGGTGACGCCGGCATCGGGCCCGGCCGAACCCGGTTCATCAGCGGCCGCGCCCAAGAGGTCCTGACCCGTCTCGCCGATGCGTCCTACGACCTGGTGTTCGTCGACGCCGAACCGATCGACCAGCCCGGCTACGTACTGGAGGCCGTGCGGTTGCTGCGGCCCGGCGGCGTCGTCGTGGTGCACCGGGCCGCGTTGGGCGGCCGGGCCGGAGACCCGGCGGCCAATGACGCCGAAGTGCTTGCGGTACGCGAAGCCGCCCGGCTGATCGCCGTGGACGAGCGGCTGACCCCGGCGCTGATTCCGCTGGGCGACGGGCTGCTGGCCGCCGTCCGCGACTGACCAAGACGCCTCACCCCCACTCGCCCCCCATGGCGCGAGCGTGCGTGTTTGTACGCGACACGCCGCGTTGAGGCGTACAAACACGCACCCTCGCGGCCGGGTGGCACGCACCCTCGCGGCTGGGTGCGGCAAATGCTTGACACTGCACTGAACGCGTGTTTAGCGTATTGAACATGCGTTCAGCGGACCTGACGGCGGCGGCGAAAATCCGCGATGCGGCCATCGACCAGTTCGGACGGCACGGCTTCGGCGTGAGCGTCCGGGCCATCGCCGAGGCCGCCGGAGTCAGCGCCGCCCTGGTCATCCACCACTTCGGCTCCAAAGAAGGGTTGCGCAGGGCCTGCGACGAGTTCGTCGCCGAAGAGATCCGCAGCGGCAAATCCGAGGCGATGCGCTCGGCCGACCCAGGAACCTGGTTCGCCGCGATGGCCGAGATCGAGTCCTATGCGTCGATGATGGCCTACCTGGTCCGCAGCATGCAGTCCGGCGGCGAGCTGGCAGACACGTTGTGGCGCAGGATGATCGACAACGCCGAGGGCTACCTCGACGAGGGCGTCCGCGCCGGCACCCTCAAACCCAGCCGCGACCCGAAAGCCCGGGCCCGCTTCCTGGCCATGAACAACGGCGGCGGATTCCTGCTGTATCTGCAGATGCACGAGAACCCGACCGATCTGCGGGCCGTGCTACGTGATTACGCCCGCGACATGGTGCTACCCGCACTCGAGTTGTACACCGAGGGCCTGATGACCGACCGCACCATGTACGACGCTTTCCTGGCGACCGAACAAGGGGGAACCGATGCGACCTGACAACCATTGGCCGGCAATCGAAATCCGCGGACTGGAGAAGAACTTCGGCCAAGTCAAAGCGCTCGACGGACTGGATCTGACCGTCTACGGCGGTGAGGTGCATGGCTTTCTCGGCCCCAACGGCGCCGGCAAATCCACCACGATCCGCGTCCTGCTGGGCCTGGTGAAGGCCGACGGCGGAACCGTCCGGCTGCTCGGCGGTGATCCCTGGACCGACGCGGTCGAGCTGCACCGCGAGATCGCCTACGTGCCCGGCGATGTCACTTTGTGGCCGGCACTGACCGGCGGCGAGATCATCGACCTGTTGGCGCGGATGCGCGGCGGTATCGACGAGCGCCGCCGCGACGAGTTGATCGAACGCTTCGACCTGGACCCGAGCAAAAAGGCCCGCACCTATTCCAAGGGCAACCGCCAGAAGGTCTCGCTGATCTCCGCCTTCTCCTCACACGCCCGCCTGCTCGTACTCGACGAGCCCAGCAGCGGACTGGACCCCTTGATGGAGAACGTATTCCAGCAGTGCGTCGCCGAGGCGAGCCGTCGCGGCGCCACTGTCCTGCTGTCCAGCCACATCCTGGCCGAGACCGAGACGCTGTGCCAGCGGGTGACGATCATCCGGGCCGGGCGCGTCGTCGAAAGTGGTTCGCTGGAATCCCTGCGACACCTGCGCCGCACCTCGATTCAGGCCGATCTGATGCGCGATCCCGGTGATCTGACCCGCATTCCGGGCGTCGCGGACGTGCGCTACTCCGGCACCGTGCTGTATGCCCAGGTCGACAGCGCCAGCCTCGCAGAGCTCGTCGCGGTGCTCGGCGCGGCCGGCGTGCGCAGCCTCACCAGCCGGCCGCCGACGCTCGAAGAGCTGTTCTTGCGTCACTACGACACGGTCCGGGCATGACCACCGCGAGCACCGCCGTCGCGCAGCCTGCGGCACCGCACTACCGCCGGGGCGGATCGAATCTGGTTGGCACACTGGGGTTGCTGCGCCTGTGCCTGCGCCGCGACCGCATCGTGCTGCCACTGTGGGTGCTGCTGTTGTCGCTGCCGCTGGCCACCGTCTACATCGCCAGCATCCAGGCCATCTATCCCACCGCCGCCGACCGCGCCGGCCTGGCCGCGACCATCATGGCCAGCCCGGCGCAACGCGCGATGTACGGCCAGGTCTACAACGACTCCCTGGGTGCGGTGGGTATCTGGAAGGCCGGGATATTCCATCTGCTCATCGCGGTGGCGGTGATTCTGACCGTCATCCGCCACACCCGCGCCGACGAGGAGACCGGCCGCACCGAGTTGATCGACTCGACCGCGGTGGGCCGCTACGCCGGGCTGACCGCCGCGCTGCTGTTGGCCGCGGGGGCGTCGGTGGCCACCGGGGTGATCGGGACGGTTGGGCTGCTGACCACCGACGTGCCGGCGTCCGGATCGTGTGCGTTCGGGGCCGCGCTGGCCTGTTCCGGGCTGGTGTTCACGGCCGTGGCCGCGGTCGCCGCTCAGTTGTCGCCCGGCGCCCGGTTCGCCCGCGGCGCCGCGTTCGGCGTGCTGGCCGGCGCGTTCACGCTGCGCGCCGTGGGCGATGCGGGATCGGGCGGGTTGTCGTGGCTGTCGCCGCTGGGCTGGTCGCTGCAGGTCCGGCCGTACGCCGGTGACCGCTGGTGGGTGTTGCTGCTGCACCTGGCGACGACCGCTGCGCTCATCTGGCTGGCGTATCAACTCGCGGCCCGTCGCGATGTCGGCGCCGGGCTGCTGGCCGATCGCCCCGGCCCGCGGCGAGCGGCGCCGACCCTGGGCGGTGCGTTCGGACTGGCGTGGCGGCTCGACCGCGGGGCCCTGCTGCTGGGGACGACGGGCCTACTGCTCTACGGATTGCTGGTCGGCAGCGTGGTGCACGGCATCGGCGACGAGGTGGGCAGCGACCGCGCCCGCGACATCGTCATCCGGCTCGGCGGAACCGCGGCACTGGAGCACGCATTCGTCGCGGTGGCCTTCAGCATGCTGGGCATGGTGGCCGCCGCTTTCGCGGTGTCGCTGGTGCTGCGGCTGCACCAGGAGGAAACCGCCACGCGCGGCGAGACGCTGCTCGCCGGAGCGCTGTCGCGAGACCGTTGGTTGGCCAGCCATCTGGTCGCCGCACTGGCCGGGTCGACGTTTGCGATGCTGGCCGCCGGGCTGGTGGCCGGAATCGTCTACGGAACCGCCGCCGGCGACATCGGCGGACAGTTGCCTGCGGTGGTGGGCAGCGCCGCCGTGCAACTGCCGGCGGCCTGGCTCCCCGCGGCCGTGGCGGTGGCCCTGTTCGGGCTCGTTCCGAGGGTCGCGCCGGCGGCGTGGGCGGTGCTGACCGGCTTCGTCGCGCTGTATCTGCTCGGCCCCATCTCCGGCCTGCCGCAGTGGGTCATCGACTTCGAACCCTTCGGCCACATCCCGCTGGTCGGAAACGGCACGTTCAGTGCTGTGCCGCTGATCGTGCTGTTGGCGATCGACACCGCACTGATCGCGCTGGGCGCCTGGGCATTCCGCCGCAGAGATCTCACGACGTAAGGAGGCTGGCATGAAAACCATGGGCAAAGGATTACTTTCGGCAACCTTGGGTCTGATCGCCTTCGGGCTGTTGCTGTTCGTACCCGCCGGAACGCTGCACTACTGGCAGGCCTGGGTGTTCCTCGCGGTTTTCGCCCTGTCCACCTGGATTCCCAGCCTGTATCTGATCCGCACCAATCCGGCCGCCCTGGAGCGCCGGATGCGCTTCGGGCCGGCCGCCGAGAAGCGGACCCTGCAGCGGGTCGTCATCGCTGTCATCTTCGTCTGCTTCCCGGCCATGTTCGTCGTCAGCGTGATCGATCACCGGCTGGGGTGGTCCGCGGTGCCGACGCCGGTCTGTCTGTTGGGCGATGCCCTGGTGGCGATCGGGCTGGTAGTCGCGATGGTGGTGGTCATCCAGAACGGCTATGCGGCCGCCAACGTCACGGTCGAGGCAGACCAGACGTTGGTCTCGACGGGCCTGTACGGGGTGGTCCGGCATCCGATGTACACCGGCAACGTCCTGTTGATGGTCGGCGTCCCGCTCGCGCTCGGCTCCTATTGGGGGTTGGTCTTCCTGGTACCCGGGCTGATCGTGCTGGTGGTGCGCATCTTCGACGAGGAGCAGCTGCTGACCCACGAGCTCCGGGGATATCGCGAGTACACCACGCGGGTGCGTTACCGCCTGCTGCCCTACGTGTGGTGACAACGGAAGGAGACGCCGATGAATGTCAAGGCAATCGGTCAAGGCGTGGGCTACGGGCTGATCGCCGCGGTCGTCTACGGTCTGCTCTTGTTCTGGCCGGCAGGCACTTTCGACTACTGGCAGGCCTGGGTGTTCCTGGCGGTCTACGCCGTCATCAGCATCGCGTGCTGCATCTACTGGGGTCTCACCAATCCAGCGGTGTTGCAGCGGCGGCTGCGTGGCGGACCTAAGGCCGAAACCCGGCTGGCGCAGAAGCTGGCCAGCACGGCCCTGATCGCAGCGTTCGGCTCGGTGTTCGTGATCAGCGCACTGGATCACCGGTTCGGCTGGTCGGCGCCGCCGACAGCCGTGTCGGTGCTGGGCCAGGTCGTGGTGGTGCTCGGGCTGTGCCTGGGCATCCTGGCCGTCGTGCAGAACGGCTACGCCGCAGCCAACATCACCGTCGAGGACAACCAGCCGGTGATTGCGACCGGCATGTACGGCCTGGTCCGGCACCCGATGTACTTCTCCCTGCTGGTCACCATGGTCGGTCTCGCGTTGGCGCTCGGCTCGTACTGGGGACTGGCCGGCACGTTGATCAGCCTGCCCATCCTGGTGGTGCGGATCCTCGATGAGGAGCAGTTGCTGAACCAGGAGCTCAGTGGGTATCGCGAATACACCCGGCGCGTCCGTTACCGTTTGCTGCCCTACCTCTGGTGATCGGCCCGGTGGGATACCGCCGTCGACCCCCCGTGGCTTACAGTTCCCTAAGTAGAAACTGTTAATTCCTACTTGGGGAGATAGCCAGAGCCATGCGTGCACTCAAGCGGGGCAGCACCCGCAGCCTCGCCTCCTCCCCCTCCCAGATGGCCGCTGCCGCAGCAGGCGCCCTGGTCGTCGGCCTCACCCCGATGCTGGCCGCCGCCCCCGCGCAGGCGGATTGGGACTGGCTGCTCGACGCCGCGGCACCGGTGGAGGTCGCCGGCAGTGCGGCAGGCGGGCTCGACCTGGGCAGCCTGATGGCGCTGGTGCAGTCCTTCACCGACCAACTCGATCCGGCCACCGACAAGCTGTTCTCCAACGTCATCGACGCGGTGCTGGCCTGGCCCGGCCCGAGCCAATCCCTGGACACCGCCGAGTTGGTGAACCAATACATCTACGCACCCCTGCACGCCGGATTGCAGCAGTGGATTGCCAGCCCGTTCGGCGAGCTGAGCCTCGGCCTGATCAACGCGCCGTTTGCCACCCTGTTCGGTCGCGATCTGATCGGCGACGGTATCGACGGGTTCGACGGCGTCAACACCAGCCTGCTCGGTCAGTGGGGCTGGTTCGGCAACGCCGGTGACGGCGGGTTCCTGTTCGGCGACGGCGGAGCAGGCATCGCGGGTATCGACGGCGTCGGCGGTGCCGGCGGCGACGCGGGCTTCTTCGGCAACGGCGGCGCCGGCGGTCTGGGCGGTGTCGGCTCCGACGGCGGCGACGGCGGAGCCGGCGGCTGGTTCATGGGTCTGGGCGGTACCGGCGGCGCCGGCGGGGCGGGCGCGGGCGGCGGCACCGGGGGCGTGGGACTCGGCATGCTGCTCGGCACCGGAGGTACCGGCGGCGCCGGGGGCACCGGCGTGGGAGCAGACATCGGCGGTGACGGCGGAGTGGGCGGCGCAGGGGCCTGGTGGCTGGGCCGTGGCGGTGACGGCGGCGCCGGCGGTGCGGGCGGCGACGACGAGAACGGCGGCGCCGGGGGCGACGGCGGCGCGGGCGGGCTGGTGTTCGGCCGCGGCGGCGACGGTGGCCTCGGCGGCGAGGGCGGCGCGGGTGGCCTGGGCGGTGCCGGCGGCTTCCTGGGTGCCGCGGGCATCAGCGCGGCGCCGTACGTCGCGAACACCCAGTGGGTGACCTACGACGGCGGAACCAGCCTGCGCGTCTATCCGACCGAGACCGGTCGAACGGAGGCCGGCGAGCCCGGCACCCTGCGCCAGGGCGAGCAGGCCTGGGATGAGGTCCTCAAGCGCAACCCGGAGGCCAACAACGCCGGGATGCGGGCACAGTTCCTGTGCCACTGGCAGTTCGCCGAGTTCATCCAACCCGGCAAGACCAGTTGGAACCTCGAGCCGTGGCGCCCGGACGTGAGCACGCTGAACCTGCTCGCCAACGGCTGCAACCCCGGCGGCGCCGAAGAGCCGTTCTAGCTGTACTGCCCAGGCAGGTTGGTTGAGAAAGTGTGACGACACGCTGTAAGAGTCGTTGATGGGTGAAGGTCTC
>NZ_JBJIAM010000016.1:0-39726 GCF_045310815.1 Mycobacterium sp. SMC-19 | reverse complement strand
CGCCAACGAATGCGGATACCCACTCGGCATGACAACCCCCAGATCAATGGATGTTGCACTGACCGTATGAATCTGCCGCTCCGAGAGTGAAGACAACTTCACGCTCGGCGGGGCGGCTGGGCGGCTTGGCGGCGGGGCGACGGTTCTGGGCTAACCCGTCACCTCGAAGATCCCGTGCGCCCCGTTCTCCGCGTGCCGCATGTCGTGATCCATGAACGGGTAATGGCCCGGCTCGGGGAAGGTGAGCTCGACGAAGCCGCCCTGGGCGGGCGCCAGGTCGAGGACCTGCGCTCCTCCCGCCGGGGCCGATGAATCATTGGGCCGCAGCAGCCAGGCGCCCTCTTTGTACACGGTGTCGAACTGCGACCCGACGACGTGGAATGCGATCGAGTCGCCAGGACCGGCGTTGACCACCCAGACGCGCACCCGTTCGCCGGTGCGCGCCGGCAGCGGGGCATGCATGTACTGAGCCGCGGTGCCGTTGAACATCCAACCGTCGGGCTGGCCGGCGCGGATGGCCGTGGTTTGGGCGTCGGAATCCGGTGCGCTTGCGTAGAGCTGGGCGCCGACCAGGGCGTACTCCCGGTCCACCGTCGGCAGCCCGGGTGGGTCGATGATCACCGCCCCGTACATGCCGTTGGCGATGTGCAGCGCCATCGGCGGGGTACTGCAGTGATAGAGCCAGGCGCCGGCCCGGTGCGCCGTGAACCGGTAGACCAGCCGCTCCCCCGGCGCCAAGGTGCGCATCGGTTGGTCCGGTGCGAGCACCCCAGCGTGAAAGTCGATTCCGTGGCCCATGGTCGCGTCGTTGATCAATGTGATCTCGAAGGTGTCCCCGACCCTGCCGTGCAGCGTCGGCGCCGGTTCGACGCCGCCGAAGGTCCAGCGGATCTCCCGGCGGCCGGGCGCGATCTCCAGTTCCCGGTCGACGGCGCGTAGTTCCACCCGATGCACGCCCGGGGTCGCCGGTGCGAGCACCGCATCGCGCGGTGTCCAGCCCGGGGACGGATCGGCGGCCAGGTCCAAAACCGTCGGCGCGGGCAGACCACCATGCCCCGCACCGGTGTGCTCATGGCGGGGGGCACCACCGATGGCGTGGATCGTCATCGTCATGCCCGCGGCCCGGTGACCGGGTACGTCGCACCACGCCTCGCGGTCCTGTTGCACCGCACCGAGATCCAGCACCGCGGTCTGGCCGCGGCTCAACCGCGGGGTGTGTTCGCCGGTGTCGACGTACAAGTCGTGCGGCAATCCGTCGATGTTGGTGACGCGCAGCACCAGCCGGGTTCCGGCCGGCACATTGATCACGTCCGGGGAGAACCGCATGTTCTTCAGCGTGACGTCGACGGTGCGTGCCTCCCCGGAGATACCGGCGGCCCCCGACGGTGCGGGACCGCCGATCCCAAGCCCCAGCGCGGCGGCCACCGCGGCCACCGCGGCAACGGCGACCGCCCCGGTGACCGCCCGAGAATGCGGCGCGATTGCGTCGATGTCGAGCGGGCCGCGCAGCGCCACGGGCAGCGCTAGCCGCAGCGCCAGCAGCACGAAGCTGGCGACCGCGACCGCGGCCAGCACCCAGCCGATCAATGGCAGCGGCGGCGGCCACGGCCCGGCGACCAGTGGTACGGCGATGTTGATCGCGCACACCCGGGCCTGCCAGCCCTGGTCCAGATAGCCGATGACGGCTTTGCGAACGGGTGGGCCGTTGGCCACCAGGATCGGCAGCAGCTGGCTCAGGGCACCCAACAGGATCTGGGCGACGAATCCGACCGCCAACAGCGGAAGCAGAGTGTTCTCCACGAACGCCGGCAGCACATCGACCGAGCGGCCTGCGATCAGCCGGACTGTCTCGATCAGGACGGCAACACCGAGCCAGGCCGTCGCGCCGACCAGCATCCAGGCCGCCGGTCCGGTGAAGCTGCGCCCTGGCCACAACCCGAGGATGGACACGCCGACTCCGACCGCATAACCCAACAGTCCTGCCGCGGTCAGCCACCAGCTGTTGGTGAGCAGACCGGCAGCCGCGACGGATAGGCCCACCGTCAGCGTCGGCAGCGCGCGTTGGGCCATGGCAAAGCTGCGCGGGGTGATCTTCTCCCGGATTGTGGTGGGCCACAGGGTGAACAAGGTGCCCACCACCGTCAGGCCGATCCACCCGTAGAGCATCACGTGCACGTGGGTGGTCCACAGCCGTGCATACCACCGGGCCACACCGAAAGCCATGGCAGCACCGGTCGCCGATCCGGCCAGCAGCGCTGCGATGGCGGCCAGGTAGAAACCGACCAGGTAGTCGAAGCGCGCCGACAGGGCGCGCTTCTTCATCGCGATCAACTCGACGCCGTGGGCGACGGCGACCACGGCCACGGCCGTGCCACCCATCCCGGTCAGGGCCTCGGTGTTGAAGGCCACTCCGGCCAGGGTCGCGATCACGGCGAGGTTGAGCAGGGACAGCTTGGCCACCAGGTGCCATTGCGGCAGGTCGGGAACCCGGCACAGCGTGGTGGTGAAGTGTCCCGACCAGATCACGATCGCGTTGGTGGCCGCACCGAGCAGCAGCGCGTGCACCGGCAGCCAGATCGGGTGCGCAACGACGTTGTGCGCGACCAGCAACGCGACCGCGACGACCAGCCAGCCCAGCACCACGATGTTGGCGCCCAGGAAGACCGGCCCGCGCGGTCCGCCCCGGCGGCGGGGTTTGACGACCGGCGCCGGGGGCGGCGGGCCCAACTGGATCATGTTCGCCAGGCTACGGTGGCCGTGCGCTCAGCCGGAAGTGACCTTAGGCATCGAAAGCCATCGGTTTGCTCCGGGCAAGTTACCCGTGATGGCCGGTGCTGACCACCAGGCGGCCGGTGGTCTGGCGGGCGGCCATGCGTTCCAAGGCATTCGGCAGGTCGGCCCAGGGAACCTCTGCGCCGACGACGGTACGGATCTTGCCGGTGCGCAGCAGCTCCAGGATCTTCGCGTGGGCCTCCAGTCCTTCCGAGCGGGCCGGCCAGTTGAAACCCAGGGTGCGCCGGATCGCCACCGGGTCGTTGACGTAGACCAGGCATACCCCGCACACGTCGAAGTTGCTGTAGGCGATGGGCCGTGGCGAGAGGTAGTCGCCGTCCTCCAGGGCGATGTCCTGGGCGAACCCGGCCATCAGGTACCGGCCGTTCAAACCCATGCACTTGAAGGTCTCCACCGCCACGTCGCCGCCGACCGCGTCGAACGCGACGTCGACACCACGGCCGTAGGTCAGTTCCATGACCTGCTCAACCCAGTCACCGTTGCGGTAGTTGATCGCGTGGTCGGCGCCGAGTTCCTTGCAGAACGCGACCTTCTCGTCGCTTCCGGCGGTGGCGATCACCCGTGCGCCCAGCGCCTTGCCGAGCACCAACGCGCCGGATCCGGTACCGCCCGCGGCGGCGTGCACCAGCAGGGTCTCCCCCGGCTTGAGGCGGCCGCGTTCCCGCAATGCGAACCAGCCCAGGTGGAACGGGTAGTGCAGGGCGGCGCCGTCGACGTCGCTGACCCAGGCCGGCAGATCCAGCGCGGTCGCCGCATCCACGATCGCGTAGGAGGCGTACCCGCCGAAGGCCATCACCGGGATGCCGACGATGCGCCGGCCGATGAGATGTTCGGCGCCCTGGCCGGCGCTTTCCACGACTCCGACCGTCTCCATGCCGGGCACGAACGGCGGCTGCAGTGGCAGCGTCGTGTACCGGCCACCGATGATGTCGATGTCGTTGAAATTGAGGCAGAACGCGCTGACGGCGACCCGGATTTCACCGGGTCCCGGCGCGCGTACCTCGACGCTCTGGCGGGCCAGCACTTTGGCCGGGTCACCGAGTTCGGTGGCGACCCACGCCTCAGCGGATATCGGTTGATTCATGGCTTCTCCCATTAGTCTTCGACGAATTGGTTTCGGTAGGCGCGCAGGCGGTTCGCCACGTCGTCGGCATCCAGCCCCAGATCGGCCGGCTGGTAGTCGACCGCGCCGTAGCGCCCGCGGGGGTGTTCGACGCAGAACTGCGTCATCGCGTCTTTGGCCCGGGTGTCAAGGGGCTGGCCCGCGAGCTCATAGATGGCGGCGACGGTCCCGTCCTCGTCGGCCATGAAGTCCTCGAACCGCACGTCCACGGACTGCGTCGCCGGCAGCACGTCGCGGTCGCGCAGGCAGCCGGTGAGCAGATCGTCGGCCCGGTCCAGCCAATACTTCGAGATCTTGACCGGGTCGGGTTGGTCGCAGGCCATGCGTGCCGCGTAGCTGATCATGGTCGCCATCGATCGCGTCACCTCGACCGGATCCCGATGGGTGACAACGAAGGTGGCGTCGGGGAACGTGGCATACAGCGCGGGGAACTGCTCCAGATGCTGCGGCGATTTGAGCACCCAGCGGGTCCCACCGCGCAGCCATTGCAGCGCCTGCAGGGTGCGCTTCATGTAAGCGTACGAAGCGGTCTGATCGTGCGTCTTGTAGTGCTGCGCGAATGTCGGTAGGTAGTAACTACATTCGAAGAGCATTCCGGAGATGTCGTTGCCCAGCAGCTGGATCTCTTCGTGCGCGTGGTCGACGGTCATGTCATGCATGCGCTTGAAGTCGGGCATCGAGGTGTTGATCAGATCCAGGCCGACGGCGCAGCGGTCACGCCTGGCCTGCGGATCGGGTTCGCCCGGCGTGGCAACCGGCTCCATGCTCTCCCAGTACGGCAGGTAGCGCAGCGCCGGGTCGGCGGCGATTAGGTTGTGCAGGTGCGTGGTGCCGGTGCGTGGCAGCCCGCAGATGATGATCGGGCGCTCGATCTCGACGCTCTCGATCTCGGGATTCGCCGCGATCAGATCTTCCAGTCGAAGCCGGTTGACCAGGTGGCCCACCAGTTGTTCGAACGCCATCGCCCGGCCGACGCCGGACAGGTCGGCCTCGGTGACCAGCGACTCGCACAGCACGTCGAGGCGTTCGCGGAATCCGTTGTCGCCCCAATTGTCGAGGCCAGTTCGTTCGGTTGCGGCCTGCAGCAGGGCTTCCGGTGTGAGTTGCAGGACCGCGCCGTAGCCGGCCAGGCCGTCGCGCATCGGGGCGGCGGCCTCGGGAAAGACCGGGTTGGCAAGGTCTTCGAGCCGGATGGCGCCCGGACGGGTGGCGGCGCTCATGAGGCCAGCTCTGCGACGTCGACGACCCGGCAGGTCAGTGGGTCGGGGGTGGCCTCGGGCAGGAACCAGCGCAGCCAGATCAGGCCTTTGGACCGGCCCGCGGTGGACACCCAGTTCGGATGCCCGGGATCGGTTTCGCTGATCACGATCTGCCAGGACCCATCGGGGGCGTAGGTGACGTGCGCGCCGTTGATCGTGACCCGCTCGCGGGTGTAGTCGTAGGTGTGCAGGAACGGATTCCACAGGCACAGATTCCAGAACACACACTCCGGCGATGTTCCTTCGATGACCAGCGCCTGTCCGGGCTGTAGTTCGTAGGCCCCCATCGAATAGGCCGCATCACCGGCGGCCCAGCCTACGGTGCGGCTCGGAACCGGGTAGGGCTCCTGCAGCACATTGGCTGGTAGCCGCACGGGGGCCATGGCGGCCTGTTCACGAATCCAGGTGCGCGCCGCGCGCATCCGCCGGCCCAGGTCGGCCCGGGTGTCGGGGCGCCGGCCAGTGTCATCGAGCGCCTCGATCTTCCACTGCACGCGCCGATCGGTCCCGGG
The DNA here is from genome assembly GCF_045310815.1 of Mycobacterium sp. SMC-19. Lineage (NCBI taxonomy): Bacteria > Bacillati > Actinomycetota > Actinomycetes > Mycobacteriales > Mycobacteriaceae > Mycobacterium > Mycobacterium sp. SMC-19. The sequence continues at coordinate 34,039 of NZ_JBJIAM010000016.1, read as the reverse complement.
GTCGGTGAGGTAGTCGCGGGTCAGGATGAACACAGCGTCGGGCTCCAGTTTGAGCCAATTACCCTGCTGCTCTTTCGCACTGATGACGAAGTCGAAGTTGCCGTCGGCGTCGCAACCGAGGTCGCGATCGTTGATGGTGTCGATGATGCGGTCGCTGTAGCGGCCGTCGTCGGGCCCGCCGTAGACGGTCATGGACAGGTAGACCGCGTCGCCGCGGTTACCGGTGACCCGGTAGCTGCGGCTCGGGTCGACAGGCGCCAGCTGGTAGAAGGCATCCGAATTGTCGCCGCCCCATTTGAGATAGGGACCGATCACGTCGACCAGGATCGGCTTGTCCGCATCGCCCCAGATGTAGGCCTCGGAGGCGACGCGCAGCAGGCTCAACGCCCATCGGTAGCCGTCGAGAACGTCGGCCTCCTCCAGCGGCGGATCGGCGTTCAATAGGCGCTGCTCGACGGCACGGACCTCGTCGAGCAGAGACCCGAATGCCTCAGACAGATCCGATAACTCGTCACTCATCCCGGTTCTCCTTCTTTCTCATTCCCTGCAGCAGCAAGGTGCACAGTCTGTCGGCGGCGGCATCGACGGTGTCGGTGGCCAAGACTTGGGCGACGTAGAAGCTGGTGCCCACCAATGCGTCATAGGCGATCTCGATATCGATGTCGGCATCGAGCACGCCTTGCTCAATGCCGGCGCTCACCAGTACCCCGAACGCGGTGCGGGTCGTCTCGTCCAGCAGCTGTTGAGTGCGGATGAACAGTTCCGGGTCGCGGTGGCGATCGGCCAGGATGCCCAGTGCCGCGGCAGCCACGTCCGGGGCGCGCCAGAACTCGAACACGCCGGCAACGAATTGGCGCAGGTCGGCTTCGAAATCGCCCGAACTGGTCAGCACGTCACCGACCTCGGCGGCACCGAAGACCGCGTCGAACACCAGGTGGGTCTTCGACGGCCAACGCCGGTAGACGGTGGGTCGGCTGACGTCTGCCTCGCGGGCGATCGCCTCGATGGACACCTGGTCGTAGCCGTCGCGGGCCAGCAGCCGGCGGGCGGCTTCGGTGATGGCCTGTTCGGTGCGCGGGTCACGCGGACGTCCGCGACCGGCCGGGGCCGGGTCTGGGCCCGCCGTCACTGTGGCATCCGCTGTGGCCGACTCACGCCCTAAATAATTACATTACGTAACGTAATTCGTCAATGGGTTTTGTCCGCCCCGACTGCGCAGGTCAGAAGGCGTAGCGGTGGTACTGCGACATGTTCGCCACCGCCGGAATCAACGACATCGCCCTGCCCAGCGCCCGGTAGGCGCGCGGCAGTTGGGCGAAGGTGGCCGACTCGAACCAGCGCTCCCATTGCAGGAGCCGGGTGCCCGGCACCGCGGCAAGAATGTCGTCGGGGCCGTTGATCGCCCAGTGCAGCGTCGCCCCGGACTTGCGTACCACCGCGTTGGACCATTGCGACTTGATGCCCAGCCAGTTGAAGGCGTCGAACTGCAACTCCCCACTCGGGGCGTGCTCGACGACCCGGCGCAGCAACGCCACGCCGTCCGATTCAGTGAGGTACATGGTCAGGCCTTCTCCGAGCATCAATGTCGGACGGCCGGTAGGGATTTCGGCGAACCATGCCAGGTCGGTGACCGACGCCGCCACCACGTGGTTGTGGCGTCGTTCGGGAAGCAGTTGCCGACGCAGGGCGGCGACATCTGGATAGTCGATGTCATACCAGTCGACTCCGTCGCCGGGTTGCAACCGGAAGTATCGGGCATCGAGCCCACAGCCCAGGTGCAGCACTACGGCGTCGGGGTTGGCCGCCAGGAATCGGCGGGCCCAGCCATCGAAGTGCGCCGCACGGGTGGTCACCGACGGTGATCGAGCCGCGGTGATGGTGGTCTTGCGCCAGTCGTAGTCGATGCGTGCGACCACTTCCTTGGCATAGCGATCTCCCAGGATGGGTTCGGGCAGATCGGCATCCAGTGCCTTGGCGTACAGCGTCGCGAGCATGGTCTGCGGGGACCCGCTCAGGTCCACCCGAGCCTTGTCATCGGTCATGCCAATCCACGCTAGCGCCGTCGGAGCAAACCGGGCAGAGCTGAACGCCGGTCGGCGTGGTGTTCAGCCCTAGGGCGTTAACCACTGACGTTCAACCGCTTTGACCAGCGCGGTCAACGTGGCGTTCACCGGAACCTGCTCCCCCACCTGCGCGGCTGTGCGCACCACGGCGCCGTTGATGACGTCGATCTCGCTGACTCGGCGGGCCAGATGATCCAGCAGCGCAGACGGTTTGGCGTTCGGCATCTGTGCGCCGAAGGCCCGGACATGCGCGACCGCGTCTGCCACATCGATGCCGATTCCGGCGGCGCGGGCCACCGTCCAGGCCTCGGTTGCGGTGGCGCGGCTGACCGGGCCCAAGTCTGCGTCGTCCATGACCTGCCCCACCGTCATACCGGTCAGCGCGCACGGCGCGCTATAGGCGGCGTTGCAGATCAGCTTCTCCCACTGCATGGCGGCGATGTCGGCGACCGCGGCCGCGTCGAATCCCGCCTCCGACCACACCCGGGCGATCTGATCGACAGTCGAAAACGGCAGCGCCGCATAGGCGCCGAATCGGACGGCGCGCATCGCGTTGTGGTGCACATGCCCCGGGGCGGGACGTGAGGCCCCGAATCCACTGGCGATACCCACAGCCACCCGTGCTGCACCGACGATGTCGGCGACGGTGTCGGCCGACCCGAGTCCGTTCTGGATGGTCAACACCGAAGTGTTCTCGCCGAGCAGCGGCAGTGCCTGATTGGCCCCGGTGGCGACGTCGGCAGCCTTGACCGCCAGCACCACCAGATCCATCGGCTCATCCGGCGCGGTGGTGACCGCGCGCATGGGAACCACCTGGTCGGGCTGAGGCCCGCTGATCCGCATGCCGCCCGCGGCGATGGCCTCGACGTGCTGGGGTGACCGGTCCACGGCCAGCACGTCATTGCCGGCCGCCGCCAGCTTGGCGGCGTAGATGGAACCCATGGCGCCGCAACCGATGACCGCGATCTTCATCTGCTCATCCCACCAGGTCGGCGATCACGGCGGCCAGGTCGGGCTTCTCTTCCAGCCCGAAGCCCGGGGCGTCGGTCGGCGCGATGGTGCCCTCGGCCAGCACACAACCCGGCGCGTAGCCGCCGAACGGTGCGAACACCCCGGGGTAGGACTCGCAGCCGCCCAGGCCCAGCGCGACCACGATGTGCAGATTGATCAGGTGCCCGCCGTGCGGGAAGGCGAAGCGACGATCGAAGCCGTTCGCTTCCAGTACCTCGATCATTCGGGCGTATTCGGTCAGGCCGTAGCTGAGTCCGGCGTCCATCTGGAAGATGTCGATGCCCGGCCGCATTGCGGCGTAACGAACCAGGTTGGTCGCGTCACGCACCGAGAACAGGTTCTCTCCGGTCGCGATGGCACCGTCGTAGGCCGCAACGACCGCGGCATTCAACGCGAAGTCGAGCGGATCACCGGGCTCTTCGTACCAGCGCAGGCCATAGGGGCGCAGCGCCTTCGCCCACTGCACCGCGTCGGCCTGATCGAATCGGCCGTTGGCGTCGACGGCGACCCGGGCACCGCTGCCGACGATGTCGATCACGGCCTCGATGCGCGCCAGGTCCTCGCTCGTCGACGCGCCGCCGATCTTCATCTTGACCGCGTCGTAGCCCATGTCGAGGTAGCCGCGGATCTCGCTGCGGAGCCGATCTAGGCCCGCGTCCGAGTCGTCACCCGGGTAGTAGTAGCCGCCGGCGGCATACACCGGGACGGCGGCGGGGACGGTGTCGCGGCCGAAATACCCGGCAATGGTGCGGTAGGCGGGCTCGTCGGCGAGCTTGGCATTGAGGTCCCAGCACGCCAGCTCCAGTGCGGCCGCCGCGCCGGCCCGGTCGCCGTGCCCGCCGGGCTTCTCGTCGGCCAGCGCACAACTGAGCACCCGAGCGGGATCGATCCGGCCGGCGTCGTCAAGCAGCGACCCGGGGTTCGCGCGCAACACCCGCGGGATCATCCGGTCGGCCAGGATGCCGCTCTGGGCGAATCGGCCGATCGAATTGAACGCGACCCCGGTCACCGGCTTTCCGTCGCGGATCTGATCGCTGACCACCGCGACCAGTGACACCGTGTGCCGGGAGAAGTCCACTAGGGCGTTGGCGACCTCGCCGCGCAGGCGCACCGGTGTCTCGATGATCTGGGTGATGCGCATGCGGTGTCAGTCCTCCTGGTGCGTCAATCCGCTCGCCGCAGGATGGCTTCCGCGTGCCGCAGCACCGGGGAGTCGACCATCTGTCCTTCGAACGCGAACACCCCGCGCTCGGTCTGCGCCGCGGCGAGCACCCTGCGCGCCCAGTCAACCCGTTCCGGGGCGGGCCGATAGGCGTCGCGGACCACCGCGATCTGGCTCGGGTGGATGCACACCGTAGCAGCGAATCCGACCGCGGCGCCATCGAGTGCTTCGGCTTTGAGCCCGTCGAGGTCGCCGATGTTGAGGTAGACGGCGTCCAATGCGGCCCGGCCGAACGTCGATGCGGCCAACAGCACACTCGAGCGCACGTGGCGGGCCACATCGCGATACCGGCCGTCAGCGTGCCGGCTGGAGCCACCGCCCATCGCGGCGACCAGATCTTCGGCGCCCCACATCATCGCGACGCATTGCTGTGCGGCGGCGATCTCGGCGCAGAACACCGCGCCGCGTGGCGTCTCGATCAGGGCCACCACCTGCCGTGGCTCCAGCGCGGCGACCTGTGCGGCAGATTCGGTCTTGGCCAGCATCACCGTGGTGTAGGCGGTGTCGGCCAAGGCCTCCAGGTCGCGGGCCTGGTCCTCGGTCCCGGCGGGGTTCACCCGCACCACGGTCCGCTCCGGGTCAAGGGGTGTGCTCCGCAGCGCTTCGCGGGCGGCGGGCCGATCCGCCGCGGCCACACCGTCTTCCAGGTCCAGGATCACCACGTCGGCGACCGCGGCCGCTTTGCCGTATCGCTCCGGGCGATCTGCCGGGCAGAACAGCCAGGCCGGACCGGTGCTCACTGGTCCCCCGCGGGCTTCTTGCGCACCAGCGTGGTGCGTACCGCGCGGGCGACGATGTCGCCGTTCTGGTTACGCCCGACGTGCTCCAACGTCACGATGCCCTCGCCGGGGCGACTCTTGGACTCCCGCTTGTCGGTGCAGACCGTCTCGGCGTACAGCGTGTCGCCGTGAAACACCGGCTTGGGGAACGACACCTCCGAGAAGCCCAGGTTGGCCACGATGGTGCCCAGCGTCAGCTGCGACACCGACAGGCCGACCAGCGTGGAGAGCGTGAACATCGAATTCACCAGGCGCTCACCGCGGAAACCCGGCTGCTGGGCCGCCCACGCCGCATCCAGGTGCAGCGATTGGGTGTTCATGGTCAGCGTGGTGAACAGCACGTTGTCGGCTTCGGTGATGGTCCGCCCGGGCCGGTGGGCGTAGATGGTGCCGATCTCGTACTCCTCGAACCACAGCCCACGCTGCTCGACCGTCTTGCTCACGCCGTTTCCCTTCCGCTCTTTCTGGCGCCGAGTGTGAATCCTGCGACGCGACACGCCGACACGGCGTCGCAGGATTCACACTCGGCGGAGGACTTCCCCATCACAGCCCCAACGACCGGGCGATGAGCATCAGCTGCACCTCGGTGGTGCCCTCGCCGATCTCGAGGATCTTGCTGTCGCGATAGTGCCGGGCCACCGGGTATTCGTTGATGAAGCCGTAGCCGCCGTGGATCTGGGTGGCGTCGCGGGCGTTGTCCATCGCCGCCTCCGAGGAGATCATCTTGGCGATCGCCGCCTCCTTCTTGAACGGCTTGCCCGCCAACATCTTCGCGGCGGCGTCGTAGTAGGCGGTACGGGCGACGTGGGCCCGGGCCTCCATCCGGGCGATCTTGAAGCTGATCGCCTGGTAGGAGCCGATCGTCTGGCCGAACGCCTCACGCTCGCCGGCGTATTTCACGCTTTCGTCCACGCAGCCCTGCGCCACCCCGGTGGCGACCGCGGCGATCGCGATACGGCCCTCATCGAGGATGGACAGGAAGTTCGCGTAGCCCCGGCCCTCGTCACCGAGCAGGTTGGCTTGGGGAACGCGGGCGTCGGCGAAGGTGAGCGGGTGGGTGTCCGAGGCGTTCCAGCCGACCTTGTTGTACGCCGGTTCCACGGTGAATCCCGCTGTGCCGGAGGGCACGATGATCGTGGAGATGTCCTTCTTGCCGTCGGGCCGGGTTCCGGTGACGGCGGTGACGGTCACCAGCGAGGTGATGTCGGTACCGGAGTTGGTGATGAACTGCTTGGTGCCGTTGATCACCCACTCGTCGCCGTCGCGGCGGGCGGTGGTCCTGGTGCCGCTGGCATCGGAGCCGGCGCCCGGTTCGGTCAGGCCGAATCCCGCCAGTCTCCGACCGCTCACCAGATCCGGCAGCCAGGTCTGCTTCTGTTCGTCGGAGCCGAACCGGTAGATCGGCATCGCCCCCAGGCCCACCCCGGCCTCCAGGGTCATCGCCACCGACTGGTCGACCTTGCCGAGTTCCTCCAGGGCGAGCGCCAGGGCGAAGTAGTCGCCGCCCATGCCGCCGTACTCCTCGGGGAAAGGCAGGCCGAACAGCCCCATCTCCCCCATCTTCGCGATCACTTCGTAGGGGAAGCTGTGCTCTTCGTCGTGCTTGGCCGCCACCGGAGCGACGACGGTGCGGGCGAACTCGGCGACGGTGTCGCGCAGGTCCAGGTAGTGGCTCGGCAGGGTTCCTGCCTCGATGGTGGTCATGATTTCGCTTCCTCGGTCTCTTCCTCCGGGATCAGCCGCGCCAGCACCTGATCCACCTTCACTTGATCGCCCACCGCTACCAACACCTGCACCCGGCCGGAAATCGGGGCGGTCAGGGTGTGCTCCATCTTCATCGCCTCGACCACGACCACCGGATTACCTTCGCCGACAGTCGATTCCGATGCGGCACTGACGGCGATCACGGTGCCCGGCATCGGGCTGGCGATCTCTGCGCTGCGGGTTGCGCCGCCGCGGTGCACACGCACCACTTCGGCCTCTCGCAGCTGCCAGCTTCCGCGTTCGTCGCAGATCCACAGTTGACCGTCATCCTCGGCGAACAGGTAGCGGCGTTGCCGCCCGGCCACCGTGGCGATCAGCTGGTCGCCTTCGACATGGGCGCTGGCGCTCTGGATCTCGCCGTCACCGATCTGCACCTGCGCGGCATCGGGCAGACCCCACACCGACACCGTCTCGGTGCGCAGCGGGGTGTGCATCTCGGTACGCACCGGAGCCGCCGCGCCGATTCGCCATCCGCTCGGGGCCGCCCACAAATCCGTGCGGCCGAGCTGGGCCAGCGCCCACTGGCGATAGAGGCCACCGGCGGCCAACACATCGTCGGGTGCGGGCACCGGTGCGAAATCACCCGACCGCGCGTCCAGCAGTTCGGTGTCCAGGTTGCCGGCGATCACCCGCTCATCGGCCAGCAGAAACCGCAGGAACTCGACGTTGGTCTGCACGCCGAACACCGCCGTGCCGGCCAGCGCCGCGTCGAGGCGCGCCAGTGCCTGCGCCCGGTCGGCCCCGTGCGCGATCACCTTGGACAGCATCGGGTCGTAGTCGCTGCCGACGACGGTGCCGTCCTGCAACGACGAGTCCACCCGTACGCCCGTGCCGGTGGGTTCGTGTACCGCCAGCACTCGCCCGCCGGTAGGCAGGAAGCCGCGAGCCGGGTCCTCGGCATATACCCGGGCTTCCATGGCGTGCCCGGTCAAGGTGATGTCGTCCTGGGTGACGGACAGCTTCTCCCCGGCGGCCACCCGCAGCTGCCACTCGACCAGGTCCAGGCCGGTGATCGCTTCGGTGACGGGGTGTTCCACCTGCAGTCGGGTGTTCATCTCCATGAAGAAGAACTCATCGGGGCGATCGGCGGAGACGATGAATTCCACGGTGCCGGCGCCGACGTAGTCCACGCTGCGGGCGGTGTTGCAGGCCGCTGTGCCGATCCGGTCGCGGGTGGCGGCGTCCAGCAGCGGCGACGGCGCCTCTTCTATCACCTTTTGGTGGCGGCGCTGCAGGCTGCATTCGCGTTCGCCGAGGTGCACCACGTTGCCCTGGGGGTCGGCGAGCACCTGCACCTCGATGTGGCGCGGCCGCAGCACGAAGCGCTCCAAGAACAAGGTGTCGTCACCGAACGCCGAAGCCGCCTCGCGTCGCGCGGTGGCCAGTGCCGCGCGCAGGTGGGTGGGCTCTTCCACCAGGTGCATGCCTTTGCCACCACCGCCGGCCGACGGCTTGATCAGCACCGGGTAACCGATCTCGCCGGCCGCGGCCACCAGGTCGTCGTCGGACAGACCGGGTTTGGCGATGCCCGGAACCACCGGCACCTCGAACGCGGTGACGGTGTTCTTCGCCGAGATCTTGTCGCCCATCACCTCGATGGCCCGGGCCGGTGGCCCGATGAACACCACGCCGGCGCGCTCGCAGGCGGCCGCGAATCCGGCGTTCTCGGAAAGGAATCCGTAGCCGGGGTGAATGGCCTGGGCGCCGGTGGCAGCGGCGGCCTCGAGCACCTTGGGTATCGACAGGTAGCTCTCCAGCACCGGGGCGGGCCCCAGGCGCACCGCGGTGTCGGCCTCGCGCACATGGCGCGCCCCGGCGTCGGCGTCGCTGTAGACGGCTACGGATCGGATGCCCATCCGGCGCAGGGTGCGGATCACCCGGACCGCGATCTCACCGCGGTTGGCTATCAATACGGTTTCAAACATCTCCGCTCACATCCGGAATACGCCGTAGGAGACCGGGTCCAAAGGCGCGTTCGAGCAGACCGAAAGCGCCAGGCCCAGCACTGTTCTGGTGTCGGCCGGGTCGATGATCCCGTCGTCCCACAACCGCGCGGTCGAGTAGTACGGGTTGCCCTGCACCTCGTATTGCTCACGGATCGGAGCTTTGAAGGCCTCCTCGTCGGCTGCCGACCAGGGCTTGCCGGCGGCATCGAGTTGATCGCCGCGCACGGTGGCCAGCACCGACGCCGCCTGCTCACCACCCATCACCGAGATCCGCGCGTTGGGCCACATCCACAGGAACCGCGGCGAATACGCCCGACCACACATGGAGTAGTTGCCCGCCCCGTAGGAGCCGCCGATCACGACCGTCAGCTTGGGCACCCGCGCGCAGGCCACCGCGGTGACCATCTTGGCGCCGTGCTTGGCGATGCCACCGGCCTCGTAGTCACGCCCGACCATGAACCCGGCGATGTTCTGCAGGAACACCAGTGGGATCGAGCGCTTGTCGCACAGTTCGATGAAGTGCGCCCCCTTGAGGGCGGATTCACCGAACAGCACCCCGTTGTTGGCGATGATCCCGACCGGGTGGCCATGGATTCGCGCAAACGCGGTCACCAGGGTTTTGCCGTACTCGGCCTTGAACTCGCTGAACTCACTGCCGTCGACGAGCCGGACGATCACCTGGCGGACGTCGTAGGGCACCCGCGGATCCGGGGGAACTACGTCGTAGAGCTCGGCCGGGTCATGCTGGGGCGGGGCGGAGTCGCTGATCTCCCATGGACTTTCGGGGCGCGGACCGAAGGTGGCCGCGATCTGGCGCACGATGCGCAGCGCGTGCTCGTCGTCATCGGCCAGGTAGTCGGTGACCCCAGAGACCTTGGAGTGCAGGTCGCCGCCGCCCAGTTCTTCGGCGGTCACCACTTCGCCGGTGGCGGCCTTCACCAGCGGCGGTCCGCCCAGGAAGATGGTGCCCTGTTCCCGGACGATGACGGCCTCATCGCTCATCGCCGGCACGTAAGCGCCGCCGGCGGTGCACGAGCCGAGTACGGCCGCGATCTGCGGAATACCCTGAGCACTCATGGTCGCCTGGTTGTAAAAGATGCGGCCGAAGTGCTCACGGTCGGGGAAGACTTCGTCCTGGCGGGGCAGGAACGCTCCCCCGGAATCCACCAGGTACAGGCAGGGCAGCCGATTGCCCAGTGCTACCTCTTGAGCACGCAGGTGCTTTTTGACCGTCACCGGGTAGTAGGTGCCGCCCTTGACAGTGGCGTCATTGGCGACGATCACGCATTCGCGCCCCGCGACCCGACCGATGCCGGTGATGATCCCGGCCCCGGGACACTCGTTGTCGTACATCCCGTCGGCGGCCAGCGGCGCCAGTTCCAGGAACGGGCTGCCGGGGTCCAGCAGCCGGTCAACCCGGTCGCGTGGCAACAGTTTTCCGCGCGCCACGTGGCGCTGGCGGGACTGCTCGTTGCCGCCGAGGGCGGCCGTCGCCAGCTTGGCGTTGAGCTCGGCGACCAGGCGACGGTGTGCGTCAGCGAATGCCGGTGCGGTCATGACAGTGCCGAAAGATCCAGCGGAGCGTCGGTTTTCGCGACAACCTCGTCGACGGTGACACCCGGGGCGGTCTCGATCAGCTTCAGCCCGTCCTCGGCGACGTCGATGACGGCCAGGTCGGTGATGATCCGGTTGACGCAGCGGGCGCCGGTGAGCGGCAGCGTGCAGTGCTCGACGATCTTTGCGCTGCCGTCTTTGGCGGCGTGTTCCATCATCACGATCACCCGGCGCGCTCCGTGCACCAGGTCCATGGCCCCGCCCATGCCTTTGATCATCTTGCCGGGAATCATCCAGTTGGCCAGGTCGCCGGCGGCCGAAACCTGCATGGCGCCCAGGACCGCCACGTCGAGGTGGCCGCCGCGGATGACTCCGAACGACGCCGACGACGAGAAGAAGGATGCGCCGGGCAGGGTGGTGACGGTCTCCTTGCCGGCATTGATCAGGTCGGCGTCGAGGTCTTCGCGCAGCGGGTAGGGGCCGACCCCCAGGATTCCGTTCTCCGAGTGCAGCACCACGCTGACGCCGTCGGGGATGTGGTTGGGAATCAAGGTGGGCAATCCGATGCCCAGGTTGACGTACTGCCCGTCGCGCAGCTCGGCGGCCACTCGTGCGGCCAGCTCATCTCTCGTGAGGGTCATGCGCGCACCGTCTCCCGCTCGATTCGCTTGATCGGATCAGGCACGTGCACCACCCGGTGCACGAAGACTCCCTGGGTGTGCACCTCGGCGGGGCAGATCTCGCCGGGCTCGACCAGATGCTCGACCTCGGCGATGGTGATCCGGCCTGCCGCAGCGCAGTCCGGGTTGAAGTTGGCGGCGGCCTCGCGGTAGACGAGGTTGCCGTGCCGGTCACCCTTCCAGGCGTGCACCAGTGCGAAGTCCGTGCGGATCGCCCGCTCCAGGACATAGGTTCGGCCGTCGAACTCCCGGGTCTCTTTCGGCGGTGATGCCACCGCGACCCCGCCGGCCCCGTCGTAGCGCCACGGCAGGCCGCCGTCGGCAACCTGGGTGCCCACGCCGGTGGGCGTGTAGAACGCCGGGATGCCGGCGCCGCCGGCGCGCAGCCGCTCGGCCAGCGTCCCCTGCGGGGTCAGTTCCACCTCGAGCTCACCGGACAGGAACTGCCGGGCGAACTCCTTGTTCTCACCTACATAGGAGCTGACGGTGCGGCGGATGCGCTTGTGCTCCAAGAGCACTCCCAGCCCGACACCGTCGACACCGCAGTTGTTGGAAACCGTCTCCAGATCGGTGACCCCGAGCTGCAGCAGGGCCTCGATCAACGCCTCCGGGATGCCGCAGAGCCCGAACCCGCCTACCGCCAGTGACGCGCCGTCGGTCACGTCGGCCACGGCCTCTGCCGCCGTCGCCACGACCTTGTCTATCGCCACTCACGCCTCCTCATTTCAGTTAATGTTCATTAACTGATTCCAGAGAATACCATTCTTGAGCAGCCTTGTCAGCCGCCGCCCAAATGCTCGATTGCCTGCTGGCGCATCTGGTCCTTGCGGACCTTCCCGGTGACGGTCATCGGGAACTCGGCCACGACCCGCACGTAGCGCGGCACCTTGAAGTGTGCGAGCCGGCCGGTGCAGAACTCCCGCAGCTGCTCGACGGTCAACGGCGGCGCCCCGTCGCGCATCATCACCACCGCCATCAGCTCCTCGCCGTAGGTTTCGTCGGGCACGCCGATGACCTGGGCGTCGCGGATGTCGGGATGGGTGTAGAGGAATTCCTCGATCTCGCGGGGGTAGATGTTCTCCCCGCCACGGATCACCATGTCCTTGATCCGCCCGGTGATTCGGACGTAGCCGTCGCCATCCATCACAGCCAGATCCCCGGTGTGCATCCAGCCTTCGGCGTCGATGGCCGCAGCGGTCTTGTCCGGGTCGTTCCAGTAACCGGTCATCACCGAGTAGCCCCGGGTGCACAGCTCGCCGACCTGCCCACGCGGCACCGTCGCGCCGGTGCCCGGGTCGGTCAGCTTGATCTCCAAGTGCGGGCCGACCTGCCCGACGGTCTCCACTCGCTGCTCCAGCGAGTCCTCACTGCGGGTTTGGGCCGAGACCGGGGAGGTCTCGGTCATGCCGTAGCAGATCGCGACCCCGGCCATGTGCATGTCGTCCATGACGCGTCGCATCACCTCGGCCGGGCACGGCGATCCCGCCATGATCCCGGTGCGCAGGCTGGTCAGGTCGTAGTCGCCGAAGTCGGCCAGGCCGAGTTCGGCGATGAACATGGTGGGCACCCCATAGAGGCTGGTGCAGGCCTCATCCTGCACCGCTCGCAGTGTGGCCACCGGATCGAAGCCGGGCCCCGGCAAGACAATGGTCGCGCCGTGACTGGTCGCCGCCAGGCTCCCCATCACCAGACCGAAGCAGTGGTAGAGCGGCACGGGAAGGCAGATCCGATCCGCTTCGGTGTAGCCGAGCAGATCACCGACCAGGTAGCCGTTGTTGAGGATATTGCGATGACTCAGCGTCGCGCCCTTGGGGTAACCCGTTGTGCCCGAAGTGTATTGGATATTGATCGGATCCTGGGCATCCAGTGTCGCGGCCACCTGCGCCAGAGCGGTCGCATCGATCGACGTGCCGGCCAGCTCCTGCCACCGGGGACTGCCGATGAACACCACCTCGCGCAGATCTGGGCATTCGGGGGCCACCTCCCCCAGCATTCCGACGTAATCGGAGGTCTTGAAACGCGACGCCGAGATGACCATCGCGGCCCCGGACTGCTTGAGCGCATAGGCCAATTCGTGGGAGCGGTACGCGGGGTTGACATTTACCAGAACCGCGCCGATCTCGGCGGTGGCGTACTGGGTCAATACCCATTCGGCACAGTTGGGCGCCCAGATGCCCACCCGATCCCCCGGGCTGATTCCGGCCTGCAGCAGGCCGGTTGCCAGTCGGCGCACATCGGCCAAGAGCTCGGCGTAACTCCAACGCCGAGCCGACGAAACGTCAACCAACGCATCGCGATCGGGGAACGAGCTAGCGATCGCCGCGAGGTTGGCGCCGATCGTCCTTTCCAACAGGGCGGGCTGGGCCCCGCCGCGGGCGTAGGACAAGTGGTCCTGTGCCGCGGGTACCGCAGTTGCCATCGGCCCCTCCACCGGCGCCGCCCGAAGCTGGATGTGCTCGCAGCGACGGGTGTTACGTTAGTGGCCATTAACTCCAGATGTCCACGATGAATCGGAGGCGTGATGGCTTCCTTCATTCCGAAGTCCATCTCCGCCGACTCGGCGGGCGACGACGAGCCGAGCAACCGGCGCAGCCGGCTGAAGTCCGACCGGCGTAGCCAGTTGCTCGCGGCCGCCGAACGCCTCTTCGCCCAGGGCGGCTACCCCGCAGTGCGGTTGGAGGACATCGGTGCGGCCGCAGGAGTTAGCGGCCCGGCCATCTACCGACACTTCGCAGGCAAGGAAGCACTGCTGGTCGAGTTGCTGGTCGGTATCAGCACCCGGTTGCTCGCCGGGGCGCGCGCCGTCGAAGCGGGTGGACACGGCCCGCAGGAAGTGCTGGACGGCCTGGTCGACTTTCACCTTGACTTCGCCCTCGGCGAGCCGGATCTGATCCGGATACAGGACCGTGATTTGGCGCATCTGCCGGCCGCCGCGCAGCGTCAGGTGCGCAGCGCCCAGCGGCAGTACGTCGAGGTGTGGGTGAGCGTGTTGCGCGCGCTGCACCCGGGGCTGGCCGAAACCGATGCACGGCTGATGGCCCACGCCGCGTTCGGTCTGCTGAACTCGACCCCGCACAGCATGAAGCCCACCGGCGCCAAGTCTGCCGGCCCGGAGCACTCACGAGCGGTGTTGCGGGCGATGACGATCAGCGCGCTGGGCGCAGCCGGAATCTAGGCCGGCGCGCCGACGTCCCGGCCGCAGACGCCCGCCGCAGGTACCCTGCAAGCCATGAGGTGGGCATGACCGATCCGTATCGACCGGAGGGCGCTAATCAGCCCTGGCAGCGCGGCGGAGCGTCCGAGCCGCCGATGTCCGGCTATCCGCCCTACGTCGACCCGGCCTACGCCGGGCAACTCCCGTCGTACCCGCCCGGCTATCCGCCGCAGGCTCCCCACCCCACCGAGCAATTGCCGCGGCAGCACTGGGAGGCGCCCCAGCCCCCGCAGGGTGGACCCGTAGGCGGCGAGGGTGGACCTCCGGAGCCCCCACGGTTCCCGAACTGGCTGTTCCTGGTCGCCGGCGCCGCGGTGCTGCTGGTGGTCGGCATGGTCATCGCCCTGGTGATCGCCAATGGCTCGCAACGCAATTCGGCCACCGTGACACCGGTGACCCCGTTGCCGACAGCCCCGAGTACGCCGGTTCCCAAGCGCGTTCCCACCACCACGCCCCCGTCGCGGACGCCGTCGCCCAGCACCACACCGACCACGCCGCCACCGACGACCTCGACCACCGCCGGGGTGCCCGAGACGATCGTCTACAGCGTCAGCGGGACCGGTCGGGCGCTCAGCATCGCCTACATCGATACCGGTGGGATATTGCAGACCGAATTCAACGTGGCCCTGCCGTGGACCAAGCAGGTGACGCTGACGCCGCCGGCGACGACGGCGGCGGCGGTCACGGTGGTCAATTTCGGCGAGCAGATCACCTGCTCGGTATCGGTGGACGGCGCCCAGGTCCGTCAGCGCACCGGTTCGATCCTCACGGTGTGCGCGGCGGCCGGCTGAGCCGATCGCAAGCGCGGCGGAGCCGGGCGAAGCCGGTCGCCGTCAAACCCGGCTGACCCGCACCGGCAGAATCGCCAGCAGGCCCAGCAGCAGGACGGTGCACAGCCCGCCCATGCCCGCCCGATCGGTGCCGAACACATCGACGAAGACCGAGAACAGCCACGGCGCCAGGAACGACACCGCCCGACCGGTCATGGTGTAGAGGCCGAACGCCACCCCTTCCATTCCGTCGTCGGCCATCCGCAGCAGCAGGGTGCGCGCCGAGGATTGGGTCGGCCCGATGAACAGACACAGCACCAGCCCGCAGGCCCAGAACGCCCCCGGCCCCGACAGCGTCATCAGCGTGGTGCCGGCGGCGATCATCACGATCAGGGAGCCCACGATGACGGTCTTGGACCCGATCCGGTCGTCGAGCAGGCCGCCGGCGATGGCCCCGAGTGCGGCCACCACACTGGCGGCCACCCCGAAGATCAGCACGTCGCCGGCCGAGATGCCGTAGACGTTGACGCCGAGCACCGCGCCGAACGCGAACACCCCAGCCAGTCCATCGCGGAAGATCGCGCTGGCCACCAGATAGAAGACCAAGTTGCGGTCGCGATGCCATTCCACGGTGATGTCGCGCCACAATTGGCGGTAACCGCCGAAGAAGCCCAGCCGCGGCGCAGGCGCCTCACCCTCGCCGGCCAGACGGTGCGCGGTGAGCAGCAGCGGCAGCGCGAACACCGTCAGCCACACCGCCGCCATCAGCATCGCCACCCGAACGTTGTGGCCGCCTTCGGTGGACAAGCCGAGCAGGCCGCGGGTGGGACCGCTGCCGGCGATGCAGCCCACGTAGACCAGCAGCAGCAACACCACGCTGCCGGCATAGCCGGCCGCCCAGCCGAAGCCGGAGATCCGGCCGGAGTTCTGCGGCGTCGACAGCTGCCGCAGCATGGCGTTGTAGGGCACGCTGGCCAGGTCGCCGCACGCGGCGGTAAGCGCCAACAGCAGCAGTCCCGGAGCCAGGTAGGCGGGCTCGTCACGGATCAGGCTCATCGAGGCCGTCAACACCGCCGCGGTACCGGTCAGCACCGCCAGCGTCACGCGACGACGGTGCGGGGCGGCCACCCAGACCCCGATCACCGGCGCCACCGCGGCCACGGTCAGCCCCGAGATGGCCAGGGTGCGGCCCAGCCAGCTCGCCGGGGACACCTCTCCGGGCAGCTCACGCCCGACACTGCTGGTCAGATACACCGAGTAGACGAACGTCACCACGATGGCACTGACGCCGGCCGCACCGGTGTCCCACAGGGCCCACGCCACGATCCGGGATCGCCCCGGCTTGTCCGCCCCAGGCTCACCCATGACTGGCACTCTACGATTGCCCCATGCCGATTCCTGCTCCCAGCCCAGATGCCCGCGCCGTCGTCACCGGAGCGTCCCAGGGGATCGGTGAGGCGTTGGCCACCGAGCTGGCCGCCCGCGGCCACGCCCTGATCATCACTGCGCGCCGCGAAGACGTGCTCAACGACGTGGCGGCGCGATTGCGGGACACCTACCGGGTCGCGGTGGAGGTCCGGGCGGTCGACCTGGCCGACCCGCCGGCACGTGACGCGTTCTGCGCGGAGTTGGCCGAGCGGGACATCTCGGTGCTATGCGCCAACGCCGGAACCGCGACGTTCGGACCGATCTCCGGCCTGGACCCGGCGGCGGAGAAGGCTCAGGTGCAGCTGAACGCGGTGGCGGTGCACGACCTGGTCTTGGCGGTGCTGCCCGGCATGCTCGAGCGCCGTGCCGGTGGCATCTTGATCTCCGGTTCGGCGGCGGGAAACTCACCGATCCCCAACAACGCCACCTACGCCGCGACCAAGGCGTTTGCGAACACGTTCAGCGAATCGCTGCGCGGCGAACTGCGGGGGTCCGGGGTGCACGTGACCTTGCTGGCGCCCGGGCCGGTGCGCGCCGAGATGCCTGATGCCACCGAGGCCTCGTTGGTCGACCGGCTGATCCCCGACTTCTTGTGGATCTCAACCCAGCACACCGCGAAGCTGTCGCTGGATGCGCTGGCGCGCAACAAGATGCGCGTGGTACCCGGGATCACCTCCAAGGCCATGTCGATGGCCAGCGGCTACGCGCCGCGCGCCATCGTCACCCCGATCGTGGGGGCGGTCTACAAGAAGCTCGGCGGGGACTAACGCGCCAGTTACCGGCGACGCCGGCCGGTGCCCATCATGCCCCGGGTGATCTCGCGGCCCATCGCTGTGCCGGCCGAACGGGCGAAGCTCTTGGCCGCCGGGCTGGCGAAGATGCCCTTGATCCAGCGTCCCAGTCGGGTCCACCAGTGCAGCTTCGGCGCCGGCGGCAGCTCGTCGTATCCCTGGGCATCGGATGGCGGCGCACTGCCCTCCCCCGACGTGAGCTTGCCGGACAAGATCTCGTAGGCCGACTCGCGATCCACCGTCTCGCTGTAGACGGCGTGCAGCGGGCTCGCGGTGGCTGCGGCGGTGATCGCCGCGTCACCGACGGAGGCCATCAGCGATCGTGGTGCCCGCAGCCGTGTCCAGGCGACCGGGGTGGGGGCACCCTTCTCCGACAGGACGGTGACGATCGCCTCGCCGATCCCCAGCGACGTCAGCGCCGACTCCAGGTCATAGACCTTGGTTTTCGGGTAGGTACGCACCGTTTTGCTCAGCGCCGCCTGGTCATCGGGGGTGAACGCGCGCAGCGCATGCTGGATTCGGGCGCCCAGCTGCGACAGCACGCTGTTGGGCACATCGGTGGGCAACTGGGTGCAGAAGAACACCCCGACGCCCTTGGAGCGGATCAGCTTCACGGTCTGCTCGACCTGCTGCAGGAACGCCTTCGACGCGTCGGTGAACAGCAGGTGCGCCTCGTCGAAGAAGAACACCAGCTTGGGCTTGTCGACGTCGCCGACCTCGGGAAGCAGCGTGAACAGGTCGGCGAGCACCCACATCAAGAAGGTGGAGAACAACACCGGGCGGGCGGCTTGATCGCCCAGTTCCAGCAGCGAGATGATGCCGCGGCCCTGACTGTCGGTGCGCAGCAGGTCCTCCGGTTTGAGCTCCGGCTCACCGAAGAAGGTGTCGCCGCCTTCGGCCTCCAGGTTGACCAGGGCACGCAGGATCACCCCGGCGGTCTGCGCCGATACCCCGCCCAGGTTCTTCAGTTGAGGTTTGCCGGCGTCGCTGGTCAAAAATGTGATGACCGAACGCAAATCCTTCAGGTCCAGTAGCAGGTAGCCGTTCTGGTCCGCCCAGTGAAAGATCAGCCCGAGGGTCGATTCCTGGGTGGCATTGAGCCCCAACACCTTTGACAACAGGATAGGCCCGAAGCTGGAAATGGTGGCGCGCACTGGGATTCCCAGACCGCCGGTGCCCAGCGACAGGAACTCCACCGGGAACGCTGTCGGCGTCCAGTCGTCGCCGGTCTCGGTGGCGCGCTGGGTGATCTTGTCGCCGGCCTCCCCCGCCCGCGAGAGCCCGGACAGGTCACCTTTGACGTCGGCCATCAGCACTGGGACGCCGGCGGCGGACAGCTGCTCGGCGATCACCTGCAATGTCTTGGTCTTGCCGGTACCGGTGGCGCCGGCCACCAACCCGTGACGGTTGATGGTGGCCAGCGGAATGCGGACCTGCGCGGAGGCGTCTGCGGTGTCGTCGATGACCACCGTGCCCAGTTCGAGGGCCTGGCCGTCGGCGACGTAGCCCGCCGCGATCTGCTGCGCGGCGTTCGCCGCCGACTCGGGACTCACAGGTCACGACATTACTTGGCCGGTCTGTACCGCTGTGCGGCTATGGCGGTGGGGAACGGCTAACGTTGGCTCACTGTGAGTGCTGCACGAGACGAACTCGTCTGGATCGACTGTGAGATGACCGGCCTGGATCTGGGCACGGACAAGCTCATCGAGATCGCCGCCCTGGTCACCGACGGCGAGCTGAACATCCTGGGCGACGGTATTGACGTGGTGATCCACGCCGACGACGCGGACCTGGACGCGATGAGCCCTGTGGTGACCGCGATGCACACCCGATCGGGCCTGATCGACGAGGTCAGGGCGTCGACGGTCGATCTGGCCACGGCCGAGGCGATGGTGCTCGACTACATCCGCACCCACGTCAAGCAGGCCAAGACGGCACCGCTGGCAGGCAACTCGATCGGCACCGACCGCGGTTTCCTGGCCCGCGACATGACCGCCCTCAACGACTACCTGCACTACCGGATGATCGACGTCAGCTCGATCAAGGAGTTGTGCCGTCGGTGGTATCCGCGGATCTACTTCGGCCAGCCCGAGAAGGGCCTGGCGCACCGCGCACTGGCCGACATCCACGAGTCCATCCGGGAATTGAAGTACTACCGTCGGACCGCGTTCGTCGCCCCGCCCGGGCCGTCTACCAGCGATATTGCCGCGATCGCCGGGGAACTGGGGCCGCCGGTGGACGCGCCCGACGATATCGATTCGGTCGCTGAGCGCCCAAGCGGTTAGTATCGACGACGCTGCTTGCTAGTCGGGCAGCAATGGTGGCTGTAGTTCAGTTGGTAGAGCACCAGGTTGTGATCCTGGGTGTCGCGGGTTCGAGTCCCGTCAGCCACCCCAGCAGGTCAGGCCCCCTTTCGAGGGGGCCTGACTCGTTTCTGGGGGTTCTAGCGCGATCTTGTGGCACCCGTGTAGTGGGGCGCAACAGCCCCAGTCTGGCGTCACCGCGCGGCCTATGCGCCCTCACCCCGGGAAAACTCAACGATGTCACGCCACCGGCTTCCCGTCACGGACTTGAGCACGAAGCCCCTGGGTTCGAAAAGAGCGCGTAGTTCTGCGACGCCCAGTCGATCGGGGTCAAGGAATATCTCCTGGAAGAGCAGCCGCCCACCCGGCTTGATCACATTCTGCAAGGACACCGCACATGCGGCTTTGTCCGGAACCTCGCCGAGCACGCTGGCCAGAAATGCAAGATCAAAAGTGTTGTCGGGGAAAGGAAGCCCGTCACTGGCGTCGCCCGAGTGAAACTGCACGTCCCGGTAGCCGGCAGCTTCGATTTTTTGCTTCACCTTGTCCAGCATCTGCGGTTGGACATCGAAAAGATCGAGGCGGCCGGTCGTCAGCCGGCGGGCGATCTCGATACTGAAGATCCCCGGACCAGGTCCGATCTCCAGCACTCGTTCACCTCCGCGAAGCGCTAGCTGCCCGACTACGCCACCAGGATTGACAAGGCGTCGGTGAATCGGATTGTCCAGCAGGAAGGCGGCCTGGTGCGGAAAGGGGAAGTCACCGACCCGCCGCACCTGGCGTATCACTGTGTCCATCCACGTTATAGGCATGAAGTTAGGCTACCCTAACTTGATGTTCTACGCTCGCCGTTCCGTTGGGGACACCCGTGGCCAGGGATCAAGCCGTGACCCCGCCCGGGCCTGTCAGGCGTCCAGCAGCCAGGGCAGTTCGAATCCCCCTACCGAATGCTCAGGCGCGAACAGGTTGTCGCCCCCGGAAAGCAGCCCCCACGGGTCGGAGAACTCCGAGGCACCAGGCAGCGGCAGCGGCGGGTCGGTCGGAGCGATGTACCCCGATCCGGTCAGGAACGCAACGCCTCGAGCCAGCACCACGCTCGTGTCGACCACCAGACCGCCCACGAAATCGTTGATCTGCTGGGCGAATTGGGCCAGTCCACTGATCAGGAAGATGTCCTGATCGACGATCGACTGCAGAAGCTTGTCGATCTCGGTGACGACGAGATTGAGCCCGTAGGGGATTGAGGTGACGACCGTGCGGATGGCCAGTTCGATGTCGTTACCAATATTGGGGTAGCCGTAATTCGCGAGCGCGGCGAGCAGCGCCTGCTTGAGGTCCGCGGGCGTGACGATGCTGTTCAGGATGGAGGGGTCGTTGGCCATCGAGACGCCGTCGAAGTCCGACCGCATCGGGACCCCGAAGAGCGACAAGATGGTGGGCGTGATGTCCACCGTGGAGTAGTTCAGGTTCTGGCTGCCGTCGGTCGCGTGGTCGCCGGCTTGATCGAAGATGACGAACGACGATGTCTCGTTGGGCGACTGGAAGCCGTGCCCCAAGATGTCGTGCGACTGCTGATGGCCGTGGTCGGTGGTGATGATGATCGACCAGTCGTCTCCGGTGAGCGCCTTGACCTGCGCTACCGCAGCCAGGATCTGCTGGATGTTGGCGCCGACATTCACGACAGCTTGGGCGTACTCGGCCGACCCGCCACCGAACGCATGCCCGGCCTCGTCCACCTGCACTTGGTAGGAGAACAGGAAATTGGAGACGTCGTCGGGGTTGTCCGCGGTGGCCAGGATCTGGGCGATGGTCTGCGCGGTGACCAGCGCGTCGGCGTCGGCCCAGTTGGTCTCGAAGGGCACGAAGATGTTGCTGTCGACCGGATAGCCGCCCGCGGCCGCGATGTCGTTGATGTAGTCCCAGTCGGCGATCACCGAGGTGTTGATCTCGGGCTTGTAGTACTCGAGAAGGTTGAACACCGTCGGCCACTGGTTGTACGGGTCGGGGCTGAACAGGTTGTTGGTCACCCCGTGCTTGTCGTCCCACACGCCGGTGAGGATCGTCGACCATGACGGGCCAGAGAAGGTGGTGTGGTTGACCAGGCTCGCGGTTCCGGTGATGCCTTGATCCATCGCGGTTTTGAAGCCGCTGCCGTCGTTGTAGGCGTACTCCAGGATCTTGTCCAAGTTGGTGCCGTCGGTACCGATCAGCAGCACGTGCTCGGCGGCAAGCACCCAGTCGGCGGTCAGGGCGGACAGCCCCGTCTGCGTCCCTACCACCGCTCCCGTTCCGGCCAGCAGGCCGGCGACGGTCGCACCACACAGAAACCGCTTGACCTTTGTCACTATTGGATTCCCTCGTAGAAGTTGACCGCCGGCGAAGACTAGCAATTACACAGGAATCGCTCAGGGGTTTCGATGAATTCACTCCCGTGACCTGCATCGTTACCGGAAGCAGCGCTATCGTCGGCCTCGTTCCCTACTGACACACAGGCACTCGCCACAGACCGGCGTCCTGCGTGCCGGGTTGATGTCGAGGTAACGTTTTGGTTACGGTTCCCTGCGTGCTCACGCAAGGACTAGTAGATCTGCGCATGAAATCCTCGGTTCTGGCCGCGACGACTCTGTTGCCGGCCGCCGTGTTCTTGGCTGGCGGCGTCGGTGCCGAGCCGGGGAACAACGACGAACCGCCACCTCCGGCCGCCGCTGATGCGCCGCCTCCTCCCGAGGATGCGCCCCCGCCGCCACCGGAGGACGCACCTCCTCCACCGCCCGAAGACGGACCACCCCCGCCTCCGGAGGACGCTCCTCCGCCGCCCGAAGACCTGCCGCCTCCGCCTCCGGAGGACGCGCCTCCCCCACCGCCCGAAGATGGACCGCCTCCGCCGCCGGAGGACATTCCGCCGCCTCCGCAGGACTGGGGACCGCCCGTACCCGATCTGGTGACCAACTGGTCCATGCCGGCACCACACGCGCTGCCGCCGGGGATCGTCAACGAGCACGGAATGCAGGTCAAGACGATTCTTGTTGCGCGCAGCATCAGCGAAGCGTTTCCGCAGATTCACAACATGATCGGGGTACGGCCCGACGGCCAGCGCTGGCATCCCTCCGGCCTAGCCATCGACGTGATGATCCCCAACCCCGGCAGTCCGGAGGGCATCGCGTTGGGCGATCAGATCGTCGCGTACGTCCGGCAGAACGCCGGCCGGTTCGCCATGCAAGACGCGATCTGGCGCGGCACCTACTACACGCCGGGCGGGCCCAGCGGTGGCGGCAACGGCCACTACGACCACGTGCACATCACCACGTTCGGCGGGGGCTACCCCAACGGCAACGAGGAATACCTGCGCGAGGAAGGCGAACCGCCCCCCGCCTGACGACGCCTAGCGCGTCAGCGCACCGAGTCGTTGGCGTTGCCGGCCTGCCACTGGGACCACGGCACATTCCAGTCCCCGAGACCCTCGTTGCCGGGCAGCAGCGAGCCGATGGTGTTGTTGATCTGCACCACGTCGCCGCGCTTGACGTGGTCGTAGAACCACAGCGCGTTGCTGGGGCTGACGTTGATGCAGCCATGGCTGGTGTTGGCGTAGCCCTGGGCCCCGACCGACCACGGTGCCGAGTGCACGAAGATGCCGCTGTAGGAGATCTGGGTGGCCCAGTCCACGTCGGTGCGATAGCCGTTGGGCGAGTTGACCGGCACGCCGTAGGTCGAGGAATCCATGACGATGTGCGCGAAACGCTCACCGACGATGTAGGTGCCGTTATTGGTCGGAGTGCTTTCCTTGCCCATCGACACCGGCATGGTCTTGGCCACTTCGCCGTTGATGCGCACCACCATCGACTTGGTGTCGTCGTCGACGGTGGCGATCACCTCGTCGCCGATGACGAAGTGACTGGCCGCATTGTCCTGCCCGTAGACCCCGTTGCCCAGGTCCACCCCGTAGGTGTTGACCTGAACGTCCACGTTGGTTCCCGACTTCCAGAAGGCCTGCGGCCGCCAGCGCACCTCGCGGTTGTTCAGCCAGTAGAAGGCGCCCGCCACCGGAGGCTCGGTGGTGATGGTGATCGCCTTCTCGGCCGCCTCACGGTCGACGATGTTCTCGTCGAACCGAATCGCCACCGGCTGGCCGACTCCGACCACCTCGCCGTCGCGCGGCATCACGTAAGGCATGGTCAGGTTCTGCGGCGAGTGCGTCTGAAAAGTCATCTGCCGGCTGGTCACGCCACCGAGACCCAGCGCCTTCGCGTTGACCGTGTAGCGCTTGTTGTAGCCGAGCTGCTCAGATGTGGCCCACGTCAGCCCGTCGGCACTGAGCTTGCCGTCAACGACCGCGCCGTACTCGTTGACCATGGTGACCGAATCGAGCACACCGTCCTCGGCGCTCACCGTCACCGGGGCGTCCACCGCCACACCGACAGCCTTATCGGTGACCGACGCGCTGACCTTGGGAACGAGCAGATCGGCGAAGGGGGTCCCCTTGTCGGTGATGATCTTGGCCGCTTCGGCGTCGGCGTTGCTGCCGCAGGCACTCAAGCTCGCCGCCGTGGCCGCAGCCATCAGCAATGCCGCTGCCCGGGACCCGAACCCCCGACAGCGTTGCGCCAAACCAACCTGCCTCATGCTTTTCCCACCTGACCGTGCTGATGCTGCTCGCAGGCAGTCTAGTGGGTAATCGACACTGCCGCTGTGCCGTCCGAAAGAGCGCTCTGACATCGCGATTTCGTCTCCCGGCTCGGCGCCTGTTATTGTCTCTTTCGCGGTTCTTGACCGCACGGCGCCGTTAGCTCAGTTGGTAGAGCAGCTGACTCTTAATCAGCGGGTCCGGGGTTCGAAACCCTGACGGCGCACTTAGTTCAGAGGATATTTCGACATTCCACTGCACCCTCGGGTGCATGCGATCGGTGCGAATCCCATTTCCCACCCGCAGACCGAATTCAGGTCTGTTGTACCCGCATCGCCGGCCCATGATGGCCACAACCCGGCTCCGCCAAGCGATGCCCTACGCCGCTGCGACGGCCGGTGAATCGCACCCACGTCCATCGGCCGATGCGCTCGACGCAGTACCCACCACGGTGCTCCTCGCGGGCGGCGCTTGCCCCTTGGGCCCGGGTCCGGAATGGTAGCTCCGTACCGCGGCAAGTCCGCCAACGTCACCGATTGTTCACCAAACCTTCGCCTAGTTAGGTTAGGGTTTCCTATGATAATCCTTATCATTGAACTCGCAGGATTCTGCCCCCTAACCCTAGGGAATCACACAGAAATAGTTAAAGGAGTTACCTGTGGAGTTCGCCCTACATCCCGAAACGACCAGATTCAGGGCCGGTCGTTCGACCCGGCTGGCGGCAGCCGGAGTCGCATTGGCGGGCGCCGGCCTGGTGGCCGTTCACCCGGTTGCACCGAACCTGCAAGAAGCGCAACACCAGGCTGTGCATTTGACGGGCTGGGAATCGCTGTTCGAGCGGACCAGTGACAACCTGGCCGCGCTGATGGAGAACTCGAACGTCAACACTCTGCTGGGCCAGTACAGCAGCAACTGGAGCGACTACGCCCAGCTGATCATCGGCATGGAAGACGTCCCGCTGGACGCGCGGGAGGGCATGTCACCTCGCTTCATCACCTCGGGCTTCGCCGGCATCAACGAGGCGCTCGACAAGATGATCGACGGCGACGAGTCCAACCCCGTCCGGTACCCGGGGCTCGAGGTGCTGATGGAACGGATCTCCGACTACATGTCGCAGGGGGACCCCTTCAACGCATTCAACGAGTTCAACATCTGGTACCTATACGGCATCGAGGAGATGGGCAAGTCCCTGGGCCCGGTGCTGTCCATTCCCGCCCGCGAGATGATGAACCAGTCGAGCCTGCTGAACGAATTCATCGGTCCCCTCGATGGTTGGGCCTTCATCAAGCAGGTCAGCGACGCAATGATGTCGCCGATGATCGGTGCCGTCTACCAACTGACCCAGAACATCACCGCGGCAGCCGGCGGCGATCTAGGGGCGCTGTTCAACCTGCCCGCCGACCTGCTGAACACCGTGCTCAACGGGTACATCGTGCCCGAGACCGAGGACGTCTTCACGGGCATACTCACCGAAGATGGCATCTTCGACCTGCTGCTGAACCAGTGGCCGGCCCGCGCAGCCGAGGCCTTGACGGTGGGCACCGCGGACCTGCCGGTCAACGCCGTGGAGGTGCCGGACCTCGGTGCGGCCGGAGCTGACCTGTTGGACGGCGGTTTGTGGGACGCCTTGGGCTTCTAGACCCATCGATTCCTGAACATGTAGAACGCAACGGCGGCCGGGAGGGACCCTGAGTCCCTCCCGGCCGTTTCGTCTTATTGCGACGGCGTCGACTCCTCGGTCTCTTTGACGATCCGGTAGCTGGGGTCGGACATGTACACCGGCCCGGTGCCGTTCCGTCGCGCCTTGCCGGTGAGGGCAACCACGTCGCCGGGGCTGATGCCGGTGCCCCGTCCCGCATGAAAAGTCGCGCGCAGCTCGCCGGTGCCGTCGCCGACCACCGCGACGCGGACCGGCTTGCCGCGACTGATGCTGTCGTCGACCTCGTTGACCCGGCCCTCGACGGTGGACAGGTGACCGACGATGAGGGCGTCCACCGCGATGGCATCCGGCGGCGGCGCCGGATGCTCGTAGCGGTCCACGTCCTGCTGGTCGTGGCGCGCCACCCACTGCTGCACCTTCCCCACCTCGCGCACGAGGCGCTGTTCGAACAGATCCGGAAATGCCTGCCGCACACGCGATTGCACGTCGTAGGGCACGATCGTCGCCGCCGCGTCGGGGACCAGGCTCACGGCCTTGGCGATCTTGTCGGCGGTGCGATCGTGCAGCAGCCGCCCCAGCAGCGGCGCGTAGGTGCGTCGGGGCAACAACACGGTCACATGGCAGTCCGGATATTGGGCCCGCGCAGTGTCGACCAGTTGCTGGGCGGTGCGCGTCAGGCGGCGGTCCGGGCAGTCGACCACCCGCAGCGGCGTATCGAGTCCGTAGTACTCCCAGCGCTGCTGCAGCAGCGCAGCGTGGGCGGCGTCGACCACCAAGTGCACCGCGACCAGATCGTCGGCGTAGAGCCCTTTGCCGTAGCGCAGGGCTTCGAGCACCGCCAAGTCCAGCGAATGCACGAACACCATCACCCGGTGACGGGCGTATTTGACGACGTCGGGCCGGTCGGTGCGGAATCGCTCCAGGATCGCGGCCTCGGCCCGGTATTCCCGGTTGAGCCGGATCAGCACCACCACCAGCAGCGGGAACACGACCACCACCAGCCAGGCTCCCTCGGTGAACTTCGCCACCGCGAAGATCCCCACCACCACGGTGGACAGCAACCCTGCCGAGAAGTTGATGGCGAGCTTGTACCGCCAACCCGATTCCCGATGCGTCACATGATGTTTGGCCATGCCGTAGCCGGCCATCGCGAATCCGGTGAACACCCCGATCGCGTAGAACGGCACCAGCGCGTTGACCGACCCGCCGGTGACCACCAGCAGTGTCACCGCCAAGACAGTGAGCACGATGATCCCGTTGGAAAAGACCAGCCGATGCCCGCGCTTGGTCAGCTGGCGGGGCAGGAATCGGTCTTCGGCGACAAAGCTGGCCAGCATCGGAAACCCGTTGAAGCTGGTGTTCGCTCCAGTGAACAGGATCAATGCCGTCGCCGTCTGCACCAGCACGTAAAAAACCTGGCCCACCCAGCCGCCGCCGAACACCGCCCGGGCTACCTCGGACAGCACCGAGGGGTATCCGACCGCGTACGGCGGGGTGAGGGTGCGGTAGGCCAGGTAGGTGACCCCGGCTAGCAGGAAACCCAGAATGCACGCCATCGTGGTGAGCACCCGTCGGGCGTTCACACCCTGCGGTTTTTGAAAGACGCTGACGGTGTTGGAGATCGCTTCCACACCCGTCAGCGACGACCCGCCGTTGGCGAAGGCGCGCAGCACCACCAGGATGGTCGCCCCCATGATCAGCCCATTGCCCTGGTGCACCGACACCGCTCCGGGAAGGTGCTCTGCGTCGTAAACCGGCAAGCCCCAAAAGATCTCGCGCAACACACCCGTAACGATCATCAACCCGAGCATGCCTACGAAGAAGTAGGTCGGTATCGCGAACGTGCGGCCGGCTTCTCGAACACCGCGCAGGTTCGCGTAACACATCACGATCACCACTGCGACGGTGATCTCCAGGCTGTAGGGCCCCAGTGGGCGGATCGCCGAGACGACGGCCACGGTGCCGGCCGCGGATTGCACGGCGACGGTCACCACATAGTCGATCAGCAGCGCCGCGGCGGCGACCTGCGCCACCCGGGGCCCGAAGTTCTCCCGCGAGACGATGTAGGAACCGCCGGCCCGGGTGTAGGTCATCACCACCTGGCGATACGACGCGGTGACCAACACCAGGATCAGCAGCACCACGCCGGTGATGGGCAGCAGCAGCGCGAATGCGGCCAGACCCGCGAACGGCAGCAACTCGATCAGGATCTCCTCGACGCCATAAGCGTTCGAGGAGATCGCGTCGGGTGAAAGTACTCCTAGTGCAACCGGATTCGACAACCGCTCGGAACGCAGCGCACCGGTGACCAGCGGCCGTCCCAGTACCAGCCGCTTGAGCGTGTAGCCGATCGGGTCAGGCCGCGGCGCCGGGGGCTGTTGGGCGCGCACCGCAATATCTTCGTCCCGGCAGCCTCACGCCACCAGACCCAATTTTCGCGTCGGCGCGCGGGGACCTAGCGGTTGCGGATTCGGCGAATCGTCAGGATCAGAATCAGTCCGCCGACACCGGCCAGCGACGCTATTACCGCAGGTTGGCTGACGATCTCGACCGCCCGGGCCTTGGCGCGGTCGGCCAGCCGACGGGGGTTGGCCCGGTCCGCGAGAATATCGACCGTCGACGCCAGCTGCTCGCGGGCCTGATCGATGTCCTTCTTGATCGTGTCGGGATCGCGTTCCGCCACTGTCGTCCTCCCTGTCCGATGCTGCCCCTGTCGAACTACCCTAGAGCAGCCGGGGTTCGTCTCATGCCCCGGCGAGCAGAAAGGGGCAGTTGTTGACCGACACCGCACGCCTGGCGCCCGGCGATGAAGCGCCCGCGTTCAGTCTTCCCGACGCCGACGGCAACACCGTGTCACTGGCCGACTACCGGGGACGACGGGTCGTCGTCTACTTCTACCCGGCCGCCTCGACACCGGGCTGCACCAAGCAAGCCTGCGACTTCCGGGACAACCTGCGAGACTTCAACGACGCCGGCCTCGACGTCGTCGGCATCTCCCCCGACAAGCCCGCCAAGCTGGCCAAATTCCGCGACACCGAGGAATTGACCTTCCCGCTGCTGTCCGACCCGGACCGGTCGGTGTTGGCGGCGTGGGGCGCCTACGGCGAGAAGAAGATGTACGGCAAGACAGTGCAGGGCGTCATTCGCTCGACGTTCGTCGTCGACGAGCAGGGCAAGATCGCCGAGGCCCAGTACAACGTGCGGGCCACCGGGCACGTCGCGAAACTGCGGCGCGATCTGTCGGTCTGACCGCCGAGGTCGCTAGCCGCCGACCGAGAAGGAGCAGCTCATGCCTGTCATCCGGACGAGTCTGTGGTTCGACACCCAGGCGCTGGAAGCCGCCGAGTATTACGTCTCGATCTTTCCCAATTCGAAGGTCACCGAGACCTCCTACTGGGGCGCGGAGAACCCCGAGCGCGACGGCAGCCCGCTGGAGGTGTTGTTCGAGCTCGACGGGCGGCAGTTCTCCGCGATCAACGGCGGACCGAACTTCACGTTGGACGAGGCCGCCTCGATCCAGGTCTACTGCACCGACCAAGCCGAGGTCGACCGCTACTGGGACGCGTTGAGCGCCGGCGGCAAACAGGTCCAGTGCGGCTGGCTCACTGACCGCTACGGCTTGTCCTGGCAGATCATCCCGCAACGGTTGTCGGAGTTGATGACCGATCCAGATCCCGAACGCGTGCTGCGGGCGAAGCAGGCCATGTACACGATGGTCAAGCTCGATATCGCCGCGTTGGAGGCCGCGGCTGGCGGGTGTTGACCACGACTCACAATCAGACCTTGTGACCTGACAAGAACAACCCCACTAGCCACGGACCGCCGGCGAGCGGAGCATTGTGCCAACGGTCGGGATTGGGTGGCGCCTCCGATCGAGCGACCAAGACGGCGCGCTACTCCTACTCCGTTGGAAGGCAGGAAGATGACCGGGCATAGCTGGGCAGTGATCGGAGCAGGTCCCGCAGGCATAGCCGCGGTGGGCCGCCTACTCGACCATGGCATCCCCGGGAACGAGATCGTGTGGATCGATCCCGACTTTGCCGCCGGTGATGTCGGCACCAAATGGCGCGCCGTCCCGGGCAACACCCACGTGTCCCTGTTCCTCGAATACCTGAACAGCTCACCGTCGTTCCGCTTCGCCGAAGCGCCTCACTTTGAGCTGACCGACATCGATCCCGGTCACACCTGCCCACTCGGCCTCATCGCCGATCCGTTGGTATGGATCTCCCAACACCTGACAGAGCGAGTCACGTCCATTCGCGCGGTGGCAACGGAGCTCACCCTGCGTAATCGCCGGTGGTTGGTGAGCACCCAGGACGCCGAGATCGAAGCGAAGAACGTGATTCTGGCCGTCGGTTCAGTTCCCAAGACACTTCATCATCCTCACCTGCAGGAAATTCCGATCGAGGTGGCGCTCAACCCCGACAAGCTCGGACAGCTGGCCTTGGACGACGCCACGGTGGCGGTCTTCGGCTCGTCACACTCGTCCATGGTGGCACTGCCCAACCTGTTGAACACACGCGCCCGCAAAGTCGTCAACTTCTATCGGAGCCCAACCAAATACGCTGTCTACCTGGGTGATCAGATTCTGTTCGACGACACTGGCCTGAAGGGCAATGCCGCAACGTGGGCCCGCGAGAACATCGACGGAACCTATCCGGAGCGCCTGGAACGGTATCGGGTAGACGACAAGGAGTTCTCCGAGCAGCTCCAAGCCTGTAGCCACGCTGTCTACACCGTCGGGTTCACCCGTCGGCAACTCCCCGCGACCCCGCAGTGGGGGGATCTGGAATACGACCCGGTGAACGGGATCCTGGCTCCGGGGCTGTTCGGGGTCGGGATTGCGTTCCCCGAGTACGGAATCGACTCATTCGGATCTGGGCAGTATCGGATCGGACTCATCAAGTTCATGCAGCGGCTCAATAGTGCCCTGCCGCTGTGGTTGCAGTACGGCACCTAGCTTCGGCGTACGTCAGCGTGGCGGGTTGGCGCCGCCGATGTGGCTCAACAGGTCCCGGACCACTCCGGCTGGCGGCGTCCGCCCGCCCGTCCAGATCGCCCTGAGATCACGATGCAGGTCCAGTTCCGGTACCGCGACGCAGCGAAGCCGGCCGACCGCAAGGTCATCGGCGACCGCCAGCCTGCTCATCACCGCCGGCCCGGCCCCCGCCAGCACGGCACCACGCACAGCGACCGAAGAAGACAACTCCAACGCCGGACGCACCTGTTCCACCTCGTGGCCCAAGACGGTGCGCAATGCCGACGTCAGTGAGTCACGGGTGCCCGACCCCTGTTCGCGCACGACCAGCGGGGTCTGGCTGAGTTCGGCGGCGGTAACGCCCTTGGAGCGACGCACCCACTTGTGGTCGGGCGGCACGATCACCACGAGGTCGTCGTGCGCGACAACACGGCTTCGAATACCGGTCAGTGCCCCCGGACTCTCGATGAAGCCCAGGTCCGCCGAGCCGCCTCGGACGCTCGAAATAGCCTGCTCGCTATTGGTGGCGGTCAGGATGACCTCCGGTGCCTCACGGCCGGTTCGAGTGGCGGCGGTCTGCAGTGACACGATCCAGCGGGGCATCAGCTGTTCGGCGATCGTCAAACTCGCAACCACCTTCATCTTCTTGCGGCTCGCAGCCCGCAACGAAGCCAGTCCGGCATCGACGTGACCGGCGACATCCAGTAGCTGATCGGCCCACTCCGCCACGACCGCACCGGCCGAAGTCAACTGCGAACCACGCGCACTGCGGGCCACGAGGCGCACACCGGTCTGAGCCTCCATCGCCGACAGGCGTGCCGAAACCGCCTGCTGCGTCAGCTCCAATTCCCGCCCCGCGGCACCGAGGCTGCCGGTTCTGGCGATAGCCACCAACATCTCGAACGCCGGCAGATCGGGCATCCGGGGGCTCAGCGCCATCACTCCATGCAATCACAAGTCGCCCTTGTGGGCCCGCCAATCAAGGATCGAGGGTCCACAGCAGCCGGTAGTAGTCGATGCGCTCCTGGTCTCGTCGGATTCCGTACGCATCGAGCAGCACATCAGTCCAGTCGGCACCGTAGTTCCACTCGGTACTCCAGGTCGCCACCGCCAGATCGGCCCACCGATCGGCAATCCCCAGTTCGCCGAGGTCGACGTGGCCCGTGGGGTGTCCGTCGTCGTTCAGCAACGTGTTCGGCGCGCAGGCGTCGCCGTGGCATACTACCAGCCGATCAACCGGGGGCGGATCGGCTACTCGCTGCAATGCCTGCGCGACGGTGAGACCGGCGAACTCCGCAGGCCACTCCGCCGGATTCAGTTGCCCGGACCGACGATTGGCGTCCGCTACTCGCCTCTCGGCGCTCCAGTCGAACGGGCATGCCGCCACCGGCAGGACATCGTGCAGCGCTCGCAGGCCCCGCCCGATTCCCGTCACTGCCGGGAGCGGGTCGGTGATCCACCGCGCTGCGACCGCATTGGTGCCAGGCAGTGCCGCGGTGACCAGCCACTGCCCCTCGTCGTTATGACCGTGATCGAGCACTTCCGGCACCGGCGTGTAGCCGAGCGCCCACTGCAGTCGCGCCACCTCGGCGGACAGGTCGATACCGCTGTGCGGTGACCACTTGATGAAGCGGCGCCCTGCGGCGCTGGCGACTTCGAAAGTGGTGCCGCCTACCTCGTTGAGCCACACCGGGTGTGGAATGTCGGCTCCGGCCAACTGCCGTACGGCGTCGGGCACGGTCTGCGGCAACTGCGGCGGGCCAGCGATCATCAGGCGGACTGATCGCCCAGCTTCGCCAGCAGCAGCGCCTCGGCGGTAGCAGCGCGTTCGAGTACCCCCAGATGCAGGCTCTCGTTGATGCTGTGTGCCTGGGTGCCCGGATCCTCCACCCCGGTGACCAGGATGGTCGCCTGCGGGTAGGCGGCGGCGAACGCCGCGATAAACGGGATCGAACCGCCCATCCCCATGTCGATGGGCTCGACGCCCCACGCCTGGGCGAACGCGGCCCGCGCTTTGTCATACACCGGACCGCTGGCGTCGATGGCATAGGGCTGGCCGATGTCGCCCGGGGTGACGGTCACGTGCGCTCCCCAC
Organism: Mycobacterium sp. SMC-19; assembly: GCF_045310815.1. NCBI lineage: Bacteria > Bacillati > Actinomycetota > Actinomycetes > Mycobacteriales > Mycobacteriaceae > Mycobacterium > Mycobacterium sp. SMC-19. Next base: position 1,160 of record NZ_JBJIAM010000016.1, on the reverse strand, counting down.
GGGGCATGGTGCTGCAGGTGTGCGGTGAGCGCCTCCATGTGTGCGGCGGCCTCGCCGCCGGGGGCCACTCGCATACTAACCTTGGCGCGGGCCCGCGGGATCAGCGTGTTCGACGAGGCCGCGATGCTCGTGGTGTCGATCCCGATGACGGTGATCGCCGGTTTGGCCCACATCCGCTGCGGCACCGAACCGGAGCCGATCTCGGCCACCCCGTCCAGCAGCCCGGTGTCGGCACGTACCCGCTCAGGCGGGTAATCGACTGGGGCCGCCGTGCTTTCGTAGAGTCCGGCGACTGCCACGTTGCCGTCGTCGTCGTGCAGGCTCGCCAGCAGCCGCACCAGGACGGTCAGCGCGTCAGGCACCACCCCACCCCACAGTCCCGAGTGCAGACCGTGGTCCAGCGTCGCGACTTCCACCACGCAGTCGACCAGGCCCCGCAGCGACACCGTCAGTGAGGGAATCTCGGTGCTCCAGTTGTCGGAGTCGGCGATCACGATCACGTCGGCGCTCAGCGCCTCCCGGTGCGCGGCGAGCAGTGCGCCCAGCGACGGTGAACCGGATTCCTCCTCGCCTTCGACGAAGACCGTCACACCAACCGGCGGCCGGCCACCGTGCGCCCGGAACGCCGCCAGATGTGTTGCGATACCGGCCTTATCGTCGGCGGTACCGCGACCGTAGAGGCGCCCGTCGCGTTCGGTGGGCACGAAAGGCGGTGAATCCCACTGCCCCGCCTCACCCTCGGGCTGCACATCGTGGTGGGCATACAGCAGCACGGTCGGCGCACCAGGCGGTGGCGGATAGTGCGCGATCACCGCCGGCGCACCGCCTTCGGCGACGATCTGCACCTGCGGAAAACCGGCCTGGCTCAGCAGATCTGCGACGCGCTGTGCGCTGCGGTGCACCTCGGAACGTCGCGCCGGGTCGGCCCAGACCGACTCGATGCGCACCAGGTCCTCCAGGTCAGCCCGCACCGACGGCAGGATGTCGCGGACTCGCTGCACCAGATCGCTCATGACGTCGAGGTTAGCCGGTGCCGCGACTACCGCGAGCGTGCGCAGAATGCCACCTTCTTGCGGCGTGTCGTGTGCAAACACTCAGTGTCAGTCTCGACGGTGCCGCGTTGCGGTGGTTGGGTTCTTCTCACCTGGTGCCTGGCTCTT
>NZ_JBJIAM010000015.1:0-58432 GCF_045310815.1 Mycobacterium sp. SMC-19 | reverse complement strand
GGGGCGCCAAAGGCATGGCAAAAACAACAACAAACAAAAACCACCAAACACACTATTGAGTTCTCAAACAACACGCCGCCTGGCTTCAGGCAACCCCGCTACTATACTCCGTAGATGGAGTTGAGTCAACTCCGAGTTTTTCGGGGCTTCCGGAAGGACTTCCAGACTGTCGGTAGTTCCGCGGTCCGCGTCCCTCCGGCTCGACCTATATTACACGTTCTATCTCAGCGCCCAAATCGCCTAGATATTCCACGAACAACGGGTAGCCGCGATCGATGTGAAAGACGTCGTGGACCTCGGTCTCACCGTCTGCGACCAGGCCCGCAAGGACCAGACCGGCGCCGGCACGGATGTCGGAGGCCCAAACCGGTGCACTGGAGAGCTGCGGCAGCCCACGCACCACCGCATGGTGACCGTCGGTGCGGGCATCGGCCCCCAATCGGATCATCTCCTCGACGAACCGGAATCTGGCTTCGAAGACGTTCTCGGTGATCATCGAGGTGCCGTCTGCGATCGCCGCGAGGCCGATTGCCATCGGCTGCAGGTCGGTGGGGAATCCCGGAAACGGCAAGGTCGCCACGTTCACGGCCTTGGGCCGCTCGTATTGGACCACCCGGAACCCGTTGTCGGACTGGGTGACGGTCGCCCCCGCATCGTGCAACTTGTGCAGGACGAGCTGCAGGTGCGCCGGGTCCACGCCGGTGACCGAGATGTCGCCGCGGGTCATCACCGCGGCGATAGCCCAGGTCGCCGCCACGATCCGGTCGCCGATCACTTCATGTTCGGTGGGATGCAGACGCGGTACCCCGGTGATCTTCAACGTCGGGGAGCCCGCACCTTCGATCTGCGCGCCCATCTGGTTGAGCATCGTGCACAGATCAGCGACATCGGGTTCACGCGCCGCGTTGTGGATGGTCGTGACGCCCTCGGCCAGGACCGCGGCCATCAAGATGTTCTCGGTGGCGCCGACCGACGGAAACTCCAACTGAATCTCGGCGCCGCGCAGCTTCTCGGCGTGCGCGACCACGCAACCATGCTCGATATTGCAGGTGGCGCCCAGTTGACGTAGGCCGGCCTGGTGCATGTCGAGCGGGCGAGACCCGATCGCGTCGCCGCCCGGTAGCGCGACCTTCGCCTGCAGACAGCGGCCCACCAAGGGGCCCAGCACACAGACCGAAGCCCGGAACTGGCGCACCGCGGCGAAGTCCGCGTCGTACTTGGGTTCGTCCGGCGAAGTGATGCGCACCGTGGTGCCGTCAAGCTCGACGTTGGCACCCAGGCCGCGCAGCACCTCAGCCATCAACGGCACGTCCAGAATGTCCGGGCAGTTGGTGATGGTGCTGGTGCCCTCCGCCAACAGGGCCGCCGCCATCAGCTTCAGGACGCTGTTCTTAGCGCCACCGACGGCGACCTCACCGGACAATCGGTTACCGCCGGTAACCACGAAACGCTCACCCACTCGCGTCAGTGTAGTGACGACGCGAGGACTATCCCGACCAATCCGGGCTCCTGCCGAACCGGGGATTGCAGTGGTTCCCTCCCCCGGTACGGTTTGACTATGGCGGTGCACATCACTCGCGTTTACACCCGTACCGGCGACGACGGGACGACAGGCCTCAGCGATTTCTCTCGCGTGCCCAAGACCGATCCGAGGCTGGTGGCCTATGCCGATGTCGAGGAGGCCAACGCGGCGATCGGTGTTGCGATCGCGCTTGGCGACCCCGCCGAGACGGTCAGCGCCACGCTGCTGCACATCCAGAACGACCTGTTCGACGCGGGCGCAGACTTGGCCACGCCGGTCGCCGAGAATCCGAAGTACCCGCCGCTGCGGATCACCGCCGACTACGTCGACCGGGTGGAGGCGTGGTGTGACGAATACAACGAACAGCTGCCCCCGCTCAACTCGTTCATCCTGCCAGGTGGCTCACCACTGTCGGCATTGCTGCACGTGGCCCGAACCGCGGTGCGCCGGGCCGAGCGCTCGGCCTGGGCTGCCCTCGACGCCTATCCGGACGGGGTGTCGGTGCTGCCGGCGAAGTACCTGAATCGGTTGTCGGACTTGATGTTTGTGCTGTGCCGCGTGGCCAATGCCGACGGCGACGTGCTCTGGAAGCCCGGCGGCGAACGCACCGACGGTCCCGAAAAATAGTCCGCGCCAACGGCTCCAACGCCGTAGGGCTGCTCAGTAGCTCTGGCGCCGGGAACGGGGCGACGGGCGCGCCTCCAGCCAGGACAGGAACGCGGTCCGCGCGCCGCGGTCCAGCGCTATCTCGAAGCCGGCCCGGTGGTCCTGACTGACGTCGCAGAGTTCCAGCACCACGATCTCGTCAGTCATGATGTCGAATTCGTCGCCCCGGGGCGCGCGGCGCGCCACCACGTCCACACCACGTCGGCTCAGCCGACGATCCGGCCACAACCGCACGCTGGAAAGACGGTAGAAGGCGGCTTCACCGCCCCGATAGCGGACGACGCCATGACGCCAGCCATGGCCGCCGACCGCCGGAAGGTCCCGCATGATTGCCGCGGTGCCGCCCTGGCGCAGCTTCCACAGCCGATAGCTCAGCGCGACAACAGCGCTGAGGAGAACAACGACAAGCACGACCATGCCGATCATGGGCGTGCTCATCGTCTTCAGACCTACTAGTCGATCACACCCAGGGCGCGCAGCCTGGCCCGTCCCTGTGCGGCCATCTTCGGGTCGCTGGACTGGGCCTCGTGCCGCGCGGTCGCTTCGTCGATCTCTGCGGCGAAGTCGACCGCCTCGGCCAGGATGCTGACGCCCTCGTCGGTCACCGACAGGAAGCCGCCATGCACGGCGAGCCGCAGCTCACCCTCCTCGACGCGGTCCACCCGCACCATGGCGTCATCGACGAGCTCGGCGACCACCGGGATGTGCCCCGGCAAGATGCCGATCTCACCAACGGTGGTCCGGGTGAAGATGAACGTGGCCTTGCCCGACCACACCTTGCGATCGACCGCGACGATGTCGACGTCAAGCTCTGCCATTACCCACCGCCTTTCGTCTTGGTAGGACGCTCTTCGCGCAAGCGCTCATCGCCAGCAGCACACCCGGTCACAGCTTGGCGCCCAGGCTCTCGGCCTTCTTGGCCAGGTCGTCGAGGCCACCGATCAGGAAGAACGCCTGCTCGGGCAGGTGGTCGAAGTCACCCTTGGTCAGGCGGTCGAAGGCCTCGATGGTCTCCTTCAGCGGCACCGTCGAGCCGGGCTGGCCGGTGAACTGCTCGGCAGCCATCATGTTCTGGCTCAGGAACCGCTCGATACGCCGTGCCCGGCCGACCAGCTGCTTGTCCTCTTCGGAGAGCTCGTCGATACCGAGGATGGCGATGATGTCCTGCAGGTCCTTGTAACGCTGCAGGACCCGGATGACCTCCTGGGCGACACGGTAGTGGTCTTCACCGACGATGGCCGGGTCCAGAATGGTCGAGCTGGAGGCCAGCGGGTCCACCGCCGGGAAGATGCCCTTGGAGAACACCGCACGGGACAGCTCGGTGGTGGCGTCCAGGTGCGCGAACGTGGTCGCCGGCGCCGGGTCGGTGTAGTCGTCGGCGGGCACGTACACGGCCTGCATCGAGGTGATGGACCGACCTCGGGTCGAGGTGATCCGCTCCTGCAGCTCACCCATCTCGTCGGCCAGCGTGGGCTGGTAACCCACGGCCGAAGGCATCCGGCCCAGCAGGGTCGAAACCTCGGAGCCGGCCTGGGTGAACCGGAAGATGTTGTCGATGAACAGCAGCACGTCCTGGCCCGCCTCGTCGCGGAACCACTCGGCCATGGTCAGGGCCGACAGGGCCACCCGCATACGCGTGCCCGGCGGCTCGTCCATCTGGCCGAACACCAAGGCGGTGTCCTTGAGCACGTTGGCGTCCTCGAGCTCGACCCACAGGTCGTTGCCCTCACGGGTCCGCTCCCCCACGCCGGCGAACACCGAGGTGCCACCGAAGTTGCGGGCGATACGGTTGATCATCTCCTGGATCAGCACGGTCTTGCCCACGCCGGCACCACCGAACAGGGCGATCTTGCCGCCACGCACGTACGGGGTGAGCAGGTCCACGACCTTCAGGCCGGTCTCGAGCATCTCGGTGCGCGGTTCCAGCTCGTTGAAGGCCGGGGGCTTCCGGTGGATGCCCCAGTGCTCGAAGTCCTCGCCGTAACCCGGCTTGTCGAGGCAGTGGCCCAGTGCGTTGAACACGTGGCCCTTGACCTCGTGCCCCACCGGCACCGAGATCGCGGCACCGGTGTCGGTGACCGCGGTGCCACGCACCAGGCCGTCGGTGGGCTGCATCGAAATGGTGCGGACCAGGTTGTCACCCAAGTGCTGGGCGACCTCGAGGGTCAGCGTCTTGGCCAGCTCCGAGAAGGAGATCTCCGCGTGCAGAGCGTTGAACAGCTCGGGCACCGCGCCCCGGGGGAACTCGACGTCGACGACGGGGCCGGTTACGCGCACCACGCGGCCGGCGGTTGTCTTGTCAGCGGTAACAGTCATTATCTTCTTCGCTTCCTTGGGGACTTACCGGGCGGCGTCGGCGAGGGCATTCGCACCGCCAACGATTTCGCTGATTTCCTGGGTGATCTGAGCCTGGCGCTCGCGGTTGGCCTCAAGGGTCAACGCTTTGATCAAGTCGTCGGCGTTGTCGGTCGCCGACTTCATCGCGCGCTGGCGCGAAGCCAGCTCCGAGGCCGCCGAGTCGAGCAGCGCGGCGTACACGCGGGTGGTCAGATACCGCGGCAGCAGCGAGTCGAACAGCGTCGTGGCATCCGGCTCGAAGGAGTACAGGGTCTTCGGCCCGGTCTCCTCGCCCACGTACTCCACCAGCATCGGGGCGATCCGACGCGCCTCGGCCGACTGCGACAGCATCGAGCGGAAGTCGGTCGACACGATGTGCAGTTCGTCGACGCCCAGGACCCCGTCGGTGCCCGGGTGGTCGCCGTCGTCGTCGACGCCGGCCAGGAATGCCTCAACCAGGGTGGAGGCGATCGTGGCGGCGTTCTCGTATGTCGGCTGCTCGGAGAATCCGGTCCAGGAGTCGGTCACCGACCAGTTCCGGAACGAGTAGTAGGCCAGCGCCTTGCGGCCGACGACGTAGAGCACCGGGTCCTTGCCCTCCGAGCGCAGCAGAGAGAACAGTTCCTCTGCCCGACGAAAGACGTTGGCGTTGTAGCCGCCACACAGACCACGGTCGGACGACACCACCAGGACACCCGCCCGCTTGGGCTCGCTGCGCTCGACCAGCAACGGGTGGTCCAGGGCCGCCTCGGCGGCCAGGGTGGTGAGCAACCGGGTGATCTCGACGGCGTACGGCCGTGCCGTTTCCAGCCGGGCCTGCGCCCGGCCGATACGCGAGGTGGCGATCAGCTCCTGGGCCTTGGTGATCTTCTTGATCGACCCGGCTGAGCGGATTCGCCCGCGTAGTTCGCGAAGTGTGGCTGCCATATCGGCGTTACTTCTTCTTCGCCGGCGCGGCCTTGTGGACCTGCACCGCTTCCTTGCCGAGCTTGTCCTCGTCGAGCGCCTCGACGTGCGCGTCGGGCACCACCGAGCTGCCGTCCGTGGCGGCGAAGCCCTTCTTGAACTGGTTGATCACGGCGACCAGCTTCTCGTTGGCCTCATCGGAGAGCTTCTTGGACTCACGAATCCCGGTCAGGATGTCATTCTCCGAAGCCCGGATGTGGTCCAGCAACTCGGATTCGAAGCGGCCCACGTCCTCGACCGGCACCGAGTCCAGGTGACCTTCGGTACCCAGGAAGATCGAGACCACCTGCTCCTCGACCGGCAGCGGTGCGTACTGGGGCTGCTTGAGCAGCTCCACCAGGCGTGCACCACGCTCCAGCTGAGCCTTCGACGTGGCGTCCAGGTCGGAGGCGAAAGCGGCGAAGGCCTCCAGCTCGCGGTACTGCGACAGGTCCAGACGCAGCGAGCCGGCCACCTCCTTCATCGCCTTGATCTGGGCGGCGCCACCGACACGGGACACCGACACACCGACGTTGATGGCCGGGCGAACACCCTGGTTGAACAGGTCGCTCTCCAGGAAGCACTGGCCGTCGGTGATCGAGATGACGTTGGTCGGGATGTAGGCCGAGATGTCGTTGGCCTTGGTCTCGATGATCGGCAGACCGGTCAGCGAACCGCCGCCCAGCTCGTCGGAGAGCTTCGCGCAACGCTCCAGCAGACGAGAGTGCAGGTAGAACACGTCACCCGGGTAGGCCTCGCGGCCCGGCGGGCGGCGCAGCAACAGCGAGATGGCGCGGTAGGCCTCGGCCTGCTTGGTCAGGTCGTCGAACACGATCAGCACGTGCTTGCCCGAGTACATCCAGTGCTGGGCGATCGCCGAGCCGGTGTAGGGGGCCAGCCACTTGAAGCCGGCGGAGTCGGACGCCGGCGCGGCGACGATCGTGGTGTAGTCCATGGCGCCGCCCTCTTCCAGCGCGCGACGCACGCTGGCGATGGTGGTGCCCTTCTGGCCGATCGCGACGTAGACGCAACGAACCTGCTGGTTCGGGTCCCCGGTCTCCCAGTTCTTGCGCTGGTTGAGGATGGTGTCCACACAGAGCGCGGTCTTGCCGGTCTTGCGGTCGCCGATGATGAGCTGACGCTGGCCGCGGCCGATCGGGGTCATGGCGTCGACAGCCTTGATACCAGTCTGCAGCGGCTCGCTGACGCTCTGACGCTGAACCACCGAGGGGGCCTGCATCTCAAGCGGACGGCGAGTCTCGGCCTCGATCTCGCCGCGCGCGTCGATGGGCTGTCCCAGCGGGTTGACGACGCGACCGAGGAAGCCGTCGCCGACCGGCACCGAGAGCACCTCACCGGTGCGCTTGACCTGCTGACCTTGCTCGATGTGCTCGAATTCACCCAGGATCACCGCACCGACGCTGTGCTCGTCGAGGTTCAGGGCCACGCCCAGCACGCCGCCGGGGAACTCCAGGAGCTCCTGGGTCATCACCGAAGGCAGGCCCTCGACGTGTGCGATGCCGTCCCCGGCGTCGATGACGGTGCCGACCTCCTCGCGCGCGGTCTCGGCGCTGAAGGAGCTCACGTACTCCTCGATCGCCCCCTGAATGTCGTCAGAGGAGATTGTCAACTCTGCCATGGCTTTTCGTCTTCCTGCCTTCGAAATGGGTGATGGGCTCTGGGACCGGGTAGGTCCGGGTCAGTCGGGCAATTGCGTCTTCGCGGCCGCGAGGCGCGACGACAGCGTGCCGTCGATCACCTCGTCGCCGACCGAGATCGCCAACCCGCCTAGGCGTGCGGGGTCGACGTCGACCTGCACACGCACCGGGTGGCTGTAGATCCGGCTCAGCACGGAATTCAGCCGGGCGCGCTGGGCGTCGCTGAGTTCGGCGGCCGCACCGACGTCCGCCACCAATTCGCCGCGACGTGCCACTGCGATCTGAGCAAGCTCGGTGATCGCCTGATGCGCGGACTGGCCACGCAGCAGCCGTACGGTCTGCTCGAGTAGCGCCACCGTGATCGGGTTGGCACCACTGCCACCGCCGATGACATTGCTCAGCAACCCGACCCGACCAGCGGCCGGGGTCGCGGTGTCGCCGAGCAGGATGTCCAGACGGGGCTGGGCATCCAACACGCGGGAGAACCGGAACAGCTGGTCCTCCACCTCGTCGACGGTGCCGGCACTCTCGGCCGACAGCAACAGTGTCTGCCGGGCGACGTGCTCGAGGGCGGTGACCAGATCCTCGCCGTTGGACCACCGGGCCGAAGCGGCGTCGGTCACCAGTGTCAGTGCGCCGGCACCGATCTTGTCGGCGAACAGCCGCTGCACCAGACGCACCTTCGGTGCGGCGTCGTCGGTCGGCACGGTCAGGTGCCGGGTGATCACGCTCTCGCGCTCCAGCAGTTCGGCGACCGCGGTCAGGTCACCGGCCAGCGCGGCCAAGCCCTGCTGGTCCAGGCCACCGGCCACTTCGCTGAACTTGTTCAGCACGCCGGCCAACGCCTGGCGGCTCGCAGAACGCATCCGGACCAGGATCGGTGATTCGACCTCGACGGACTTCGGCGCCATGGCGTCGAGCTCGTCGAGGAACCGGTCCACAGTGGCCGACTGCCGCTGCGGATCGGCGACGTGCGCGCGAACCAGTTCGCCCGCCCGCTGCACCGCTTCGGCACCCAAGCCGGACCGCAGCTCACGGATGAGTTGCGCCCGCATCAGACCGACCTGCTGTCCGCCGGTGGCCTTCACGCGCTCGGCGTCGACACCGGCCTGGCTACGCAGTTGCTCGGCGATCCGCTCGGCGTCCGAGCGGGCCTCCGCGGTCACCCGCTGCGCCTCGGCGGTGGCGTTTGCCAGTGCCGTGGAGTGCGCCTGACCGGCTTCGGTCAGACGAGCGGCGGCGGCTGCCGCCTCCTCCAGCTGCTTGCGCACCGACTCCTGCTGGTCGGCCATCAGCTTGCGTACCGGTGGCACGACGAACTTGACCAGCAGCCACACGATGATGGCAAAGCCGACCAGCTGCCCGATGAAAATCGACATCTCTGTTGCTACCGCCCCGTACTCGCCGCGGAAAGTGCCTCGGCGTCAACGCCGAGGATCCGGCCGGCCAGGGTGGCGGACAGTGTCTCCACCCGGGCCTGCAGCTGGTCACTCACCGCATCGCCTTCTTGCTTGAGCTTGTCGGTGGCGGCCTGCAATGTCGAGGCCACCTCCGCCTCGGCCGCCGAACGCTGCTCGTCGATCACCTTGCGACCCTCGGCACGGGCTTCGTCCCGTGCCGTGCTGGCCTCAAGGCGCGCCGCCGCCATCTGCTTCTCGTAGTCGGCGTCGGCCGCCGCGAACTGCTCGGCGGACTCCCGATTGTCGGCGAGAGTCTTGGTGACCATGTTCTCGCGCTCCCGCAGCACCTTCATGATCGGCGGCACCACGAAGGTACTGATCACGCCGAGCACGATCAGGAAGATCGCGAGCACGACAAAGAAGGTGCCGTCGGGAATGAGGAAGCTCTTCTTCGGGCCTTCCTCAGCCGCCTCGCTCAAAGCGAGGACAGCAACGCTCATGTCACCCATCTTTGTGCGTTACTGCTGTGCGGCGATCGGGGTGGCGAAGACGAACAACGCCATGAAGGCCAGGTTGATGAAGTAGGCCGCTTCGACCAGACCAACCGTGATGAAGAACGGGGTGAACAGGCGACCCTGAGCTTCGGGCTGACGAGCGATACCGGCGATCAGCGCGTTACCGGCGATACCGTCACCGATACCGGCGCCGATGGCACCGCCGCCCATGATGAGACCGCCGCCGATGAGGGCACCAAGTCCGATCAGATTGGGATCTGCCATTTCATTCCTCCTTGCTAGCTGGTAGTGCTCTACCAGGTCTGATGTGGTCGTGCAGGTGGTACTAGTGGTGGTCTTCTTCGAGCTCCATGGCCTGGCTGAAGTACAGGATGGTCAGCAGCGCGAAGATGAACGCCTGGATCAGTCCGACGAACAGGTCGAAGGTCTTCCAGATCGCGTTCGGCGCGACCATGAAGACCGGCCCGAGCAGCGCGATCAGGCTGACCAGGATGCCGCCGGCGAAGATGTTGCCGAACAGACGCAGGGACAGCGAGACCGGCTTGGCGATCTCTTCGACCAGGTTGATCGGCGCCAGGATCGCGACGTGGCCCTTGAGCACCCGCAGCGGGTGGCCGATGAAGCCGCGGCGCCAGAAGCCGGCCAGGTGGTAACCGCAGAACACCAGCAGGGCCAGCGCCAGCACGAAGTTGATGTCGGCGGCGGCAGAGGAAATCAACTCATGGATGCCGTGCTCGTCGGAGTACTGCACCGGCAGCACCGACAGCCAGTTACAGACCAGGATGAAGATGAAGATCGTCACCGCCAGCGGCAGCACGAACGGGGCGATCTTCATCCCGATGGCGCCCTCGATCTGGTTGCGCATCTGAATGGTGATCGCCTCGAAGAACAGCTGCACCCCGCCCGGGACGCCGCTCGAGGTGACCTTGGCGCGCAGGAACAGCGCCAGGGCGATCACGATCACCGCCGCGATCGCGGTGGAGGTGATGGTGTCGATGTTGACCTCACCGACCAGCGGCCACACCGCGGTCTCGTGGTGGCCGACCTCGATGGCTCCCTCAGCCACGATCGACTCAGTCATTTTCCGTCCCTTCAGCGCCCGACTCTGACGCTTGCGCGCGGAGCTTTTTTACCACTGGCAGCATGGTGGTCAGCACCAGCACTACCTCGAACAAGGCCAATCCGAACAGCGCGCCGAGGCCCTCTGGACGGAACTGGTAAGCGATAGCCAGGCCGATCGCGCTGATGACCAGCAGACGAGACGCCGAGTTCAGCGCCATCTTCTTCTTCAGCGGATGGTCGGAGGCGGTGATCTTCAGTGCCGATCGGCGAATCAGCAGGGCGTTGCCCAGACCGAGCGCCAGGCCCAGCCCGAAGAACACTCCGAACAGCGGGCGGCCGAATTGAGCAGCCGCGGCGATTGCGGCAGCGGTCAGAGCGACACAGATCAGTGACAGCCGAATCGGCTGGAACACCACCGACGGCAACACCAACGGCGCATCCTGCGCTGGTGTCGTCACCGCCTCACCCCAATCTGAATCTGCCCTGCGTCACTGTCGTGAAGTCGCCCGCCGAGCGTATCGGATGCCCGAACGCACTGTGGAACCACCTACAACACCATCTTAGACGGTGCTACTACCGCGCGTCGTAGGGGTCGTCTTCGGGGCTGCCGCCCCGGCGTAGCAACGGGATGAGCGTAACGACAATCGCGATGAGCATCGCACCCAACATCACCGCCCCGGTGTAGCGCGGGTCGAAGAAGATGGTGCCGGCCGCCCCGAACGCGACGATCGCGGTCCACAAGTAGATCAGCAGCACCACCCGGCGATCGGAATGGCCGATCTGCAGCAACCGGTGGTGCAGGTGCATCTTGTCCGGGCTGAAGGGACTGAGCCCAGCCCGAGTACGACGGATGATCGCCAGCAGCACGTCCAGGGCCGGCACACACATCACGGCCGCCACCAGCAGGAACGGTGACAGCAGCGCGAAGACGTCGCGCGCGCCGTAGGCGGTCTGCGAGATCGGCCCGGCCGCGGTGGTGGACGCCGCGGCCAGCATCAGCCCGATCAGCATCGAGCCGGAGTCACCCATGAAGATCTTCGCGGGGCTGAAATTGTGCGGCAGGAATCCGAGACAAGCGCCGGCCAAGACCACCGAGATCAACGCCGGCGGGTAGAACAGCACGTCGCCGCCGTGGTCCTGCAGCACGCCGACGGAGAACATGCAGATCGCCAGCGCGGTGATTAGTCCCAGGCCGGCGGCCAGCCCGTCGAGGCCGTCGACGAAGTTCATGGCGTTGACGATCGAGACCGTCAACGCCAGCGTGAGCAGGATCGACGACACCTGATCGAGCACCACGGTGCCGACGCCGCCGATCGGGATGTAGAGCACGCTCCAGGCCACGCCCATGGTGACCAGCACGCTGGCCGCGGTGATCTGACCGGCGAATTTTGTCAGGGCGTCCAGGCCCCACTTGTCGTCGAGCAGACCGATTCCCATGATGACCCCGCCGGCCAGCACCACCGCCGGCATCCCGGTGGAATAGACGAAGCCGCGCGTGAGCGCCGGCAGCTGCGAGGCCAGGAAGATCCCCGCGACGATCCCGACGTACATCGCCAGCCCACCCATTCGCGGTGTCGGCTGCACATGGACATCGCGTTCGCGCGGGTAGGCGACCGCACCGATCCGGGTGGCCATCCAGCGAACGGGTCCGGTGGTGAAGTAGGTGATGATCGCGGCGGTCAGTCCGACCAGCGCCAGCTCCCGCAGCGGCACGCCGGCACCACGGTCGGCCAGCGCCAGCAGGCTGGTCACGGTGTTCCCGTCAGGGAGTCCGGATCCAGCCCCAGCACGGCGCCGATCTGTTCGGCCGAGACCGGTCCGGTCCGGACGATCCGCGGCGCGGGGCCGGTGAGATCCACGATCGTCGACGCCGCGCCCTGTTCGGCCGGGCCCGCGTCGAGATAGACGTCGACGGACTCCCCCAGTTGGCTTTGCGCTTCGCCGGCCTCGACCGCGGGCGACCCACCGGAGACGTTGGCGCTGGACACCGCCATCGGGCCCACCGCCTTGAGGACCTCCAGGGCCACCGGGTGCAGCGGCATGCGCACCATGACGGTGCCGCGGGCCTCGCCGAGATCCCATTGCAGCGACGGCGCCTGGGTGACGATCAGGCTGAGCGCACCCGGCCAGAACGCCCGGATCAGTTCACGGGCGGTGTCGGGCACGATCAGGGCCAGCCCGTCGATGGAGTTCCACGACCCGACCAGCACCCCCACCGGCATGTCGCGGCCGCGTCGTTTGGCCGCCAGCAGCGCAGTCACCCCGGCAGCGTTGAACGCGTCGGCACCGATGCCGTAGACCGTGTCGGTCGGCAACACCACCAGTCGACCACCGCGCACAGCGTCGATCGCCGCCGTGATCCCGGCCGTACGCTGGTCCGCGTCGGTGCAGTCGAAAACCTCTGTCATGGTTGACCGTTCCTGATCGCCGTCACGAACCGGAGCCGCCCAGTCAGGTCGGGCCGGGACACTACTTCGTCGAAAAATCCAGTACCGCTGACGGTTTGGACAGTGGCCGTCGGGGTGGTGTCGTCGTGCTCAACGGCGAACAACCCACCGGGGCGCAGCAGTCGCGCAGCGAGGTCGGCCAGCGGGGTGATCACCGACATTCCGTCGGGGCCGCCGAACAGAGCGTGCTCCGGATCATGCTCAGCCACTTCAGGATCCAGATCTGCACCCTCGGGGATATAGGGCGGGTTGCTGACCATCAAGTCGACCCGACCATCAAGCTCCGACAGCAGCCCCGGCGTGGTCACGTCGGCATAGATCAGCTCCACTGGCGTACCCACGCAGTTGCGCCGCGCATAATCCAATGCCGCCTCAGAGTCCTCCACTGCGAGGACCCGCGCAGCGGGAAAGCTGCGGGACAAGGCGACCGCCAGCGCACCGGAACCGGTGCAGGCGTCGACAATCACCGGCTGCGAACCGAACGGTTGGGCCGCAGCCTGTTTCAGAACCCAGTCGAGCATGGCCTCAGTCTCCGGCCGCGGGGTGAACACCCCGGGGCCGACCTGCAGCAGGACCGGGCCGAACGCCGCGGTGCCGATCAGGTGCTGCAGCGGGATCCGGGAACTGCGTGCGGCGACCAATTCCCGGTAACGCCCGAAGAACTCGTCATCGGGTGGATCCAGCAGCGCCAGCCGGCCACGATCGGTGCCGGCCGCATGGGCAGCGAGTTCTTCGGCGTCGAAGCGGGCGGAATCGATACCGGCATCAGCGAAAAGCGCTGCAGCGGAATCGATCGCGTCCCGTATCCGGCTGCGCTCGATGGTCCGCCTCCTCCTCATCGCTTCGCTCTGCATCGTCGCCGGTGGCTATGCCGTCCCCTGTAACCGGGTTTCCTTATCGGCGGCTGCCAGCGCGTCGAACATCGGATCGAGATCCCCGTCGAGGACCTGGTCGAGGTTGTGCGCCTTGTAGCCGATGCGGTGGTCGGTAATCCGGTTCTCCGGGAAGTTGTAGGTACGGATGCGCTCGCTGCGGTCCACGGTACGGATCTGGCTGGCCCGATCGGCCGAGGCGTCGGCCTGCGCCTGCTCCTCGGCCACCGCCTGCAGCCGGGCCGCCAAGACCTGCAACGCACGGGCCTTGTTCTGCAGCTGGGACCGCTCGTTCTGGCAGGTCACCACGATCCCGGTCGGCAGGTGGGTGATCCGCACCGCGGAGTCGGTGGTGTTGACGCCCTGGCCACCCTTGCCGGAGGACCGGTAGACGTCGATGCGCAGGTCCGACTCGTCGATGGCCACCTCGCCGACCTCTTCGGGCTCGGGGTAGACCAGCACGCCGGCCGCCGAGGTGTGGACCCGGCCCTGCGATTCGGTGACCGGCACCCGCTGCACGCGGTGCACACCGCCCTCGAACTTCATCCGCGACCACACGCCGTCGGCGGACTCGCCCTTGCTCGCGATGGTCAGCGTGGCGTCCTTGTAGCCGCCGAGGTCAGAGGTGGTCTCGTCGAGGACCGTCACATTCCAGCCCTGGCGCTCGGCGTAGCGGATGTACATCCGGGCCAGGTCAGCGGCGAACAGCGCCGATTCCTCGCCGCCCTCGCCGGATTTGACCTCGAGCACGATGTCGTCGGCGTCGTGCGGGTCGCGGGGCGCCAGCATGTCGGTGAGCGCGGTGTCCAGCTCGGCGACGCGCGCCTCCAGGTCTGGAATCTCGGCGGCGAACGACGCGTCGTCGGCGGCCAGTTCCCGAGCCGCCTCAAGGTCGCCGCGGGCCGACTCGAGCTTGCGGTGGGTGGCGATGATGGGCGCCAGCTGGGCGAAGCGCCGACCGGCCCGACGAGCCTCGGCCGGATCGTTGTGCAGTTCGGGATCGGACAGCTGCGTTTCCAGGGCGGCGTGCTCGGCCAGCAGGGCGTCGATCCCCTGAACACTTTGGGTCATCTCACCTCCATCCCCGAACGCAAGCCGACGCCCGGGTGACGTGCTGGCACGTTCCGGGCGTCGGTGAGGGAGCTACTTGTCGTCGGCTGCAGCTGCTGCGGCACCGGCGTTGCGCTTGCCGTAGCGCTTCTCGAAGCGCGCGACCCGGCCGCCGCTGTCGAGGATCTTCTGCTTACCGGTGTAGAACGGGTGGCACTGCGAGCAGACCTCGACCACGATGTGGCCGCTCTCCTTGGTGCTACGGGTGGTGAAGGTGTTGCCACAACCGCAGACCACGGTGGTCTCGCCGTAGGCGGGGTGAATGCCAGTCTTCATGGTGTCCTCTTCAATCGTGGGCCGCCGGGTCGCCCGCCTTCGAATGTGAGGCGGACGTGAACCGGAACCTGAGGTTTTCGATTATGCCAGCTACGCTGTCGCCCCCCAAAACGCCGGGAGGGTTATGCGTATTCCGCTGCCGTCACCCGTCGAGATTGCCGTCAGGGTTGTGATCGCGGGGCTATCACAGCCCTGACCGCAATTTCAGTGGTCGGTGGCAGCGCCGATCAGTCGTTGTCCATTCCCGGCGTGGTCTTGGACACCTGCACCAGGAACTCGTAGTTGTTCTTGGTCTTGCGCAGCTGACTCATCAACAGGTCGATGGCCTGATGCGAATCCAGGCCGGACAGCAGCCGGCGCAGCTTGTGCACGATCGCGAACTCGTCCGGCGAGAGCAGCAGCTCGTCCTTGCGAGTGCCCGACGGGTTGACGTCGACGGCCGGGAAGACCCGGCGCTCGGCGATCTTGCGGTCCAGCTTGAGCTCGGCGTTGCCGGTGCCCTTGAACTCCTCGAAGATCACCGTGTCACCGGTGGAGCCGGTCTCCACCATCGCGGTGGCGATGATGGTCAGCGAGCCGCCGTCCTCGATGTTGCGGGCCGCGCCCAGGAACCGCTTGGGCGGGTAGAGCGCGGTGGAGTCCACACCACCGGACAGGATGCGGCCCGACGCCGGGGAGGCGTTGTTGTAGGCACGACCCAGCCGGGTGATCGAGTCCAGCAGCACGACCACGTCCTTGCCCTGCTCGACCAGGCGCTTGGCCCGCTCGATGGCCAGCTCGGCGGCCTGGGTGTGGTCTGACGGCGGCCGGTCGAAGGTCGAGGCGATGACCTCACCCTTGACCGAGCGCTGCATGTCGGTGACTTCTTCGGGACGCTCGTCGACCAGCACCACCATCAGGTGGCACTCGGGGTTGTTGCGGGTGATCGCGTTGGCGATGTCCTGCATGATCGTGGTCTTACCGGCCTTGGGCGGCGACACGATCAGCGCGCGCTGCCCCTTGCCGATCGGCATGATCAGGTCGATGACGCGGGTGGTCAGCTTCTCCCCCGAGGTCTCCAACCGCAGCCGCTGGTTCGGGTACAGCGGGGTCAGCTTGGTGAAGTCCGGACGGTTCCGGGCCTCTTCGACCGGGCCGCCGTTGACCGAGTCCAACCGCACCAGCGGGTTGAACTTCTGACGCTGGTTGGGCTGGTCGCCGTCCCGGGCCACCCGCACCGCGCCGGTCACCGCATCGCCACGGCGCAGCCCGTTCTTGCGGACCATGTTCATCGAGACGTAGACGTCGTTAGGTCCGGCCAGGTAGCCGGAGGTGCGCACGAACGCGTAGTTGTCCAGCACGTCGAGGATGCCGGCGACCGGTTGGACGACGTCGTCTTCACGCAGCTCGGCATCGCCGCGTTCGCCACCGCCGCCTTCGCCGCCACGTTCGCCACGGCGACGCCGGTCCCGGAAGCGGCGACCGCGCCGGCCACCACGTCCTTCGTCGTCGTCGCCACCGCCGCGGTTGGACTGGTCGCCGCCCTGGTCGTCGTTCTTGGACTGTGCGGCGTCGTCGGATTTGGCGTCGGCCTTGGGCTCGTTCTTGGCGCCCTCGCGCTCACGCCGCCCACCGGGCTGCTCGGCCTTGTCGGCCCTGTCGTCGTTCCGGCCCTGCTTACGCGACTCGCCCTGGGGCTCTGCCTCGGCAGGCTTGTCCTGCTCAGCCGGCTTCTCGGAGTCTCCGCCATCGGCAGCGGGCGAGCCGGTCGCGCGGCTGGCGCCACGGCGTTCGCGGCGCCGCGGTGCCGCGGCAGCGTCCGCCTCGTTGGCCGGGGCGGGCTCGGCACCGTTGGCCGCGCCGTTGGCGGGCTGCTCGGCGCTGGGCTGTGTCTTCGGCGCTTCGGCGCCACTGCCGCCGTTGCCCCCGTTGTCGGAGACCTCGCGGATGGCAGCGATCAGTTCGCTCTTGCGCATCCCCGAGGAGCCCTTGACACCGACGCGGTTGGCCAGCGCCCGCAGTTCGGGCAGCACCATCGCCGACAACGAGCTGTCGGAGGGTGCGGATGCGGCGCCGTTGTCGGGCGCCGAAGCGGGAGCGGACTCGGTGGTGGCCGGCGCCGAGGCGGTCTCCGGGGCGGACGGCGCGGCGTCACTACCGCCGGCGGCTACGTCCTGGCTGGTCTCGGAAGTACTCGGGGGGGTCGACAGCGATTCCTGTTCGGTGCTGCCTTCAGCCGTGAAGAGGTCCGTTTCGGTCACGGATTTCCTTTCTTCCCTCGTCGGTTTTCTCACGCGAGGGGCTTGGTTGCATTCAGCGGACTCGCCGAGTGCGTGTCACCGTCGACTGTTTAACGGTGTAGCCCGTATCGACGGCGTCGTAACACAAACCGTCAGCTACGGGAAGAATTTGGTGGCATCCCGGTTGACATCGCAGTCTGATTCAGGTGCTGATGCCGCGAATGCGGGACGGGACCGAGGATAGCCCGCTTCTGTGCTGGACGCAACAGATACTGCGCGGCGCGCCTCAACCCGGTACCGCCACCCCGGAGTTCCACTTGACCGCGGCGCCGACCGGCATCTCGGTGACGTTGAACACCCGCGCCTCGGGGGAATCGAGCACCGCAGCGGGCAGTTGGGCCGCTGTGGTCAACGCGATCACCGCAGGTCCGGCGCCAGAAAGCACGGCCGCGATGCCGTGGCGACGCAGCAACTGCAGGAACGCCGCGGACTCCGGCTGCGCGGCGCCACGCTGCGGCTGGTGCAGCACGTCCTCGGTGGCCGCCAGCAGCAGATCGGGCCGCTCGGTCAGTGCCACCACCAGCAGCGCGGCTCGGCTGACATTGAACCGGGCATCGCGGTGGCTGACCTGCTCGGGCAGCAAAGCCCGCGTCTCGGCAGTCGACGAGCGCAGTTGCGGGATCGCCGGGAACAGATGGATGTCGGGGTGCAGCCGCAGCGGCGCCGCCGCGTAATCGACGTTGCCGTCGGCGGCGTTGGCAGTCCATGAAACCACCGCGCCACCCAGTACGGCGGCGGCGGCGTTGTCGGGGTGGCCCTCGAACTCCGAGGCCAGCTGGATCAGCTGGGATTCGGACAGGCCGGGCCGATCGATTTGCGCAACAAGGCCGTTGACCACGGCCAGCCCGCCGACCACCGCGGCCGCCGACGAGCCCAGGCCACGCTGATGCGGAATCGCATTGCGGCAACGCACCACCATGCCCGGAGCCTCGACACCAGCCTCGCGCATGCCGCGCAGGATGCCTTGCACCACAAGGTGATCCGAGGTGAGAGGAACCTGACCGGCGCCCTCCCCCTCGACCTGCACCACCAGACCGGACTCGACGGTCTCGACGATCACCTCGTCGTAGAGGCCCAGCGCCAGGCCCAGGCTGTCGAAGCCGGGGCCCAGGTTGGCGCTCGACGCCGCAACCGCGACGCTGGCGGTCAACCCGGTCGGCAACAACTGAACCACTAGGCCAGCCCCAGTGCGGCGACAACGGTGGCCGCGTCGACGGGAACCGCGGTCACCTCGGGCATGTCCTTCAGCGCGGTGTCGGGATCTTTGAGCCCGTTGCCGGTCACGGTGCACACGACGGTCGAACCGCGCGGAACCCAGCCGTCCTCCACCGACTTGAGCAGCCCGGCGATGCTGGCAGCCGAGGCCGGCTCGACGAACACGCCCTCGGTCTGCGCCACCAGGTGATAGGCGGCCAGGATCTCGTCATCGGTGGCGGCCAGGAACCGGCCACCCGAATCCACCTGCGCTTCGACGGCCTGAGTCCAGGAGGCCGGCGAGCCGATGCGGATCGCGGTGGCGATGGTCTCCGGGTTCTTGACCGGCTCGCCCAGCACCAGCGGCGCCGCACCGGCGGCCTGGGTGCCCAGCATCTTCGGCAGCTTTTCGGTCAGGCCGTCGGCGAAGTACTCGCGGTAGCCCTTCCAGTACGCGGTGATGTTGCCGGCGTTACCGACCGGCAGCGAGTGGATGTCGGGCGCGGTGCCCAGTGCGTCGACGATCTCGAAGGCCGCGGTCTTCTGACCTTCGATGCGCACCGGGTTCACCGAGTTCACCAGCGAGATGGTCGGGAAGTCGGTGGCCATCTTGCGGGCCAGTTCCAGGCAGTCGTCGAAGTTGCCGTCGATCTGAATGATCTTGGCGCCGTGCATGACTGCCTGCGCGAGCTTGCCCATCGCAATCTTGCCCTGCGGGATCAGCACCGCACAGGTGATACCGGCCCGGGCGGCGTAGGCGGCCGCCGATGCCGAGGTGTTGCCGGTCGAGGCGCACAGCACCGCCTTTTGACCGCGGGCGACCGCGTCGGTGACCGCCATCGTCATCCCGCGGTCCTTGAACGAGCCGGTCGGGTTGAGCCCCTCGACCTTCAGGTGCACCGTGCAGCCGGCCTGCTCGGAGATCCGCTTGGCGTGGATCAGCGGGGTGCCGCCCTCGTGCAGGGTGACGGCCGTCCAGTCGTCGCCGATGGGAAGCCGATCGCGGTAGGCGCCGATCAGGCCGGGCCAGGGGCGGTGGATCGGTGTCCGGGTGGAGCTCACTGGTCTGTTCCTTCCAGTCGTAGCACGCTGGCGATCCGCTGGACTGCGTCCAGGTCAGCCAGCGCCGCAACGGTTTTCGACAATGCTGCGTCGGCAGCTCGGTGGGTGACCACCACGATTCGCGCGCCGATCAGTTGGCCGTCGTCGTCGGCCACGCCCTCCTGGCGCACCTCGGCGATGCTGACGCCGTGGGCGGCGAACTCGGCTGCCACGGTGGACAGCACACCAGGCTTGTCGGCGACGTCCATGCTCACGTAGTAGCGGGTCTGCACGTCCCCGATCGGGGCGATGGCCAGCTGGGCGTACTTGGACTCGCGCGGTCCGCGCCCGCCCTGCACCCGGTTGCGAGCGGCCATCACCAGATCACCGGTGACCGCCGATGCGGTCGGCGCACCACCGGCGCCCTGGCCGTAGAACATCAGCCGGCCGGCCGCCTCGGCTTCGACCACCACCGCGTTGAAGGCTCCGTTGACGGTGGCCAGCGGGTGGGTCAGCGGCACCAGCGCCGGGTAGACCCGGGCCGAAACCCGCTGTTGCCCATCGCCGGTGGTGATGCGCTCGCAGATCGCCAGCAGTTTGATGGTGCAGCCCAACGCCCGGGCCGTGGTGAAGTCCGCCGGGCTGATGCTGGTGATGCCCTCGCGGTAGACGTCGTCGGCCGTCACCCGGGTGTGAAAGGCGATCGATGCCAGGATCGCGGCCTTGGCGGCGGCGTCGTACCCCTCCACGTCAGCGGTCGGGTCGGCCTCGGCGTAGCCCAGCGCACTGGCATCGGCCAGCGCGGCGGTGTAGTCGGCGCCGGTGGAGTCCATTTCGGACAGGATGTAGTTGGTGGTGCCGTTAACGATGCCCGCCACCCGCAACACGGTGTCGCCGGCCAGCGACTGGGTCAACGGCCGGATGACCGGGATCGCGCCGGCGACGGCAGCCTCGAAGTATAGGTCTACACGCGCGTTCTCGGCGGCCTCGGCCAGTTCGCCGGTGGACCTCGACAGCAGGGCCTTGTTGGCGGTCACGACGGATTTGCCGTGCGCGATCGCCGACAGGATCGCCTTGCGGGCCGGCTCGACCGGGCCCATCAGTTCCACGACGATGTCAACGTCGCTGCGCGACACCAGGCTGTCGATGTCGTCGGTGAGCAACTCCTCGGGCACGCCACGGTCGGCCGCCACCCGGCGCACCCCGACCCCGCGCAGCACCAGTGGCGCACCGATGCGGGCGGCCAGATCATCAGCGCTCGACTCGAGGATGCGAACGACTTCGCTGCCGACGTTGCCCAAGCCGAGAACTGCCACCCCTACCGGGGCCCCGGACATCTGCGAACCGGACATTTTCTACCCCACCTCCAGGCTGATCAGGTCTTCGACGGTCTCCCGGCGCAGCATAAGGCGGGCTTTCCCGTCACGTACCGCCACCACCGCCGGGCGGGTGAGCAGGTTGTACCGGCTCGACATCGAGTAACAGTAGGCGCCGGTGGCGGCCACGGCGATCAGGTCGCCGGGAACCATGCCTTCGGGCACCCAGGTGTCGCGGACGATGATGTCGCCGCTCTCGCAGTGCTTGCCGACGATGCGCCCCAGCTCCGGCAGAGCCCCTGCTTCTCCGAGGCCCGGCAGACCTCGCGAGACCAGCCGCACGTCGTAATGCGCGTCGTAGAGCGCCGGACGGATGTTGTCGCTCATGCCGCCGTCGACGCTGACGTAGCGGCGATGTCCGGTGGCGCTGACGGCGACGTCCTTGACGGTGCCGACCTCATAGAGCGTGACGGTGCCCGGCCCGGCGATGGCCCGCCCGGGTTCGACGACCAGCTGCGGGGTGGGCAGGCCCACCGCCGCGGACTGCTCCGCCACGATCGCGGCGAGCTTGGCTGCCAGCTCGGCCATCGGCGGCGGGTCGTCCTGCGGCTGATACGAGATGCCCAGTCCCCCACCCAGGTCGATGACCGAGAGCTGCGCGGTCTTGTCGACGCCGAATTCGGCGACCACATCGCGCAGCAGCCCGATGACGCGGTGGGCGGCCAACTCGAAGCCGGCGACGTCGAAGATCTGCGAGCCGATGTGGCTGTGCAGGCCGATCAGCCGCAGGTGCTCGGCGGCGAACACCCGCCGGATGGCGTCCATCGCCGCACCGCTGGCTAGCGACAGCCCGAACTTCTGGTCTTCGTGGGCGGTCGAGATGAACTCGTGGGTGTGGGCCTCCACACCCACGGTGACGCGCACCAGCACATCCTGGACGGTCCCGGCAGCCTTGGCGACCGCTTCGAGGCGGTCGATCTCGATCAGCGAGTCGACCACGATGTGGCCGACGCCGGCGTTCACTGCGGTCTGCAGCTCGGCAACCGATTTGTTGTTGCCGTGCAAGGTGATCCGCTGTGCGGGGAAGCCGGCGTGCAGCGCAACGGCCAGCTCTCCCCCGGTGGCGACGTCCAGACACAGGCCCTCTTGGTCGATCCAGCGCGCGATCTCGCTGCACAGGAAGGCCTTGGCGGCGTAGTGCACGTTGTCGCCCCCACCGAACGCCTCGGCGATCTCGCGGCAGCGGCCGCGGAAGTCGTCCTCGTCGATGACGAACAGCGGGGTGCCGAATTCGGCGGCCAGGTCGGTGACCTTCACCCCGGCGATCTGGGTCACGCCGTCGTCACCGCGAACGGTGTTGCGCGGCCAGACGTTCGGCGCCAGCTGCAGCAGCTGCTGCGGGGTCTGGGGCCGCGGCGGCAGTCCGTCGTGCTGGATCTCTTCGGCGTGGCGCGGGCCCGCGGGGTGAACGTTCACATCCGCTCCGGTGCGCTCACGCCGAGGATGCCCAGCCCGTTGGCGATCACCTGGCGGGTGGCCTGACACAGCGCCAGCCGCGCAGCGTGCAGGTCGCCAGGCTCCTCATCGCCCTGGGGCAGCACCCGGCAGCTGTCGTAGAACCGGTGGTAGTCCCCGGCAAGGTCTTCCAGGTAGCGGCAGACCCGGTGCGGTTCCCGCAGTGCGGCAGCGGTTTCCAGCACCCGGGGAAACTCGCCGAGGTTGCGGATCAGCGCGCCTTCCTTTTCGTGGCTCAGCAGCCCGAGGTTGGCGGTGTCGGCGGCCAGACCCAGTTCGGCGGCGTTGCGGGCCAGCGCGGAGAGCCGGGCGTGCGCGTATTGCACGTAGTAGACCGGGTTTTCGTTGCTCGCCGAGGACCACAGCGCCAGGTCGATGTCGATCGGGGTGTCCACCGAGGAGCGGGTCAGGCTGTACCGGGCGGCGTCCACGCCAATGGCCTCGACCAGGTCATCGAGGGTGATGACGGTGCCGGCACGCTTGCTCATCTTGACCGGCTGGCCGTCGCGTACCAGGTTGACCATCTGGCCGATCAGCACCTCGACAGTGGCAGGGTCGTCACCGAAGGCGGCCGCGGCGGCCTTGAGCCGGGCGATGTAGCCGTGGTGGTCGGCGCCGAGCATGTAGATGCACAGGTTGAAGCCGCGCTCACGCTTGTCCAGGTAGTAGGCCAAGTCGCCGGCGATGTAGGCGGGCTTGCCGTCGCTCTTGATGACGACGCGGTCCTTGTCGTCGCCGTAGGCGCTGGCGCGCAGCCAGGTCGCGCCGTCTTTTTCGTAGATGTTGTCGTTGGCCCGCAGCCGCTCGATGGCCTGCTCGACGCGGCCGGAGGTGTGCATCGAGTCTTCGTGGGTGAAGACGTCGAAGTCGGTGCCGAACTCGTGCAGCGATTTCTTGATGTGGGTGAACATCAGGTCGACGCCGATCTCGCGGAACGTCTCCTGGGCATCCGGGCTGTTCAGCGCGTCGGGGGCCTTGGCCTGGATCTGCGCGGCGATATCGGTGATGTAGGCGCCTGCGTAGCCGTCCTCGGGGGCGGGCTCGCCCTTGGCGGCGGCGATCAGCGAGTTGGCGAACCGGTCGATCTGGGCGCCGTGGTCGTTGAAGTAGTACTCGCGGGTGACTGCGGCACCCTGGGTGCTCAGCAGCCGGCCCAGCGCGTCGCCGACCGCGGCCCAGCGGGTGCCACCGATGTGGATGGGGCCGGTCGGGTTGGCCGAGACGAACTCCAGGTTGACGTTGAGGCCGTCGAACTCGCGGGAGTGCCCGTAGTTCTCTGCGGCGGCGATCACGTTGGCGACCACGGCACCCTGCGCCGAGGCCTCGATGCGCAGGTTCACAAAGCCCGGCCCGGCGATCTCGGCGGCGGCGATCCCGTCGGCCAGCGCCAGCGCCGCAGCCAGCCACTCGGCCAGCTCGCGCGGGTTGACGCCCACCTTCTTGCCCAGCTGCAGGGCCAGGTTGGTGGCGTAATCACCGTGTTCGGGGTTGCGCGGCCGCTCGACCGTCACCGTCGCGGGCAGCGCGGCGGTGTCCAGGTCGTGTTCGGCCAGCACCGCGGCGGCGGTGTTCTTGAGCAATTCGGCCAGATCGGCGGGGGTCACGAGGCCCCATCCTATGGTCTTACGTGGTCAGGCCCCGAATCCGTCCGGTTCTCGGGTCCGGGCTTTGATGCGCTAGTCTGTCAAAGCCCACATGGCGCCGCATCACGCGAGCGCCCCCGTAGCTCAGGGGATAGAGCGTCTGCCTCCGGAGCAGAAGGCCGCAGGTTCGAATCCTGCCGGGGGCACCCAGGTCAAAATGCCCATCGAGGGCTTGAGTCATTCGCCGGTGAATTTCACAAACCGTCGTTCACTAATACAGTTCTCCCATGACCTCCCCCGCCCTGCGCGTCACTCCGGCCAGCCTGCGGGAGCTGGCAGAGCGGTGCACGTCGCTGTCGGATCAGGTTGCACCAGCACTGCCGGCGGCAGCCGCTCCCGCATGGCAGGCCACCGGCACAGCAGCCAGCACCGTCAATACCGGCGCCAGCACCGCCGCGACCGCGATGCGCGGACGGATGACGGCCAGCTCGGGAAAGCTCACCACCGCGGCCCACGACTACGAGGCAATGGACCAAGCCGGCGCCGCCACCCTAGCCGCAGTCCCCCAGCACAGCCGCGGCCTTCCCCCGCTGGTCCCGCGTTCCGGCGTCGACGGCGGCTCCGGCGGGCTCGGGACGCCCAGGTAACGAGCGATGCCTTTCCCGACGCTGACCGAGATCGAAGACGCGAACTGGGACTACCTCACCACCAACGCCACCGCCTGGACGAATCTCGCTAATACCTGGGAAGCCGCGTTCACCGAAATCCGCGACGCCTCTCCGAGTCCCGGCGGCATCCCGTGGACCGGCACCGGCGCCCAGGCCTTCCAATACCGCGCCGCCGCCGACGTGGTGAAAGTCCACGGCCCCGCCGACATGCTGCGCAACGCCGCCGGGATCGCCACCCGCGGCGCGCAAGCGCAACAGGGCAACAAGTCACTGGTGCTGTCTGCCGTTAATACCGCTGAGCGCCAAGACTTCCGAGTCGGTGATGACTACTCCGTCACCGACACCTGGACCTACTACAGCTCCGCTGCGGAGCAAGCTCAGCGCGAGCAGGCCGCAGACGGTCATGCCAGTTTCATCAAGTCCCGTGCCGTCAACCTGGTCAACAATGAGCAGGAGATCGCCCGCCAACTCAGCACCGCGACGGCCGGACTACGCGAGTTCAGCTTCGGCGAAGAAGGCGCCGACGGTGGCGCGGGCGGACGCAACGCGGCACTGGCCAAAGGCCGCTTCCCACTCGCCCCATATGATGCACTCCCACCACCGCGCCCTCCCGGTCAAAACGACGATCCGTGGAAGCATGGCGGCGATCAACGGTGGTCTTCGCAAGCGTCGGCTCGACCCAAGGAGATAGCGGTTCTCGCTGCCGCTGAGGAAGAGATGATCAGAAATCATCAGCCGACAGCGAGAGGGATGCTGGAGCACTACCTGGGGAATACTGGAACTCCCAAGCAACTGCCTCCGGAGGTTCTCAACTCCTGGCTATCGGACGGCAACAACGGCTACGGTGACCGCTTCCTGTCCCCGCCACAACAGATTGCCGGCAACGTAAACAACATCACCCAACAAGCTCTCGAACAGGCTCAACGAACCGGAATGGCTGTGACCCTGAGTGGAAACACGGACTGGCAGACGGTAGCGGGAAGCGATGGCGACCATGTGCGAACGCTGGGGCACTACTCGTTGTCTACCGCGTACAACATAACCATGAACCCGGATGGCACGTATGCGCTGAGGTATCGCAATGATGTCTACGACTGGTACAACTTTGCAACACATCCATACGCCAGCAGCACGACACAACAGATTTCCTCCTGGGCACATGACCTGCAAGCGGCGGGACTGGCGCAGGACTTCCTCATAACGGGGTCAAGCAGCGTGCATACGGTTGAAGGCGCGGTGCGCTAGTGCCACGTATCCCGCTGATCACCATCACAGTCGCGCTTCTCCTTGCCCAAGTCGCGACTGGTTGCGGGTTCGCAAATGTCACCAAGGTGTCCACGCAAGAAATTCCCATCGACGACGCGGTAGGGAAGATCAACAGCGCCGCCAAATGGGCACACCTTCCGCAATCCCTCATCCCGCTGGAAGCCACCGCACATCAGACCAACGCGCCGATGGAGACGGACACCAGCATCACATTGGCTTTCAAGGCTCCGCTAGCCGACGTCGACAGCTACCTGACTGCCATGCACGCGCGCAAGGACTACACACTGGTTCGTCCCGCGAACGACTGTCCCGCGCCGGGGAGCGGACAGACTCTGGTACGAGAACCACCGCCGCCATCAACTGAGATGTGGTCTGATTCCGGCTTCTTCGCGCGCTGCGCAGCCGTAGAACAGTGGGAGATGTACAGCGATGAATGGACCACACCAGGAACGACGGTCGGAACCCTGTACCGCCAGGCGGGTGTTCATCCAGGGGGCACAGAAGTCATCAACGTACTTTTCACACTGAGCGGGCACAACCTCTAGCCGCTGCCTTCGCTGTTTCGGTATTTCACTTCGCCGTCATCGCTTCCCACAGATTCGGGGCCCGTACATCTCCGCCAGCTCGCGACGAATGGACCATCCGCTACCCCGTCGTTGTGGTCTAAACCGCTACATCTTTTGAACGGTTTTCGCCCACTCGATAAGCGCGACGTCGTCGAGGGTGCCGGTGATGTAGTCACCGTCGAGCGACTTCCCCAATTGGGATGGGACGGTCACTACGAATGCGCTCGCGGCGCGGGCGGCGGTAACCCCAGTCGATGAGTCCTCGAAAGCGACACCCGTGTGGGGCGAGGCACCGAGACGTTCGAATGCCGTCAAGTACAGCTCGGGATGGGGTTTGGCACGCGCGACCTCGTCGGCTGCGACAGATATCGCAAAGAAATCTCCTAACGCAGAGGATTTCAGGGCAGCGGTGAGCATGGCTCGCGGGCTGTTGGTCGCAACGGCGATCGGCACCCTGTCTTGGAGATTCTCAAGGAGCTGCCTGGCACCCGGCATGGGCGCAACCCCTGCCGATAGCTCCGCTTCGACACGTGGCATGAGATCGGCCTGCAGCCGAGGACCCGCCCCAGGAATCCCGAAATGTACGGCCATATTGGCGCACGCCGACTCAAGAGTCCGGCCGATCAAGATGTCCTTCTCGGCGGGACCAAATCCGAACCCGTAATCGGCGAACAAGGCCTCCTCGGCCCGCGACCAACAACTCTCGGTATCGAGCAGCAGCCCGTCGCAGTCGAAGACGATCGCACTCACGTACCGAGGAAGTGCCATGCCCCAGACGCTAACGGCGATTGACGGTGCGGGCAGCCACTTCCGGCCGGGTCCCGCACCGCCGCCAAGGCTCTAGGGAGTGCCGCCGGCACCGCCCGGACTGCCGCCGACGCCACCAGTGTTTCCCGACGGAGCGCCACCCGGAGTGCCGGCACCGCCCGGGTGCCCGGCCCCTAGCGAATCGCCGCCGGCACCGGAAGCACCACCATGGCCACCGGGGTTGCCGTTGCCGCCGTTGCCGCCGACACCGCCGTCACCACCCGAGCCGCTGGCACTGTCGCCTCCGGCGCCACCGATTCCGCCGAGTCCACCAGTTTCGCCTCCCTGAGTCGCATTGCCGCCGTTGCCGCCACGGCCCCCGTCCCCGCCGTCGGCCGTGCCGGTACTGATGCCCCCTGCGCCGCCGGCGCCACCATCGCCGCCGCCCCCGAAGCTGTGGCCCGTGCCGCCATGGCCACCATCCGCACCGTTGGCGGCGATCCCGCTCTGGCTACCGCCCCCGGCGCCGCCGGCACCACCAGCTCCCCCGAGGAACATGCCGTCGGCACCATCACCGGCCGCGCCGGCGGCGCCTCCGTTGCCGCTGACACTGTTGCCACCCGCACCACCCTTGCCGCCGGAGCCGCCGTCGGTGGTACCGCTGCTACCGTCAGCGCCCGCGCCGCCGGCACCACCGTTTCCGCTGACACTGTCGCCCCCTGAACCGCCGGCACCACCGTTGCCGTAGCCGTGGCCGTCGCTGGGGTCGCTGCCGCCAGCGCCGGCGGCACCGCCGTTACCCCCGGCACCACCGTTGGCGGCCCCACCGCTGCCGCCGCCGTCGCCGCCGGCTCCGCCACTGCCGCCGGCACGGCTGCCGCCCCCGCCCTGACCGCCATCGGCGCCCGCGGCGACGTGTCCGCTCTGGCTGCTACCTCCGGCACCACCGGCCCCGCCGTTGCCCCCGTAATAGCCGCCATCGCCGCCGCTACCGGCTAGCCCGGCGGCGCCGCCGTTGCCGCTGATGCTGTTGCCGCCCGAACCGCCGGAACCACCGTGCCCTCCTTCGCCGCCGGGACCCCCGCCAGCGCCGTCTGCGCCGGTCCCGCCGGCCCCGCCGTTGCCGCTGACGCTGCTGCCTCCGGCACCACCGGCACCACCGGACCCGCCGGTGCCCCCAAAGGCGTCAACCGCGCGCCCCACGCCGCCATTGCCCCCGGCGCCACCGTTGGCGGTGCCGCCGCTGTTCCCGCCGGCGCCACCCTCGCCGCCCGAGCCCCCGCTCCAGCCTGCGATCCCGCCGTCGCCGCCGTCGGCACCGGCGGCGGCGCTCCCGCTCTGGCTGCTCCCCCCGGCGCCCCCGGCACCCCCGTGCCCGCCGAAGCCACTGATGAGGCCGCCGTCGCCGCCGTCGCCGGCCGCACCCGCAGCGCCACCGTTGCCGCTGACACTGTTGCCGCCGGCACCACCGGCACCACCGTCGCCGCCAGCACCCCCGTCGGAACCGCCCGCGGCACCGTGCGCGCCGGCACCACCGGCACCGCCGCTGCCGCTGACGCTGCTTCCGCCGGCACCACCGGCACCGCCCGAACCGCCTTGACCGTTGGCCAGGTCGGTAGCCGCGCGTCCTTGCCCGCCATTCCCGCCGGCACCACCATTGGCGGCCCCGCCGCTGTTTCCGCCGGCGCCGCCGGCGCCCCCCGCACCGCCGTAGGAGCTGCCGATACCTCCGCGACCGCCATCGGCCCCCTTGGCAGCGATCCCGGTCTGGCTGCTCCCCCCAGCACCGCCCGCGCCACCCTTACCGCCAACGTCGCCGCCATCGCCGCCATCGCCGGCTTTGCCCGCAGCACCGCCGGTGCCGCTGACGCTGTTTCCGCCAGCCCCGCCGGCACCGCCTGCGCTGCCTGCACCAACGCCGACCGTTCCGTCCGAGCCGGCGCCACCGGCGCCGCCATTACCGCTGACGCTGTCCCCTCCGGCGCCGCCATCGCCACCGACGCCCGCCAATCCACTGTTCTGGGTGGCCTCGCCGCCGGCTCCGCCGTTGCCGCCGGCGCCACCGTTGGCAGCGCCGCTGCTGTCGCCGCCGGCACCACCATTGCCGCCGGCCCCTGCGGCGTAGATGGCATCGCCGCCCCCGCCGCCATCGGCTCCACTACCGGCAGTGCCGCTCTCGCTAGCGCCACCCGCACCGCCGGAACCGCCGGCCCCGCCGTAGAGGCCTAAGCCATCCAGATACCGACTGTCGCCGCCGTTGCCGCCCAGCCCGCCGGCACCACCGATACCGCTGATGGTGTTGCCGCCGACCCCGCCGTCGCCGCCGGCACCGGCCGCTATGCCGCGACCGCCGTCGCCGCCCGCACCCCCGGCACCGGCGTTGCCCGCGGCACTGTCACCGCCGGCGCCACCCAGGCCACCCGCACCGGCGAAGGGCGCAACGGGCAGCGCAATCCCACTGAGTTCGGTGTCTCCGCCGAGCCCGCCCGTGCCACCCGTGCCGCCGCCAACAGCGCCGGCCCCGCCATTGCCACCCGCACCGCCGACACCGCCGTCGATGTCCGTGGCGACACCACCGACGCCCCCGTTGCCGCCGTTTCCTCCGGTGCCTGCGCCGCCCGCACCACCATTGCCACCGGCCCCGCCATTGCCGCCGCCGTCGAAGCCGTCACCACCGAGGCCGCCGTTGCCACCATGGGAGACCGCACCGGCCACGCCTCCGCCGCCGCCTGCCGCGCCTGCATTGCCGGCATCCCCGCCGTTGCCACCGGCACCGCCATGGATCGAACCGGCCGTACCGTCAGCCCCGCCACCACCTGCTCCGCCGGCGCCGGCAGCTCCACCATCGCCTGCCTGGCCGGTCGCACCGACCACGCCGGCCACCGCGCCCTGCCCGGCCGCACCGCCCGCGCCACCGGTGCCACCCGTGCCGCCATCGCCGCCGTTGCCGCCGTTTCCTCCGGCGCCGTCGCTCGTACCGGCGACTCCGATGGCCCCGGTCGCGCCGTCACCGCCTTCGCCCCCGACTCCACCGACGCCGCCGTTTCCGCCGCTGCCACCCGTGCCGGACAGCAGTCCGCCCCTGCCGCCGGCCCCACCGGTTCCACCGATACCGCCGTTGCCGCCGAGGGTTCCGCTGCTGCCGGCCAGGACTCCGTCGACCCCGCTGGTCCCGGCCAGCCCGGAACCGCCATCGCCGCCGTCACCACCGGATCCCCACAGCCAGTTGCCTGCGCCGCCAACGCCGCCGGCACCACCCAGGCCACCGGCGCCGCCGTCACCGCCGTCGCCGAACATCCAGCCGCCGGCACCACCCGACCCGCCGTCGCCGCCGTCGTAGCCCTCGCCGCCAGCCCCGCCGTTGCCCCACATCCCGGCCATCCCGCCGGCATAGCCGGCCAGATGATCAACTGTCCCGGCAGCACCGATCCCGCCGTCACCGGACAGGAATCCGCCGTCGCCCAGGTCGCCGATGCCCGGCAGCCAGCCGAAGAGCGAGTCGTTGGTGCCGGTGAAAAAGTCCACCCCGTCGCCGATCATCACCCGGCCGAACAGATTCACCGAGGCGTCGTTGAGCCAGTCCAGCAGCGGATCATTCGACGTATCCAGCGCCGGTGAACTCTCCGGCAAGGCTGCGGCCCACCACCCCCACGGGTCCGCGGCCGCCGCATCGCCAGGACCAACGCCGCCGAACAAGTCGAGCAGCGGCGCGATCAGGTCGTCGAAATCTGCCCTCGCAGGCGGGGCCGACGCCGGCGCGAACCCCATCGCCATGGCTGCACCGACTGCCGAGGCCGCCCCCACAGCCCGTCGAGAAGCCCTACGCCTGCTTGCTCTGTCACCGTCTCTGCCGATCATCTCGGCCCTCCCCGCAATCACGGAACCCCACCGTCGGGCGCCTTGACGAAACCGCTGATTCTGATAAAAAGCTATGCGTCCGTTGGCGCCCTGCGCATCAGGGAAAACCCTTGCAATTTCCGACTGCGGACGTGGGTTCCCTGGGCGTCAGCTGGCAAGCGATGCCGCGCTCCTTCGCTCAGAGCGCAATTCACCACAGGCGGCGGATCTCAGCCCCAGGGCCGATCAAGTGACTATTCGCCTTGGCTTCCAGATTCCCGACTTCGCTTACGGCACCGACGTTTCGACCTTGTTCCCCTATCTGTTGTCACCGCATACGGCGACGCCAGTTGGCGCTACCCGGTAGCGCGGGGCCAGTTCGTACCGTTCGCCGTCGCCTCGGTCATCTCCGCGGGCAGCTTCGCCCTAATCATCAACTCAGCGCCCGGCGCCCGGGCAGTAGGACTCGATTGCCGCTCGGGCGACCTTTACAGCTTCTGCCCGCTTGACTGACGGGGTTGACCTTCCGCCATTGCTCTGCGCGATGTTGTCCACGACCTGGTCGGGAGTCCACCCCAATTGCGTCAAACGCCAGCAGGTTTCGCGGCCCTGGCTTACCAGGCCGGGAGGATTGCTCACCGTGTAGCCGAGGCCCGCCATTCGGTCCAGGTAGGCCACATCGGCCGGATCGGTGATGCCTGGGTATCTCGAGGAGGGCGGTTGGGCCGCTGGCGGTGCGGCAACCACAGCCGAGGGCTGTTGCTGGACGGTGACTGGCGGGGGATGCATAACGGTGATCGGGGGCGGCTGCGTGACGGTCACAGTCACCGGCGGCGGCTGCACGACCGTCACCGTGGCCGGCGGGGCCGCACCGATAGTGGTCGGCGGGGACGCCGCAACCGTCGTGGTTGCCGGGCGGGAGGGTGCGAAAACGAGTCCCGACGGCCTCATGTTGAACCAGATCATCGTGACGGCGGTTACCGCGACGATGGACGACAGGAGGGCAGCAATCGGCAGGTAGCGCAGCCGCGGAGGCGCCTGCGTTGTTTCGATCAGTTCGTCGCCCGGTTCATCCTCAGACCAGGCTTCGGCGATGACCTCGTTGCCGACGGTTAGGGCGGCTTCGGCAGGATCATCGGTGGTCACTTCGTGTGCCGCGTTTCCTTTTCCCGCACCTAATGCGTTCATTCCGGCATGGAATCTACCTCGACGATATCGCAGACGACTTATCGAACGAATGCAGCGATCCAGAAGACCTTTTTCACGTCACCGGGCGGTAGGCGACTCTGGCCACCGCCGACCCGACGAGTGAGCGCCGCAGAAAGTTCATCACCTGAACTGCTTTCGCGGAGAGCACAAACCGCCGCAATATTCCGTTAGCACCCCTAAGCTCAGCCACGTGACGATTCGCCTTGGCTTCCAGATCCCCGACTTCTCCTACGGCACCGACGTTTCGACCTTGTTCCCCACCGTCATCGCACGGGCCCGCGAGGCCGAGGCGGCTGGGTTCGACGCGGTGTTCGTGATGGACCACTTCTACCAACTACCGATGCTGGGCTCCCCCGACCAGCCCATGCTCGAGGCGTACACCACCCTCGGCGCGCTGGCACAGGCGACTGAAAACGTCCAGTTGGGCACGCTGGTCACCGGCAACAGCTACCGCAACCCGACCCTGCTGGCCAAGATCATCACCACCCTGGATGTGATCAGCGCCGGGCGAGCGATCCTGGGCATCGGCACCGGATGGTTCGAGCTCGAACACGACCAGTTGGGTTTCGAGTTCGGCACTTTCACCGACCGGTTCAACCGGCTCGATGAGGCGCTGGAGATCATCTTGCCGATGCTCAAAGGTGAGCGGCCGACCTTCGAGGGCAAGTGGTACCGGGCCAGCGAGGCGATGGCCGAACCCCGCTTCCGCGACCACATTCCGCTGCTGATCGGCGGCAGCGGCGAGAAGAAGACGATCCCGCTGGCGGCGCGCCACTTCGATCATCTCAACCTGATCATCGGATTCGACGAGGCGAAGGCGAAGATGGACGTGGTTCGGCGCAGCTGCGAGGACGTGGGCCGCGACCCGGCCACCCTGGAAACCACCCAGTTGATCACCGTGCTGCCTGGCGACTTCCCCGCTGATCAGCTCCCCGATGCGATCAAGCAGCGGACGGTGACCGGCAGCCCCGAAGCGATCGCCGAGCAGATCAAGACCAAGGTGCTCGATGCCGGCGTCGGCGGGGTGACCATGAATATCCCCGGCTACACCCCCGGCGTGATCACCGAGGTGGGTGCGGCGTTGCGCGCGGTGCTCGACGACTGACCCGCAGCCTTACCCCAACACCGTGTGCATCAGCATCACGTCGTAGGCGTTCCACAGCGACAGCGTGAAGTACACGTCCTTGCCCGTCGACCACGGGTGCACATACGGCGCGTAGATGCCGCCGGGAATCTGGCCGGTGGGGATCAGCGTCTGCTCGGCGCTCCACGGCCCCTGCGGCGTGGGCGCGGTGCGGGCCACGACGTCATTGCCGCCGTTGCCGTACAGCGCCAGGTACTGCCGCAGGTGGGTGTTGTACTGCACCGACATTTCGCCCACCGGGCCGGGGATCACCGGGGTGGCCGCGGCCGGGTTGGCGGGCACCCAGGATCCGCTGTCGCCGTTCCAGTACTGGTACTTGGTGAGGTCGGGAATGGCGCGCTCGGGCACCCGCGACAGGTACGCCGCGCCGCCGCGGCCGGACGGGGTTCCGTAGGAGTACAGGTAGCCGTCATTGCCGCGCAGGTAGGCGCCCATCTGGAATTTCTCGTTGCCGGGGACGAAGTGCGCCCGCGGGACGTTCTCCGGCGACGTCGAACGCACCGTCCCCGGATAGACGCCCCAGGTTTCGCCGTTGTCGTTGGAGACCGCGATCGCGGAGTAGTTGGTGGACCACTCCCCGTCGCGCCCCCATTGCTTGATGGACATGAAATTCATGTACTGGTTGCCGGCGATCCCGATGGCGGCGGTGGGGATCATGCCTTCCTGCTGCGGGGCCAGCTGCACCGCGGGCAGGATCTGCTTGGAGAAGTTCGCTTGCCGCAGTGGCGATCCCGAGTACTTGTTGCCCACTGCTCCGGGGCCAACGGTGATCCCGTCGGCGAGGTTGTTGTCATTGCTGCGGAACAGCACGTTCTGCCGCCACTGCTTGCCCTGGATGCGGCAGTAGCCGAAGGTGTCGCCGAACGCGTAGAGGATCTGACGGTTTCCGGGATCGCCGTTGTCCCAGGGGATGCCGAGGTCGGTACCGGAGATGCCGAAGCGTTGCAGGGTTTGGTTGGGACTGTTGGGCCCGGTCATCCACTCCACCAGCGACGTCTGGGCACCGGCGATGGCGCCGGCTGCGTCGGCGGTCGACAGACCCGGATCTGCGCCGGCGTTCGGCACGGGCTGGGCGGGCTGGACTGGTTGGGCGACGTTCGGCACGGCTTCACCGCCGGGAACTGGGGCCGGCGGTACCACCGCGGCCTGTTGCCGAATCGTGCCGTTCGGGTTGATCAGTGCGGCGATCAGCGGGCCCAGTTTGGGCAGTGGCGCAGAGTCGTTGGTGCCGCGGGGCCGCCGCCCGGTCGGCAGCTGGCCGGCCCCGGTGGTCGGTGAGCCCGGCGGCGGGTCGATGTTGGCTTCGGGGGCATTGCAGGTGGCCGCGTTCGCCGGCGGCGCGAACTCGGTGGCGGCAACCATCCCCAGGACGACCACCGGCACCATCGCCGCCGAGACGATCCGACGCGTCGCCGACATGTCACACCTTTCCCAGGACCCGGTCCCGGGCCTCGCACCACTGTGACGATAGTGATTTCTGGGACTTCTGTGGCTGCCAGAGGACGATAGAGACGCATCCGTGACGGTGTCGCAACCAGCGGATTACCCGCTCAGCCGGCCCGGCTGACCTCGGCAATCACGTCGGCCACGCTCCGCAGTTGGCCCAGGTCAGAGCTGGTCGGGATCAGATGAACCTCGTCGGTGCCCACCGCCGCGAACCGGCGCAGCACCTCGGCCAGCTCGTCCTCGCTGCCGGCCCAGCCGGTGGTCGGCGCCATCGCCTCGACATACTCGGCCGGAATCCAGTTCATGTAGCGCAGCAGGTGCCGGCGCACCTGATCGCGGGCTTCGTCACGATTCCCCAGGGCGAACCAGAACGACGTCGCCAGATACGGCTTGGCCCGGCCCGCCTGCTGCCAGGCGTCACGCGCGACGTCGAACAGCTCGTTCTGTTTGGCGACGTCAAGATCCAAGGTGATGCCGGCCAGGCCTTCGGCCCAAGTGGCCGCACTGCGCAAGGTCTTGGGGCCGGTCGTGCCGACCACCAGCGGCGGCCCGCCGGGCTGGGTCGGCGCCGGGCCGACCGGCAGCACCGACTCGGTGATCTTCTCCCCCGCCCAGACGCGTCGCATGATCGCGACAGCCTCGGCCATCTCCCCCATGGTCTGCGTCGCCGGATCGGCACCGACCGCGCGGTAGTCCTCCTCGCGGCCACCCACGCCGAGCCCGACGGTGAGCCGGCCCTGGCTGAGCAGGTCGGCGGTGGCCAGCGCTTTGGCGAGCATGACGGGGTCGTGCAGTTGCGGGACGATCACCGTGGTCACCAGGCGCACCCGCTCGGTCCACGCCGCCAGCGCCCCCAGCAGGGTCAGGCTGTCGGGGTTGGTGAACGCGATCCGCTCGCCCCAGGCCAGCGACGAGAACGGCCCGTCGTCAATGGTGCGCGCCCAGTCCCGCAGCAGCGTTGCGTCCAGGTTCAGTTCCATCACCGGCATGGTCATTCCCACCTGCATGACCGCGATTGTGGCACGGGCGGCGTTCGCGGCCGACACTTGAGGAATGGGCATTTCGTTCAACCACACGATCGTGGCCGCACACGACAAGCAGGCGTCGGCAGCGTTTCTGGCCGAGCTGTTCGGACTGCCGGCGCCGCAGCCGTTCGGGCACTTCCAGGTCGTCGCACTCGATCACCAAGCCAGCCTTGACTACGCCGACGTGCCCACGGACGAGCCGATCCGGCCGCAGCACTACGCGTTTCTGGTCTCTGAATCCGACTTCGACGCGATCTACGCCAAGATCTCCGGGCGTGGCCTGGAGCACTGGGCAGATCCGCGAGGTGAACACCCGGGCGAAATCAACCACAACGACGGCGGGCGCGGCGTGTACTTCCGCGATCCCGGCGGTCACTACATGGAGATCCTCACCCGGCCGTACGGCGCCGGCGGTTAGCGAGGCTCGACGCAGGAGAGGCGAAGCTGGACCGCCGCATCAACCCCGGCGCCTAGCCCGGCGAGTGGCCGCGCTGGCGCTCCTGGGTGCGGTAGTCGGTGGCGAGTTCGGCGACATGCGCGGGCAGATCGCCCGACGCCACGTCGGCCAGGCTGGTCTGCTCGAGCACGGAACGCATGCTGGCCCGCAAGGCCCGCCACACATCGGTCAACGCGGCCGTCGGGCCGGCATACGGCAGATCGCCCATGCCGATGTCACGAACACTGGCCAGCGGGCCGTCGATGCAGCGCAACACGTCGGCGACGCTGATCGCGGTG
This sequence comes from Mycobacterium sp. SMC-19, assembly GCF_045310815.1. Taxonomy (NCBI): domain Bacteria; kingdom Bacillati; phylum Actinomycetota; class Actinomycetes; order Mycobacteriales; family Mycobacteriaceae; genus Mycobacterium; species Mycobacterium sp. SMC-19. Next base: position 22,051 of record NZ_JBJIAM010000015.1, on the reverse strand, counting down.
GCCGCCCGGGCCAGCTCGTAGCCGCCGTCGCGGCCGCGCTGGCTGCGCACCAGCCGGTCGGTCCGCAGATCGGACAAGATGTCGACGAGGAACTGCGCCGGAATGCCCTGCGCGGACGCTATTTCGTCGGTCTTGACCAGGGCGCCGGGCTCGGCGGTGGCCAGTTGGACCATCGCTCGCACCGCGTACTCCGCCTTGGCCGACATGCGCATTGCGAGCATTCTTCCATCTGGCGGGTCAGCTGATCGCTGCGAGCACCTCTTGCGCGTATTCGGGGCGGCACACCACCAGGTCGGGCAGCAATGGGTCCGCCCGGTTGTAGACCAGCGGTGAACCGTCGATGCGCGAGGTGTGCAGTCCTGCGGCCCGGGCCACCGCCACCGGCGCGGCCGAGTCCCACTCGTACTGCCCGCCGGCGTGCACGTAGACATCGGTGGTGCCCGCCACGACGGAGGCCACCTTCACCCCCGCCGAGCCCATCGGCACCAGCACGCCGTCCAGTCGCTCGCGAACCGCTTCGGCGATCGCGGGCGGACGGCTGCGTGACACCGCGATGCGGGGCGCCCCCTGGTATGCGGGCGGGGCGGGAACCGTCGGGGTGGCCAGCGTGCTGTCCCGCGCGGGCAGCGCCACCGCCCCGGCGGACAACTCGCCGGCTTGCCACAGCGCCACGTGCACGGCCCAGTCGTCGCGGCCGAGTTCGCTGAACTCCCGGGTGCCGTCCAGCGGGTCGACGATCCACACCCGCTCGGCGGCCAGGCGGACCGGGTTGTCGGCGCCCTCCTCGGACAGCACCGCGTCGTCGGGCCGCTCACTGGCCAGTGCGGCCATCAGGAAGTCATGCGAACGCTGGTCGCCGGCCGCCTTCCGTTCCGCCTCTGTCGCGTCGGCCAGTTCCTCGCGGACACGCAGCAGCAGCCGGCCCGCCTCGGCGGCCAGGTGCGCGGCCAGCTGGTGATCGTTCACTTGCGGTCGTCGATCGCCGCGATGACCTGGCGGGCCTGCTCGTCGACGCTGTTCTGCGAGCTCAACCGCACGTCGGGGTTCCGCGGCCGCTGATACGGGCTGTCGATACCGGTGAAGTGCGTGATCAGTCCCGCGCGCGCCTTCGCGTAGAGCCCCTTGGGGTCACGCTGCTCGCACTCCTCCAACGAGGTGTCGCAGAACACCTCGACGAAGTCGAACCCGGCGTCGGTGTGCACCTGGCGGGCCAGCTGGCGATGCTCGATCAGCGGGCTGATCGCCGGCACCAACACGATCTGGCCGGAGTCGGCCAGCAAGGTGGCCACGTGCGCCAGCCGCCGCAGATTCTCGGCACGGTCGGCCATCGAGAAGCCCAGGTCGGCATTGAGGCCGTGCCGCAGGTTGTCGCCGTCGAGAACGTAAGCCGGCGTGCCCCTTTCGAGCAACAGCTGTTCGACACGCATCGCCACCGACGACTTGCCCGCGCCGGACAGGCCGGTCAGCCACACGGTGCGGCCCTTGGACAACCGGTCGGTCGCGGTGACCAGCGACTCGTGGCGCACCGTGTTGGGGCTCGACACGCGCGGCGAGACGTCGCGCAGCACCATGCCGGCGGCCACGGTGCCGTTGGTCGCCTGGTCGATCAGGATGAACGAGCCGGTGGCGTCGTTGCGGGTGAACTCGTCGAGCATCAGCGGCACCTGCGAACGCAGCGAGACGCGGCCGAGCTCGTTGAGCTTCAACGTGTTCGCCTCTTTGTCGCGGTGCAAGGTGTTGACGTCAAGGCGGTAGTCCAGCGCCATCACCTTCACCCGGGTGGTCCGGGTGGTGTGCTTGATGATGTAGTCGTTGCCCGGCTGCAGCGTCGCACCGTCGGCCATCCAACACACGGTGGCGTCGAAGTCCTGGACCACGCGCGGCTGGTTGTTGGTGCGGGCGATCATGTCGCCGCGGGAGATGTCGATGTCGTCGGTGAGGCTCACCGAGACCGCCATCGGCGGAAACGCTTCGGCCACTGTGCCGTTGGGACCCTCGATCGCGGCGATCCGGCTCGGCTTGCCCGAGGGCAGCACCACGACGTCGTCGCCGGGACGCAGTACACCGCTGGCCACCGTGCCGGCGTAGCTGCGGTGATCGGCGTGTTCGTGGGTCTGCGGGCGGATCACGTACTGCACCGGGAACCGCACGTCGACCAGGTTGCGGTCACCGGCGATGTAGACCTCTTCGAGGTGGCTCAGCAGCGCCGGACCATCGTAGAAGGGCGTCTTGTCGGACTTGGTCACCACGTTGTCGCCGAGCAGCGCCGAGATCGGGATGGTCGTCACGTCGTGCACGTCCAGGCGGGTGGCGAACGAGTGGAAGTCGTCGCGGATCGCTTCGAACTTCTCGGCGTCCCAGTCGATCAGATCCATCTTGTTGACCGCCAACACAATGTGACGGATCCCCAGCAGCGACGCCAGGAAGGTGTGCCGGCGGGACTGCTCCTGCAGCCCGTGCCGCGCGTCGACCAGCACGATCGCCAGCTGGGCGGTCGAGGCTCCGGTCACCATGTTGCGGGTGTACTGGATGTGCCCCGGGGTGTCGGCGATGATGAATTTCCGCTTGGGCGTTGCGAAGTAGCGGTAAGCGACATCGATCGTGATGCCCTGCTCGCGCTCGGCGCGCAGACCGTCGGTGACCAGGGCCAGGTCGGTGTAGTCGTGACCGCGCTCCCGGGAGGTGCGCTCGACCGAGGCCAGCTGGTCCTCCATGACGGCCTTCGAGTCGAACAGCAGCCGCCCGATCAGCGTGGACTTGCCGTCGTCGACCGATCCGGCCGTGGCGATACGAAGCAGCGTGGTTGCCGCACCCATCAGAAATACCCCTGCCTCTTGCGGTCTTCCATGCCTGCTTCCGAGATCCGGTCGTCGGCGCGAGTCGCCCCGCGCTCGGTCAGCCGCGACACCGCGGTCTCGTCGATCACCTCTTGCACGGTGGCCGCCGTGGATTCCACACAACCCGTGCACGTGACGTCGCCGACGGTGCGGAACCGGACCGAAGTCTCGAACACCTCTTCCCCGTCGACGGGGCGCAGGAACTCATGGTCGGCCAGCAGCATGCCGTCACGCCGGAACACCTTGCGCTGGTGCGCGAAATAGATTGACGGCAAGGCGATTTCCTCGGCGCCGATGTAGGACCAGATGTCGAACTCGGTCCAGTTCGACAGCGGGAACGCCCGGATGTGTTCGCCGGCCCGATGCCGCCCGTTGTAGAGGTTCCACAGCTCGGGCCGTTGGGCCTTGGGGTCCCACTGGCCGAACTCGTCACGGAAGCTGAACACCCGCTCCTTGGCGCGAGCCTTCTCCTCGTCGCGGCGGGCACCGCCGAACGCGGCGTCGAACTTGTTCTCGCGGATCGCCCGCAGCAACGTGACGGTCTGCAGCGGGTTGCGCGACGGCCCGTCATCGACCACCCGTCCGGCGTCGATGTCGTCTTGCACCGAGGCGACCACCAGCCGGACCCCGGTCTGGGCGACGAGCTCGTCGCGGGCGGCGATGACCTCGTCGAAGTTGTGGCCGGTGTCGACATGCATCACCGGGAACGGCAGCCGGCCCGGCGCGAACGCCTTGACGGCCAGATGCAGCATGACGATGGAGTCCTTGCCGCCGGAGAACAGCAGCACTGGACGTTCGAACTCCGCCGCCACCTCCCGGATGATGTGGATGGCCTCGGCCTCCAGGGTGCGCAGATGCGTGAGCTGATAGTGCCCGGCCGTGGAGGCCTCGGGGGGCGCGGTGACGTTACTGGTCATGACTTCCTTGCCAGAGATACCCGATAATCTTGGTGAGACTTACCATATTTCTTGGTTATAGCCGGCTATGCAACCAGCCGCACTGTCTCGCTGTCAATGTGATCTACGCGGCCCGGCCGCCTTCGTGCGCCTCCCCCCGCGCGAGCGTGCGTGTCTGTACGCCGACACGCCGCTCAGACACGGACATGTGCGCACCCTCGTCGGGATCCTCGCCCCCGGGAAAGGGAGCAGCTACAGGCTGACTTCGTTGAGCTTTCCGGTGGCGACGTCGAAGACGAACCCGCGCAGCGACGTGGTCTGGGTGATGAACGGGCTGGCCTTGACCCGTCGCAATGACTGACGGACGTCCTCGACCGGGTCCGGGAATGCCTCGGCCGACCATGTCGGGCGGATGCCGGTCTCTTCCAGGATGGAGCGCTTGAAGTCGTCGTCGGTGAAGGTGAGCATTCCGCAGTCGGTGTGGTGGATCAGGATGATCTCGCGGGTGCCCAACAGCCGCTGGCTGATCGCCAGGGAACGGATCGCATCGTCGGAGATCACGCCCCCGGCGTTGCGGATGGCGTGCGCCTCGCCCTCGTTGAGCCCCAGCACCCGGTAGACGTCGAGGCGGGCGTCCATGCAGGCGACGACCGCGACGTGCTTGCTCGGCGGCATGGGCAGTGGACCCTTGAAGGTCTTCGCGTATTCGGCGTTGTTCGCCAAGTAGTCATCGGTGACGGTCACAGGTCTTCTCCTCTGTCGCGGTGCAGCGCAGCCTAGTGAACGAACCCGGGGAGATCACGGGTAAAAATCACGCAAAAAATCGTCTCCGGACGGCCGCCTCCCCCGCCGCGAGCGTGCGTAGACGTACAGATCTCCCCGGTGTGTCGCGGACAGACACGCACGCTCGCGGTGGTGGGAAAGGGGTGGGGGTCCACGGCACCCTCTACCCTTTTGGCCATGACGCGGTTTCTGGCCGGCCGGGCGCTGAACTACCTGGTGCTGCTGGGTCTCGCATCGTTCCTGACGTTCTGCCTGACCTCGTTGGCCTTCGCGCCGCTGGACAGCCTGATGCAACGCAACCCGCGTCCGCCGCAGGCCGTGATCGACGCCAAGGCCACCGAACTGGGCCTGGACAAGCCGATTCCGCTGCGTTACGCGCACTGGGCCACCCACGCCGTGCGCGGCGACTTCGGGGTCACCGTCACCGGTCAGCCGGTCTCGGGGGAACTGGGCCGGCGCATCGGGGTCAGCCTGCGGCTGCTGGTCGTCGGTTCCCTGGCCGGCACCGTGATCGGCGTGGTGGCCGGCGCCTGGGGGGCGGTGCGCCAGTACCGAATATCCGACCGGGTCATCACCATGGCGGCGCTGCTGGTTCTCTCGGTGCCGACCTTCGTGCTGGCCAACCTGGTGATCCTCAGCGCGTTGCGGGTGAACTGGGCCCTGGGCGCGCAACTGTTCGACTACACCGGGGAAACCTCCCCCGGGCTGGTCACCGGCTTCTGGCCCGGGCTGGCCGATCGGCTGCAGCACCTGGTGTTGCCGTCGCTGACACTGGCGCTGGGCGCGGCCGCCAGCTTCAGCCGCTACCAGCGCAACGCGATGCTCGACGTGCTCGGCCAGGACTTCATCCGCACCGCGCGGGCCAAGGGCCTGACCCGCCGTCGCGCCCTGTTCAAACACGGGCTGCGGACCGCGCTGATCCCGATGGCGACACTGTTCGCCTACGGGGTGGCCGGCCTGGTCACCGGCGCGGTGTTCGTCGAGAAGATCTTCGGCTGGCACGGCATGGGCGAATGGGTGGTGCAGGGCGTGGCGACCCAGGACACCAATATCGTCGCGGCCATCACGGTGTTCTCCGGTGCGGTGGTGCTGCTGGCCGGACTGCTCTCCGACGTCATCTACGCGATGCTCGACCCGCGGGTGCGGGTGTCATGACCCGCCCCGCCGAGATCGAGTTCGCTTCGCGGCGCACCCTGGTGCTGCGCCGATTCCTGCGCAGCCGCAGCGCCGTGGCCGCGCTGGCCCTGCTGGCGGTGATGTTCGTCGGCTGCTACACGCTGCCCGGCCTGCTGCCCTACTCCTACACCGACCTCGACTACGACGCGCTGCTGGTTCCACCGGGTGCTCGACACTGGTTGGGCACCAACGCTTTGGGCCAGGATCTGCTGGCCCAGATCCTGCGCGGCATGCAGAAGTCGATGCTGATCGGCGTGTGCGTGGCGCTGATCTCCACGGTGATCGCCGCGACCGTCGGAGCGATCTCGGGCTATTTCGGCGGATGGCGCGACCGGGTGCTGATGTGGCTGGTCGACCTGCTGCTGGTGGTACCGGCTTTCATCCTGATCGCGATCATCACCCCACGCACCAAGAACAGCGGCAACATCGCGCTGCTGGTGCTGTTGCTGGCCGGGTTCAGCTGGATGATCAGCGCCCGCATGGTGCGCGGGCTGACCATGAGCCTGCGGGAACGCGAATTCATCCGGGCCGCACGCTATATGGGCGTCTCCAGCCGACGCATCATCATCGACCATGTGGTGCCCAACGTGGCGTCCATCTTGATCATCGACACCGCACTCAATGTCGCGGTGGCGATCCTGGCCGAAACCGGTTTGAGCTACCTGGGTTTCGGCATCCAACCGCCCGACGTCTCGCTGGGCACCCTGATCGCCGACGGCACCGCATCGGCCATTACCTTCCCGTGGGTCTTCCTGTTCCCGGCCGGGGTGTTGATCACCATCCTGGTCTGCGCCAACCTCGCCGGCGACGGTCTGCGTGACGCGCTGGACCCCGATGCCGCGACGCTGCGGGACCGCCGATGAGCACCCTGCTGGAAGTCTCCGACCTGGCCGTGACGTTCGGCACCGGCCCCGACGCGGTACGTGCGGTGCGCGGCATCAGCTACCACGTCGACGCCGGCGAAGTGGTAGCGATGGTCGGCGAATCGGGTTCAGGGAAATCCGCGGCGGCGATGGCCGTGATGGGGCTGCTGCCCGAGCATGCGCAGGTGTCCGGATCGGTGCGGCTGGCCGGCACGCAGCTGATCGGGCTGGGCGACACCGCGATGTCGAAGTTCCGCGGCGCCTCGATCGGGATGGTGTTCCAGGACCCGATGTCGGCGCTCACACCGGTGTACACCGTGGGCGATCAGATCGCCGAGGCCATCGAGGTGCACCAGCCCCGGGTGGGCCGCGCCGCGGCGCGCCGACGTGCGGTCGAGCTGCTGGAACTGGTCGGGATCGCCAGGCCCGAGCAGCGGGCGCGGGCGTTTCCGCACGAACTGTCCGGCGGTGAGCGGCAACGGGTGGTGATCGCCATCGCCATCGCCTGCGACCCGGACCTGCTGATCTGCGACGAGCCCACCACCGCGCTCGACGTCACCGTGCAGGCGCAGATCCTTGAGGTTCTCAAGACCGCGCGGGACGTGACCGGCGCCGGGGTGCTGATCATCACCCACGACCTGGGGGTGGTCGCCGAATTCGCCGACCGAGCACTGGTGATGTACGCCGGCCGGGTGGTCGAGTCCGCACCGGTCGAGGTTCTGTACTCCGACCGGCGGATGCCCTACACGGTGGGACTGTTGGGTTCGGTGCCCCGCCTGGACGCCCCGCAGGGCACGCGATTGGTGCCGATCCCGGGCGCACCACCGTCATTGACAGCCGGGGTCGATACGGGTTGTCCATTCGCCCCGCGCTGCCCATTGGCCGCCGACGACTGCCTGGCCGCTGAGCCGGAGCTGCTCAGTGTCGGGGAGAACCATTGGGCGGCATGCATTCACACCGATCAGGTGATCGGGCGCAGCGCCGCCGACATCTATGGCGTGCGCACCGAGGTGGCGGCCGCGGTCTGCGGCGAGTCCCCCACCGTGCTGCGGGTCCGCGACCTGGTCAAGACCTATCCGCTGACCAAGGGCGTGCTGCGCCGGCGCGCCGGTGAGGTGCGCGCCGTCGACGGCGTGAGCTTCGAGTTGCAGCAGGGCCGCACGCTGGGGATCGTCGGCGAATCCGGCTCGGGCAAATCCACCACCTTGCACCAGATCCTGGAGCTGACCGCGCCGCAGTCCGGGTCGATCGAAGTGCTCGGCACCGACGTCGCGGCATTGAAGAGGGACGGCCGTCGCGCCCTGCGGCGTGATCTGCAAGTGGTGTTCCAGGATCCGGTCGCTTCCCTGGATCCCCGGCTGCCGGTCTTCGAACTCCTGGCAGAGCCCCTGCGTGCCAACGGCTCCGACAAGGCCGCCATCCATGCCCGAGTCGCCGAACTTTTGGAGCTGGTGGGACTACGCCGCGGCGACGCGCTGCGCTACCCCTCGGAGTTCTCCGGCGGGCAGAAGCAGCGAATCGGCATCGCCCGGGCTCTGGCGTTGCAGCCGAAGATCCTCGCGCTCGACGAGCCGGTGTCCGCACTCGATGTGTCGATTCAGGCCGGGATCATCAACCTGCTGTTGGATCTGCAGCAGCAACTCGGACTGTCGTACCTGTTTGTGTCGCATGACCTTTCGGTGGTCAAGCACCTGGCGCACCGGGTCGCGGTGATGTTCGCCGGTGCGATCGTCGAACAGGGCGAGGCCGATCAGGTCTTCGGCAATCCGCAACACGACTACACCCGCCGCCTACTGGCCGCGGTGCCGCGCTCATGAATAGGACATTGACTCTGCACTCACGGCGACGTTGTGCGAGAAGAGGCCGCCCTGGACGCAGAGTCAACGGGGTGGTGGCCACCGTGGTGGCCGCCATGTCAGCTGCCGGTTTGGCGCTGAGCGGATGCGCGGCAGTCGATATCACCGCGCCCGAGGGCACCGCGACGGTCGGGACCGCCAGCGACATCAACCCGCAGGCCCCGGCGAAGCTGCGCGACGGCGGCAACCTACGGCTGTCCATGACGCAGTTCCCGCCGAACTTCAACCCGCTGCATATCGACGGCAACCTGGCCGAGAACGCCGCCATGCTCAAAGCCACCATGCCGCGGGCGTTCACCATCGGGCCGGACGGCTCGGCGACGGTGGACACCGACTACTTCACCAGTGTGGAGCTGACCGGCACCAACCCCCAGGTGGTCACCTACACGATCAACCCGAAAGCGGTGTGGAGCGACGGGACACCGCTCACCTGGAAAGACATCGCCAGCCAGATCCAGGCCACCAGCGGGGCCGACAGCGGGTACGCGATCGCCACCACCAACGGCGCTGAGCGGGTCGCCTCGGTGACCCGTGGAGTCGACGACCGGCAGGCCGTGATGCGCTTCGCCAAGCCCTACGCGGAGTGGCGGGGCATGTTCGCGGGCAACTCGATGCTGTTGCCGGCCAGCATGACCGGCGACCCGCAGACCTTCAACAAGGCTCAGCTCAGCAAGCCGGGTCCCTCGGCCGGGCCGTTCGTGCTGTCGACGCTGGATCGCACCAGCCAGCGGATCACCTTGACCCGCAACCCCGCCTGGTGGGGCCGGACACCGAAGCTGGACACCATCACCTACCTGGTGCTCGACGAGGCCGCCCGGATGCCGGCGCTGCAGAACCACACCATCGACGCCACCGGGGTGGCCACCCTGGATCAGTTGACGATCGCGCGGCGCACCGAGGGCATCGCGATCAGGCGGGCACCGACCCCGGCCTGGAACCACTTCACCTTCAACGGGGCGCCAGGCGCCATCTTGTCCGACAAGGCGCTGCGGCTGGCGGTCATGCGCGGGATCGACCGGTCCACCATCGCCAAGGTCACCCAGCGCGGCCTGACCGCCGACCCGGTTCCGCTGAACAACCACATCTACGTCGCCGGCCAGGAGGGCTACCAGGACAACAGCGCGGTGGTGGCCTACGACCCCCAGCGTGCCGCACGCGAACTCGACGAGCTCGGCTGGAGGTTGCACGGGAAGTTCCGGGAGAAGGACGGTCGACCGCTGGTGATCCGCCACCTGTTCTACGACGCGTCGAGCACCCGCCAATTCGCCCAAGTGGCGCAGCACAACTTGGCCCAGATCGGGGTCAAGCTGCAGCTGGACGCCAAGGCCGGCGGCGGCTTCTTCACCGACTACGTCAACGTCGGCGACTTCGACATCGCCCAATTCAGCTGGGTCGGTGACGCATTCCCGCTGGCTGGGCTGAACCAGATCTCCGCGTCCTACGGGGAGGCCAACTTCGGCAAGATCGGCAGCCCGGCCATCGACGCCAAGATCGAGGAGACACTGGAGGCGCTCGACCCGGTGGTGGCCCGAGCCCGGGCCAATGAGGTCGATGCCCTGCTGTGGGCCGAGGGATTCAGCCTGCCGCTGATTCAGACCACCGGCAATGTGGCGGTACGCAGTTCGCTGGCCAACTTCGGGGCGCCGGGGCTGGCGGATCTGGACTACACCGTGATCGGATTCCTGAAAGACTGATGACCGAGCATCAAGTGGTGATCGTCGGCGCCGGCCCGACCGGATTGATGCTGGCCGGCGAGCTGGCCTTGGCCGGGGTCGACGTCGTGATTGTCGAGCGACGCGACGGCCATGACCTGATCGGCTCGCGGGCGGGCGGTATCACCCCGCGCACCATCGAGATCCTCGACCAGCGCGGAATCGTCGACCGGTTCCTGGCGCAGGGGCGTATCGGCCAGATCTGTCACTTCGCGTGGATCATGTTGGACATCAGCGATTTGCCGACCCGGCACAACTACACCGTCGGCCTGCCGCAGTACCGCGTCGAGCGCACCCTCGCCGACTGGGTCAACGAGTTGGGTGTGCGGATCTACCACGGCCGTGACGTGATCGGTTTCGCGCAGGATGACTGTGGCGTCGACGTCGAACTCTCCGACGGCACCACGCTGCGCGCCGCGTATCTGGTCGGGTGCGACGGCGGGCGCAGCCAGATCCGCAAGATGGCCGGAATCGCGTTTCCCGGTTGGGACCCGACGGCCATCTGCCTGATCACCGAGGCCGATCTGACCGAGGAGCCGCCCTGGGGGCTGCACCGCGACGACGTCGGGATCCACTCGTTCTTCCGCCTCGAGGCCGACGGGCCGGTGCGGGTGATGGTGACCGCACCGCAGCTGGAGTCCGGAGAGGAGCCGACCCAGGACGATGTCAGCCAAGCCCTGATCTCGCGGCGCGGTACCGATTACGGGTTGCACAATGTCCGCTGGGTCCGCCGGTTCACCGATGTGACCCGGCAGGCCGAACGCTACCGTGACCGGCGGGTGTTGCTGGCCGGCGATGCCGCACATGTGCATTCCCCGGCGGGCGGGCAGGGCCTCAACACCGGTGTGCAAGATGCGGTGAACCTCGGCTGGAAGCTGGCCCAGGTGCTCGCCGGAACCTCACCCGAGGCCCTGTTGGACAGCTACCACGCCGAGCGTCATCCGGTCGGCGCCCGCGTACTGCACAACACCCTGGCCCAGGGCACGCTGCTGGAACCCGGGCCCCGGGTGGACGCCCTGCGGGACATCATGGCCGAACTGCTAAGCCTCGACGAGCCGCGCCGGCGGATCGCGTCGATGATGTGCGGCTTAGACATTCACTACGACCTCGGCGACGGGCATCCCCTGCTGGGTCGAAGGATGCCCGACCTGGAGGTGGCCACGCCGGCCGGCACAATGGCGGTTTTCTCGCTGCTGCATGACGGTCGCGGCGCCCTGCTGAACTTCGGCACCCCTTGGGATTTCGACATCATCCCGTGGGCTGACCGGGTAACAGCGATGGATGCCCGCTACGACGGCCCGTGGGAGTTGCCGGTTCTGGGCGCCGTAGCGGCACCCGATGCCGTGCTGATCCGTCCGGATGGTCATGTCGCATGGGTGGGCGACGGGTCAGCCGCCGGATTGAGCGACGCCTTGACCACCTGGTTCGGCGCCCGCTGACGCAGCACTGAATTGTGCAATGCCGTCGGTGAACCGATGATCGGTGAGGTTCTCGGCGCCACGAAAGCGAGGTGGCCATCTGGTGATAGCACGATATCATTCTGACGTGGCTCAGATACTGATCCGTCAGCTTGATGACGACGTCAAACAGAAGCTGGTCCAGCGCGCCCGCCGACACGGCCGCAGTACCGAAGAGGAGGTGCGCGAGATCCTGCGCAACGCGGTCCGAGACGCCGACGAGCCGCCAGCTCGACTCGGCTCACGAATCTCGGCTCGATTCGCCAAAGTCGGTCTCAACGGGGAGATCGATGAGCTGCGCGGACATCCTGTGCGCCCGGCGGAGTTCGGCGACCAGTGATCCTGCTCGACACCAACGTGATCTCCGCGCTGATGCAGCAGCGGCCAGACGACGTGGTGGTGCGGTGGCTCGACGGCCTGCCCGCCGAGTCGATCTGGACGACATCCGTCAGCGTCTTCGAGGTGTGGACCGGACTGGAACTACTCGAGCCAAGCCAGCGTCGTCGGCGCCTCGAGCTGGCGTTCACGCAACTGCTCGCCGAGGACCTCGACGGTCGCGTGCAGACATTCGATCAGCCGGCCGCGGTGGCCGCTGCCGGCCTCGCGGCCCGGGGCAGTCGCGAGGGCCGCCCCGTCGAGGTGCGTGATGTCCAGATCGCTGGAATCGCCGTCGCCAGAAAGGCGGCGCTTGCCACCCGCAATATCCGGCATTTCCGAGACCTCGGCGTCGAGTTGATCAATCCATGGGCCAGCCAGTAATACTCCGTATTAGCTAAGCGGTCAGGTCGATGCGGTGGGCGTCGGTGACGCTGCGGTAGCGATCCGGACTGCAGGTCAACACGATCACCTGGCCGTGGGAACCGACCGCGTCGAACACCGCGCCCATCTTCTCCAACCGGTCCGGGTCGGTGAAGCCGAGAGCGTCGTCGATCACCACCGGGACGCTGTCCTCCTTGGCCACCAGCGCCGCACCAGCCAGCCGGGTCAGGATGCCCAGCTGTTCCTTGGCGCCACCGGACAGCGACTCATAGGGAACGGTGCGCCCGCCAAGGGTGCGCGCGCAGATCTTCAGGTCGGTGTCGACGTCGACTTCGAAATCGGCACCGAACACATGAGCGCCCAACCGCTGGATCTCGGCGCGGAACGGCTCGACGTAGCGCCGTCGGGTGTCGTCGCGGTGGCGGATCATCGTGGACCGCAGCAACGCCGCCGCGCGTGCCCGGCGACCGATCCGATCGTGTTCGGCCGCAGCGTGTTCCCGCGTGGCCTGTGCCGCGTCGAGCTGGCCCCGCCGCCCCTGGGTGCCGAACACGCCAAGCTCGACCTCCACCTCGTGCAGCGCGCGGGAGGTCTCGGCGTGCCGGGCCCGCAGCGCCTGCGCCGCGATGTCCGCTGCGGCCAGTTCGGCATCGATCGCCTCGGGTGCGGCGGCTCCCAGCTGTTCGGACAAGTCCGCCACGCGCTGCTCGGCGGTGCGCAAAGCCTGCGCGTTGGACTCGGCGGCGTCCGCCAGTTCGTCATCGCTGACCGTCGCCCGCTGTGCGGCAAGACGCTGGCTGACCGCCTCCAACTCACCGCGCTGCGCCGCCACCTTGTCGCGCAGCAGCGCCAGCCGCGTCGCGGCTTCCGTGCGACGCGCCGTCGTATCCTGGGCGGCGCGGCGCAGGGCTTCGCAGTCGATGCCAGCCTGCGTCCGTAGGGCCTCGGCCGCGTCACGGTCAGCGCGGGCCTGCTCGGGAGTGACCCCGGCGGGGAGTTCGCCCTGCTCGGCGCGCAGCCGCGTCAGCCGGGTACGCAACGCCTCGATCTCCTCGTCACCGCGCAACGCTGCCAGGGTGGCGGCCAGCTGGTCGCGGACGCCCTGGAGTTCGCGGCGCCGTTGGTCGGCGTGGCGCGCCTGCGCCAGATCGGTCACGCCGGCCGCCGCCAGTGCATCGGCAAGTTCGGCTTGTGCCGCAGCATGTTTGACATTGGCCTCACGAGCACTGTCGCCGGGGCGAACACGCACCCGCAGCAGGCCGGGCACTTCGACCTCGAGGCCGTCGGCGACGGTGGCCGACCAGCTCTGGCCGGCGGGCAGCGCCGTGGGTTCGCCGGCGATCACCAAGTCGATGTCGGCGATCGCGGCGAGCTCCAGGGTCGCCGAGATCGCGGCCAGCGACGCCTCACTCCGGTCGCAGGCCGCCGACGCCTCTTCGATCCGGCGCAGGATCGGCTCGGTCACGACGATCTGCGCCAACTCGGCCGCCACCTCGGCGAGCTGGCGGTCGGTGGCGTCGAGCCGGGCGAGCCGGTCAGCGAGCCGATCCGCCTCATCACGAGCGGCGAGTTGGTCGACAATGCGACGGGCGGATGCGGCGCGTTCGGTGGCGGCGACCACGGCTTGCGCGGCGTCGGCCGCAGCGGTGTCGGCCGCGGCGGCGTCGGTATCGACGGTGCCCTGCGCCGCGGCGGCGCCGTCGATCTCGTTGTCCAGCAGGCTGATCGCGGCCGCCCGGGATTCGAGTTCGCCGCGCTGCCGGATCCGCTCGGCGTGGGCGCTGTCCGTCGCGGCACCAGTGGCTTTGGCCGCGGTGGCCACCAACTGCGCGTCGCGAAGCCGGCCGCGTAACTCCGCGATCGCGGCGCCGGCGGCCTGCGCCGCGCCGTGCCGGGCATCCGCGGCGGCTTGCTCGTCGGTCAATCTCGCCAACTGCTCGGACAGCTCCGCGTGCCGGTGCACCCGGTCGTCCACTTCGGCGAGCAACTCGGCACAGCGCGCCACCTCGGCGTCGGCGGCGGCCAGCGCGGCAATGGCAGCGGCCCACTCCCCGGTGGGACGCCCCGTCCCCGTGAAGTAGCGCGCGAACTCGGCATCGATGCGCTCGATGAGCACGGGCTCGGTTCCGCTGAGGGTGGCGGTGTCACCGGCGGCGACGTCCAGCGCCCGCGACAGCGCATCACATCCGGACAAGTCCACCGCCGCCGTCGAGGACGCCTGCAACACTCGCTGGGCCTGCCAGAGGCCGGTGTCCATGGTCTCGTCCAGCATGGCGCGGACCCGCTCGTGCGCCTCATCGCCGGTGAGCTGCTCGCGGCGCGGTTCGACGATGGTCAGTTGCGTCCGGGGGGCTTTGTGGAATCGTTTGTGATAGACGAAACGGTAAGGGCCGGTGCTGATTTCCGCGGTGACCTCGGCACCGACATCAGCGTAGGTGGGTTTGACCTGTTTGACGTCTTTCTTGGCGGAGCGGTCCTTGGACTCCAGCAACAGATCCAGCGCCTCGATCATCGAGGACTTGCCGATCTCGTTGGCGCCGGACACCACCACCACGCCGTGGTCGGGGAAGTCGATCTCCCGGTGCGCCACACCGCGGTAGTTGGTCAGCTCCAACCGGTGCAGTCTCATGCCACTCCCCGATCGATCAGGCGCAGCAGCAGCGCCAGCGCGGCATGGGCGTCGTCGGCAGCGGTGTCGACGCCGCGGGCGGCGGCGACCAGTTCCTCGACCGCGTCAGCGGCGAAACCGCCGATTCCGAGGTCAGAGAATTCGCCGTCGGCGGGGACCACCACCAGGTGGGTATGACGTTTCCAGGTGCCCACCCAGGCGAACAGCCGAGAATACCGGTCCAGACAGACGTCGAGGGCGGCCCGGTCGGTGACGCTGAGTGAACCCGTCAGCGCCAGCTGAACGACGGTGCGTTCCTTGTCCGGCAGCTGGTCGAGGTTGATATCCAGATCGGTAACGTCACGTCCGGTGTCGAGCTGGCGGTGCAGCGTCAGGAAACGCCATCGGCCGACGTGGCGCGAGTCCACGCTCACGGCGCCATCGGCCTCATCGATGTCGACCACCAGCACGTGGCCGGGGTCGGATTCGATGTCGTCGAAGTTGGTGACTTCCGGCGAACCGGAATACCAGATGCGGCCCGTCTCCCCGACCTGGGTGCGAGAGTGCTTGTCCCCCAAGGCGACATAGTGGATCGCCCCGCGAGACAGGGCGTCGTGCAAGGCAGTCACCCGGATCAGTGCCGGGTTGTTCGGATCGGGGTCCAGCACGTCGACACCGCCGTGAGCGACCAGGACCCGGATAGTGCCATCGGCGGCCAGGCCGTCCAGTGCGGCGGCCGCCAGGTCGGTCGTGGGGCGCTTGGATCGCCACGGCGCGGCGACGATCTCGAGGCCGGGGCGGACCTGGTGCACGCCGGCGCCGTCAAGCACCATCACGTTGTCCGGGCACTCAGCGGTGAACAACGCGCTGGTGTAGATGGAAGCGGCGTCGAGTGGATCGTGGTTTCCAGGTAGCAGATAAACCGGTACCCCGATGCTGCGCATGGCCTCCAGGGACTGACTGATGACCTCGGGGGCGAGTTGGTTGTCCTCGAACACGTCGCCGGCGACGACCACGAACTCCGCGCCCGTCTCCATCGCCAGCGCTCCCAGCCCGGCCACTGCATCGCGCCGGGCCGCCGAGTAACGCGGCTGGGCGTCGCCGGCCAGGAAGTGCCGGGTCATGCCGAGCTGCCAATCGGCGGTGTGCACGAATCGCATGTCGGTCCTGACCCTTTCCGCCGGGCCGGCGGCCGGGCATCGCGAGTGTATGGCCGGTCACCGACAAGCCCGCGGACCTCGATCGGCAGGTCCGCAAACCCGAACCGCGCGTCGTACTCGTGTGCCACATCCGACACTTCAGCACCACCGGGATCACGGTGAGATCGTTGCGAATCGGATAGCGCGGCCGATATCGGCCACCCCCTACCCTGGAGCGGGTGAGCACTCACCGCACCCTGATCCTGCTGCGGCACGCCAAGTCGGACTATCCGCCCGGGGCGACCGACCACGAACGTCCGTTGGCGACGCGCGGGATCCGAGAGGCCGGGCTGGCCGGGGACTGGCTGCGTGCCCACGAGCCGGCCGTTGATGCGGCGCTGTGCTCGACCGCCGCCCGCACCCGAGCGACCTACGAGCGGACGGCGCTGGCCGCCCCGGTGCGCTATGTCGACGATCTCTATGACGCGGCCCCCGGAACCGTGATCGCGACGATCAACACCGTGCCCGATGACGTCGACACGCTGCTGGTGATCGGTCACGAGCCGGCGATGTCGAGCGTCGCACTGGGACTGGCCGGCCCCGGCACCGAGGCGGACGTAGCCCAACGGATCTCGGAGAAGTACCCGACGTCGGGAATCGCCGTTCTTCACGTCACCGGCAGTTGGGCGGACGTGGAACTGGGATCGGCAGCGCTGGTGGAGTTTTACGTACCGCGGTAAATCACCGATTCACGAAATCTGCTGACTGGAAACCGATGTCGGGCTAGCATCGCCTGATGGCGAGCGTGCGATGAGCCATCCCCGATGTAGTGGCTGCGAACTCGATGCTGACGAATACGATTCGTGGCAAAGTTATTTGGCAACCACGCTGCGAATGACCGCGATGCTTGACCAGCGGTTGAATGATGCGCACCAACTCTCACTGATCGAGGTGGACGTGCTCGCCGTCTTGGGCGAATCCCCCACCGGCCGAATCCAAATGGGCGATCTTCCCAAGTCCCTGCCATCACTTCCGAGCCGGTTCACCAGACATATCCGTCGACTCGAAGAGCATGGCCTGCTACAGCGGAGCGTTGATCCCTGGGATCGCCGCCGGGTGCTGTTGTCCATCACCGCCAAAGGGCGAGAAGCCGTGGAAGAAGCCATGGCCACCTATGCAGATTCGGTCCGGGCCCACTTCATCGGCCCGTTGAGTCGGCCGCAGGTATCGGAGATCGCCGAGACCTGTGAGCAGATCAAAAGCCCTCTGCATCGTTCCTAGAGAACGTCATTCCCGAGCTCTTCCCGGATTATCTTGCGCCACATAACCGGCCGCGGTCGCCGAGTCCGTGATGGACCCAGCGACCGCGACTGACCCCTCGGCTCAGGTGCCCGGTTGACCGTCGGCCCCGGTAGCCCCGGTGCCGCCCGGCGTGCCGCCCGGGCTGCCGGCGGCGCCACCGGCGCCGCCCGTGCCGCCAGTGCCCGGGTTTCCGGGTGCCCCAGCCTTACCGGTCCCAGTGGGAACACCGCTGTTCCCGGCGTTGCCGCCGGTTCCACCGACGCCGCCGTCTCCGCCATTGCCGCCGGTCCCATCGGCGCCGGTGGTGCTGGCCCCGCCGGCGCCACCGGCGCCGCCGACTCCGCCAACGCCACCCGCGGCGCCGTTGCCGCCGTCGAGGCCGTTGCCGTCGTCATCGACGCGGCCGTTCCCGCCGGCGCCACCGGTGCCGCCCATACCGCCGGTACCGCCCTTACCGCCGGCTCCGCCGTCACCGGCCTGGGCGGTGCCACCGGCCCCGCCGACGCCACCGGTGCCGCCGGTGTACCCGACAGTCCCGTCGCCTCCGGCCTCCTTCGGGAAGCTGCTGCCGATGTTGCCGCTGCCGCCCATACCGCCGGCGCCACCGTTACCGCCGTTACCGGCGTCCACGCTGCCGGACGCATTGCCGCCGGCACCACCGGCACCGCCGTTACCGGGGGTGTTGAACTGGGCCATCCCACCGGCACCACCGTTACCCCCGTTACCAGCCTGGCTGGTCAGGCCGAGGGTGTTGGTGGGCATCGCCACCCCGCCGCTGTTGCCTCCGGCCCCGCCTGCGCCGCCGTCACCGCCGACACCGGTGACATTGGCACCGAGTCCGGTAGTGGCCGTGCCACCAGCACCGCCGTTGCCGCCGTTGCCGCCGCTCGCGCTGCCGTTACCGCCGGCACCACCGTTACCGCCGGCCAGGCCGTCTTTGCCTGTGACGGCGCCGCCACCGGCACCGCCGTTACCGCCGTTGCCGCCGACGCCGACGGTCCCGTTGGCGGTGGGGCCGTTGCCGCCGGCGCCACCATTACCTCCGAGTCCGCCGCTTTGGCCGTAGCCGCCGTTGCTGCCGCCGGCACCGCCGGCACCGCCGTTGCCGCCCTGACCGAAGACGGTCCCGGCCTCGAACTGGTCGCCGTTGACGTCCTTCCAACCGGACGCGGCGCCACCCGCTCCGCCGTTACCACCGTCACCGGCGCCGCTCGAGCTACCGCCGTTGCCGCCGTTACCGCCGGCGTAGGAACCGGTGCCGCCGTTACCGCCGTTGCCGCTGACGCCGCCGAAGTTGGCGGTGCCGCCGTTACCGCCGGCACCGCCGGTGGCCTTGATGCTCTGGTCGGCCGCACCGTTACCGCCGTTGCCACCGTTGCCGCCGTGACCGTTGACGCCGCTGGTGTTGGCCAGACCCGTGCCGCCGCCGTCACCGCCCCGCCCGCCGTCTCCGGCTAGGCCGTTGCCGCCGGCGCCGCCGTTGCCACCGTTGCCACTATTGGCGGTGCCTGCCGCAGCGCCGCCACCGGCGGAACCACCGCTACCACCGTCACCGCCGCGACCACCGTTGATGCCGTCGCCGCCGGCGCCGCCGTTCCCGCCGTGACCGCCGCTGACCCCGTCGTAGGGGTTGCCGCCAACAGTCCCCGCCCCATAGCCGCCGGATCCTCCCCGGCCGCCGTCGCCGAGGTAGTCGCCGGTGACCGGATCCTTGTAGCCGTCGCCGCCGGCCGCGCCGTTCCCGCCGACGCCGACCGTCCCGGTATTGCCCGCGTGTCCGTACAGTGCGGAGCCGTAGACGCCGGCGGAGGCCCGCGCACCGGCCTCCCCGCTGTAGCCACCGGCACCACCACTGCCGCCGTTGCCGCCAGTGAGATTCTCGGCGTTCCCAGCAGCGCCGGCGCCACCGTTACCCGCGACACCGGCATTGCCGCCATCGCCACCACTGCCGAACATGTACCCGCTGCGGCCACCGGCGCCACCGTTGCCGGCGCTACCGCCGGCTCCGCCATTGCCGGGGTTGGTTGCCGCGGTCCAGGATCCGGCGGCACCGTCGATCCCGTTGCCGCCGACGCCGCCGACGCCGCCATTACCGAAGAACCACGCCGCCGAGAAACCACCGTCACCACCGGCGCCACCGGCGCCACCGGCGCCACCCGCGCCGATACCGGCTCCACCAGCGCCGCCGGCACCGCCGTTGCCCATGAAGATGCCACCAGCCCCGCCGTCGCCGCCGTCACTGCCGCCGAAACCATCGCCACCGGCGCCGCCGTTGCCGATCATGCCGATGGCGTTGCCGCCGTTACCGCCGTCGACTCCGGCCGTGTCGCTGTCCCAGCCCGCACCGCCGTCGCCGAACCACAGACCACCCGCGCCACCATCGGGGTTCTCCGCGGTGCCGGCCGCGCCGTCGCCGATCAGGTAGACCCCGGCGATGTCGTTGATCCAGCCGTTGACCATGGAGCCCAAGTCACTGTTGATCCACAACTCCAGGCCGGTGTGCAGCGGTGTGTAGAACCACTGGTCGATGATGCTGGCCATGTCGAAGCCGCCACCGGCGGCAACGCCGGGCTCCAGAGCCGCCGACCAACTGTCAGAGCCGGTGAGCCAGTCCAGACCGTTGGCCCACCAATCGGCGCCGCCATCGGCCGGTGATGGGTCGAAGAACAAGTCGAACAGACTGTCCAGCCCGAAGTCGTCGGCCTGGGCGGCCGGCGCACTGACCATCGGCGCCATCCCGAATGCCAGGAACGCACCCACCGCGCTGCCGGCACCGATCACCCGCTTACCGCGACGGCCACTTCGGCTGCTGCTGTGCTGAGTCATGTGCGAACACCTCTCCTGTGTGAAAGCAGTGCTATCGAGTAGTTGGGTCTGGGATCGAGTCACGGAGTCGAATCAGCTGAAGAGTCCGAAGAAGTCGCCCAGCCAGTCGGTGGACAGGCTCGAACCCGGGTCGGTGTCGCTGATGTCGGGGGGTGGGACGTCCGGAATGTCGGGTAGGTCGATCCCGGCACCGGGTGGAGTGACCACGACGGGTCCCTTGCCGTCCCAACCGGATCCGAGCAGCGCGCCGATGGTCTGGTCCCAGGCCAGCCAGGCCCCGATCGGACCGATCGCCTGGCTGGCGATGCTCAGGCTGCCGAGCAGGGGCACGCCACCCAGGTCGAGGCCGATGCTGTTGAAGATCGAACCGCCCACTGCGGGAACCGAATCGACGACCTGTCCGCCGGTGCCCAGCACCTCGTAGGGGCCGACGGCCACCGAGCCCGGAGTGAACAACCCGCCGAACGCGATGTCGAGATGTTCCATGCTCAGCCCCGGCGGGAAGAATCCAGCGTGGTTGATCAGCGGCAGCAATGAATCCAGGCTCAGTGTTGCGCCGTTGAAGAACGCTCCGGACATGTTGGCCAGGGTGTCGGTGAAACTGTCGTTCGCTTCGATGCTGTTGAGCAGCGCCACCCACGGGCTGATGCCCGGGCCGATCATGCCCATGATCATCCCGCTCAGCGGCGACGACAGAAAGTTGACGATCGGTGTCACCATCGCGGGGTCGATACCGGCCGGCAGGAACTGCGGCAGCAGCTGCACCAGCCCGATGTGGCCGAGAAGGTCGGTGACGCCGTTCCCCGTGCTGAGCATGTGGTTATGCACGGTCGCAATGGTTTCGTCGGACGCACCCCCCAGCGAGTAGCCGGTCAGCACCTTCTCCAGGTTGTCCTGCATCTGCGCCATGACACTGTTGAGGTTTGTCGGGTCGTCGAACACCTGCTGCCAGAAGTCGCCCTGGTTGGCTAGGAACTGCTGGAAGCTGACATTCGGCGCCAGGTAGTAGTTCTGCAGAAGCCGGGAAACATTGTCCGAGGTTTCATTCCAGACGTCCTGCCAGGTCCCGATCAGGCTGCCTACGATGCCGCCGTCGGCGGTCAGCGCCACATCCCGGACGACGGAGACTTCTGCCACCGGGGTGGCCACCGGGGTGACCGCGACCAAGCCGCTCCCGACCATCACGATGCCGGCGGTGACGTAGGGGCGAAGAGTTTGCTGCACGACCGTCTCCTTATGTTGTGCTCCGCATATCGCGTAAGCCCGACACATCTCGACGGTCGCCCTGCCCGGCAACTGCCGACATGAACAAGGCGAAAGCTACTCCGGATAAACTTGCGATGTCTAGTGAAAAATGAAAATTTCCTGATTTAGACCGATGAAACTGAGAGATGGCTATCGTGTCGGCTGCATATATACGCAGTTTAAATGGCTTTTAGCTCCCTGTGCGGCTAATAATTTTGACGGGCGTCAATTCGACGGAAGCTACCCGCAAGTAACCCAAATCCTCTGGTCACTAACCAAACAGCCCTCAAACCGCCCGCTAGCTGACGACCCGCCCAAACGCCCTCCACCTGGCCTTATGCATTTAGCACGTCACACGATCCAAGTAACTACTGAGAACAGAAAGTCCAGTTACCCGCATCAGCCGTGCGCCGCACACAGGAAACACGCAGGTGATTCACGGCGCCGCCACCTCCGCGGCGCCCCAGCCCCGGGCCTTGGACAAGTTAGCTGCATCCGGTGGCAGCGACCGTGAGCCGACCTCAGATCATCGCCCGCAACGCCGGCGGCGGCTCCACCCCCATGACCGTCAAGGCACTGGAGTGATAGATGG
>NZ_JBJIAM010000014.1:0-68852 GCF_045310815.1 Mycobacterium sp. SMC-19 | reverse complement strand
AAACGCCTGCTCACCGACAATCACACCCCACCACAAACCCACGACCTAGCCGCCGCTTGACATAGGAGCAATGCACGTTCGCGCAGGGCCGGGGACCGCCGGCTCGCGCAAGGGCAGGGCCTAGCCGGTCGGGACGAAGTCGGGGGCATCGGCGATGTCACCGGTCTCGTCGGCGGCCACCGCCTTGCGCCCGAAGTACACCACGTAGGCCAGGAACGCCGCCTCGACCAGCACGCCGATGCCGACCCGCAGCCACGTCGGTAGCGGCGACGGGGTCACCACCGCCTCAAGCAGCCCGGCCACGGCGAACACCACGACCAGCCCCACCGCGACCGCGACGACGGCCCGGCCCTGCTCGGCGAGCACCTGTGTGCGGGGCCGATCGCCCGGGGCGATCACCGCCCAGCCCAGACGCATCCCCACCGCGCCGGCCAGGAACACCGCCGTCAACTCCAGCAGTCCGTGCGGGGCAAGCAGTCCCAGCATGAAACCGCCCCGACCGGCGTGGAACATCAGCCCGAGCGCCAAGCCGACGTTGGCCGCGTTGGCGAACAACAGCGCCGGGATCGGCAGGCCCAGCAGCACCGCGAACGCGATGGCGCGGGCGGCCACCCAGGCGTTGTTCACCCAGACCTGTAGCGCGAACGACCCTGCCGGGTGATCGCTGTAGTAGGCGGCGAAGTCATGGTTGACCAACCTGTCGATCTCGACGGGGGTGCCGATCACCGCCTGCACGTCGGGATTGCCGGCCACCCAGCAGGCGATCACCGCCGAGACCGCCAGGAACACCACGGCGGTGCCCAGCCACCACCGCCAGGCGCGGTAGGCGACAACCGGGAACGACACCGTCACGAACCGGACGAACTCCGAGGCCAGCGGCGCATGAGCACCGGTGACGGCGGCACGCGCCCGCGCCACCAGGGCGGAAAGTCGGCCGATGAGCGCCGCATCCGACGACGACGAGCGCACCACCGACAGGTGCGTGGACACGCGTTGATAGAGGTCGACCAGTTCGTCGACCTCGGCTCCGGTGAGCCGCCGCCGATTCTTGACCAGCGACTCCAGCCGATCCCAGGTCGGTCGATGGGTCAGCACGAAGGCGTCGACATCCACGTGGCCGAGCCTAGCGAGGACGGTGAGCTCCTCGCTGAAAGCGGTTCGGCGAGTAGCGTCTGAGCTATGGCGAATCGCGGCCCCGAGCTGGTGACCGGCGACGCCGTCGTTCTCGACATCGCGATCGCGCAGCTGCCGGTGCGCGCGGTCAGCGCGCTGATCGACATCACCGTCGTGATGGTGGGCTACCTCTGCGCGATCGTGCTGTGGGCCACCACCCTCGGCCGGTTCGACGACGCCTTGACCACGGCAGTCATGATCATCTTCGCCGTACTGCTCTTGGTCGGTTACCCCGTCATCATGGAGACCGTCACCCGGGGCCGCTCGCTGGGCAAGATGGCGATGGGCCTGCGGGTGGTTTCCGATGACGGCGGCCCGGAACGCTTCCGGCAGGCCCTCTTTCGGGCGCTGGCCTCGGTTATCGAGATCTGGGGACTCACCGGCAGCCCAGCGGTGATCTGCAGCCTGCTGTCGCCCCGCGGAAAGCGCCTGGGCGACATCTTCGCCGGCACCGTCGTGATCAGCGAACGCGCGCCGGCCTCGACCCCGCCGCCCATGATGCCGCCGGGGCTGGCCTGGTGGGCGTCGACATTGCAGTTGTCGGGCCTGCGTGCCGAATCCGCAGAACTGGCACGGCAATTCCTCGGCCGGGCCGCACAGCTCGACCCGCACACCCGCCAGATGATGGCCTACCGGATCTCCGGTGACGTACTCGCGCACATCTCACCGCCACCGCCCCCGGACGCCCCGCCCGAGCTGGTACTGGCTGCGGTACTGGCCGAACGCCATCAACGCGAACTGGCGCGGTTTGCGGCTCACGCGCCCGGACCGTATTTCCCGCCGCCTCCGGCGCCGTGGCCGCCACCGAATGCGGGCGGCTTCTTTCCCCCGAGCTAGCAAGCCGAGCTCGTGTTCCCTGGCGGTCGATGCGACCGCCAAGTCTTCCGCCAGAGATGGCGCCGCCCCCACCCGTTCCCGCTCGGGATTGTCTCGATCGTTCTTGGCCGGATCGACGCTACCGTTGCATCTCGATAGTTCCCGATATATCGTCAACGTATCGGGAGCGAATCACGCTCCCCCTTCTAGAGCAATGAGGTACGCAATGAACAACCCCTTCGGTCCGCCCGGCGGACCCTTCCCAGACGATGCCGAACACCAGGTCGGATTCGGATTCGGCTTCGGTCCTGCGTCGCCACATCAGCGCCGCGCCGCACACATCGCGCGCCGGCAGGCCCGGCGCGAGTTTCGCCGGCAGCTGCGCGACCAAGCCGCCGACCACTGCGCTCCGTTGGGCTTCGGTCCCGGCCACGAGGCCCCCGGCCCCGGATTCGGCCCGGATTTCCGGCACGGATTCGGTCCGGGTTTCGGGCCGGGTTTCGGTCCCGGCGGTCCCGGTTTCGGCTTCGGCTTCGGTCCGGGCGGGCACCGTGGACACCGGCGCGGCAATCGTGGCCGACGCGGCGACGTGCGGCTCGCCATCCTGGCCCTGCTGGCCGAGGGCCCGATGCACGGCTACGAGATCATCCAGCAGATCGCCGAGCGCAGCCAAGGACTGTGGCGCCCCAGTCCGGGCTCGGTCTACCCGACCTTGCAGATGCTGGTCGATGAGGGCCTGATCACCGGTACCGAAACCGACGGCAAGAAGCGCCTTTTCGAATTGACCGAAGAAGGCCGCGGGGTCGCCGAGACGATCGAGACACCACCGTGGGAGCAGATCGCCGACGGCGCCGACCCGGGGCAGATCAATCTGCGCACCGCGACCGGTCAGCTGTTCGGTGCCGCCGCGCAGGCCGGCCAGGCAGCCACGCCCGAACAGCAGCAGCGCATTGTCGACATCATCAACAGCGCCCGCAAGGAGATCTACGGCATCCTCGGGGAAACCGACTGATCCCGACCGTCAACAGTGGCGAAGGACCCGATGCATCGCGGTCTTCTCGTTCGATGAAACCCACAGTCCGTAAGCGGTTTTGACCGTGATCTGGCGGGCTACGAATTCGCATTCGAACGCGGCGTTCGCCGGCAGCCAGCCGGCGGCGTCGCGGAATGCTTTGTCAAAGTTGGCTTGGGCGCTGACCGCGAGCAGGTTGCGGGGGTCGTTGGCGAAATCGCGGCGGCGCCGGTCGTCCCAAGATCGGGCGCCCTTGTACCAGGCGTCGGCCAACGACACGAGATGATCGACCTGCACGGCGTCGGAGGTCTCCGGGCCACGGACGAAGGCTATGGTCTCGCCGGAGTACGGGTCGTGCAGGACGCCGCGCTGCACCAGGCAGGTGCCCCGTCGCAGTTCGATCTGCGCCAAGTCGCGGCGCAAGATGTCGTCGCGGGTGTTGCAGCCGTTGTGGCCGAATTCGACGTCGACGTCATCGCTCCACCGCTCGCCGAACCGGTAGCGCTTGAAGTCCTGCGCTCGATCCCAGCCCTTGACCGGTAGGGCTTCAAGCATGCGGCGAGCATCGTCATAGCCCGGGTCGAGCGGCGCCGCGCTCGGCGTCGGCGGCGTCGAAGTCGGCGAAGGACCCGAGGGCTGCGAAAATCCGTCGTGCTGCCACCACGCCCAGCCGACGGCTGCCACCACCACCAGCGCAACGAGCGCACCGGGCAGCACCCGCCGTTTGCGTGCGGCCATCCTCAGGGCAGCTCAACCCAGTCCAGCGTGCGCTGCACGGCCTTTCGCCACCCGGCATAGCCTTCGGCGCGTTGGTCATCCGACCAGTTCGGGGTCCAGCGCCGGTCTTCGCGCCAATTGGCACGAAGTTCGTCGGGCCCCTTCCAGAACCCGACGCCCAGGCCTGCCGCATAGGCCGCGCCCAGCG
This sequence comes from Mycobacterium sp. SMC-19, assembly GCF_045310815.1. NCBI lineage: Bacteria > Bacillati > Actinomycetota > Actinomycetes > Mycobacteriales > Mycobacteriaceae > Mycobacterium > Mycobacterium sp. SMC-19. The sequence continues at coordinate 64,926 of NZ_JBJIAM010000014.1, read as the reverse complement.
CGGTGGTTTCGGGCACTACCGGCTTGACCACGTCGACGCCGAGCACGTCGGCTTGAATCTGCATACACAGGTCGTTGGCGGTGATACCACCGTCGACCTTCAAAACACCCAGGTGCACACCGGAATCGGCCTCCATCGCCTCGGCTACATCCCGGCTCTGGTAGCAGATCGCCTCCAGCGTGGCCCGCGCCAGATGTGCATTGGTGTTAAAGCGGGACAGCCCGACGATCGCACCGCGCGCATCCGAACGCCAGTACGGCGCAAACAGTCCGGAGAACGCCGGCACGAAGTACATCCCGCCGTTGTCGGCCACCTGACGGGCCAGGGACTCGACCTGCGTGGCGCCGCTGATGATGCCCAGCTGGTCGCGCAACCACTGCACCGCGGAGCCAGTGACCGCGATCGAGCCCTCCAGCGCATAGACCGGCTTGGCGTCACCGAACTGGTAGCAGACCGTGGTCAACAATCCGTTGTCGGAGCGGACGATCTGCTCACCGGTGTTGAGCAGCAAGAAGTTTCCGGTGCCGTACGTGTTCTTCGCCTCACCCGCCGACAAGCACACCTGGCCGACCATGGCGCTCTGCTGATCGCCCAGGATGCCGGCGATCGGCACCTCGCCCCGCAACGGCCCGGTGCTCGCGGTGACCGCGTGCCGGCGCCGCGTCGACGACGCCGTGATGCGCGGCAGCATCGACCGCGGGATCGAGAACAACGCCAGCAGTTCGTCGTCCCAGTCCAGGGTTTCGAGGTTCATCAGCATGGTGCGGCTGGCGTTGGTGACGTCGGTCAGGTGCACCCCGCCGCGCGGCCCGCCGGTCAGGTTCCACAGCACCCAGCTGTCGCAGGTGCCGAACAGCGCGTCGCCCCGTTCGGCGTCGGCGCGCACACCCTCGACGTTGTCCAGAATCCACTGCAGCTTGCCGCCGGAGAAATAGGTGGCCGGCGGCAGGCCCGCCTTGCGCCGGATCACCTCGCCGTGGCCGTCACGCTCCAGAGCCGCCGCGATGGCGTCGGTCCGGGTGTCTTGCCAGACGATCGCATTGTGGTAGGGCTGGCCGGTGTTCTTGTTCCACACCACCGTCGTCTCGCGCTGGTTGGCGATGCCCAGCGCCGCCAGGTCCGAAGCGTGCAGCTTGGTGGTGTTGAGCGCCGACACCAGCACCGCGGCGGTGTGGTTCCACAATTCGAACGGATCGTGTTCCACCCAGCCGGCTCGGGGCAGGATCTGTTCGTGTTCGAGTTGATGCCGGCCCACCTCCGCACCGTCATGGTCGAAGATGATGCAGCGGGTGCTGGTGGTGCCCTGGTCGATCGACGCGACGAAATCGGCCAAGTCTGACTCCTGTCCATACCGGTGCCCGTCGGTGCCGCGTCCATCATGGCTTACCTGGCCCGATCGGGTGGCGCTACGCGGCAGGATCGCGACGCTCGGCAGCGTCGGTCCACAAAATCAGACATTCTTCACGAACCCATCAGACGCTATTTATTCACTCAGACGCATATTTCGATGTATTGCGAGTAGATCTCGTGATGGTGAACAAACGGTGTCGGAACGCCGCCGATGTCTGTGCCCCCCAGAAGCCGCCGTGGCCGACCGCGTGCAGGTCAGAACTGAATCGGAGAAGACATGGACGTCGTCCTCGGTGTGGCACTTGCGTCGAGCACACCCGCCACCATCCACACCGTGCTGGTCTGCGGAGAACGCGGGGACGGCGTCACGCTGGAAGAGCTCAGCATTGACGTGCCCACCGACGAGTTCGCCGAGTTCCCCGCCGTCGACGCGTTGATCGCGGCGATCCTGCGAGCGCGCGACGCCGCGGACTCGGCCGGTCTTCACCTGGTCTCGACCGGGGTGACCGTGACCGATCCACTCGACGCGGCCGCACTGAGTTCGCGGCTTGCCAGCGGCGCCCTCGAAGGCTTGGACAACGTGGCTCTGGTCTCGCCGGTGCTTGCGGCGGCAAGCCTGACCCACAATCTGGGACAGACGGTCGGCTGCGACCAGATGGGGCTGCTGTCGGTCGAGGCGTCGACCGCGACACTGGCCATGGTCGACTGCACCCACGGCACCATCACCCGGATCTTTCGCCAAGCCCTCGATGGCGGCGACGCCACCGCCGCGGTCGACACGGTCGCCGATCGACTCAACGCCGCCCAGACCTGCCCGGACGGCCTGTTCCTGATCTGCCCCGAGGGTGATTCGACAGCGCTTCGGCCGCGACTGGAGGCGACGGTCGACCACGAGGTGTGCGAACCCGCGGAACCGCGTGCGGCCCTGGCCCGCGGCGCGGCACTGGCATCCGCCCGCCTGGTCGGTGTCGAGGCGCAGTCCGCAGCGCTGGCCTACACGCAAGAACCCGGGTCCGGTGCTGTCGGCCCCTGCTACTACGACATCCCCGATCTGGGAGCCGACGATCTCGCCTACAGCGCGGTGCCCGACGACGAAGCCGAAGCAGCCACCGAGATCTTCGCTCCCGCGGGTCCGCCGGCCCGGCGCCCGCTGCTGGTGGCCGGTGCGGCGCTGGCTTCGGCCGCATTCGCCGCGGCGTCGGCGCTGATGGTGGCCATGACGCTGGACATCACCCCCAACCTCGTCGCGTTGCGGCCGGATCTGGGCCGAGCGCTGACCATTCCCCACCGGGCGCCGAATCTTCAGGTGCCCGCCACCGAGCCGTTCGGGGGACAACCGCCGGTGATGGGGCAGGCTCCAGCGGACTCGATACCGCTGCCGCCGTTGAGCCTGCCGTCGGCGCCCGACCTGCCGGCGGCGGTGCCGCTGGATGCCCCGGCGCCCGGCCTGCCGGCACCAATGCCGGTGGCGGCCGGGGCAAGCAGCGGGCCGTTGTTTGTTCCCGCACCGATATTCGGTCCGCCGTTGCCCATGCAGCCGCCGGCGACGCACCCCCTGTCGCCCTTCGTCGTGGCGCCGCTTCCGCGGCCGGCCCCCCACCGGCCCGTCCTTTCGGGGATGCCAGACCTGTCATTCCTGTGGGGGCTGCCCGCGAAGAAGCCGACGGCCCCGGTCCCGCCGGTGGTCAAGCCACAACCGCCCGAGGTCAAGCCCGAACCCCCGGTCGAGCTCCCCACTCCGCCGGTGGTCAAGCCCGATCCTCCGGTCGTGAAGCCCCACCCGCCGATCGAGCTCCCCACTCCCCCGGTCGTGAAGCCGAACCCGCCGGTCGAGCTCCCCGATCCTCCGGTCGTGAAGCCCAATCCGCCGGTGATCAAACCGATTCCGCCGGTGATCAAGCCGAATCCCCCGGTGGTCAAGCCCGATCCTCCGGTGCTCAACCCCGAAATCCCAGTGGTCAACCCGAACCCACCGGTGGTCAAACCCGAGATCCCGGTGATCAAACCGAACCCTCCGGTGGTGAAACTGCCGGATCCGCCGGTTCAGGTCCCGGACCTTCCCGCGGTCAACCCCAACCCGGGCATTCAGCTGCCCGAGCTGCCGGTCAAGGTTCCCGACGCACCCGCGGTCAACCCGGCCCCCGGAATCCAACTGCCGAATCTGCCGATCCAGCTGCCGAATTCAGGGCCCCCGGCAGGGCTGCCCGCACCTCAGGCGCCCTCGCTGCCGTCGCTACCGGCACCGCAGGCACCCTGGCTGCCGTCGCTACCGGCGCCCAAGGCCCCGTCGCTGCCGTCGCTGCCCGCACCGCAGGCGCCCTCGCTGCCGTCGCTACCGGCGCCCAAGTCCCCGTCGCTGCCATCGATTCCCGCACCGAGCGCGCCCTCGATGCCCAACCTGGGTGGTGGCATGTTCGGCGGCGGCGGCAAGCCCGGCGGAATCTTCGGCGGCGGCGGAAAGCCTGGCGGCGGACTGTTCGGCGGTGGCGGAAAGCCCGGTGGCGGCCTGTTCGGCGGTGGCGGCGGTGGCGGCCTGTTCGGCGGCGGAGGGTCCCGCGGTGGTGGGCTGTTCGGCGGTGGGGGCGGCGGCCTGTTCGGCGGAGGTCACGGCGGCGGCCTGTTCGGTCATTAGCGTTCGCCGAGAGCGGCCTTCATCGGCCTTGCGGTGCATCGGCTAACGCCGTAGCGAGCACCTGCACGTCGGCCTCGGTGGTGTCGACGTGCGGTGAGATCCGCAGCACGGGCATGGTCAGCTCCAGCGGTGCCCGCTCGACTCCGGCTGCGGTGGTGACGATCCTGCGCTCGGCGATCAGCCACGCCCGCACCGCCACCGGATCAAGGCCAGCCGGCGGGGCCAAGGTGGTGATGGCGCTCGGCTCGTCGAGCGGTTCGACCACCCGCCAGCCGGACAACTGAGCCAACACCCGCCGGCTCCGGGCACCTACACCGGCCAGCGCGGCCCGCACCGCCGCCGGCCCGGCCACCAGATGCTCCCCCAACGCGACGGAGAACCCCACCTGCGCAGCCACATTGACGTCACCGGCCTCCGGGCCCGGCGACGCCAACTCTGCCAACGCCGGCCGCACCGCCAGCGCCCCGACACCGCGCGGTCCGGCAAGCCACTTGCGTGACGACGAATAGACGGCGTCGGCGCCGACGGCACAGTCGATCTGGCCCAGGGCCTGCGCCGCGTCGACCGCCAGCGGAACGCCGACGGCCCGGCAGATATCCGCCAGCTGCGCCAGGGGCTGCACCAGCCCGCGGTGACTGCCGACCGGGGTCAGGTGCACCAGGCCGGGCGGGTCGGCGGTAAGTACCGCTGCCGCCTCGTCGAGCACCAGGCGGCCGGTGTCATCCACCGGCAGCGTTCGCCAGCTGAATCCGTGTGCGGCCATCACCGCCAGGTTCGGGCCGTATTCGCCGGGCAGGCAGGCCAGGGTGCGCTGCGGCCCCGGCCACCGGGACAGCAGAAGGTTCAGCGCATTTCGCGACCCGGTGGTGAACACCACGTCGGCGTCGGCCATGCCGGTCAATGCGGCGAAAGCCGCCCGCCCGGCATCCAGCACCGGCGCGGCCGCCTCGGCGGCGACGTAGCCACCGACCTCGGCCTCAAGGCGGGCGTGGCGGGCCGCGGCGTCCAACGCCGCGTAGCTCTGCCGTGAGCAGGCCGCACTGTCCAGGTGCAGCCCGGCGACCGGAGGGCGCGCCGCGCGCCAACGGTCGGCCAGGCTCATTTGATGGCGAGCGACAGGCCGAAATCGCCTGCCGCATCGGTCCACCACCGTCGACGGCGCAGTCCCGCGGCGGCCAGTTCGTCGGCCACCTGCTCCGGCCGGAACTTGCAGGACACCTCGGTCAGCATCTCTTCACCGGCGACGAAATCGACAGCCAGGTCCAGCGCTTTGACCACGACATGCTGGGCACGGCGGGCGCGCAACCACATCTCGATGCGCTGTTCCGCCGCATTCCAGTGCGCCACATGGGCGAACTCATCGAGGTCGAAGTCGGCATAAAGTTCACGGTTCACCACCGCGAGCACGTTGCGGTTGAACGCCGCGGTCACCCCGGCCGCATCGTCGTAGGCACGCACCAGCCTGCCGGTGTCTTTGACCAGATCGGTGCCCAGCAACAGGCCGTCACCGTCGTGCATGATTGCGGCCAGGCCGGCCAAGAAGTCGGCACGTGGGCCCGGTGTCAGATTGCCGATCGTCGACCCCAGGAACACGAACAGCCTTATGCCACCATCGGGGATCTGTGTCAGGTGGTGCTCGAAGTCGCCGCAAACACCTTGGACTCGCACGCCGGGAAAGTCACGGGCGATCGCCTCCCCCGCCGTCTCCAGCACTCCGGCGTCGACGTCGAACGGGATGAACCGGCGCAGGGCCCCGGCGTCCCGCAGCGCATCGAGCAGCATCCGGGTCTTCTCCGAGGTGCCGCTGCCCAGTTCCACCAGGGTGTCCGCACCCGACAGGACCGCCACCTCGGCCGACCGTGCTCGCAGGATCTCCGCCTCGGCGCGGGTGGGGTAATACTCGGGCAGCCGGGTGATCTGGTCGAACAGATCGCTGCCGACGTCGTCGTAGAACCACTTGGGCGGCAAAGACTTCGGACGCTGCGCCAGGCCGTGGCGGACATCGGCCCGCAGTGCGGTGCGGGCCGCGTCGGCGGCCAGGTGATTGGCGATGGTGACCCCCGTCATCGGGACACGCCCAAGGCGGTGACACAGACCTCGCCGTCGTGCGCGTCCACCAGGTGCCGGTCGGGGATATCCACCCAGCGCGGGTCGTCGTCGTAGGGTTCGCTGGCCAGTACCACGCCGTCGGATCCGTGCAACATCGACAAGGTGTCTCCCCAGGTCGTCGCCAACATCCGGGAACCGTTGGCAGCCAGTATGTTCAGTCGCGCATGCGGGTCGGCCGCGCCGATATCGACGATCACCTCGCCCAACGCTTCCACTCCACGATCGAAGATCGACGCGGCCAGGATCGCACTGTCACAGACCGATTCGGCACCATCGGCGGTTTTCAGAACCCCGCGGTCCACCACGCCGTTGTGCGACAGCAGCCAACTGCCGTCGGTGAACGGAGCCGTGGCGCTGGCTTCGATGGGCATCCCGACGGTGGCTGAACGCACTGCGGCCACCACGCAGTGACTGGCGAGCGCCGGAGCGACCGAGGCGAACGACACGTCGCCCCACAGCGGTGCCGCACTGCGCCAACGTCGCGGCACGTCGCCGTCGAAAAATCCAGCGCCCCAACCGTCGGCGTTGAGCAACCCGTGCTGCTGCCGGCGCGGTGCATAGGACTGCACCCGCAAGCCCTGAGGCGGTTCGAGAATCAGCTCGGCCAGTGAACGCGGCTTGCCCAGCCAGCCCAGGTGCCGGCACATCAGATGTCCCAGGCCAGTCGCACACCGGCGAAGATCTGCCGCCGATAGGGATGGTCCCAATTCCGAAAGCTCGGCCGCAGGATCTCGCGGGCGACCGCCCAGGACCCACCGCGCAGCACCCGATAGTCTCCGCCGAAGAACGGCTCCGAATAGCGTTGGTAGATCATCGGAGAAAAGCCCGGCCACGGTCGCAGCGGCGAACTCGTCCACTCCCAGACATCGCCGAGCAGTTGTTGCGCGCCATAGGCCGATGCCCCCTGCGGGTAGGCCCCGACCGGAGCCGGGCGCAGCGCCGCGCCGTCCAGATTGGCCAACTCGGCCGACGGATCGGCGCCGCCCCACGGATAGCGCCGTCGCGCCTGGGTGACCGGGTCCCAGGCGCAGGCCTTCTCCCATTCGATCTCGGTGGGCAGCCTGGCCCCGGCCCACGCCGCGTATGCCTGCGCCTCGAAGTAGCTCACATGCTGTACCGGCTCGTCGTCAGGCAGGTCCTCGACGTGGCCGAACCGCTCCCGGGATCGGTGATCGGGGCCCCAGAACTCCGGCGCCGTCAACCGGGCCTGCACACAGTGGCGCCAGCCCCGTTCGCTCCACCACCGAGGTTGCCGGTAGCCACCGTCGGCGATGAAGGCCCGCCATTCACGGTTGGTCACCGGCACCCGGCCGATCCGGAACGCCGGCACGTCGACGCGGTGCGCGGGGCGCTCGTTGTCGAGCGAGAAGGGCTCCTCGGCTGCGTCGACGCCGAGCACGAATTCACCGCCCGGCACCAGCACCGAGGTTCCCGCCAGGTCGGGCCGCCCGGCGGGCAGAACAGCGCCGGCACCGAGCAGGGGTGGGCCGGCACGCAGGTTCAGCGCCTGCAGCATGGTCTCGTCGTGCTGGTGTTCATGGCTGAGCACCAGGCCGAACGCGAACCCGTCCGAGAAGTCGCCGGCATGGCCCGCGCCAGCGGGCAGCGCCTCCAGCTTTTCGAAAACCTTCGAACGCACGGTGGCGCAATACTTCCGGGCCTGTTCGGGTGCCAACAGCGGAAGGTCGACGCGACTGGCTCGCGGGTGGGTGAAGGCGTCGTAGAGGCCTTCGACGTCCGCCGGCAGCATGCCGGGCCGGGCCGGGTCTCCGTCGCGCAGCAGCCACAGCTCCTCCTGCTGACCGATATGGGCCAGATCCCACACCAGCGGGCTCATCAGCGGGTCGTATTGGCGGTGCAGCTCGGCGTCGTCGAAATCGACGAGCGCCAGCGTGCGTCTCCGCGCCCGGGTCAGGTCGCGGGCCAGGGTTTCCGATGGGGTCATGACTGTCTGCGCGCCATTCGGGTGACCATCGCCGTGGTGCCGGTCCGGGTCACTTCGTCGGTGACGTCGTCGGCCGGGCAGCGGCCCCGTTCGACCATGCCGGCCAGCCGGTCCATCCCGTTGCGCAGGGATGCCGGCGCCCGGTCAACGACCAGGCGAACGCAGCGTCTGGCGGCCGCATGCAGCCGCGGGTCGGCCAGGCCGATCCGGGCGGCGACGTCCCAGGCGGTGGCGACGGGCGCGACGGCTTCGGCTGCGCTGTCGGTGGCGGCCGGGTCATCGAGCAGGGTGGCCAGAGTGAATACCAGTGCCGGCCAAAGGTTGTCGTCAACGCTGTCGAGGTAGCGGATCTCCAGCCATCCGCGCGGGCGCACCGGAGGAAACAGCGTGGTCAGGTGGTAGTCGAGGTCTTCGATGCCGGCGCGGCGGCCACCGAGCCGCACCCGTCCGTCGGCCCAGTCGGCAAACGGCACGTAGCGGCTGACCGGAATCGCTTCGGGAGTGTGCACCAGCATGACGGGCGCCTTGAGCGCATACCGCGCCCAGTCGGTGGCGGGGTCGGTGCCGTCCAGGCCGAGGACGGGACCGCAACGCGCCGAGTCCAGCCGGCTCCAGACCCGCTGCCGGGTGGAACGCCAGCCGGAGAGCTCGCCGGCCAGCAGCGGGGAGTTGGCGGAGATCGCGACCATCGTCGGGCCCAGCGCGTGGGCCAGCCGGACCCGATCGGCCCAACCGGAACGCGCACCGGCATCCAGATTGAGCTGGACCGAGGCCGTCGCCGTCATCATCGCCGCGCCGGCCGAACCGGTGTGGCTGGCGGCGAAGAACTGTTCCATCGCGGCGTAACGCTCGCCGGGGTTGACCCGCTCGGTGGGCCGGAGCGGGTCGGCACCCAGCTGCACCAGCCCCAGTCCGGCGTCGGCGAAAGCCGCCCGCAGCACCGCCTGATCGGCGGTCATCGCTTCGATCGCGGCGAGCGCATCGGCCAGCGGAGGGCCGGAGAGCTCCACTGCGCCGCCGGGCTCGACCGTGACGACACTGCCGCCCGGCAACTCCGGCAGGGACCGCAGCACATCGCCGATCTCGGCCCAGCCCGGGCGACGGTGCGGGTCGGTCGGGTCGAAGCAGTGTGCCTCGATCTCCAGTCCCACCCGGCCGTGCGGGGCATCGGTGAGGCAACGCTGCGTGATGTAGTCGGCGGCCTCGGCGGCACCAGACAGCTCGGGGCCGCCCAGGCAAGACTGATCTCCGCGGGACAGTTGCGTCGCCGCGGCGAACCCCATATCAACCCCTCCGCCCGTTGATCTTCCCGACGCTACCGGAGAGGGCCGACAAGAGGACCGGTGATTACTGACCCAGGGAGTTCTGCATCGCTCCTGCCAGCACGTTCACCGCCGGGCCGGCGTTACCGGACTGACAGACCTTGGCTTGCAGCACGACGTTGGCCCGCAACCGGGTCTGGTTGAAACAGCGCCGATCGGTGCCGGCCTCCTGCTTGCTCCAGGCCGCATCCGTTGCCGTGGCCGGCCCGCCGCCGAACGCCCAGACCTGCGTGGCTCCGTTCTCCAGATGCATCGCGGTGGTGCGGCCCGAGCAGCCGACGGTCCGGTCGACGACACGATGGAACGCCGCGGCGGCAGCATCGTTGGTGGCGAACACCCCCACCGCCTGCTTGACGAAGTGCCCCTGATCGGTGGCCGAGGTCTGGGTGACCGCGCTGTTGTAGGACGCCAGGTCGGGATCGTTGTAGACCTCGGGCAGGCCGATGTCGGCCCAGTTGTTGCATGCCGGGTCGTCGACCCAGAAGGCCTGGAACGGTTCGCCGGAGACGGCTTCGTAGCCCATCGGGGCGCCGACGATGTTGCCGACCGATCCCTTCGGCAACACCGCATAGGAGACCACGCCCGGTTCGGAGGGGCCCGCGCCGGCGACCGGAGCGGCCACTGCGCCGGCAGCGGCCAACCCCAGTCCCGCCAGCAGGGTTGCGGCGGCCCGCCGGCCGTCAGGCAAGGTTGGCCCGCACCCCGGCCTCCACCGCGCGACCCAGATCGGGATCGACGTTGCGCCAGTATTCGAACACCCGGGACAGCACCGGCTCGGTGACGCCGGCCGATACGTGCCCAATAATATTGGCGGCCAACCGTTTCCGTGCATCGTCATCGAGAACGTCGCGGACCAGTGTCCGAGCCTGGCTGAAGTCGTCATCGTCGGGGCGCAGCGTGTAGGCGGCACGCACCATGTCCCCATCGGCGTGCCAGCGCACTTCGGCGGCACGGGCCGGGTCGGCCTTGGGGCCGCCCATCGAGTTCGGCGCATACACCGGGTCCGTCGCGTTGACGAACCGCATGGCGCCGTCCTTGGAATAGCTGTGCACCTCGGATTTCGGTGCATTGACCGGCAATTGGCTGTAGTTCGTCCCGATCCGGGCGCGGTGCGCGTCGGCGTAGGAGAAGCCTCGGGCCAGCAGCATCTTGTCCGGGCTCAAACCTGTCCCGGGCACCATGTTGTTGGGCTGGAACGCCGCCTGCTCGATCTCACTGTGATAGTCGCTGACGTTGCGGTCCAGGGTCAGCTTGCCGACGTCGATCAGCGGGTAGTCGGCGTGCGGCCATACCTTGGTGAGATCAAACGGGTTGTAGCGGTAGGTCTTTGCCTCCTCGAACGGCATGATCTGCATCTTGAGTGTCCAACTCGGATATTCACCACGCTCGATCGCCTCATACAGGTCGCGCTGGTGATAGTCGGCGTCGACGCCGGCCAACCGGTCGGCCTCCTCCTGGGTGAGGGACTCCACGCCCTGGTCACTGATGAAGTGGTACTTGACCCAGAAGATCTCTCCGGCGGCGTTGATCCAGCTGTAGGTGTGACTGGAGTAGCCGTTCATGTGGCGCCAGTTCTTCGGAATGCCCCGGTCCCCCATCAACCAGGTGACCTGGTGCGCCGACTCCGGCGTGAGGCTCCAGAAGTCCCATTGCATGTTGTGGTCGCGCAGGTTGCTGGCCGCGCGACGCTTCTGGGAGCGGATGAAGTGTTGGAACTTCAGCGGGTCACGCATGAAGAAGACCGGGGTGTTGTTGCCGACCAGGTCGAAGTTGCCCTCAGACGTGTAGAACTTCGTCGCGAAACCGCGGGGGTCGCGCCAGGTGTCTGGGCTGCCCCGCTCGCCCGCGACGGTGGAGAACCGCGTCAGTGTCTGCGTCTTGGCCCCCGGCGCGAACACCGCGGCCCGGGTGTACTTGGTGACGTCCGCGGTGACCTCGAAGTGCCCGAAAGCCCCACCACCCTTGGCGTGCGGCTGACGTTCCGGGGTGCGTTCCCGGTTGAACATCGCCATCTGTTCGATCAGGTAGTGGTCCTGCAACAGGATGGGACCATCCGGGCCGATCGTCAGCGATTCGCCGTCACTGGGTGCCGGGATTCCGGCATCGGTGGTGGTGTGGTGCTCGGTCATCTGCCTGTCTCCTCTTGTGGTCAAGACCTTGTGACTCAACGCGTTCCGGGGAGTGTGCGGTTACCTACGCCCGGCATGACCAGTCGCGCAGGAGACCGCACACTCAGCAGCCCTTTGCAGGGTCAGCGGTGCGGTGGAGCCGACGGCGGTGGTGGCGGAGCGGGTGGGCCACCGGGACCACCGGGCCCATTACCCGGGCCGGCCGGCCGGAAGCCCGGCCATTCCGGTTCCTCACCGGGACCTGCGGGCCCGAAGCCGGGGCCGAATCCGGGGCCCATCGGCGGGCCGTGATGCATCATGCCTGGGCCGTGGTGGTGATGGTGCCAGCACCCACCGTTGCCGCTGAGGTAGACACCGGTGCCGAAGATGACGGCCGCGACGAAGACCGTTCCGGCGACGATCACCACCCAGGCCGCGGCTTGGTAGAGCCGGTTCGGCGGTGGTGGCGGAGGCGGCGGTGGCGTGGGGGCTGGCGACTCGCTCATACCGATCAATCATGCCCGAGAACGACGCCGGCCGCCGCCCTTCGGGAGGGGCGGCGGCCGGTTGCTCGTAGCCGGACCGGGTTACCGGCCGGGTGGTGACGGCGGAGACTGGGTGCTCACCGATGGCGGCAGCTCGCCGGGTCCCCGCTGGTCCGGGCCGGGTCCCATCGGCCCCGGTCCGCGGTGGTGGTGGCCCTTGTGGAACATCGCGTGTTGGCCGTGATGCCCGTGATGACCATGGCAGTGGTGTCCGCCCGGGCCGCCGCGGCTGACCCAGACGCCGGCGAAGAAGATCGACGACACGATGAAGACGATTCCGGCGACGATGGCGACCCAGGCAGCCAGCCGGTAGACCCAGTAGGGCTTGGGCTCACCCGGCGGTGCGGGTGGGGTGGTTGTGGTGACAGGTGTTTCGCTCATGTAATGCATCTTGCCGGGGGCAACACCGGGCACCGCTAGGTCTCGGCTATGCATCCGCTATGAGCCGCCGCGCCCGGCCAGGCAGTCCGCCGGATGGCCCGAAGAGCCCGGGGTCACCCTATAAACAGGGTCAGAAAATTCAGGGAAAACCCTGTATCCCCGCCACGCCGCTCGCTCCTAGCATCGCTCTCAACACCAGCCAACAGGGCGGGGAGCAGCAGGGGAAGGCAGAAAAATGGGGAATCTGAAACGTGTGAGCAGCCTTAGCGTATTGGCCGCTGGGCTGGGCATCGGCGCCGCTCTGGCGGCTACGCCGGCCGCTTCGGCCGGGACGAACTCGGTGGACGGCGGAGCCGGTGCGCTGGGCGTCGTGGCCGCCTTTGCGGCCGCAGACATCGGTGACGCGGTCGCCGGGATCGGTGCGGCGGGCTCGATTACCCCGCCGACCGTCCCCACCGATTACGCCAACTTTGCGATCTCGTTCAGCGGGATCCCGTTGTATCAGTCGGGTACCGCGTTTGCCGTGTCGGATTTCGGCAACTTCGCGATCGCCCACGGCGACGGTGCCGTCGCCACCGCCTGGCACGGCCTGTTCAACTACGCCTCGGCCACCGGTGACAACAGTGTGGCCGACGCCGGCTACGGCGGTGGATCGTTCAACACCGCCACCGTGGTGGGCGAGAACAGTGCCGCCTATGCGGGGTGGGTCAACGGAATCACCGCCAACGGCAATGTCGCCAGCGTCACCGGTGACTTCTCCACGGCCTACGCGGGAGTCCCCAACGGGGGGATTGCGGGCGGCAGCTTCAACTCGTCCACGGTTGAAGGCGCGCACTCCTTCGCCACCACCGGCCTTGACGGCAGCAGCGGCAACGTGGCCAGCGCGATCGGGGACTACACCACGGACGTCGTCCCCGCCTCGAGCGTCGCGGACGCCAACCTCCTCGGTGACGGTGGCGGGGACTTCTGGGCCGACCTGTGGCAGCTGTTCAGCTGACCGACCAGGGCTTGAACGGGTTCACCGCGAACTGGATCACCCGATAGGGCGCGCGGTCACGCGGCTGGGTGTTCCATTGGCTGACGAACACGCGCAGCTCATCGAGGGTTGATCCCGGCGAGATGTAGCCGCCGTAGGGCTGGGCCAGCCGGTTGTCGTAGGGCGACGGCAGGGTCTCGACGGGCACCGGCGGATCCGGCCACTCGGCGTGCTGCACCACCGTGGTCACCGGGGCGGTGCCCAACCCGGTCGGCTCGTAGGCCACCCGAACTTCCATGTTCCCGGTGGTGCCGTTGAAGTAGGACAGCACCGGCCTGCCGTCGATCTGGCGCAAGCTGAGCTCGCCGATCTGGTCGTTCCACAGCGGCGTGGGCGCATGGCCCCAGCCTGCGGTGGCCGACCAGCCCTGCCAGGCCGACCGGTCGGTGAACGCGCCCGGAGCGACCCGATACAGCGTCACCGCCGCACTGCGGTCGAAGTTGTTGGCCACGATGTACACCCAGCCGGTGGCCGAGTCCGGGGTCGGAATCGGGTCGTAGTAGCCGCTGATCTGGGACTGCCCGTGATCCTGGTAGGAGGCGGGCCGCACCGATCCCGGCACCGTCTGCCAACCCGGTTGCGCCGGATCGGCTTTCACCAACCGTGTGCTTTGGGGAACCAGCATCTTGGCGGTGGTCACCAGCAGATAGTTGGTCCGGTTGATCGAGACGATCCCGGCCGGCAGCTGCGTACTGCCCGCCGGCGCCGGGTCGGCCAACAGCGGCCTGTCCACCCCGATCACCCCGGTGTAGCGCACCCCGTCGGAGTCAACGACCGAATCGGGGTCGGCGCGCAGCGCGATCGGCGAATACCAGCCGCCATACCCCACGCCCTGGCCTGCGAAGCTGTCCCCGCAGATCTGCAGCACCGCGGTGGGGAACTCCATGAACTCGCACAGGTCGGTGGCGCCGATACCGTAATCCCCGGTGGGCGTTCCGGTTCCGGCACTGGGGCCGATCCGCACCACTTGGCCTTCGGCCAGCGGCCACAGCACCGGACGCGGGATGGGCGCGGGCGGCTCGGCGTGCGCCACCCCGGGCAGAGCCAACAGCAGTGCCATCAATACCGACCCCGCCGAGCGTGCACTCAGCCCGAAAAATCGCGGAGAATTTCGCGCTGAGTGCACGTTCGGCGCCTTGGCAGGGCCGCGTCAGGACCCGGAAGATGCAGCCAGCAGCTCGGCGATCTGAATCGTGTTGAGCGCCGCGCCTTTACGTAGGTTGTCCCCGGAGACGAACAGCGCCAGGCCACGCCCGTCGGGAGCACCCGGGTCGACCCGGATTCGGCCCACCAGCGAGTCGTCGGCGCCGGCGGCGGCCAGCGGCGTCGGCACGTCGGTGAGCGTGACGCCCGGGGCATCCGCCAGCAGCTCGGCGGCCCGTTGCGGAGACAGCGGCCGGGCGAACTCGGCGTTGATCGACAGTGAGTGACCGGTGAACACCGGCACCCGGACACAGGTGCCGCTCACCAAGAGCTCTGGGATGCCGAGGATCTTGCGGCTCTCGAACCGCAGCTTCTGGTCTTCGTCGGTCTCGCCCGAGCCGTCGTCGACCAGCGAGCCCGCCAGCGCGACCACGTTGAACGCGATGGGCGCGACGTACTTGTCCGGCGCCGGGAAGTCGACCGCGCCGCCGTCGTGCACCAATTGCTCGGCACCGTCCACGACCGCACGCACCTGCGTCGCCAGCTCCTGCACGCCGGCCAGCCCGCTGCCCGAGACCGCCTGGTAGGTCGAGACGATCAGCCGGGTCAGACCGGCCTCGTCGTGCAGCGGCTTGAGCACCGGCATCGCCGCCATGGTGGTGCAGTTCGGGTTGGCGATGATGCCCTTGGCCAACTGCTTCCCGCGCACCTCGCGGTCGAAGTTCACCTCGGAGACCACCAGCGGCACATCGGGATCCTTGCGCCAGGCCGACGAGTTGTCGATCACCGTGACACCGGCCGCGGCGAACCGCGGCGCCTGCACCCGCGACATGGTCGCCCCGGCGGAGAACAGCGCGATGTCCAGCCCGGACGGGTCGGCGGTCTCGGAGTCTTCGACCTCGATCTCGGCGCCGCGGAATGCCAGCTTGCGTCCGGCCGAGCGCGCCGAGGCGAAGAACCGCACCTCGTCTGCCGGGAAGTTGCGCTGCTCCAGCAGAGCGCGCATCACCTGGCCGACCTGGCCGGTAGCACCGACCACACCGATGGAAACCATTTAGCGCCCCGTCCCGCCGTAGACCGTGGCCGCCTCGTCGGTGCCGAGGCCGAACGCCTCGTGCAGCGAAACGACAGCCTTGTCCAGATCATCTTCGGCGCACAGCACCGAGATGCGGATCTCGGAGGTGGAGATCAGGTCGATGTTGACCCCGTTGTCGGCCAGCGTCTCGCAGAACGTGGCCGTCACACCCGGGTGGCTGCGCATCCCGGCGCCGATCAGCGACACCTTGCCCACCTTGGCGTCGTAGAGCACCTCGGTGAAGCCGATCTCGCCCTTGAGCGACTCGAGCTTGGCCACCGCGGCCGGCCCGTTGTCACGCGGGCAGGTGAAGGTGATGTCGGTCTTGCCGTCCTCGACCTTCGAGACGTTCTGCAACACCATGTCGATGTTGATGTCGGCGTCGGCGACGGCACGGAAGATCTTGGCCGCGTAGCCGGGCAGGTCGGGGATACCGACCACGGTCACCTTGGCTTCGCTGCGGTCGTGCGCGACTCCGGTCAGGATGGCGTCTTCCATGGGGATGTCCTTGATCGATCCGGAAACGATGGTGCCCGGCTTGTCCGAGTAGGACGACCGAACGTGGATGGGCAGGTGGTAGCGGCGGGCGTACTCCACGCAGCGCAGCATGAGCACCTTGGCGCCGCACGCGGCCAGCTCGAGCATCTCCTCGAAGGTGACGGTGTCCAGGCGCTTGGCGTTGGGCACGATGCGCGGGTCGGCGCTGAAGATGCCGTCGACGTCGGTGTAGATCTCGCAGACGTCGGCGTTCAGCGCCGCAGCCAGCGCTACCGCGGTGGTGTCGCTGCCGCCACGCCCCAAGGTGGTGACGTCCTTGGTGTCCTGGCTGACGCCCTGGAACCCGGCGACCAGCACCACCTGGTCTTCGCCGAGCGCGGCCTGCAGCCGGCCCGGGGTGACGTCGATGATCTTGGCCTTGCCGTGCGCGCCGGTGGTGATGACGCCGGCCTGCGACCCGGTGAACGAGCGGGCGTTGCAGCCCAGCTCCTCGACGGCCATCGCGACCAGGGCATTGGAGATCCGCTCCCCGGCGGTCAGCAGCATGTCCAGCTCACGGGCCGGCGGTGCGGAGCAGACCTGCTGTGCCAGGTCCAGGAGGTCATCGGTGGTGTCGCCCATCGCGGAGCACACCACTACGACCTCGTTACCAGCTCGTTTGGTCTCGACGATGCGCTCGGCCACCCGGCGGACCCGGTCGGCGTCGGCCACCGACGATCCGCCGTATTTCTGCACGACGAGCGCCACGGTCGTCCTTTCCGCCGATTTGACTGATCGGGCCTCTACAAGAACCTCAACAAGGATAGGGGAAGGACTTCGCCGGTTCACTCGGCCTCCAGCGCGGCAACGTGCCAGGACATCGCGGTGCGGCCGCCGGATCGGCGTGTAAGCTTCTTCACGTGCAGCGCGCGCTCCTGCTCGGTCGCCGCGACGGGGTCTGACCAGGACCGGCTCCCCGTCGCGGGTTTCGCCGATGCGCCGGTTCTCCAGTCCACTGGACAAGTCCCCTTGACAAGCCGGAGCGAAAATCGTGACTACCTATTCCAGCCCTTCTCACCCGGACGCCTTCACGTCCACCCGCGCCATCACCAAACCCGCGGGACCACCCAACCCCGGCCAGCCCGCTTGGAACCCGCAGCGCGGCTCGGCAATGCCGGTCAACCGGTACCGCAGCTTCGCCGATGAGGTCGAGGCCATCAGGCTGCCGGATCGCACCTGGCCCGACCGCGTCATCGAGCGCGCCCCGCTGTGGTGTGCGGTCGACCTGCGCGACGGCAATCAGGCGCTGATCGACCCGATGAGCCCGGCCCGCAAGCGCCGGATGTTCGACCTGCTGGTGGCCATGGGCTACAAGGAGATCGAGGTCGGGTTCCCGTCGGCCAGCCAGACCGATTTCGACTTCGTCCGCGAGATCATCACCGAGGGCGCCGTTCCCGACGACGTCACCCTGCAGGTGCTGACCCAGTGTCGTGACGAGCTGATCGAGCGCACCTTCGAGGCCTGCGCGGGCGCATCGAGCGTGATCGTGCACTTCTACAACTCGACCTCGGTCCTGCAGCGCCGGGTGGTGTTCCGCGCCGATCAGGCTGCGGTGCAGGCCATTGCGGTGGCCGGGGCGCGCAAGTGCCTCCAGGAGCAGGCCAAGCACCCGGGGACCCGCTGGCGCTACGAGTACTCGCCGGAGTCCTACACCGGAACCGAACTGGAGTACGCCAAGGCGGTCTGCGACGCGGTGGGCGACGTCATCGAGCCGACGCCGGACAACCCGATCATCTTCAACCTGCCGGCCACCGTGGAGATGGCGACCCCGAACGTCTACGCCGACTCGATCGAGTGGATGAGCCGCAACCTGAAGCGACGCGACTGCGTGATCCTGAGCCTGCACCCGCACAACGACCGCGGCACCGCCGTGGCCGCCGCGGAGCTGGGCTATGCGGCCGGGGCCGACCGGATCGAGGGCTGCCTGTTCGGCAACGGCGAACGCACCGGCAATGTCTGCCTGGTGACGCTGGGCCTGAACCTGTTCTCGCGTGGCGTGGACCCGCAGATCGACTTCTCCAACATCGACGAGATCCGCCGCACCGTCGAGTACTGCAACCAGCTGGGTGTGCCCGAGCGTCACCCCTACGGCGGCGACCTGGTCTATACGGCCTTCTCCGGCAGTCACCAGGACGCCATCAACAAGGGCCTGGACCAGATGAAGATCGACGCGGACGCGGCCGACTCCGACGTCGACGACATGCTCTGGCAGGTGCCCTACCTGCCGATCGACCCACGCGACGTGGGCCGTACCTACGAAGCGGTGATCCGGGTCAACTCGCAGTCCGGCAAGGGCGGCGTGGCCTATGTGATGAAGACCGATCACGGCCTGGTGCTGCCGCGCCGGCTGCAGATCGAATTCTCGCGTGTGATCCAACAACTGACCGACGGTGAGGGCGGCGAGGTCACCCCCAAACAGATGTGGGACGCCTTCGCCGACGAGTACCTGAACCCGATCCGGCCGCTGGAGCGCATGCACCAGAAGCTGCTCGCCGCCGAGACCGACGACGGCACCGACCGCATCGAAGCCGTCGTCAAGATCGACGGAACCGAGACCGAGATCGCCGGGTCCGGCAACGGCCCGCTGGCCGCGTTCGTCGACGCGCTGAGCCAGGTCGGTGTACAGGTCCACGTGCTGGACTATTCGGAGCACGCGATGAGCGCCGGTGAGGAGGCTCAGGCCGCGGCGTACGTGGAGGCTCAGATCGGTGACCACACCGTCTGGGGCGTCGGGATCGCACCGTCGATCACCACCGCGTCGCTGCGGGCGGTGGTCTCCGCGGTGAACAGGGCGGCCCGGCTCGGCTGACGCGACCTACGGGGGGCAGGTATGACGCGAGTGACGCGATGTCCGGGGATGACAACCCGCTGCTGAGGGCTGCCGCCGACCGGATGGCATTCCTGGAGTTCGGCAGGCCAAGCGTCGCGGGAGTCTCCGACCTGGTTGTCGCTTCGTGGGAGCGCAGCCGGGATGCCGGGGTGGATGTCGTCCGCCCGATCAGCACGTTCACCGATGAGATCGACACCGACTCGCTGCTGGCGCGCTGCGCGCGACCCGTGCTGAAGCAGTTGGGCGACGACACCTCCCCCGCCGATCTGCCGCTGGCCATCGGCCTGACCGACCGCAGGGTGCGCGTCGTCGAACGGATCGACACCTCGGCGACGGCCACGCGCCTGTTCGATCGAGTCCAGTACGCCCCCGGATTCGACTTCTCGGAGGCGGCCGTGGGCACCAACGGGGCCGGAACCGTCTTCGAGTCGGGCCAGCCCGCCAGTATCGTCGGACCGGAGCATTACAGCGAGAGCCTGGAGAACTTTGCCGCCTGTGGCGCTCCGATCCTCGACCCCGTCACCGGCCGCGTCGAGGGCGTGGTGGCAATCGCCACGCTGACCCAGGCGTGGAACCCCATGATGCACGTTCTGATCAAGAACGCCGCGAAAGAGATCAGCCGCAACCTGCTGCTCGACCGCAGCCAGACGCAACAGGCCGTCTTCGACGCCTACCTACGCGTCACGGCCCGGTCGGCCCGGGCGGCGGTCTTCGCCTTCGGTGCCGCACTGTTGATCGCCAGCCCCGCCGCCCAGCAGATGTTCGACGCCGGCGAACAGCAGGTGCTCCGCGACCACGCGACCTTCCTGCTGGCCCACAAGGAACGCGCCAGCGACACAGTCGTGCTGCCGAGCAGTCAACGCCTGGTGCGCATTCGCGGAACCCGGGTCTTCGCCGGCACCGAGGTCGCCGGCCTGTTGGTGATCGCCGAACCGGCGAGCGCTGGGCGCGCCGGGTCGGCGGTGGCGTCCGCTGAGCCCGGCGTACTCCCGCCCGGGGTGAGCACGTTGTTCGGCTCGCAGAAATCCCTGGCCGGCGGTCGCTCGCCGGCGTGGGTGCGAGCAACCGACGACCTACGGCAGGCGCTGGAGAACACCGTGCCGGTACTGCTGGTCGGCGAACCCGGGGTAGGCAAGTTCACCCTGGCGACGCAGCTTTTTCAGTCCGTCTACCCCGGCGCTCGCAGCATCACCGTCGACGCCGAACAGCTTGCGGCGCACGGCGCGGCCGGCCCGCCGCCCAACGGTCCGGGCGGACCCGCGTTGCACATCGCGCGTGATATCGATCAGGCAGGACCGGCCGGTACCGCGGCGCTGAACGCCTACTTCGCAGCGGTCGAATCGCTCGATCTACCCGGATGGGTGGTCGCCACGGTGTCGCAGGAACCGTCCGGCTCGACGCCCGAGCTCGGTGAGCTCTTGAGCCATTTTCATGCCGCGATCACCGTGCCGCCGCTGCGATACCGCACCGATGATCTGCCCGGCATCACCGGCGCCCTGCTGCGCGGGATCGCACCGGAACGCAAAGTACGGCTCAGTCCGGCGGCGCACCGGCTGATCAGCCGATATTCCTGGCCCGGCAACATCGCTCAGCTGCGGGAGGCGTTGGTGCATGCCCTTCGCCAACGCCAGATCGGCGAGATCGCCGACACCGACCTGCCCGGCTACTGCCAGAGCGTGGCCCGTCGCGCCTTGACTCAGCTGGAAGTCATCGAACGAGATGCGATCGTCGCGGCGCTACGACAGGCAGACGGCAATCGGGCCGCCGCCGCGATGCAACTGGGGATGTCTCGGTCGAGCCTGTACCGGAAGCTGAAGACCTACGGGATCACCACGTAATCGTCGATCCCGTCCGGAACTGCCATCCAATCGGTCACATCACGGATGTACTGGCCGATCTGGCGCAACGAGCGGACAGCCTCCGGCACCATCGGACCGGCGATCTGGAACACGTGCATCTGGCCCGGCCACACCCGCAGCTCGACCGGAACGCCAACCTCGGCCAAGCTGTGCGCAACCAGCCGGGCGTCCTGCAGCATGGCCTCGGAGCCGGACACATGGATCAGGGTGGGGCACATCCCGGATTCGATGTGGTCCAGCGGTTCGAAGACCTCTTCCGGGACGCCGCCTGTGCTGCGGCGGTCGGCGGCGTGGGTGACCAGGTCGATCAACGCGTCGAACGCCTTGGCCGGGAACATCGCATCGCTGCCGCTGTTGGGGTGCGTACGCCGCGAGGTCTTGGCGATCTGGGTCAGCGGCGACATGCAGACCAGAGCCGCGGGTTGTTCGGCCTCGTCGAGAAGCCGTTGGGCCAGCGCCAGAGCCAGGTAGCCGCCGGCGGAGTCACCGGCCACCACGATCTGGTCCGGCGCGTAGCCCTGGCTACGCAGCCACTGGTAGCCCTCGTAACAGTCGTCGACCGCGGCGCCTACCGAGTGTTTGGGGATCTTCCGGTAGTTCACCGCCAATGCGGGGCTGTCCGCGTACTTCGACAACATGGTGATCAGCCGGTCATGGGTGTTGACGCCGCACGTCAAGAAGGCGCCGCCGTGCAGGTAGAGCACGACGCGCCCGGCACCGTCCGCCGGCCGCACGCCGGCGGCGCGGACCAGCCGTGCCGTGCAGCGCGACAACCGAACCGTGTGGCGAACGCTGCCCGGGGCGGAGGGGACGACCCGGGCAGCGTGGTCTACCAGGCCCCAGGGCCATGGCGCCTTCGGCAGCTGACTGCCGATCGCCAGGATGGGCCGGATGCTCAGACGGGCGGCGAGCCCGACCAGTTGGCCGGCGAGGCTGGGACCGTTCTCCACGACCTCGTCCGGCATCGAAGAATCCCGCAGGCGAGCCGGGGTCGACGCGCCTCGGCGAGCCCGGCCTAGCAGCGGGGTCACGCCGGCGGTTGCCCGGTCTTCGCGTACAGCGGTGGTCATCGCCGCAGCGCCGATGACCGCAAATGTTTCGTCACGGTTAACAGCATGGCGTTATCCGTTCACCTGTGGATGTCCCAAATTGGGACACTCCCCGCCTCGGGAAGGCACTAAAACAGCGAGATCTGGTCGCCGGCGACCCCGGTGTCGACGAATTCTTCGATGCCGGTGCCTCCGACGACGCCGCCGATCCCGCCCACGCACGCCATGAAGTCGCGGTCCGAGACCGTCGGCACCCCCAGCTCGCGCGCCAGGTAGCCCTTGCCCTGTTCGGGGCGGTCCTCGTTGCAGATCACCAGCGACGTGTGGGCGTCGACGACGTCGCTGTAGGCCAGCCCGGCGTGCAGGATGCGCTCGACGAGTTCCTCATGCGTGCGGGTGCATTCCGCGGACAACGCCACCCGCATGCCCTGCACCAACGGGCGGCCCCGCACGTAGCGGCCCGGATTGAGGTACGCGCACGGCATCCGCGACGCCAGCGCCTTCAGCGGCCGCAGTTCCTCATGGGTGATCCGGCCGTTGGGCCAGCGGCGCCGAGTCACCGGCCGCACCGGCAACCACACGTCACGCTCCCGGGCGCGCTGCAGGGCGGGCTCCAGCACGCCGGCCAGCACCCGGGCGTCATCGAGTGCGTCGTGCGCCCGGGTCTGGACGACGCCCCAATGCGCGGCCAGCGTCTGCAACCGGAGGTTGGGCAGGCCCAGGTCCAACCGTCGCGCAAGCTCGAGCGTGCACATCACCGAATCGACGGGCAGCACGGCCCCGGCCATCTCCGCTTCGGCAGCCAGGAACGTGTAGTCGAACGCCACGTTGTGGGCCACCAGGGTCCGCCCCGCCAGCAGGGCGACCACCTCGCCGACGACGTCGGCGAACTGCGGCTGGCCGGCCAGCATCTCCGCGGTCAGCCCGTGCACGTGGGTGGGCCCCGGGTCGGTGCCCGGGTTGACCAGGTGCGACACCGATTGCTCTACCCGACCGTCGACATCGAGCGCCAGCGCGGCGACGCTGAGCACCCGGGCCTGTCCCGGCCGAAACCCCGACGTCTCGACGTCGACAACGACCCAGCCGTCGCCGGGTTCGCGGGCCGGACGGCCCCACCGAGCACTCATGTGACGAGGATGGCATGCGGGTCGGACGATGCCGGCCGGCGATGGCCCGTGTCGGGGCACTTTAAACTCACCGGATGATCACCGCCCGTGGACGCCTGGCGCTGGCCGCCGGCGCCAGTGCCCGTTGGGCGTCGCGGGTGACCGGCCGCGGCGCCGGCGCGATGATCGGCGGTCTGATCGCGATGACCCTCGACCGATCGATCCTGCGTCAGCTCGGCGACGGGCGACGCACCGCGATCGTCACCGGCACCAATGGCAAGTCGACCACCACCCGCATGCTGGCGGCCGCGCTGGGCGACCTGGGCGCGGTGGCCACCAACTCCGAGGGCGCCAACATGGACGCCGGGCTGGTTGCGGCGCTGGCCGCCGACCGGACCGCACAGCTGGCGGCACTCGAGGTCGACGAGATGCATGTGCCCCACGTGGCCGATGCGGTGTCGCCGGCCGTGGTGGTGCTGCTCAACCTGTCCCGCGATCAGCTGGACCGGGTCGGGGAGATCAACGCCGTGGAGCGCGCGCTGCGCACCGGCCTGGCCCGTCATCCGCAGACGGTGGTCGTCGCCAACTGCGATGACGTGCTGATGACCTCGGCCGCCTACGACTGCCCCAACGTGGTCTGGGTCGCCGCGCGCGCCGGCTGGTCGGGCGACTCGGTCAGTTGCCCACGCAGCGGCGAGGTGATCGACCGCCACGAGGACCACTGGCGCTCCACCGGAAGCGAGTTCAGCCGGCCCACCCCGCAGTGGTGGTTCGACGACGACTCGCTGTATGGGCCGGACGGTCTGGTGCTGCCGATGCGGCTGGCCCTGCCCGGCACCGTCAACCGCGGCAACGCCGCCCAGGCCGTCGCGGCCGCCGTCGCCCTGGGCGCCGATCCGGCCAAAGCGGTGGCCGCGGTGTCCGCGGTCGACGAGGTGGCCGGGCGCTACCGCCGCGTGCAGGTCGGCGACCACACGGTGCGGATGCTGCTGGCCAAGAACCCCGCCGGCTGGCAGGAAGCACTGGCGATGGTCGACAAGCATGCCGCAGGCGTGGTGATCGCAGTCAACGGTCAGGTGCCCGACGGCGAAGACCTGTCCTGGCTGTGGGATGTGCGCTTCGAGCACTTCGAGGACACGACGGTGGTGGCGGCCGGCGAGCGCGGCACCGACCTGGCGGTGCGGCTGGGCTACGCCGGCGTGCAACACACCCTGGTGCACGACACCCTCGCCGCGATCGCATCGTGCCCACCCGGGCCGGTCGAGGTGGTGGCCAACTACACCGCGTTCCTGCAATTGCAGCGGAGGTTGGGTGATGGCTGACGGCACCGTGCGGATCGGGCTGGTGCTGCCCGACGTGATGGGCACCTACGGTGACGGCGGCAACGCGGTGGTGCTGCGGCAGCGACTGCTGCTGCGCGGGATTCCCGCCGAGATCGTCGAGATCACCCTGGCCGAGCCGGTGCCCGAGTCGTTGGACCTCTACACCCTGGGCGGCGCCGAGGACTACGCGCAACGACTGGCCACCCGGCATCTGATCACCCACCCGGGCCTGCAGCGCGCGGCGGAGCGCGGAGCGCCCGTGCTGGCGATCTGCGCGGCCATCCAGGTGCTGGGGCACTGGTATGAGACCTCGGCCGGCGAGCGGGTCGAAGGGGTCGGGTTGCTGGACGTGACCACCTCTCCGCAGGAGTCGCGCACCATCGGCGAGGTGGTCGCCACGCCGCTGCTGGCGGGGTTGTCGGCGCCCCTGACCGGCTTCGAGAACCATCGCGGCGGCACCGTGCTGGGGCCGGACGCCTCGCCGCTGAGCGCGGTCACCAAGGGCGCCGGCAACAAGGCCGGCGACGGCTACGACGGCGCGGTGCAGGGCAGCGTCGTCGCCACCTATCTGCACGGGCCATGCCTGGCCCGCAACCCCGAACTGGCCGATCTGCTGCTGGCGAAGGTGGTCGGCGAGCTGGCACCCCTGGAGTTGCCGGAAGTGGACGTGCTGCGCCGCGAACGACTAGCCGCGCCCCGGCGGGTCTGACTACGTTTGCGACCATGACCGATCAGAGCACCATTGCGCAGGCCGCGATCGGCGTCTCGGAACGGCTCTACGATCGACTCGCCGACACCACCCAGGTGATCGAGGATCTGGTGGCCAGCCAATCGCCGGAGCTGACCGGGGACCCGTCCCTGCTGGGGCTGCTGCACGGCACCGTCGCCGCCAATGTCGACACCTACTTCACCGCGATCCGGCACAACATCCCGGTGGCCGAGATCGCCGCGCCCGCCGTGGCACTCGAACACGCCCGCCGGCTGGCTCAGCGCGGAGTGCCGGTGAACGCGCTGGTGCGCGGCTACCGACTGGGCCACTCGATTGCGCTACAACTGGTGCTCGAAGAGATCCGCGCCGCCCAGCTGGAACCCGATCTGAGCCTAAGCGTGCTCGGACAGATGTCGACGCTGATGTTCGGCTACATCGACGAGATGTCACAGCAGGTGGTCGCCGTCTACCAGGTCGAACGGGAACGCTGGTTGGAGAGCCGAAACGCGGTGCGCGCGTTACGGGTCCGCGAAATCCTGTCCGGCGACGACTTGGACGTCGATGCGATGACGACCGCGATACGTTACCCGCTGCGTCGAACCCACGTCGCGATCGTGGTGTGGTACCCCGAGTCGGGCGGCGACAGGCTTTCGGCCGCGGAGGCTTTCACCAAGCACCTCGCCGAATCACTTGCGGTGCATGGGGCGCCGTTGTTCATTCCGGCCGACAACACCACCGGATGGGCGTGGATTCCACTGCCATCTGCCGACGCCCCCGATGTGGTGGAGCAGATCCGCGCCTACGCCCAAGCCGCCAGCGACGAACCCTGGGTCGCGATCGGTGATCCGATGCCGGGCGTCCAGGGCTTCCGCCGGTCGCACCAGCAGGCGCTGGCGGCACACGGCCTGGCAGTCGCCTCCGGCTCGGCCCGGGTCAGCGCGGCGGGCGATCCGGGGCTGTCCGCCGCGGCACTGCTCGGCGGCGACAACCTGCCCGCCGCCCGGGCCTGGGTCGGCGAGGTGCTCGGCCCGTTGGCCTGCGCCACCGAGGCCGACGAGCGGCTGCGCGAAACCCTGCGGGTGTTCCTGCGGACCGGATCGAGCTTCAAGGCGGCCGGCGAGCTACTCCATTTCCACGTCAACACCGTGAAGTACCGGGTGCAGCGCGCGGTCGAGCGGCGCGGTCGCCCGATCGCCGACGATCGCCTGGACGTCGAGATCGCCCTGCTGCTGTGCCAGTGGTACGGCGCTGCGGTGTTGTCTTCGCAGGACGAATAGCCGGCCGAATTCCGGCCGCGCGGGACGAGCGGCGAGGCTGCGGCGCTACCTAACGTCAGGCACATCCGAAAACACGTGGTGTGACCAAGGCGAGGGATGAATGCGATGAGCACCGAGATGGCCAGCGAACCGAAGCTCTGGCAGGACAAGAAGCGTCACCTGTGGCTGTTGGGCCTGGTGGTGCCCACCATGCTGTTCTTGATGCTGCCGCTGGTCTGGGCGCTGAACCAAGCCGGCCTGCACACCGCGGCGCAACTGCCGTTGTACATCGGGCCGATCCTGCTCTACGTGCTGCTGCCGGCGCTGGACCTCTGGATCGGTGCCGACGGGCAGAACCCGCCGGACGAGGTGATGGCGGCGCTGGAGAACGACAAGTACTACCGCTACGCCACCTACGCCTACATCCCCTTCCAGTACGCCAGCGCCATCTTCGGCGCCTACCTGTTCACCGCCTCGGATCTGGGCTGGCTCGGCTTCGACGGGTCGCTGGGCGCCCTGGGCAAGATCGGCGTCGCGCTCACCACCGCGACCGTGGCCGGGGTCGGCATCAACACCGCCCACGAGCTGGGCCACAAGCGGGAGTCGCTGGAGCGGTGGCTGGCCAAGATCACCCTGGCCCAGGTCTGCTACGGCCACTTCTACGTCGAGCACAACCGCGGCCACCACGTCCGAGTGGCCACCCCCGAAGACCCCGCGTCGGCCCGCTTCGGTGAGACGTTCTGGGAGTTCCTGCCGCGCAGCACTTTCGGCGGCGTCCGGTCTGCGTGGGAGCTGGAGGCCCAACGGGTGCGCCGGACCGGCAAGAGCCCGTGGAACCCGCGGACCTGGGCGGACAACGACGTGGTCAACGCGCTGGCGATGTCGGTGCTGTTCTGGGGCGTGCTGATCGCGGTGTTCGGCGTGGCGCTGCTGCCCTACGTGCTGATCAACGCCATCTACGGGTCGTCGCTGCTGGAGTCGGTGAACTACCTGGAGCACTACGGACTGGTGCGCCAAAAGCAGGCCAGCGGCCGCTACGAGCGCTGCACACCGCAGCACAGCTGGAACTCCGACCACATGGTCACCAACCTGTTCCTCTACCACCTGCAGCGGCACAGCGACCACCACGCCAACCCGACCCGGCGCTACCAGACGCTGCGCAGCTTCGACGACTCGCCGAACCTGCCGGCCGGCTACGGGGCGCTCATTGGGGTGACCTACTTCCCGACGGTGTGGCGCAAGCTGATGGACCACCGGGTGCTCGAGCACTACGCCGGTGACATCACCCGGGCCAACATCTCGCCGCGGCGCCGCGAGAAGATCCTGGCTCGCTACGGGGCGGTCGCCTGATGGCCGGGTACGGATGCCCGGGCTGCGGGTACGTCTACGACGAGGCGGCCGGGGAACCCCGAGAGGGGTTTCCCGCCGGGACTCCCTGGCAGCAGATCCCCGACGACTGGACCTGCCCAGACTGTGCGGTACGCGAAAAGCTGGATTTCGAACCGATCGGAGTGAACTCATGAGCGACTACAAACTGTTCCGGTGCCTGCAGTGCGGCTTCGAATACGACGAGGCGCTGGGTTGGCCGGAGGACGGCATCGAGCCCGGTACCCGCTGGGCCGACATCCCAGAAGACTGGAGCTGCCCGGACTGCGGTGCGGCCAAGGCCGACTTCGAGATGGTGGAAGTGGTCCGGCCGTGAGCGGGGTGGTCATCGTCGGGGCGGGCCTGGCGGCGGTGCGCACCGCCGAACAGCTCCGGCGTAACGACTTTGGCGGCCCGATCACGATCGTCGGCGCCGAAGAGCACCCGCCGTATGACCGACCACCGCTGTCCAAGCAGATGCTGCGCGGCGAAGTCGACGACGTGGCTTTGAAGCCGGCCGGGTTCTACGAGGACAACGGGATCGGGTTGCGTCTCGGCTGCCCGGCAGTTGCCGTCGACGCCGCGGCGCACACCGTGACGCTGGCCGACGGTCAGGTGCTCGGCTACGACCACCTGGTGCTCGCCACCGGCCTGGTGCCCAACCGCATCGCGGCGTTCGGCGACCTGGACGGCATCTGTGTGCTGCGCTCGCTCGACGACTGCGTCGCGCTGCAGCGCCGGGCTGCTGATGCGCGGCGCGCCGTGGTGATCGGCGCCGGCTTCATCGGCTGCGAGGTCGCGGCCAGCCTGCGCGGTCTGGGAGTGCAGGTGACGCTGGTGGAGCCGCAGCCCGCGCCGCTGGCCGGCGTGCTGGGTGAGCAGGCCGGGGCACTGATCGCCCGGCTGCACCACGATGAGGGCGTCGACGTGCGCACCGGTGTGACGGTGGAGGCCGTCTTGGGCGGCGACGACGTCGAGTCGGTGACGCTGTCCGACGGGTCGGTCATCGAGGCCGACCTCGTGGTGGTCGGCGTCGGGTCGCGCCCGGCCATCGACTGGCTGACCGGCAGCGATGTCGACGTGGCCGACGGCGTGGTCTGCGACGCGGTCGGGCGTACCAGCGCCCCGGATGTCTGGGCGATCGGCGATGTGGCGTCCTGGCGGGACGCCACCGGCGCGCAGATCCGCGTCGAGCACTGGAGCAATGTCGCCGATCAGGCCAAGATCCTGGTGGCGGCGATGCTGAACTCCGAAGCGGTGGTGAGTCCTGGCGTGCCCTACTTCTGGAGCGACCAGTACGGCGTCAAGATCCAGTGCCTGGGCCGGCCCCGAGCCGGCGACACCGTGCACCTGGTCTCCGATGACGGCCGCCGGTTCCTGGCCTACTACGAGCGCGACGGGGTGCTGGTCGCCGTGGTGGGCGCGGGCGTCCCGGAGAAGGTGCGCACCGCCCGTGCCGGGATCGCCGCCGGTGTGGCGATCTGCGAGGTGCTGCAGCCGGCTTAGGGCTTCAGGGTCGCCAGCCGCGAGACTGCAGGGCCGCGCGCACCCGGGTTGTCACGTCACGGGGATGGTCTTCATTGATCACCCGGATATTGATCCAGCCCACGGCTTCCAGCCGGCGCTGACGCTGGTGGTCCTTGACGTACTGCGGACGGTCGGTGCGGTGCTGATCCCCGTCGTACTCGGCGGCCACCCGGTACTTCTCCCAGCCCAGGTCGAGGTAGGCGAACGGCGCATAGCTGCGGTCGCACACCGGGATCTGGGTGGTCGGAGTCGGCAGCCCCGCATCGACGAGGAGTAGCCGCAGCCAGGTCTCCTTGGGTGAGGCGGCGCCGGCGTCGACGAGCGGCAGCACCGTGCGCAGCCGGCGTAGACCCCGTGCGCCTTTGTGATGCTTGGCGATCAACAGCACGTCCTCGGTACTGAACGGGGTGGCCCGGGCCAGGGCATCGAGCCGGGCGAGCGCCCTGCCGCGGGGCAGGTGGCGGGCCAGGTCGTAGGCGGTGCGGGCCGAGGTGGTGACCCGCAATCCCCCGGCGTGGGTGATCTCGTCGTCACGCAGCGTCTCGTCGCGCACGATCAGGCCGGTTTGCGGGCGGATATCGGTCGCGATGAGCTCGACAGCGATGTTGTGGTCGACCCATTGGGCGCCATGCAGGGCAGACGCCGCGACCCCGGCGATCACTCCTTCGCGCCCGGCACTTAACCAAGCCGCCATCGTGCGGTCACGCAGCGTAGGAGTCGCGTCTTTGCTCAGGTAGGTCCCGCGGTAGAGGCGGCGATACCAACGCTGCAATTCGTGGCGGGTCAGGCGGCCGTCGGCGATCGCCTCGCTGGCGACAAAGACCTCTCCCATGGCGAGATGGTGCCAGCCCTCACCGACACGTCACCGAGACCGACGTTTTGCAGGGAAAGTGCGAGTAGAGATCTGCAAAACGTCGATTTCGCGGCATTAGGGGCTAGGCCATAGCGCGGCGGCCGGTGAAGGCCCGGCCCAAGGTCAGCTCGTCGGCGAACTCCAGGTCACCGCCCATCGGCAAACCGGACGCCAAACGCGTCACGCTGAGTCCGGGAATGTCGCGCAGCACCCGCACGAGGTAGGTGGCGGTGGCCTCGCCCTCGGTGTTGGGGTCGGTGGCGATGATCACCTCGCTGACGTCAACCCCGTCAATCCGTTCCCCGACCCGATTCAGCAGCTCACGCACCCGCAGTTGCTCGGGGCCGATCCCCGACAAGGGATCCAGCGCCCCGCCGAGCACGTGGTAGCGGCCGCGGAACTCCCGGGTGCGCTCGATGGCCGCGACGTCTTTGGGCTCCTCGACGACGCAGATCTGGGCGAAGTCGCGGCGCGGGTCCCCGCAGATCCGGCAGCGTTGCGCGTCGGCGACGTTTCCGCACACCTCACAGAACTGCACCCCGTCGCGGACCTTGGTGAGCACCGCGGTGAGCCGGTCGATCTCCGGCGGCTCCACCGACAGCAGGTGAAACGCGATCCGCTGGGCGCTCTTGGGGCCGATGCCCGGCAGCTTGCCCAGCTCGTCGATCAGGTCCTGAACCGGACCCTCGAACACCTAGGCTCCCGGCATGCCGAGCGCACCGCCCATGCCGCCGGCCAGCGGCGAGAGCCGCTGCTGGGCCAGCGTGTGCGCCTTCTTCGAGGCGTCGGCGAGCGCTCCCACGAGCAGGTCCTGCAGGGTCTCGATGTCCTCGGGGTCGACGACCTTGGGGTCGATGTGCACCGCGAGCACCTCGCCGCTGCCGTTGGAGGTGACCTTGACCAGGCCTCCACCGGCCTCGCCGTGCACCTCGGTGACGGCCAGCTCCTGCTGCGCCTGCAGCAGTCGCTGCTGCATCTGCTGAGCCTGGGCCAGCAGCGCCGACATGTCGGGCGGGCCTCCTGGTTGCATGACACTCCCCTTGCGTTGTCGTGTGCGTGGTCTCGACTGGGTTGCGGCTTGGTTTCAGCTGCGAGACCCGGTGCGTGTGAGATTTCCAGCGTAGTCGGCCCCGGCCTACCTTGGCGGCGTGCGCGTACCAGTTCTTGTCCGTGTCGGTATCGCGATCACCACCGGCCTGGTGGTGGCCGCCGCGATACCGAGCGCCCCGCTGTCCTTCGCCGCCCCCACCAACATCGCCGGCATGATCGTGTTCCTCGACCCCGGACACAGCGGCGGGGGCGACCCCGCCGCGCTGTCACGCCAGGTGCCCAACGGCCGGGGCGGCACCAAGAACTGCCAGACCAGCGGCACCGCGACCAATTCCGGCTACCCCGAGCACAGCTTCACCTGGGACACCACACTGCGGATCCGCCAAGCCCTCAACTCCGCCGGGGTCCGCACCGCGATGTCGCGGGGTGACGACAACGGGCCGGCCCCGTGCATCGACGCACGCGCCGCGGCGGCCAATGCGCTGCACCCCAATGCCATCGTGTCCATCCACGCCGACGGCGGGCAGCCCGCCGGCCGCGGATTCCACGTCAACTACTCCGCACCGCCACTGAACCCGGCCCAAGAGGGCCCGGCAGTACGGTTCGCCCAGATCATGCGCAGCCAGTTGCAGGCCGCGGGCATTCCCCCGGCCAACTACATCGGCACCGACGGCTTGAAGGGGCGGGCCGACCTGGCCGGGCTGAACCTGGCCGAATACCCGTCGATCCTGGTCGAGCTGGGCAACATGAAAAACGCCACCGATGCGGGCCTGATGGAGAGTCCGGCGGGCCGCCAGCGCTACGCCGATGCGGTGGCGCGCGGCATCGCCAGTTTCCTGAGTAGTCAGACTCAGCTGCCCTGACCCGCTGCGCGGTGCGTGCAGATCCGCCGATCCGCCGTTAGCGTGGGAGGTGATGTCCGTTCGGCCGGCCGATACACCGACATCCCACGCGCGGGGGGTGCAGCTCCTGCTGGACAGCTACCGGAACATCCCCGCCGACGAATCGGTCCGGTTGGCCAAGCCCACCTCCAACCTGTTTCGGGCGCGCGCGAAGCGCCAGGCACCCGGTCTGGACACCTCGGGCCTGGTCAGCGTCATCGCCGTCGACCCGGAGAACCGCACCGCCGACGTCGACGGCATGTGCACTTACGAGGATCTGGTCGCCGCCACCCTCCCGTACGGCCTGGCGCCGTTGGTGGTCCCGCAGCTCAAGACGATCACGGTGGGCGGCGCGGTCAGTGGCCTGGGAATCGAGTCGGCATCGTTCCGCAATGGCCTTCCGCACGAGTCGGTGCTGGAGATGGACGTGCTCACCGGCAGCGGCGAACTGCTGACGGTATCGCGCGACCGGCATGAGGACCTGTTTCATGCGTTTCCGAATTCCTATGGCACGCTGGGATATTCGACGCGACTGCGGATCGAGCTGGAAGCCGTCAAGCCGTTCGTCGCGTTGCGGCACATCCGATTCGATTCCCTCGACGAGCTGGTGTCGGCGATGGATCGCATCATCGACACCGGCGGGCTCGAGGGCGTTCCGGTGGATTACCTCGACGGGGTGGTGTTCAGCCCCCGGGAGAGCTACCTGTGTGTCGGTATCGCGACCGATTCTCCCGGTGCCGTCAGCGACTACACCGGCCAGCAGATCTACTACCGCTCGATCCGGCATGCGCACGGGATCAAAGACGACCGGCTGACCGTCCACGATTACCTGTGGCGCTGGGACACCGACTGGTTCTGGTGCTCGCGCGCGTTCGGGGCACAGCGCCCCCTGGTGCGACGGTGGTGGCCGCGGCGCTACCGGCGCAGCAGTGTCTATTCGAAGCTGATCGCCTACGACCAGCGCTTCGCGATCGCCGACCGGATCGAGAAACGGAATCACCGCCCGCCACGTGAGCGCGTGGTGCAAGACATCGAAGTCCCGCTAGAGCACTGCCGGCAGTTCCTGGACTGGTTCTTCGCCCACGTGCCGATCGAGCCGGTGTGGTTATGCCCGCTGCGGCTGCGCGGTGACGAGGAGTGGCCGCTGTACCCGATCCGGTCCAACCGCACCTACGTCAACGTCGGGTTCTGGTCGTCGGTCCCGGCCGGAGCCACCGAGGGGGCCACCAATCGCCTGATCGAGGCCAAGGTGAGCGAGCTGAATGGCCACAAGTCGCTGTACTCCGACTCCTACTACACCGCCGCGGAGTTTGACGAGCTCTACGGCGGTGAAACCTATCGGCGGATCAAGAAGATTTACGACCCCGACTCGCGGCTACTGGACCTCTACGCCAAGGCGGTGCGACGACGATGACGATCGACAGCGCGCAGGTACGCACTCCGACCGGCAGGATGAGCCTGGCCCAGGTGCTGGAGACCCTGTCCACCGACGGACACCTGCCGCTGCGCTTCACCGCCTACGACGGCAGCAGCACCGGACCCGACGACGCGCCCCTGGGCCTGGACCTGCTGACCCCGCGCGGCACCACCTATCTGGCCACCGCTCCGGGCGAGTTGGGGATGGCCCGCGCCTACATCTCCGGCGACCTGGGGCTGCACGGCGTGCACCCCGGGGATCCCTATCTGCTGCTCAAGGCCCTCGCCGACGAGCTGCACTTCAAGCGGCCCTCGCCGAGAGTGCTGGCCAACATCGTGCGCTCGATCGGGATCGAACATCTGGTGCCGATCGCCCCGCCACCCCAAGAGGCACTGCCCCGGTGGCGGCGCATCGCGGAAGGCTTACGGCACAGCAAGTCTCGGGATGCCGAGGCGATTCACCACCACTACGACGTGTCCAACGACTTCTACGAATGGGTGCTGGGGCCGTCGATGACGTACACCTGCGCGGTCTACCCGTCGCCGGATGCGACGCTGGAGCAGGCCCAGGAGAACAAGTACCGGCTGATCTTCGACAAACTGCGGCTGTGCCCCGGCGACCTGCTGCTCGACGTGGGCTGCGGCTGGGGTGGCATGGTGCGCTACGCGGCGCGGCACGGGGTACGCGCGATCGGTGCGACACTGTCGGCCGAGCAGGCCCAGTGGGCACAGCGCGCGATCGCCGACGCCGGCCTGGCCGACCGGGCCGAGGTGCGGCACTGCGATTACCGCGACGTCGGCGAATCCGGATTCGACGCGGTCTCCTCGATCGGGATGACCGAACACATCGGCGTGGCCAACTACCCCGCCTATTTTGAATTCCTCAAGTCCAAGCTGCGGCCCGGCGGCCTACTGCTCAACCACTGCATCACCCGGGCGGACAACAAATCCAGTGCGACCGCCGGCGATTTCATCGACCGCTACGTGTTCCCCGACGGGGAGCTGGCCGGATCAGGCCGCATCATCAGCGAGATCCAGGACGCCGGCCTGGAGGTGCTGCACACCGAGAACTTGCGCAACCACTACGAGCTGACGCTGCGCGATTGGTGCGCCAATCTGGTAGCGCGCTGGGACGACGCCGTCGCCGAAGTCGGGCTGGCCACCGCCAAGGTGTGGGGTCTGTACATGGCAGGTTCCCGGCTGGGCTTCGAGCACAACGTGATTCAGCTTCATCACGCGCTGGCGACCAACGGCGGCGACGGTGCCGGTCTGCCGCTGCGGCCGTGGTGGCGGGCCTAACGGCGGGCGAAGGCCGGGGCACGCTCGGGGCGCACCCCCACACCGACCAGGTAGGCCGGAATCGCCGAGAGCCAGGGCAACCTGGCGAACAACGTGCCCGCACTCGCCGGCGGGCTCAGGTTCTCGCCGCGCAGGATCGGGTTGAGCGCCCGGTGCGCCGCCCGCTGCACCGATTGGGTGACGACGGTGGGCAGCTCCCGACGTCGCTGTACGGCGGCCAGATCCCGGCGGGTCACCCGCCCTTGCCGTAGCGGCTCGGCCAGGATGGTCGCGGCGGCCACCGCATCCTGCACCGCCAGATTGATGCCCACACCACCCACCGGCGACATGGCATGCGCTGCGTCGCCGATGCACAGCAGCCCGTCAATACTCCAGTGCCGCAACCGATTCACCCGCACGTCAAGATGTTTGACGTCGTCCAGCGTCCGGAGCGCCTCCACCGAATCCGCGGCCTCGGGAATGAGCTCGACCACGTCGCGGCGGAACGCCTCGATACCGCGCGCCCGCTTGTCCGCGTCGGTGCCTTTGCGCCCCAGGTAGGCGACCTGGAAGTAACTGTCGCGCGGAATCATGATCGCGGCCCGGCCCGGCCCGAGCCGGGGCAACAGGGTGGGCTGGGCGGCGCGGTCGTTCGGCAGCCGGAACCACCACACATCGAAGTTCACCGGAAACTCGCGCGAGTGCAAGCCGGCCTCGTGCCGTGCGACAGACCAGCGCCCGTCACAGGCGACCGTGAGGTCGGCGCGCAGTTCACCGGTGCCGTCGGCGTCGCGGTAGCGCACTCCGGCCACCCGACCGTCTTCGTGCAGCAGCCCGGTGACCTCGGTCTGCATCCGCAAGCTGAACGTCGGCTCGGTCTGCGCGGACTCGGCGAGCAGGTTGAGCAGGTCCCACTGCGGCACCATCGCGACGTAGGGGTGCGGCTGGCGGCGCAACCGGCCGAAGTCGACCACCGTGACGTCGTGCCCGGCCACGTCCAGGCTGACCTGGTGGATCTCGCTGTGCGCCAGCGTCGTAAAGCGCTCCCAGAGCCCGAGCTCGTCGAGGAGTCGCAAGGTGGTGGGATGCACAGTGTCGCCACGGAAGTCACGCAGGAAGTCGGCGTGCTTCTCCAGCAGCGTCACCTGCACACCGGCCCGGGCCAGCAATAACCCGAGAACCATGCCTGCCGGTCCACCACCGACGATCGCGCAGGTGGTTGTTTCGGTCATCTCGCCCATTGCGGTGCAACGTTACGCGTGTTTGAGGTGGCGCCCGGGCGGTTATCCGCATCTCGACAAGGGGGGTTTCATCATGACGGCCAAAACACTCATCAGAAGCACGAACACCACCGCGAACGGCAAGCTGGGGCTGGCCGAGATTCTGGTGCTACTGGCCGGCGGGGGGCAGCCGCCGCTGAAGATCTCCGCCTACGACGGCAGCACTGCCGGCCCCGATGACGCAGAACTGGGAGTCGATCTGCTGAATCCGCGCGCCACCGCGTATCTGGCCACCTCACTGGGCCAACTCGGCATAGCCCGGGCCTACGTGTCGGGTGACCTGGAACTGCGTGGTGTCCATCCGGGAAATCCCTACGAGGTGCTCAACGCCATGGCGGACCTCGAGTTCAAGCACCCGTCGCCGCGCGATATGGCCAACATCGTCCGCTCCATCGGACTGAGGAATCTCAAGCCGATCGCGCCGCCTCCGGAGGAGGCGCCACCCAAATGGCGACGCACCGCCAGCGGGCTGCGGCACAGCAAGTCTCGGGACGCGGACGCGATTCATCACCACTACGACGTGTCGAACACCTTCTACGAGTGGGTGCTGGGCCCGTCGATGACCTACACCTGTGCGATCTACCCGACCGCCGACGCGACACTGGAAGAAGCCCAGGAGAACAAATACCGGCTGATCTTCGACAAGCTGCGCCTCAAGCCCGGAGATCGCCTGCTTGACGTCGGCTGCGGCTGGGGCGGCATGGTGCGCTACGCCGCGCGCCGCGGGGTGCACGCGCTCGGAGCCACCCTGGCGGCCGAGCAGGTCGCCTGGGCGCAGCAGGCGATCGCCGATGAAGGGCTCTCCGAGTTCGCCGAAGTCCGGCACTGCGACTACCGGGACGTGCGGGAGACCGAGTTCGACGCCGTCTCGTCGATCGGAATGACTGAGCACATCGGGGTGAAGAACTACCCGTCCTACTTCCGTTTCCTCAAATCGAAACTGCGCACCGGTGGTCTGCTGCTCAACCACTGCATCACAACGGCGGACAATTCGATCTACAAGGGCGATCCATTCACCGACCGATACGTCTTCCCCGACGGGGAGATCACCGGCGTGGGAACCATCACCGCCGAGATCCAGCAGACCGGTCTCGAGGTCCTGCACGAGGAGGACTTCCGGCTCCACTACGCCAAGACGCTGCGCGGCTGGTGCCAGAACCTGGTGGACCACTGGGACGAGGCCGTCGCCGAAGTCGGCCTGGGCCGCGCCAAGGTGTGGGGTCTGTACATGGCGGCGGCGGTAATCGGCTTCGAGCGCAACCAATGTCAGTTACACCACGTGCTGGCCGGCAACGTCGACAAGCAGGGTGGCGATGGGGGCCTGCCGCTGCGGCCCTGGTGGACCCCCTAGAAAAACCAGCCTTCAGTCGCCTCTGATCGGGCGGGCGCCCAGCTCGTTCTGCAACAACTCCAGGGCCACTTCTTCGGGGTCGCGGCGGGGTGGGGCGTCAGAACCGGCGTCCACAGCAGCCTCGGCCAGCATGGCCTCCTCGTCGGCACGCCGCGCCGATTCCACATCGACGGCAGCGGGCGCAGCCGAGGGGCCCGCTTCCGGAGCGGGTCCGCCGGCCTCGCAGCGCACCCGCCAGTTCACCCCGAGGGCATCCTTGAGCGCCTCGACGATGACGTCGGCGTTGCGTTGCTCCGAAAGCCGCCGGGCCAGCGGGGCCGACTCGTGACTGAGCACCAGGGTGTTGCCGTCCACGGTGCGCACCGTGGCGCCGGCCAGCATCACCTCGGTGGTGCGGCTGCGCTGACGAACCTTGTCGCGCACCGTGGTCCACATCGCGCGCACGGCGGCGGCATCGGGCTCGCCCGGGGTCACCGCCGCAGCGGGCGCAGGCGCCGGCGGCGCGGGTTCAGGCTCGGGTTGCGGCGTCGGCGCCGGCACGGGTGGCGCAGCGGGGTCGGGTTCGGGCACTGCCACCGCGGGTGCCGGCACCGGCTCGGGAGCGGGGGCGGGGGCGGGCGCGGGGGCAGGCACCGGCGCAGGCTCGGGCGCGGACTCAGCTGCCCGGGCCGAGCGGCGGGTGAACTGCTTGCCGGCTGACGCGGCGGGTGCCGCTGGGGCGGCTGCTGGGGCGGCAGCGGCCGGAGCCGGCGAGCTCGCGGTGGGAGCGGCGCCGGCTCGCGCGGGCGCCGACGGGATCGACATGTCGAGCCGGCCCTCAATGCGCTCAACCCGTTGCAGCAGTGCGGCTTCGGTGTCGGCGGCCGAGGGCAACAGCAGCCGGGCGCACACCACCTCCAGCAGCAGCCGCGGCGCGGTCGCACCACGCATCTCACCGAGGCCGGCATGCACCACCTCGGCATAACGGGCCAGGGTGGCCGGACCCAGCCGGGCGGCCTGGTCATGCATCCGCTCCAGCATGTCCTCCGGCGCGTCGACCACACCCTTGGCGACCGCATCCGGGACCGCCTGCAGCACGATCAGGTCCCGGAACCGCTCCAGTAGGTCGATGGCGAACCGGCGCGGGTCATGGCCGGCGTCGACGACTGCCTCGACCGCACCGAACAGCGATGCGGCGTCCCCAGCTGCCAGGGCGTCGACCGCCTCATCGATCAGGGCGACATCGGTGGCCCCCAACAGGCCCAGCGCCCGCTGATAGTGGACGTGGTCAATGCCGGTGTCGTCCTTCTCCGAGCCGGCCAGCAACTGGTCGAGCACCGAGAGGGTGTCGCGCGGCGAGCCGCCACCGGCCCGGATCACCAGCGGATAGACCGCGTCGTCGACGGCGACATGCTCCTGCT
This sequence comes from Mycobacterium sp. SMC-19, assembly GCF_045310815.1. Classification (NCBI taxonomy): domain Bacteria; kingdom Bacillati; phylum Actinomycetota; class Actinomycetes; order Mycobacteriales; family Mycobacteriaceae; genus Mycobacterium; species Mycobacterium sp. SMC-19. The sequence goes on along the minus strand of NZ_JBJIAM010000014.1, from coordinate 26,211 downwards.
CGCAGATCCGGCCGATCAACTCCCGCATGGTCCGCGGGGCAAGCAGGCGGAACGGATAGTGGTGGGTGCGCGACCGGATGGTCGGCAGCACCTTCTCCGGCTCGGTGGTGGCGAACACGAAGATCAGGTGGTCGGGCGGCTCCTCGACGATCTTGAGCAGCGCGTTGAAGCCCGCGGTGGTCACCATGTGCGCCTCGTCGATGATGAAGATCCGGTAGCGCGACTGGGCGGGGGCGTAGAAGGCGCGATCGCGCAGATCGCGGGTGTCGTCGACGCCGCCGTGACTGGCCGCGTCGAGTTCGACGACGTCGATGCTGCCCGGACCGTTGGGGGCCAACGCCACGCACGAGTCGCACGTTCCGCACGGCGTCGGGGTGGGCCCCTGCGCACAGTTCAGCGACCTGGCCAGGATGCGCGCCGACGACGTCTTGCCGCAGCCGCGGGGCCCGGAGAACAGGTAGGCGTGGTTGATCCGGTTCGCCGACAAGGCGGTGCACAGGGGTTCGGTGACGTGCTCCTGCCCCACCACTTCGGCGAAGGTTGCCGGTCGGTATTTGCGGTAGAGCGCCACGCAAGGGAGGTTACTTGCTCGGCCCGACGACGGTGCAGGCCCGGCAGGCCAAGCGCTACGGCTTCGGGCGCAGATACCCCAATGTGTTCCACATCGGGCTGAAGTCACGCTGGTTGAGCGTGACGAACAACCGGCCGCCGGCGTTCTGGTCGGCGGTCTGATAGCTCAGCAGCGGACCGTGCCCGCGGACGTCGGTGACGACCGCGGCGTGCCCGTGCTCGCTGACGTAACCGCCGGGGTCGTAGACCACGATGTCGCCGACCCGCGGCTCGTTCAGGCCGCCGTCGAACGGCACCTGGTCGAAGTACCGGCTCAGGCCGTTGGTGGGGAAATGGTGGTAGAGGTCGGAGACGTTGCCGCTGGGATCGGTGTTGCGCCACCAGCCCAGCGACTGGATGTAGTGCTCGACGAGCGGGTAGCACTGGCCGTCGCCGTAGACCACCGGATTGCCCAGTGCGGCTTCGGCGGCGTCGTGCCGGAAAAGGTCGAGCTCCTCAGCCGCCCTGGGCGGCAAGGCCTCGACTTGCTCGGGCGCGGCAGCTGGAGCCGGCACCGGCTTCGGGTCGACGGGCGGACCCGGCAGTGCGGACGCTGCCGGTACCGGGCCCAGCACCACGAAAGCTGCCGCCACCACCGCGCAGCCCCAGACTCTGGACATCTCAGCCCAGCAGCTGCTCGGCAGCGGCCAGCAGCGCACAGGTGGCCAGTCCGTCGACGGCGTCGCGCAGGTCCTCGGTGGACGGGAACGACGGGGCGATCCGGATGTTCTTGTCCTCGGGGTCCTTGCGGTACGGGAACGACGCACCGGCCTCGGTGACCGCGATGCCGGCGTCCTTGGCCAGCGCGACGGTGCGACGCGCGGTGCCCGGCCAGACATCCAGGCTGATGAAGTAGCCGCCCTTGGGGTCGGTCCACGACGCGATCTTGGAGTCCCCGAGGCGACGCTCCAGGATTTCGGCGGCCAGCTCGAACTTGGGCGCCAGGATCTCCTGGTGGCGGCGCATGTGCAGCCGCACCCCGTCGGCGTCGCCGAAGAACCGCAGGTGACGCAGCTGGTTGACCTTGTCCGGGCCGATCGAGCGCTTCCCGGCGTACTGCAGGTACCAGGCGATGTTGCCCAGCGAGCCGCCGAAGAAGCTGACACCCGCACCGGCGAAGGTGATCTTCGAGGTGGAGGCGAACACGTACGGCCGGTTCGGGTTGCCCGCGGCCGCGGCCAGCCCCAGCACGTCGATCTGGTGGGGGAATTCGGTGGTCAGGGTGTGCACCGCGTAGGCGTTGTCCCAGAACAGCCGGAAGTCGGGAGCGGCGGTCTTCATCTGCACCAGCCGGCGCACGGTCTCCCAGGAGTAGGTGATGCCGGTCGGGTTGCCGAACACCGGCACGGTCCACATGCCCTTGATGGCCGGGTCGGCGGCGACGAGCTCTTCGATCAGGTCGACGTCCGGGCCGTCCTCGCGCATCGGGACACCGATCATCTCGATGCCCAGGGTCTCGGTGATCGCGAAGTGCCGGTCATAGCCGGGCACCGGGCACAGGAACTTGACGGCCGGCTCCTGGCTCCAGGGCCGCGGCGAGTCCACGCCACCGTGCAGCATCGAGTAGACGACGACGTCGTGCATGAATTCCAGGCTCGCGTTGTTGCCGGCGATCAGGTTGGGCACCGCGATGCCGAGCAGCTCCCCGAAGATGGACCGCAGCTCGGGCAGACCGTGCAGGCCGCCGTAGTTGCGGGTGTCGGTGCCGTCGTCGGCGCGGTAGTCGTCGGGGCCGGGCAGGGCCAGCAGGCCGTTGGCCAGGTCGAGCTGCTCGGGCGCCGGCTTGCCGCGGGTCAGGTCCAGTGACAGCTTCTTAGCCTGCAGCTCGGCGTAGTCCCGCTGGTAGCGCTCATATTGCGCGGTCAGGTCGGCACGGTTGAGGGTATGCAGCGACACGACGACCCTTTCAAGTCCCTTATCAAGCGCGATCCGCCGGCGAAGGCCCGACATATAAGGGGACCCCGCGCACCCGCCAGAGCCCATTGACCCTTGCTGCCTTCCGGCCCTGGGGGAGTTCACAGGATGGACGCCGCGCGGGGTCCAGGGGCAAGTCTAGCGGTCCAGCAGAGCGCGGCGACGCGGGGCGGGAACCCGACTGGAAGAGCAGTGCGCAGGCCCGCCGAGGGACTCAGTTACCATTGCCGACGGAGGATTCGCCTAGTGGCCTATGGCGCTCGCCTGGAACGCGGGTTGGGTTAATAGCCCTCAGGGGTTCAAATCCCCTATCCTCCGCACCCGATTCAGGTGCGGCCGGACCGAAAGATCGAGGTCCGGTCGCACCTGAATCACTAGCTGACGAGCATGGGAGGTGGCGTGAGTCGTACCGTCGCCACGATTTGGCACGCGTCGCTCTCGACCCTCGCCGCCATTCTGTATTTCCTCTTTGTCCTGCCGCGATGGTGGGAGCTGACCGGCTTCAGTCCGCATGTGCTGGGCACCGTGATGCGAGTCATCCTCGGACTGCTGGTCGGGGCAACGGCCCTGCCGGTGGCGGCGGTGTTGAAGCAGGCCCGCAAGCCCGAGTACGGCACCCCGCAGCTGGCACTGTCGCTGTTGACCGGCTCGATCGTGGCGCACCTGGTGGCCGGAGCGTTGATCGCGGGCACCGCGGTCAGCGAGATCTGGTTGTCGCTGGACAGCTTCGGAATGTGGCTGTTCGGGATTTACGGGGCCGCGGCCGCGATCGCCCTGTTGGGAATCGGCGCGTTCTACCTGGCGTTCGTCGCCGAGATGCCGCCGCCGCCGCCCAAACCGATCAAGCCCAAGGCCGAAAAGCAGCCCAAGAAAGAGCGCCGGCGGGGCAAGAAGTCCGGCGACGCGAAGGCCGAAGACTCTGAGGCCGACGACGAGGACACTGACGAGGCCGACGACGACGTGGCCGACGAGGACGTGGCCGACGAGGCCGACGACGACGTGGCCGACGAGGACGTGGCCGACGAGGACACTGACGAGGCGACGGACGCTGACGACGCCGAGACCGAAGCCGACGACGAAGCCGAGTCGGCGGGCGAGGACGCGGACGAGCCGGCATCGACCGACGAGAACAAGCTGCGCCCCACCGGCAAGCGCCGGGCGAAAAAGAGCCAGTAGCCCGACCCGGCCCGACTACCCTGTGCGCTATGGCCGAGAACCTCGGTGCTTTCGCGGATGCGGCGCGCGCGCGTGAAGACCTGCTGGCGAACCGGCTGGCGGCATCGGTAGCGGCCGACAAAGAGCTCCAGTCGGTCCTGCAGCAGGCCGTGCGGCACAGCGTGAGTTCGCGGCAACGCCTCGACGCCATCGAGGCCGAGATCCGCGAATCGGCAGCCAGCTGGCCGGGCCTGGACACCCCCACCGGTTCCCGCCAATTCCAGCGATTCCTGACCGCCAAGACTCGCGAGATCCACCGGGTGGTCTCCGAGGCCGCCGCCGACAGTCGGCAGCGGGCTCAGCTGGTGCAGACCCTGACCAACCACTACAAGCTGGGCAGCGGTGAGGACGGACAGGACCCACATATCCGGCTGGTGGACAACACGATTCCCGCCGACGGCCAGCAGCCGCACGACCCCACCATCGCCGGCGTGGGCAGCCCGCCCATGCCGGAGAAGCAGGACGGTGCACCGTATGACCTGGGGGCGACCATCCCGGGCACCGGCATCGTCATCACCGGCGATCCGGAGAGCGGCCACCCCCGCATACACATCCCCGGCAAGCCCGACATCGACAACCCGTTCCCCGTCGACGACGGTTTCCGGGCACTGCCGACCGGCACCGCCGTCGGCCCCGACGGTCAGCAATACGCGTTCTACAGTGTGCGGCCCTACGGACTCGGCACCTCACCGGACAACTACATCGCGCCGGAGTCGCGGGTACAGAATCTGGCCGACCCGGCAACGGATTTGGGTCCGCTGCTGGGCACCCCGCTCGGTTCGGACACCAAGGTGGGCATCTCCCAGGCCAGCGGCGTCTACGACCCGGCATCCGGAACCATGGTCATCGTCGGGAACGTCGGCCAGGACGGTCAGCGCGCCCTGTGGCAGTCGGCCCCGGTCGTCGCCGGTGATCCGCCGAACTCCTGGATGAACAGCCTGCACGAGGTCGGTACCTTCAACAACCTCGGTCCCGGCAACCGGGAGAACCAGATTGTGCCCCTGCCCCAGGGCGGGTATCTGTTGACCAGCGCAAGCGACGACCATCAGGTCATGGGCGTGGCCGCGGGTACCCCCCAGGGCCTGCTCCAGGCTCCCGCACAGGACCTCACCGGCCCCGGATTCATCCCGAGCCCCGGCAACCAGCCGGCCGTGCCGTATGGGCCGAGCATCGTCAACGTCGAGACGCTTCCCAACGGGCAAGAGCAGGTGACCATGCGGGTCAGCACGTGGCCGACACCGGAGGGCTGGCCGGTCGGGCCAGATGCCCCACCACCGCCCTATCACCCGCGGACCTACACGACCACCTTCAACATCGACCCGTAGCGCAGCCGGGGCCTTGGCAGCGTCAGAACGCCGAACTGCCCGACGGGCTCAGCACGAACCCGTGATGCCCCAGCGAGGTGTCCAGGCAGGCGACGAGCTGGTCGGTGCCCACTGCGCAGGTGACATTGCCGTAGGTCAGCTTCTGCCCTACGCCCAGGAAGGCCCCGTTGGAGAATTGGCGGCCGCACCCGGTCGATTCGCGGTTCAGCCGCAGGCCCGCCGCGCCCTGGGAGCGCACCGTCCCGATCACACAACCGCCCGCCACCGGGGCGCCCGAGCCGAGCGGCGCGTTGGCCAGGCCCGGCATGTCGCCGTCGCACATGATGGCCTGCGATGATCCCGCCGGCGGATCGATGGCGTCGAATTGGCAGGCGACGTTGTAGGGCGTGGAAAAATTCACCCAGCGCCCCGGCCCCTTCGGGCCCGTCGAGATGTAGTTGTCCACCGGGGCGGCGGTGAAGTCGTCAAAGTTGGGGAACCCCGCAGGTTGAGCACCCGCAGGAGATCCCGGAGCCCCGAGGAGCAAGCCGCCCGCCGCGCCGGCGACGAGCAGAACCCGCATGACTCGACGGATGGAACCGCTCATCGCCTCTCCTGTTACGGCTTGGGGGCCCAGTCCCACACCGACATGTCGTCGCGCGGGTACTGGCTGCAGGCCTCGGTCGACTTGGCGACGACGCCCTTGTTGTTGAAGAAGATCTTGGCGTGGTTGGGCCACGACACCGTCACCGGGTCGGCGAAGTTGGTCGCCAGTTCCTCGGAGTAGGCCCGGCGCTGCTCGGGGTTCAGCGAGAAGAACCAGTGCATCTTGTCGATGGCAGCCTGCTGCACCTGCACCGGCTTGTTGTGCATGTCGATCATGTAGCGCTCGTAGTAGATCGGCGACAGGTCACGACTGGCGGCCAGCATCTGCTCGGCGCTGCATTCGGTGCGGATCACCCGGCGTGGGATCGGGAAGTCGTCGGTCGCGTCGGCGGAGGCGGTGGCGGGCAACAGCACCGCGGCCGCTGCTGCACTTACCGCGGCAGCAGTCACGACGATGCCCCGCAGAAACGGGCGGTGCGTACGCATGGAGTCCACTGTAGCCATTCCCCCGGTCCTTTCACTCTGTCAGTTTTCGGACGCCGAACCCGACGGTGAGACCACTGAGTCGGGTGAAGCAGGTGAGGCGAATGCGCCAGCAAATGGCCGCTCAGCCATTCGAACTCAGTAAGCAATGCTACATAACTTTAGTCATGCTACCTAATTGGTTTTCTGGCCCCTGAGCATGCAATCGCTCACATCCGGCTACCGGTTGTGGGCCAGCTCCTGGGTGTCATCTCCCCGCGCGAGCGCGGCGGCTTCTCGGTGCCGGGCGGCTTTCCCGCCGACGTGCGGCAACACGTTGATCGGCCACCAGAACCAGCGCCCCAGCAGCGCCGCGATCGAGGGCGTCATGAACGACCGCACGATCAACGTGTCGAACATCAGGCCCAGCCCGATCGTGGTGCCGATCTGCCCGATGATGCGCAGGTCACTGACCGCCATCGACGTCATGGTGAAGGCAAACACCAGTCCGGCCGACGTCACCACCTTCCCGGTGCCGCCCATCGCCCGGATGATGCCGGTATGCAGCCCGGCGTGGATCTCCTCCTTGAACCGGGCTACCAGTAGCAGGTTGTAGTCGGAGCCCACCGCCAGCAGGATGATCACGCTCATCACCAGCACCAGCCAGTGCAGCTGCATGCCGATGAGGTACTGCCAGAACAGCACCGACAGCCCGAACGACGCGCCCAAGGACAGCGCCACGGTGCCGACGATCACCAGCGCGGCGATCAGGGCACGGGTGATCAGCAGCATGATGATGAAAATCAGGCACAACGAGGCGATTCCGGCGATCAACAGGTCATAGTTGGAGCCGTCGTGCATGTCCTTGAACAGCGACGCCGTGCCGCCGAGATAGATCTTGGCGTCTTCGAGCGGTGTGCCCTTGAGCGCCTCTTCGGCCGCGGTGCGGATCTTGTCGATGTGCGAAATACCTTCGGCCGTAGCCGGATTGCCGCGGTGCGAAATCATCATCCGGACGGCCTTGCCATCCGGAGAGATGAACATGTTCATCGCCCGCTTGAAGTCCGGGTTCTCGAACACCTCGGGCGGCAGGTAGAACGAATCGTCGTTCTTGGACTCGTCGAACGCCTTGCCCATCGCGGTGGCGTTGTCGCTCATCTCGTCCATCTGGGCGAAGATGCCGGACATGGTGCTGTGCATCGTCAGCATCATGGTCCGCATGGTCTCCATGGTGTCGATCATCGGCGGGAACGTGGTCAGCATCTGCGGCATGAGGGCGTCCATGTCAGCCATGTGCGCGATCATCTTGTCCATGCTCTCGCTCATCGGATCAACGCTGTCGACCATGTCGAACGCCGAGCGCAGCGAGAAGCAGATCGGGATGTCGTAGCAGTGCGGTTCCCAGTAGAAGTAATTGCGGATCGGCCGCCAGAAGTCTTCGAAATCGGCGATGTGGTCCCGGATCTCGTAGATCTGGGCCTGTAGGTCGTCCATGTCGACGACCATCGCGTGAGTGGTGGCGGCGAGTTGGCCCATGTAGCCCAGCATCTGGCGCATGGTGGCGATGGTCTGCTCCATGGCCTCGGCCTGGGTCAGCATGTCGTCCATGCGCTTCTTCTGGAACTGCATGGTCTGCAGCTGGCCGGCGTTCTGCATGCTGATCTGGAACGGGATCGAGGTGTGCTCCAGCGGGGTGCCCTGCGGGCGGGTGATCGCCTGCACCCGGGAGATCCCGACGACCTTGAACACCGACTTGGCCAGCTTGTCGATGATCAGGAAGTCCGACGGGTTACGCATGTCGTGATCGGACTCGATCAGCAGCACCTCGGGCATCATCCGGGACTGCGAGAAGTGCCGGTCCGCCGCGTTGAAGCCCTCATTGGCGGGGATGTCGGACGGAATGTATTTCCGGTCGTCATAGGCGGGTTGATATCCCGGCAGCGTCAGCAGGCCTACCGCCGCGACCGCCAGCGAGGCGACCAGAACCGGGCCGGGCCAGCGGACGATCACCGTGGCCACCCGCCGCCAGCCGCGGGTGCTGGTGGCGCGCTTGGGGTCGAACAGGCCGAACCGGCTACCGACGGTGATGAGCGCCGGGCCCAGCGTCAACGCCGCGGTGACCGAGATGAGCATGCCTACCGCGCACGGGATGCCCAGCGTGACGAAGTAGGGCATCCGAGTGAAGTGCAGGCAGAACACCGCCCCGGCGATGGTCAGGCCCGAGCCCAGGATGACGTGTGCGACGCCTTCAAAGGCCGTGTAGTACGCCGATTCCCGGTCTTCGCCGGCTTGACGGGCCTCGTGATAGCGGCCGATCAGGAAGATCGCGTAGTCGGTGCCGGCGGCGATCGCCAGCGAGACCAGCAGGTTGACGGCGAATGTCGTCAACCCGACCCAGTGGTGGTGGCCCATGAACGCCACCACGCCGCTGGCGGCGTTCAGTTCCATGTAGACCATGCCCAGCAGCAGCGCCACCGTGATGACCGACCGGTAGACGAGCAACAGCATGGTCAGGATCACCAAAATGGTGACCACCATCATCTTGAACATCGACTTGTCGCCGGCATGGTTCATGTCGGCGGCCAGTGCCGCGGTGCCGGTGACGTAGACGGTCAGCCCCGGCGGTGTCTGGACCGAGTCGACGATCTCGCGGACCGAGGCGATGGAGTCGTTCGCCGCCGCCTGGCCGATATTGCCCACCAGGTTCAACTGCACGTACGTGGCTCTGCCGTCGGCACTTTGGGCGCCGACGGCGGTCATCGGGTCGCCCCAGAAGTCCTGCACATGCTGGACGTGCGCGGTGTCGGCCTTGAGCTTCTCGACCACTTCGGCGTAGTACTCGTGCTCGGCGTCGCCCAGTTCGTGGTCGGCTTCGAGCACGATCATCGCGGTGCTGTCGGAGTCCGACTCCTTGAAGACCTTGCCCATCTCCGTCATGGCCTGCATGGAGGGGGCGTCTTTAGGACTCGCCGAAACGGCGTTCTGCTTGCCGACTTCTTCCAGCGGCGGAACGGTGGCGACCAGTACCGCGATCAGCGCCAACCACGCCAAGATGATCGGTATGGCGAACCGGCGGATGGTCCGTGCGATGAACGGTCGCTCCGGCTGTTCGCCGGCGCGAGGCGTGTTGGGCTGGCTCATGCCGCCTTCAGCAGGCAGAACGTGTAGGCGTTGACCTCGTTGGAGATCCGCTCGGCCTTCACTTCGCCGTCCACGATGATGCGGCAGCCGATGCTGTTGCTATTGCCTTGAGCCATGATGCTTCCCACCACCGCGGGGAGGGTGGTGACGATTTCGAGCTGCCACGGCAGGGTGACGTCCTGGACGCGTTGCGGTTCGGAGTTGACGTCGAAGTAGCTGATGTCGGCCACCGTCCCTGGCGGACCGAAGATTTCGTAGGTCAACCGCTTGGGGTTGAACGGTTTGGTCTCGTCGTTCTGGCCGTCTGAATAGGAGGGGCGCTTCTCAGAGCCGAACAGGCCGTGGATACGCGTCACGGTGAATGCGGCAACACAGACCACTGCCACTATGACGAGGGGTATCCACACCCGGCTCAATACCTTGAAAATCGAAGTCCCCTCACACCAGGAAGCTTTGGATACCCTAACCCACATCAACGTGCGTAAACGCACGCTACAGCACTCCCATGGAGGCCTGCAACGCACATCGTGTGCGTTATCCTCTCGCTGTGCGTCAGGTCTCCTTCAAACGCGCCCGCAGTGACGCGAACAAGCGTCAGCGGGCTGATGCGTTGATGGAGGCGGCGCGTTCGGTGGCCTCGGAGAACGGTGTCGCGTCGGTGACGCTGACGGCGGTGGCGAGCCGGGCCGGGGTGCACCACTCGGCGGTACGGCGTTACTTCAGCTCGCACAAAGAGGTGCTGCTGCGGCTAGCCGCCGAGAGCTGGGAAGGCTGGTCAGACACCGTTTGCACCGCACTGCGTCAGCCCGAAACGATGTCGCCGGACCGGGTGGCCGCCACCCTGGCCAGCGGATTGGCCGCGGACCCGTTGTTCTGCGACATGCTGGCCAACCTGCACTTGCACCTCGACCATGAAGTAGACGCCGAGCGGGTGATCGAGATCCGACGAAAGATCACCGCGGCGGGGCTGACCATGGCCGACGCTCTCCTGCAGGCGCTCCCCCGACTGGGCAAGCAGGGTGCCTTCGACCTGTTGTTGGCGTCCTATTCGCTGGCGGCGCCGCTGTGGCAGGTCGCGCACCCACCGACGAAGCTGGCCGACGCTTATGCCGCCGAGCGGCAGGTGCCACCGGAGTGGAACCTGGACTTCACCACCGCGTTGACCCGACTGCTCACCGCCACCTGCATCGGGCTGTTGGCGTCCCCCAACTGACTCAGTCGGATTTCTCCCGGCTGGGCTGTACCCGCTTGGGCTCACCCGGCATCTTCGGGTAGTTCGGCGGGTAGGGCATGTCCCCCAGTCCGCGGGCTTCGTCGGCGGCCACCATCTCGAGCAACGGCTCGAGGGATTGTTCGAGGTCGTCGATGGCGTTCCACGGGTCACCGCGCCGCGCGATCAACTCCGGCACCGTGCCGATGGTGTAGTCGTCCGGATCGGCACCGTCGGCCAGTTCGTCCCACGTCAGCGGGGTGGACACGGTGGCGATCGGCGTGGCCCGTACCGAATAGGCCGACGCCATGGTGCGGTCGCGGGCGTTCTGGTTGAAGTCGACGAAGATCCGCGCGCCGCGTTCTTCCTTCCACCACGAGGCGGTGACCGCCTCCGGTGCACGCCGCTCGATCTCGCGGGCCAGCGCGATACCGGCCCGGCGGACCTCGATGAAGTCCCAGTCGGTCTTGATCCGCAGATAAACGTGCAGGCCGCGGCCGCCGGAGGTCTTGACGTGGCCGACGAGCCCGAGCTCGTCGAGCAGCGGGCGCACCACCTCCAGAGCGACCGCACGGGCCTCGGCGAAGCCGGTGCCCGGCTGCGGGTCCAGGTCGACGCGCAGCTCGTCGGGGTGATCGGTGTCGGGGCAGCGCACCGGCCAGGGATGGAAGGTCACGGTGCTCATCTGCACGGCCCACAGGATGTCGGCGGGCCGGGTGACCTTGAGGGCGTCGGCAGTACGCCCGGACGGGAACGTCACCCGGCAGGACTCCACGTTTTCCGGGTGCGAACGTGGCAGCCGCTTCTGGTAGACCTCGTCACCGTCGATGCCGTCGGGGAACCGCTGCAGGTGACTGGGCCGGTCGGCCAGGGCGTGCAGCAGCGGTCCGCCCGCCACCGCGAGGTAGTAGTCGGCCAGTGCCCGCTTGGTGCCGCCGGCACCCAGCCGAGGGAAGTACACCTTGTCGCCGCTGGTGAAACGGACCGCGGTGCCATGGACGTCCAATTCCTCGGGGCCGCGCATCAGGTCTCCAGTACGTCGGCGAGGTCGTAGTTCAGCGGCACCTCGAGCTGGTCGAAGGTGCAGCTGGCCGGGTCTCGGTCGGGACGCCACCGCAGCAGCTTGACGGTGTGCCGGAAGCGATCCCCTTCCATCTGGTCGTAGGCGACCTCGGCGACGCGCTCGGGCTGGATCGGGACCCACTGCTTGTCGGCCGCCGAGTTCCACCGGCTGGCCTCGCCGTCGCGGACGTCACCGATGCGCAGCGGTTCCAGCTCGGTCAGGAGCTTGAGCCGATCGGCGTCGGTGAACGCCGACGAACCGCCGACCATCGCCAGCTCGCCGTCGGGGCGGTACAGGCCCAGCAGTAGCGAGCCGATGCCGACGCCGCTTTTATGGATGCGATAACCCATCACCACGCAGTCGGCATCGCGGTGGTGTTTGACCTTGACCATCTCGCGCTTGCCGGGCAGATACGGTCCGTCGGTGCGCTTGGCGACCACCCCGTCCAGCCCGGCCCCCTCGAACGTGGTGAGCCAGCGGGTGGCCAGTTCGGGGTCGGCGGTGGCGCGGGTGACGTGGCAGCTTCGGCCACCGGTGATCAACTCACCCAGCGCCTGCCGGCGCGCCCGGAACGGCTCGTCGAGCAGCGACGCCGACCCGGTGGCCAGCGCGTCGAAGGCGATGAACTGCGCCGGGGTCTGTTCGGCCAGCAACCGCACCCGGCTTTCGGCGGGGTGAATTCGCTGACTGAGCGAGTCCCAGTCCAGCCGGATCCGCCCGCCGATCTGGCGCGGCACCACCACTTCCCCGTCGAGCACACAGCGCGGGGCGGTCTCGGCGCGCAGCCCCTCCAGAAGTTCCGGGAAGTAGCGGCTCAGCGGTTTGCCGTTGCGGGACTGCAGCAGCACGTCGTCGCCGTCGCGAAACACAATGGCACGAAAGCCATCCCATTTGGGTTCGTAGGACCAGCGCCCCGGCTCTTCTCCGTCACTCGGAACCCTGGCGGCCGCCTTGGCGAGCATCGGGGCCACCGGCGGCGCCACGGGCAGATCCATGGAGTCCATCATGGATGCTGCGGCCCCATCTGTCATAGAAGCGCGCCAACGGTCAGCGGCGCAGGAACTCCACGACGTGGCGGGCCAGTTCTTCACCGGCATCCTCCTGCAGGAAGTGCCCGGCGTCGTGAATCACCGGGTGTGCCCGGCCGTGTGCCCCGACCATCTCGCGCTGAAAGATCGGTGCCATGGCTCCGGTGATCGGATCGCCGTCGCTGAACGCGACCAGCATCGGGGTCTGCGAGGCGCACAGCGCAGCCCACGCCGCCCGGTTGGCCGGGGCCGCGGGATCCTCCGGTGTGGTGGGGATCAGCGACGGCATCGTCCGGGGACCGACGCAGTAGCTGTCGTCGGGAAACGGGGCGTCGTAGCCGGTTCGGACGGCTTCGCTCATCGGGCGGCGGCACCCGGACTGCACGAACCATCCGACATCGATCGTCGGTGCGGTCTGGATCGCCTCCCGGAAGCGCCACCAGACCTCCGGCATCGGAATGTCCCCGGTGGGCAGACCGGTGTTGGCCACGACGACGCCACTGAACCGGTCCGGGTTCTCGGCGAGAACCCGCAGCCCGATCAGCCCGCCCCAGTCCTGGCACACCAGCGTGACGTTGCGCAGGTCGAGGACGTCGAACGCCAGCGCACGCATCCACTCGACATGTCGCGCGTAGGTGTGGTCTTCGGAACGGGTCGGCTTGTCGGAACGGCCGAATCCGACCAGGTCCGGACAGATGACCCGATATCCCGCCTCGGCCAGGATCGGCATCATCTTGCGGTACAGATACGACCACGACGGTTCACCGTGCAGCATCAGGATCGGTTCCCCATCTTCGGGACCGTCTTGTACCCACGCCACCCGAAGCGTGCCGCCGTCATCGTCGTCGAGGTCGCAGAACTGCGGCGGGTAGGCGAAATCCGGGAGGCCGGCGAACCTGTCGTCGGGCGTGCGCAGGGTCTGCATGAGGCGACGATACCGTGACGGTATATACCCCCGGGGGTGTCTGATAGAATGGGCTCACCGCAACCAAGGAGGCCTCATGTCCGTGGCGATGAGCACTGCAGTGACCGGCACCGATTTCGACGCAGTCACCGCGAAGACCCGGGAGATTTTGAAGGACAACGGTTTCGGCGTGCTGACCGAAATCGACATGCAGGCAACACTGAAAGCCAAGCTCGGCGAGGAGATGGAGCGCTACCTGATCCTGGGTGCCTGCAATCCGCCGCTGGCGCACCGGGCCGTGACCGCCGAGAAGCGCATCGGGGTGCTGCTGCCGTGCAACGTCGTGGTCCGCGAAGACACCGAGCATCCGGGCACGGTGCTGGTGGAGGCGATGAATCCGCAGCTGATGGCCCAAGTCATCGACAATCCGGCGTTGGCGGCGATCGCCGACGAGGTGAGCGAGAAAATCCGCACCGTCATCGATACGCTGGCAGTTGCCTTGCGCACCCCCTGAAAGGAACCGCCGATGTGCTACCCCGTGCCGTGCCAGGTCTGCGGCAAAATCACCTGGGACGGCTGCGGCGAACACGTCGCAGAGGTGAAGGCCCAGGTGCCACCGGAACAGTGGTGCGGCGGCCACTCGGAGACGCAACGCTCCTAGGGGCGCCCCTGGGTCCACGGATTATGGTGTGGGCATGCCTGAGCAGTTCATTCCAACAACGCCCACCCTGGTGGACTTGCTTCGGCTGCAGGCCGACCGATACAGGGACAAGGTCGCCTTCCGCTTCGCCCCCGACGGCAACAACGTCACGGCCAGCCTGACGTATCAGGAACTCGACGCCAAGGCTCGAGCCGTTGCGGCCGACCTGCAGCACCAAGGCGCCACCGGGCAACGAGTGCTGGTGATCTGCCGACCGGGCCTGGACAGCATCGTCAGCATTTTCGGCTGCTTTTACGCCGGGGCGATCGCAGTGCCGGTCGACACTCCCCTGGCACGCCTGAAGCTGGTCGCGCCCGATGCACAGGCCACCTTTGCGGTAGCGACCTCGGCCACCCAGAACCAACTTCAGGCGGCGGCCGCGGATGTGCCGGGTATGTCGACGCTTCGGTGGTGCGCCATCGACCAAGCCGTTACCCCCGAAGCGTGGCAGGCGCCCGACATCGACCCGAGCACCACGGCGATGATCCAGTACACCTCGGGTTCGACCAAATCACCCAAGGGCGTTGTGGTGACGCACGGCAACCTCATGCACAACTTGGAATCCATTCGGCGGGCCTACCACGGCAACGAGAACGAGACGAGCGTCTACTTCCTGCCGCAGCAGCACGACATGGGACTGATCGGCGGAGTCCTGGAGATGATCTACGTCGGCTGCACCACCGTATTGATGTCGCCGATCGTCTTCTTCCAGCGGCCGATGGCGTGGCTGGAAGCCATGTCTCGGTTTCGCGCCAACACGACCGCAGCACCCAACAGCGCCTACCGGTTGTGCGTCAAACACAGCACCCCCGAGGAGCGTGCGGCACTGGATCTGTCGCACTGGACCACCGCCGCCAGCAGTTCCGAGCCGATCCACGCATCGACCATTCAGGAGTTCGCCGACGCGTTCGCTCCGGCGGGATTCCGTATCCAGGCGTTTCTACCGTGCTACGGCCTGGCCGAGGCCACCCTGCTGGTCGCCGCGGACCCCACTCCCGACGTCGCCGGCGTCCGCTACCTCGACAGCAGGGCGCTGAGCGAGAACCGCACCGTCGACGTCGACGCCACCACCGACGCCGTCGCGGTGGTCAGCTGCGGCCCACCGGTGTACGGCCAACGGGTGGTGATCGTTGATCCAGACACCCGCCAGCAGCGCGGACCCGACGAGGTCGGGGAGATCTGGGTATCGGGGCCCAGCGTTGCGCAGGGTTACTGGGCACGGCCGAAAGAGGACGCGCACACCTTCGCCGGATTCCTGTCCGACACCGGTGAGGGCCCCTTCCTGCGCTCCGGCGACATGGGATTTCTTTGCCAGGGCGAGGTATTCGTCACCGGGCGGTGGAAGGACCTCATCACCATCGGTGACAGCAACTACTTCCCGAACAACATCGAGCCGACTGTGCAGGAAAGCCATCCGGCGTTGCTGGCTGACCGCGGCGCGATCTTCGCGGTGCAACCGAAACCGAATGACGACAACCGACTAGTGATCGTGCAGGAACTGGACTACCGGCAACAGGTCGCCGAGAGCGAGTACCCCGCAATCATGGAGTCCATCCGCGCGGCGGTCAGCGAGCAGCACGGCCTTGACGCGCAGGACGTGCTGCTGGTGCCGGCGATGCGGGTGCCCACCACCTCGAGCGGCAAGATTCAGCGGGGCGAATGCCGGCGCCAGTTCCTCGCCGGCGAGCTGAATGCGCTGGCGCAGTGGCACGCTCCGGCGGCGCCGGCCGTGCGGTCCCCGCAGGGGGCCGCGGCAACCGGAGCGAGCACGCTGGCGCGGATGATCGTTTCCAGCCTGGCGCAGCGGCGTCAGCAGCAACAAGGAACACCGCCGACCCAGACCGGCGGTTAGGGCTCGATCCCCAGGTAGTGCACCAACCGGTCGAGGACGGGCCGCTGCCCGGCCAGCAGCTTGATTCGCGCCTGGCCCACCGAGAACCAGCCGACCCGGTCGACCTCGGGAAACTCCCGTAGTTGTCCCGACCGCGGCGGCCACTCCAATTCGAAGGTGTTGCTGCGGGAGTCGGTCACGTCGAGGTCGCCGCGCACGGCGAACACCGTGACCACCTTTCCGCCGGCCTGGCGCACCTCGCCGAGGTCGGCTCGTTCGCCATCCGGCGGCTGAAAGCCGAGTTCCTCGGCGAATTCACGTCGCGCGGTGTGCCATGGGTCCTCACCCTCGGGTTGCTCACCCTTGGGAATCGACCAGGCCCCGTCGTCCTTGCGCGCCCAGAACGGGCCGCCGGGATGGGCGATCAACACCTCAACACCGCCGTCGGCGCCCGACCGGTACAACAGCAACCCGGCGCTGCGCTTGGCCACGCCTCACACCCCCACGGCGTGTTCCAGCTCTTCCAGCGCGGTGTTCAGATGCCCGAGCAGGCGCTGCAGGTGCGGAACCGAACGACGGCAGCCGACCAGCCCGAAATCGAGATTGCCGGCGTTGCTGACGACGGTCATGTTCAGTGCCTGCCCGTCCAGCGCGATCGACATCGGATAGTTGCCGTCCAGGCGGGCGCCGCGCCAGTACAGCGGCTCGGCCGGACCGGGCACGTTGGAGATGACGATGTTGAACGGCGGCTTGGCCACCGAGACGAAACCGGGAATGGCCGCCAAGGCCAACGGCGCCATGTTGGCCGCCGACAAGGCCAGCGCCTGGGTGCGCGGCAGTTCGCTGAACACCTTCTTGTTGCGGCGCATCGACTCGCTGATGGTCGCCAGTCGCTGCGCCGGGTCCTCGAGGTCGGTGGCCAGGTTGCACAAGATGGTGCCGACCATGTTGCCGCCGGAGTCGGCTTCGGCTTCGGTGCGCAGGCTCACCGGGACCATCGCCACCAGGGGGTGGTCCGGCAGGGCGTGCTGCTCGTCGAGGTAGCCGCGCAGCGCGCCGGCGCACATCGCCAGCACCACGTCGTTGAGGGTGACCCCGGCAGCTCGTTTGACCGCGATCACCCGCTCCACCGGCCAGGACTGCGCCGCACACCGGCGGGCACCGCCGATCTTGACGTTGAGCATGGTGCGCGGCGCTTCGAACGGCAGGGTCAGCTGATGCTCCAACAGCGCGGCACGCGCCAACTTCACCGTCGACGGCCCCAGGGCGGCAACGCCTTTGACCATCGACGTCAATTCGCTCAGCGGCGACGGGGCGTCGGGGCGCGGCCGCGACGGGGGCCGGACCGACCACGGAGTGCGCAATTCCGACTCGCGCGGGTCGGTCGACAGGGTGTGGCGCATCAGCCGCAGCAGCGAGACGCCGTCGATCAGTGAATGGTGGATCTTGACGTAGACGGCGAACCGGCCGTCGGCCAGGCCCTCCACCACGTGGGCTTCCCACAGCGGGCGGTGCCGATCGAGCAGGCTGCCGTGCAGCAGCGAGGTCAACTCCAACAGATCACGCACCCGGCCCGGCACCGGCAGCGCCGAGCGCCGCACGTGGTACTCGAGATCGACGTCGTCGTCGAAGGCCCAGCGCGCGCTCGGTATGCCACCGAACAGCGACGCCGGACGCTTCCGGAAGGCGGGCTGCAGGTCACGGGCGCCCAACAGGCTCCGGTAGATCTCGCCGACGAACTCCGGTCCGGACCCCTCCGGCGGCTCCAACAGCATCAGCCCGCCGACGTGCATGGGGTGCTCGCGCGTTTCGGTCAGCAGAAAGACCGAGTCGAGCGGTGACATCAACTGCATCGATCCATTAGACCCCGGAGGGGCCCATGGCCGCTTGCTAGTCTTGCCCCGTGCGTCGCCGGGCCATTGTCTGTGTCGCCTCGGCCGGGTGCTTGCTCACGGCCGGCATTGTTGCGCCCGCCGCCCCGGCAGATCCCGCAACTCCCGCCGTTGCCGGCAAAACGGTGTTCCTGGACCCCGGGCACAGCGGCGCCAACGACGCCTCGATCGCCCGGCAGGTGCCCAATGGGCGCGGCGGCACCAAGCCCTGTCAGACCAGCGGGACCGCCGCCGACGACGGCTACCCCGAGCACAGCCTGAACTGGGACGTGACCAACCGGATCCGGACCGAACTCGAGCGACTCGGCGTGCACACCGAACTCTCGCGCGCCGACGACACCTCGGTAGGCCCGTGCATCGACGCGCGAGCCGCCGCGGCCAACGCCGCGCACCCGGACGCGATCGTGTCCATCCACGCCGACGGTGGACCGGCCTCAGGCCGCGGTTTCCACGTCAACTACTCCAGCCCGGCGCTCAACGACGCCCAGTCCGGCCCGGCCGTGGCGCTGGCCGGTGACATCCGGGATGCCCTGTCCGCCGCGGGGATCCCCCAATCCAGCTACTTGGGCGCCGACGGCCTCTACGGGAGAGCGGATCTGGCCGGACTGAATCTGGCCGAGTATCCGGCGGTGCTGGTCGAGCTGGGCAACATGCGTAACGCCCAGGACGCGGCGCTGTTGGAGAGCGCCGACGGCCGAGCGCAGTACGCCTCGGCGGTCACCAGCGGGATCGTGGCCTACCTGAGCAGGTGACGATGGCTCAACGCGGATTCGGTCGTACCGCCATAACACTTTTCGGGGTGGCCGCCCTGACCCTGACGCTGGCGGGCTGCTCGCAGGACAGCACCCCGACGGTGGTCGCCGGGCATGCGATATCGATGCTGTACGACCCCGGGCGGGTCGGCGGACTGCCCACCGCGGAGGGTCCCAGCGGCCCGCGCGGCGACGTTCCGCCGGTGACCGCCCGGGTCCAGGGCAGCGACGGCGGCGACATCGACCGGTTGTCGCTGCTGGCGATCGACGACATCGAAGACTTCTGGACGCAGCACTACACCGAGTCGCTGCGCGGACGCTTCCAGCCGGTCTCGACGCTGATGTCCTATGACTCCACCGACCCAGACGGCCCGTCGGTGTGCGGCGGCGAGGTCTACCACCTGCCGAACGCGATGTATTGCCGCCGGATGGACACGATGGCCTGGGATCGGGCCAAGTTTCTGCCCACGGCCCGAAAGTACTTCGGCGACATGGCGATCAACGGTACCCTGGCGCACGAATACGGGCACGCCTTGCAGAACATGGCCGGGATCGTCAACCCGCTGACCCGCACCCTGGTCCGCGAACAGCAGGCCGACTGCTTTGCCGGGGTGTATCTGCAGTGGGTGGCCGCGGGCAGTTCGCCGCGGGTGCAGCTGAGCACCGGCGACGGCCTCAACCATGTGTTGGCCGGGCTGATCGTGATCCGCGACCCGGTGTCGACGCCGGACAATCCGGTGTCGATCTCCGATGAGCACGGCACCGCCCTGGACCGGGTCGGCGCGTTCCAGACCGGCTTCGACGGCGGCGCGGCGATGTGCGCCGGGATCGACATGGACGAGATCCGCAAGCGCCGTGGCGATCTGCCGAATTCCCTGTTCGATTCGGAGAACCCGCAAAGCGACCTCACGATCGACGCGTCCGTGCTGTCCACCCTGATGGAGCAGCTGGGCCAGATCTTCGGCCTGTCCCGCCCGCCGGAGCTGTCCACGTCGGGCAAATGCCCCAGTGGCCACCAACCCGATCCGGTGGCCTACTGCCCGGAGTCCAACCTCATCGTCGTCGATCTGGCCGGACTGCAGGAGATGAGTGCGCCGACCGATCAATCGACCCTGGGTATGCCGCAGGGCGACAACACCGGGCTGTCGGCCGTCACGTCGCGGTACGCCCTTGCAGTGCAACGCGAACGCGAAGTCGGATTGGAATCGGCGGCGGCGGCGTTGCGAACCGCGTGCCTGACCGGGGTGGCCCAGCGCCGGATGGCCGAGCCCATGACGTTGTCGTCCGGCCCGGGCTTGACGCTGGCCGGCGGTGATCTGGACGAGGCGGTCACCGGTCTGCTGATGAACGGCATTGTCGCCAGCGACGCCAACGACGACACCGTGCCGGCGGGTTTCACCCGGATCCTGGCGTTCCGCTCCGGGCTGCACGGCGACATCGACGGATGCTTCGAGCGGTTCCCGTGATGGGCACGATGTCATGAACCGTCCAGAGGATCCGCGCGAACCGCCGGAGCGGCGGACCACGCCGCTCCCCCGGCCGCCACAACAGCCGCGTGGGCCGCGCGGGCCGCAGGGGCCGCCACCGCAGCGCCCACGGCCGCCCTCGGGACGGCCTGAGCAGCCTTGGTATCTGGAGGTCCGCCGGCCCCCGGCGCCCCCACCGCGTCGGGTGCCCCCGCAGACGCATCGGCCGCCGCCGTCGGGCCCGCGGCCTCCGGTACCGCAGGACCGTCGCCAGCCGCGGACCAACCCCGCGGCCGCTCCTGGCAAGCCGGCGGATCCGAAGCCGCTGTCGAATCGTGTTCTGCTGATCGCCTCGGGCATCACCGGCCTGCTCGCGCTGGCCATGCTCCTGACTCTGGTGCTGCGGGGCGTAGTCGGCGGCTCCGGGCCGGTCGAACTCGATGTGCGCAAGGCCCAAGACGGCGTCCTGCAGGTCCTCACCGATCCGATCAACGGTTATGGACGCGACAACGTGACCGATGTCCGCTGCAACAACGGGGTCAATCCGACCGTGCGCAAGGGCGGCAGTTTCAGCTGTGTGGTCACTGTCGACGGCGCCCAGCGCCGGGTGCTTGCGGAATTCACCGACGACGCCGGCACGTACGCGGTCGACCGGCCTCGGTGATGTTTTAGCTGGTAAAACGCCGCGAAGGTGCGGCGAAGACGTTGTTGGGCAACGTCTGTGGGCTGACTAGGAGTTGGCTGGCGAGCAAGGTCCGAGCGGGCCGCCGCGAAATAGGGTCACACGCGCCGTTGCAACCAACCACTTCGCCCTGCGGTCCCTGAGGAGTTCGATGACCTACGTCAAGCCGCCCGAGTTGATCAATGTGATGATCGACGCCGGCCAGTCCAAGATCTTCATGTCCACCCGCGACACCCTGATCCGCGCATTCATGGCCGGTGCGACGCTGGCGTTGGGTGCCGCGTTCGCGGTGGCCATGACCGTGCAAACCGGTCACGCGATCATCGGGGCGATGCTGTTTCCGGCCGGCTTTTGCATCCTCTACCTGCTCGGATACGACCTGCTGACCGGAGTGTTCGTGTTGGCGCCGCTGGCCTGGCTGGACAAGCGCCCCGGTGTCACCATCGGCGGGGTACTGCGGAACTGGGGACTGGTTTTCCTGGGCAACTTCGCCGGTGCCTTCACGGTCGCGGTGCTGATGGCGATCGTGTTCACCTACGGCTTCTCCAGCCCGCCCAACGAGATCGGTGAGGCGATCGGGCACATCGGCGAGGCTCGCACGCTCGGCTATGCCGCACACGGCTTTCCGGGCATGCTGACCTTGTTCGTGCGCGGCATGCTGTGCAACTGGATGGTGTCCACCGGGGTAGTCGGGGCCATGCTGGCCACCGACGTCACCGGAAAGGTGATCGCCATGTGGCTGCCGGTGATGCTGTTCTTCGCAATGGGATTCGAGCACTCGGTGGTCAACATGTACCTGTTCCCCTCCGGCCTGATGCTCGGCGGGAACTTCACCATCGGCGACTACATCGAGTGGAACGAGATTCCCACCGTGCTGGGCAACCTGGTGGGCGGATTGGCGTTCACCGGACTGGCGATGTATGCGACTCATTCGCGGACCGCGCCCAAACGCGGTACTTCGGCGCTGCAGAAGGAAGTGATCGCGGGAGTCTGACGGCCGCATCCGGTAGAGCCTGACGTCCAGTGTGCGGTTTCGTACGCCGACCCTGTCGGATCGGGTACGAAACCGCACACTCGGCACGTGTTTCGCTTGGCGGTGGCGGAGGGATTTGAACCCTCGGTAGCTACCCGTTCGAACTATGTATCTACCTGCATATCAGCTACATAAAGCTGGTTCGAGTACCTACGATCGGTGCATCGTTAACGAGGCCCACGCGCTGTGAGCACCTCGTTCGCAAACGAAAACCCGCCCGTGGGCGCCTCGCAGTCGATACCCCCACCATGAAGCGCGGTGCATGAGAACGGCCCGACGGTAATCCGATGATTCGGTAGCAATGCTTTCGCCGTCTGAGGGCCGCCCTCGGAGATCGCATTCGTAGGCCCATCGGGAAGCCTGATCTGTATTTCATTCGGTGGCCCACTAAACGGTGGGTTACTTACCTCCGGCGTACCTGCCGGGAAAGCAACTGAACACGACAATCCCTCAGGTTCCGTGGATTTCATGGCTAGCGGAAAAATCCCACAATCCCGATAGTACGGCGTCCGAGCGTAAACCCACCTGTAAAGCCCGGGGTACTCAGAACTTTCGTACTCTGTTGGATCTACGTCAATGATTGCGGGTGCTGTAGGGGTAGTTGTGGTGAGCGTTCGCGGTGGAGGAACCATCGGCCAAGTGGCCGCAGCAGCAGGCTCGGTTGAGACAAGGGGCGTGGCGGGCTTAGATGACGAGGATGCCAGCATTCCACTTTTCGCCCAAGGGTGCCAAGCCAGAACAACGAAGCTTGCCAGCACCACGACGGCCAGTACGGATCCCGATACCAACCACCGCCCCCGGGCACCACTGATGGTTCGGCGTCCCAGCGGGGATGGGTTATGGGCAACGACTGACATCGGTCTGAATGATCCTGTTGTCGGTTTCGATGGAGTTGTCGTCGCCGACATTGATGCGGGATTTGCTCGCCCACTCTGAGCCTTACCGCGTGGAACTCCCGTCGGTTTAGCTGACGCATTCGCTTTCGTGACCGCGACGGGGGGTGACGAAACGCCCATAGAAGATGCCTGCTCCGCAAGCGCGCGTGCGAAGTTCGCGGTAAGACGAAAGCGATCCCGCGGTGTCTTGGCCAGCGCAACGGCAAAGATCGGGTCAATCCCACCCAGTTCGGGGCGATGGTCGGCCAAGGCGGGCGGTGTCGCGTTGAGGTGGCGGCTGATCACCACGGCTGGGTTGGTATGCGGGAATAGTTGGGTGCCTGTGGCCAGGTGGTAGGCGGTGGCCGCGAGTGCGTACTGGTCGGCACGACCATCAAGGTCTTCGCCCATGAGTTGCTCGGGGGCTGCGTAAGCCACGGTGCCGACCGTCATGTTGGTGGCGGTCAGTCCGCTGATGTCGCTGATGTTGCGGGCGATCCCGAAGTCGGTGAGCAGGATGCGCTGTTCGCTATCGCCTCCGGGACGGGTGAGCATGATGTTGGCGGGTTTGACGTCGCGGTGCACCAGGCCTTGCCTGTGCGCGTAGTCCAAAGCGCTGGCCACCGCCGTGACGATCTCGGCTACCTCGCTGATCGGCATCCCCGCCGGGTAACTTTCGGCTAGGAGCTGGGCTGCATCACGCCCGTCGACGTAGTCCATCGAGATCCACAGCTGGCCGTCGGTTTCGCCGCGATCATGCACACCGACAATGTGCGGGTGCCACAGCGCCGAGGCTAGGTCGGCTTCACGTTCAAACCGTCGCCGGAACTCCTCATCAGCGGAGACCTGGCTCGGAAGAATCTTCAAGGCGTCGTGGCGCGGCAACCTCGGGTGTTGAGCGAGGTAGACCTCGCCCATACCCCCGGATCCCAGCAAGCGCAGGATCCGATACCCCGCGAAGACGTCACCACTGTGCAACGACATGGCCAGATCCTAGGGAGTGGATACGACCACTGGAGGGCAGAACGGTAGGTCCCGGCCAATCCTGTGGCCGCCCGATATGCTGGACGGGCTTCATGAGTTGCCGCCGTCAAGCTCCAACTCTGTGGCATACCAACCCCATGCTCGTGGGTGGCTCTCCGGACTGCTGTCTATGGCTTACGACCTATTGTTACCATCCTGGGACCTACCCCGTTGGTCGGCCACGGCACCTGAAGGGAACGGGCCGAGGGTGACCAGCGGCCTATGAAAACTTGCAGGCGCGAAGAGTTTCAGCACAGGAGGCTTTCAACGATGAGGCGGCTAGGTAGAGCGCCCCAGACCTTGGCGCTATAGGCAGCCACCATCTTGGCTATCCGGTAGCCGTCGCAGCATGCTCCGACACGACACCTGGTAGACCGGTGTCGATGCCCTAAGACGATAGAGACCAAGCAAGAAGTAAAGGGCCAGGGGCGAGGAACCTATGAAGGAATCCAAGATCACAGTGACGCGGAGTGCATGTGCCGGGGTCGTCATTGATTTAACGGTGGAGGTGGTGACCCCAGCGTGACTTCGCGAGAACCGGCGCAAAATACTGCTGGGCAGGGAAATGGGAAATCGCTGAACCAATCGCTGATTGAGTCCGCACAAGAATTCCGTGATTCAATTGAGGCGCTGATCGAACTAGCAGCCCTAGTGGACGATTCTGCGCGTCGACTGGACGACGATAAAGCCTCATTCGAGAGGCGCTTACTTCTGGCGCACCCGTCGCTCGATGATGCAGGACGGCTCTACGAGCGACTGATTTCAAAACTTGAGAGCGCTTTACAAAGCGCACGCAGGTCGCGTCAGAATCAAACTTCGTCCGAAGAAAAGACAGCCCCGACCAACAATGAGATTGCAATTGAAATAGATCTTAGCGACCTCATTGAGGAGTACGGTCTCGATCTCATTGATTCCGCGATGTTAACAATTTCACGTGTGCGCCGTGCGAGAGCCACCGTCGCATTTAATTCCCTTCTGGTCGCTGCCGTGGGGGAATTCGAAGCGTTGTGTTATCAATGCATCAAGAACTTTGTTAGGAAGTACCCCGCGAAACTTTCGAGTTCAACCAAGGAATTCACTTTCGAAGAGGTGAACGCCTTCGGCGATCTGGACGATTTTAAGGCTCACGCTATCGACGTATACGCCGAGGCGATCATGCGCGGAAGTGTCGACGACTGGCTGAAGTGGTTTGCTACCAATATCAAGCTTCAATCTAGCGATGTTACAGATGACTGGGACCAGTTTTTCGAAATCTTCCAACGACGACATCTGCTAGTTCACAACGGCGGTGTAGTTAGCCGCCTATATCGAAAGAAAGTAAAGATCCTCCCGGATGACATCGCCGCGACAGGTCCGGGGCTGGAGCCGCGGGCAGAAGTTACGCGAAGTTATCTTCAAGAAGCCCTCGCGCGCCTCCACGTGGCAGGTCTGTTGCTTGCGATCCGCACGTCACTCTGTATTGAACCGCCGAAGCGTGCTACCCGTCCGCCGTCAGACCCCCTTATAGCGGACGTATCTTTCGAATTCCTCCAGCAGAATCGCGGCAGAGAGCTATTGCTTTTCTCGGACCGGGCCTTGCCCTACTGCACAGAAGAGGGGATTCGCCTGCTCCTCCAGGTAAATCTGTGGATACAGCGCAAGCGCGACAACGGGGTCGAATCTATTCGCGACGAAGTTACCCAATGGGATGTGCGACATTGCTCCCAGCGCTTCGAGATCGCTAAATTCGCCCTGCTGAACATGCACCGTGAAACTAACGAGTTAGGCAAGCGTTTGGTTGCCCAAGACACGCTCACTCAGTCAGAGTGGGACTCCTGGCCGCTCTTTGAAGAATCGCGCGCATGGGCAGAAGCCACCTCTGGTACCCTGCAGGAGAGCCAAGCCGCACCGGAGGCGGAAGAAGGAGATGAAGCGATGGGTCGTCCATAGGCGATAACTCTTGCAGGCAGGTTCCCCGGGTCAGTGTGTTGACCCGGGGATTTTTGTTGGCGTACCTACCCCTGCCGCGTGTCTCGAAACGATGGGTTGATGCGATGCTGACCATCATGGCCGCCTTCGCCCAGCTGGAGCGCGACACCACGATCGAGCGGACCCGCACCGGTCTAGTCGCGGCCGCGGCGAACGGATGAAAGCCCCCTCCCGC
Organism: Mycobacterium sp. SMC-19; assembly: GCF_045310815.1. Lineage (NCBI taxonomy): Bacteria > Bacillati > Actinomycetota > Actinomycetes > Mycobacteriales > Mycobacteriaceae > Mycobacterium > Mycobacterium sp. SMC-19. The sequence goes on along the minus strand of NZ_JBJIAM010000014.1, from coordinate 358 downwards.
AAGGTCAATGACGCCGACGCTGCTGCCTGACCGCCCGTCCGTCCCAGCTATCGCGACTCGACGCTGCTCAATATTGAGGGTCTGGGGCCGGGATCGCGAACGCCGAGACGTAGACAAGGCGCCGTAAGGCCCGCAACCTACCGGTCGGGGAGCGGTCGCCGACAGAGTACGGGCCAAAATTTGGTAGCGGCAGCCCACGACTGACCGCCTATGCGAAAAGCCCCGCGACCTGCATAGACAGGCGCGGGGCTCTTGGCGGTGGCGGAGGTGTGTGAGTTCACGACATAGGTGACAGGTGAGTCGGGACATGGGTGACACCTGCGGTGATGGTCGATGAGTCGGGTCATAGGTGACAGTC
>NZ_JBJIAM010000013.1:0-72196 GCF_045310815.1 Mycobacterium sp. SMC-19 | reverse complement strand
CGACTCATCGACCATCACCGCAGGTGTCACCCATGTCCCGACTCACCTGTCACCTATGTCATGAACTCACACACCCCTTCGCCCACAGTTGTGATCTCTCGGGAGATCCCGGACAGGCCGAACCCTTATTAGGGGTTCGGCCTGTCCTATTTGTAGGGACGGCTTCGGGTCCGCCGGGACAGATCACCAGAGCGGATCGCGGCCGTTCCAGGCGATGAGCCGGTCAATGGCGGGGGCGTCGTCGGGAATGGCGACGGCTTCGGCGAACGGCATGGCCACCTCGTCCAGGCCCATCGCGGCAGAGATCTGCGCGTAGAGCGCCCGGCGGTTCTCGGCCGGCAGGATCCGGTGCGCCGATTGCAGGGCCGCGGCGATCACCGTGTCGTCCCAATCGGGCTGCTGACCGGTGGCCGCCGCGAGGTCCCAGGTGTGGACCGTGATCTCCGAGAGGTAGGAGGCCAGGACGTCGGCGCCGCTGCCTTGGATCCACGGCAGGGCCATGGGCTGTTGGAGGACGGCGTCGTCGCCCCAGGCGTCGGCGGCACGTCTGCTGGACTCCCGCCACGCATCGGCCCAGCGATCGTCGGAGATCTGCGGTTCGGCGACGGCGAACGGGTCCTCGCCGTTGCCGAGTGCGGCAATGCGGTCAACAACTCCGACCAGGTGAATCAGCATGGCCTGCACGTTCATCTCGGTGCAGGGCGTCAGGTTGGCGAACTGGTCAGAGCGGACGCCGGCGATCACGGCGGCGGCAGTGGCAATGGCACGGTCGAGGACGGGCCGCGGGTCGGTCAGAGGGGCTGCGGAAGAACTGGTCGGTGTGGTCATGGCGACATTGTGGTCACCATAACCGGACACCTTGTGGCCGGTTTTATGTGCGAGTCTGCTGGGGTGCGCGCTGACCGGCTGCTAGCCACCCTCCTACTGCTGCAACAACGCCAGCAGGTCACCGCGCTGGAGGTCGCCCGGGAACTGGAGGTGTCCGAGCGCACCGCCCGCCGCGACCTCGACGCGCTCAGCGTCGCCGGCGTCCCGGTGTACTCAATGCAGGGCCGCGGCGGCGGGTGGCGCCTGCTGGGCGGCGCTCGTACCGACCTCTCGGGGCTGACCGCGAGCGAAGCCCGCGCGCTGTTTCTGGTCGCCGGACCCGCTTCGACGGCAACCCCGGAAGTCAAGGCCGCCCTGCGCAAGCTCGTCCGCGCGCTGCCCGAGCCTTTCCGGGAGCAGGCCGAGGCCGCCGCGACATCCGTGGTGGTGGACCCACGGCGGTGGGGAGCTCAGGTGGTGCCTCGGCCGCCGCGGTTTCTCGACGCGCTGCAGGAGGCGGTCATCCGCGGCGTGCAGGTATGGCTCGGTTACGTCGACAGCAAGGGCGCCGAGACCGAGCGGACCGTCCACCCCCTGGGCATCGTTGCCAAGGGCCCGACCTGGTACTTGGTCTCGCATACCGAGGTGGGCCGCCGTACCTTCAGAATCGATCGTGTCTCGTCGGTCGAGTTGACCGAGGAGCCCGTCCAGCGGCCTACGGGGTTCGACCTTGCCGAGAGCTGGCGTGAGATCGCCGACGAGGTCGACCGCAAGCGCACCCCGCTCGAGATCCAGGCGGTGTGCGCACCTGACGGGCTGGGCCTGCTCCAGAGCATGCTCGGTGGGCGCCTCGACGTGGGCGGTCCTACCCCCGATGGCCGGATCGAGGTGGTGATTCGCGGCTACAACGAATACGCCCTCGCCGGCGAACTCGCCGGGCTTGTCGAATGGCTCGAGATAACCGGTCCGCAGGGCGTGCGTGACCATCTGGCCGCGATCGGTACCGCGCTGGCGGCGCGGTACCGGGGAGCGCCCCCCTAGTACGCCGACGCGACGTTCTCCTTGGCCCACCGCTTCTCGGCGTCCGATCCCCCCGGCGGCGGAACCAGGCCGTTGATCATCCACAGTTCCTCGCTGGTCTCGTCGACGTGGAATTCCGAGTGCAGGCCCGGATGCCGCTCGAGCGTGGGGCTAAGAATCTGGTTGATCCATTCGGCGATCCGCCGGCGGCCTTCCTTGTCGTGGGCGTGCCGGGCGATGTGGTCGATGACGACGCGAATACCCACTGGCGTCGGCTCCCCCCCGACGTAGAAGTCCTCCGGCGCGGTCTCGTGGAAGACGGTGACCACATAGAAGCGTGGCAGCCCGGCACCCTCGTAGTGGTCGGTGATGCGGGCGGCCAGCGCGTGCTTCTGCTCGGCGGTGAAGATGCCCGGGGTGTGGTGAATTGTCCACAGTGGCATGACGGTTCAGTGCTCCTTCGTGATCAGACGCTCAGTGCGGCAGGGCGAACGACAGCTTTTCGACCGGACCAGACAGTGCGGCTTTGACACCGACAGACACGTCGTCGGCCAGCACTTCGAGGGCACCGGATTCCAGTCCGTCGACGATGCGCCGGGCCACCTCGGCCGGGGTGACCTTGGCCGCGCTGATCGCCGAGACCATGTCGGTATCGATGAACCCGGCGTGCACGCCGACCACCTGCGTGTGCTGGGCCGCCAGCTCCGTGCGCAGCGAGTTGGTCACCGACCAGGCAGCGGCTTTGGAGGCGCCGTAGGCACCGGAGCCGGCCAGCCAGGACAACACCGAATGCATGTTGACCAGCGCCCCGCCCCCGTTGGCCGCCAAGATCGGCGCGAACGCGCGGGCCACCCGCAGCGGCCCAAAGACATTGATGTCGAAGGTGGTGGTGATGTCGGCGAAGTCGCCGGTCAGCAGCGCGGCAGGCAGCAGGATGCCCGCGTTGTTGAACACGATGTCGGCGTCGCCGGCGGCCTGGGCCAGCGCAGCGACCGACTCGGGGGACGTCACTTCGAGGGTGTGGGCCACCACCCGGGGGCGTTCGTCGGTGAACGCGGTGCGGGCCGTCGAGTACACCTTGGCCGCACCGCGGGCCAGTACCTCGTCCACCAATGCCGCTCCCAGCCCCCGCCGGCCGCCGGTGACCACCACGACCTTGCCTTCGATTGCAACCATTTCCCGATCCCTTCCGTCCTGACTAACGACTCCGTTAGTAAGAGAGAAGCACGGATATCTGGGTAACGCAAGTGTTAGTCACGTAAGCTGGTCCCCATGGAGTTCGAGCCCCGGTTGCGCGACCGAACGCGCTGGTCCACCGGCGATGCGTGTTCGGTGGCCCGGCTGCTCGATGTGCTGAGCACCAAGACGGCGTTCCTGGTGGTGCGGGAATGCTTCTACGGCACCAGTCGATTCGAGGACTTCATGGCACGCCTCGGCGCCTCGGCGCCGGCGGTCTCGCGGGCGCTCAAGCAACTCGAAGCCGCCGGGATCATCACGCGGGTCCCCTACCAGGAGGCCGGCCAGCGGGCCCGAGACGAGTATCGGCTGACACCCGCGGGCGAGGATCTCTTGCCCGTGATGCTGGCTTTGACCCAGTGGGGAGACAAGTACCTCCAGGACGGGAAACCGCCGCTGAGCTTCGTCGACGCCACCACCCAGCGCCGGGTGGGCGTCCGCGTTACCGACGATCTGGACGGCCCGAAGACCGCCGCCGACGACATCGAGATCCGCTGGAACGCGCCGCGCCGATCACGCTGACGAGCTCAGCCACCCGCCCGGATCACGGTCTCGGCGAACTCGGCAATGGACTCCGGTGGCGCGAAATCAGCGAACCAGACGTAGAAGCGCTGTGCGCCTTGGCTTTCGAGCATCCGGAAATGCTCGGTCAGCGCCGCTGCATCACCGCACACCAGGCCCGATCCCAGCCGGCCGAACCGCCGCTGCGCCGTCTGCGATACCGCCACCACATCCTGATCGCGCCGGGCGAAACCGACCATCTGCTGCACCGACGCGCGGGCAGACCCGATCAAGGGCAGCAGCTCGGGCAACTTGTGTACATGCGTCGCGGGCAGGTTCCACCAGTCGGCGTAGCGGCGGGTCAGCTCGAGCATCCGGGGGCCGACACCCCCGAGCACCAGGGGGATGGGCTGGGTCGGCGCGGGAGTCTGCGACCGCGCCCCCGCGGTGCTCCAGTACTCACGTAGCAGCGCCAGCGTCTCCCCCAGCGCGTCGACGCGTTGCCGCGGGCCGGCGGTGGTGATGCCGTACTTGACCAGTTCGTCGGGCATCGAGCCGGAACCGAGCCCCAGCTCGAAGCGCCCCCCGGTGGCCTCGGCCAAGGTGGTCGCCTGTTTGGCCAACACCGCCGGGTGACGGAACCCGTCGCACAACACCACGTGGCCGACCTTGAGCCGCTCGGTGTGGGCGGCCACCCAGGTGGCGACGGTCATCGCCTCCCACAGCGGCGAAGCGGGGTCCATCGGGGTGTCCAGGTGATCGAGGAACGCGACGCCGTCGAAGCCTGACGCCTCGGCCGCTTGTGCGCGCGACACCAGATCGTCGAGGCCGATTCTGGTTTGCGGGAGGTATAGGAACCACTCCGTCATCGCTTCCCCTTCGGTGTCGCAGTCGTCGGCGCCTGTCGCAGGCCCGGCAGCACGTAGCGGCGTAGATGCTGCCGCACGGCTGCCGGATCGTCGGGGTCCATGTGGTTTCCCGGGACACTGCCCAGGCTGATCATCACCCGGGCGATCCATTCACTGGCCTCGGGAATGTCGGTGTCGGGGTGGATGTCTCCGCCGTCGACGGCGGCTTCGACAAAAGGTTGCCAGAACGCCGCGAGGTCGGGCACCAGGCCGCGGACGCCGGCCCCGGCGCAGGCGGTGAACTCATCCGGTTCGGCGGTGCGCAGCCGCATCAGCAGCGTGCCGGGATCGTCGTAGGCGCGGCGGCCGATCTGGACTCCGGCCACCAGCTGGTCCTCGAAGTCGGTGAGCGTCGACAGCTCGGCGCGGGTCTGGGCCCAGCTGGTCTCGATGAGGCGGATGATCGCCGCGCCGACCAGCGTCGGCTTGTCCGGGAAATTCCGGTACAGCCAGGCCCGGGACACCCCCGCTGCCTGGGCGACGTCGATCATCGTCGTCGCCCGGATCCCCTTGTCGGCCAGCAGTTTCTCGGTCGCATCGAGAAGCCGATCGGTTGTCGACGGGGATGCGGGTGACGCTGATGCTGCGTTCACGGCCACCTCCTGGTCGGTAAGCCTAACAAGGCAGTAGACACATCCGCAGATGTGTGTACTATTGCGACGCGTCGCGTAGACACTTCTGCAAACCTGTCTACCCCGGATCCCGGAGGTTTCCCCATGCCCTCACCTCGCACCGCGATCATCGGTGCCGGCATCAGCGGCCTGACCGCCGGAAAGATGCTGAGCGACTACGCGGTTGACTACACCTGCTTCGAGTCTTCCGACCGGATCGGCGGCAACTGGGCCTTCGGCAACCCGAACGGACATTCCAGCGCCTACCGGTCACTGCACATCGACACCTCCAAGCACCAGCTGTCGTTCCGCGACTTCCCCATGCCGGAGCACTACCCCGACTTCCTGCACCACACGCTGGTCAAGGAGTACCTGGAGTCCTATGCGGCGGCGTTCGAGCTCAAACGCAACATAGAGTTCGACACCGAAGTCACCCACGCGCACCGTCTTTCCGGCGGCGGCTGGGAGCTGGAACTGGCCGGCGGGCAGCGTCGCCGCTTCGACCTGTTGGTCGTCGCCAACGGGCACCACTGGGATCCGCGCCTGCCGGACTTCCCCGGCGAATTCAGCGGTGAGACGTTGCATGCGCACCACTACATCGACCCCAAGACCCCGCTGGACTTCAGCGGCAAACGGATCCTGGTCGTCGGCCTGGGCAACAGCGCCGCCGACATCGCCGTCGAACTGTCGTCGAAGGCCCTGGACAACGAGCTGACCCTGTCCACCCGCTCGGGCGCCTGGATCGTGCCGAAGTACCTGGCCGGCAAGCCCGCCGACAAGTACTTCCGGACCAGCCCGTATCTGCCGTTCTCCTTGCAGCGCAAGGTCGCTCAATGGGCGCAGCCGATCATCGCCGGGCGCCCCGAGGACCTCGGGCTGCCCACCCCCAACCACAAGTTCTTCGAAGCGCACCCCACCCAATCGGTGGAACTGCCATTGCGGCTGGGGTCCGGAGACGTCATTCCCAAACCCAACATCAGCCGGCTCGACGGCGACACCGTGCACTTCACCGACGGCACCAGCGGCCAATTCGACGTCATCATCTACGCCACCGGCTACAACATCACCTTCCCGTTCTTCGACCCGGAATTCATCAGCGCACCGGACAATCGGATCGACCTGTACAAGCGGATGTTCTACCCGGGCATCGACGACTTGGTGTTCGCCGGATTCGCCCAAGCCACCCCGACGCTGTTCCCGTTCGTGGAGTCCCAGGCCCGCCTCATCGGCGCCTACGCGGCCGGCCGCTACCGGCTGCCGTCGGCTACCGAAATGCGCCGAGTGATCGACGCGGACCGGCGCAAGTACACCGGCCACATGCTCGACACCCCGCGGCACACTCAGCAGCTCGACTACTTCCTTTACGAACACGACATGCGCACCGCGGAGATCCCGCGCGGCACCCGACGCGCCACCGAACTCGGTGCGCCCGGATGGGCCGGCGTGCACAAGATGGAGGTATCCGCATGAGCGAGACCATCCGATTCACCCACGGCGGCGCCACGTGTGTCGGGCAGTTCTTCCCCGCGGAGCATGGTGACGACGACGGAGCCCCGGTCGTGGTGCTCGGACACGGGTTGGGCGGCGCCGTCGATTCCGGCCTTGTGCCGTTCGCCGAACGGCTCAGCGCCGCCGGGTTCGCTGCCTTCGCCTTCGACTACCGGTACTTCGGCGCGTCAGAAGCTCAACCGCGCCAACGGATTTCCATGCAGGAACAGATCGAGGACTTCCGCGCGGCATGCTCGACCGCGGCCGAGCAGCCCGGCGTCGATCCGCGCCGGATCGTGGTGTGGGGAGTCTCGCTGGGCGGCGGGCATGTCTTCGAGGTGGCGGCCACCACGCCCGGCGTCGCCGCCGCCATCGCGCTGACACCATTGGTGAGCGGTCCGGCAGCGGCGGTAGCGGCAATGCCCCACCATCGCCCGTCAGCCATGCTGCGGTCGACGGCGACGGGTTGGCGCAGCGCGCTGGCCCAACGCTTCGGTGGGCCGCCCGCGACCATCCCCCTGGTGGGCCGCCCCGGGGAGCTGGCCACCCTGACCGCCGACGGCTACCACGAGGCCTACACCGCGATGGCCGGCCCGACCTGGCGCAACGAGATCGATGCCCAGGTCGGCGTTCAGCTCGGCGCCTACCGGCCGGCGGCCAAGCACGCCGAAGCCATCACCTGCCCGATCTTGGTGCAGATAGCGGACTTCGACCGCGGCGCTCCCCCGCAGGCTGCCGCCAAAGCGGCGTTCGCCGCCCGCGCCGAAGTGCGGCACTACCCCTGCGATCACTTCGACGTCTTCGCCGGTGGCGACTGGTTCGATCACGCCGTCGAGCACCAGATCGCGTTCTTGACCCGGCACCTGGTCGGCGCGACCGCTACGGTCACGGGTTAGGAGGTCCGATGGCCGAGACCATGCAGCAACTGCTCGCCGAACGCATCGGCGACACCGGGCTGGCGGTGCTCTACGACGACGCCGATGGCGGGCGGACCCGCTGGACCTGGCGGGAGTACCTCGTCCGGGCGGCGCGGCACGGGGCCGCAGTGATAGCGCGCGCCGATACCGGCCGGCCCCTGCACGTCGGTGCCCTGCTGGGCAACACCCCCGCGATGCTCACCGCGCTGGCGGCCGCCGGGCTCGGCGGATACGTGCTGTGCGGGATTAACGACACCCGTCGCGGCTCGGCGCTCGCCGGGGACCTGCGCACCGCCGATGTGCAGATCCTGCTGGTCGATGCCGAACACCGCGCGCTGCTACAGGGACTCGAGCTGCCCGGCGTCACGATCATCGACGTCGACGACCCGGCCTGGGCCAGCGAGTGCGCCGACGGCGGGGTACTCCAGCCGCATCGGCAGGTGGCGCCGCTGGACCCGTTCATGCTGATCTTCACCTCGGGCACCAGTGGTGACCCGAAGGCCGTACTGGTCAGCCACTTCATGGTGCTGGTCGCCGGGCAGAGCCTCACCGAGCGATTCGAGTTGGGCGCCGACGACGTGGTCTACCTGTCCATGCCGCTGTTCCATTCGAATGCCATCGCGGCCGGCTTCGGCCCCGCGGTGGCCGCCGGCGCGGCGATGGCGCCGGCGAAGTTCTCGGCTTCGCGGTTCTTGGACGACATCCGCGCCTACGGTGGCACCTATATGAACTACGTCGGTAAGCCGTTCGCCTACCTGCTGGCGCATCCCGAGCAGCCCGACGACGCCGACAACCCACTGCGGGTCGCCTTCGGCAACGAGGCCTCCGAGCGCGACATCGGTGAGTTCGCCCGCCGATTCGGTGTCCACGTGGTCGACGCCTTCGGCTCCACCGAGAACGCCGTCACCATCACCCGCGATGAAGGCACCCCGCCCGGTTCGGTCGGACGCGGTTTCCCCGGCGTCGCCATTTACAAGAGCGACACGAACACCGAATGCCCGCCGGCGGTCTTCGATGACCACGGTGTGCTGATCAACGCCGACGAGGCGATCGGCGAACTGGTCAACACCGCCGGCTCGGGATTCTTCTCGGGCTATTACAACAACGAGGCGGCCACTGCCGAGCGGATGCGCGACGGCATGTATTGGTCGGGCGATCTTGCCTACGCCGACGCCGACGGCTGGATATACCTGGCCGGGCGCACCGCCGACTGGATGCGGGTCGACGGCGAGAACCTGGCGGCGGCGCCGATCGAGCGGATCCTGATGCGCCACAACGACATCAACCAGGCTGCGGTGTACGCCGTGCCGGACGGCAACGTCGGAGACCAGGTGATGGCGGCACTGGTGCTGCGCGACGACGCCGCACTGAACGAAGCCGATTTCTCGGATTTTCTGGCCGCTCAAGAGGACCTCTCCCCCAAGGCCTGGCCGCGCTATGTCCGGCTGACCGCGGAGCTGCCCTCGACGGCAACCAACAAGATTCTCAAACGCATGTTGGCCGCCGACGGCACCGACGTCGGCGAGGACACGTTGTGGGCGCGTCCCGAACGCGAGCGGGCCTACCGAACCACCGCGACGACGGGAGCGTGACGATGACGACTCAGAAACCCGTGGCCCTGATCGTGGGCGGCGCGTCCGGGATCGGGTTGGCCACCGCGCACGCCCTGGTCGCTCGTGGCGACCACGTAGTGATTGCCGACATCAACGAAGAAGCGGCACGTGCCCGCGTCGCCGAACTCGCCGGTTCAGCGAGGCTCGACGGAGGAGAGGCGAAGCTGGGACCGGCGCATGGACTGGGAGGGGCGGCCACCGCCGTCGCTGCCGACGTGACCGACGAGGCCAGTGTCGCAGCGGCATTCGCACTCGCCCGCGAAACCGGTCCGGTCCGCACGGTGGTCAGTTGTGCCGGCCTGTCGATCATCGGGCCCATCGCCGACATCGAGCTGTCCGGCTGGCAGACCACCATCGATGTCTGCCTGACCGGCACCATGCTGGTGATCAAACACGCGGCCCGCAATCTCGAAGACGGCGGCAGCGTGGTCGCGATCTCCTCGCTCAACGGCCGCCAGCCCGGCACCACCATGGCCGCGTACTGCAGCGCCAAGGCCGGGGTCCTGATGCTGGTCCAGGTGGCCGCGCTGGAGCTGGGCCCCCGCGGCATCCGGGTCAACGCGGTCTCCCCCGGCCTGGTGGACACTCCCCTGGTCGCCGGCCTGGCGATGGTGCCCGGGCTCACCGACGAGTACATCGAGAACACCCCGCTCGGGCGCTCGGGTATCCCCGAGGACATCGCGCAGACCGTGGATTTCTTGACCTCGCAGCGCGCCGGCTGGATCACCGGATCGGCCTTCGACGTCAACGGCGGCGCGCATCTCAAGCGCTACCCCGACGTGCTCGGCAAAGTACAAGCGTTAGCCACAGGATTTGAAGGATGAAGCCATGCGCAGTGTCGTAATCGATGGGCCCGGGTCGATCCGAGTCGACACCCGCCCCGACCCCGAGCTGCCCGGCGCGGACGGCGCCATCGTCGAGGTGACCGCGACCGCGATCTGCGGTTCCGACCTGCACTTCTACGAAGGCGACTACCCGATCGTCGACCCGGTTCCGCTGGGTCACGAGGCGATCGGCACCGTCGTCGAGACCGGCTCGCAGGTGAACTCCGTGCGGGTCGGCGACCGGGTCATGGTTTCCTCGGTCGCGGGCTGCGGGCACTGCGACGGGTGCGGCACCCTCGACCCCATCCGGTGTCACTCGGGCCCGCAGATCTTCGGATCGGGGCTGTTGGGTGGCGCGCAGTCCGAGTTGCTTGCCGTGCCGGGAGCCGACTTTCAGCTCGCCCGCATCCCCGAGGGGATCGTTGACGCCGAAGCCCTGTTGCTCACCGACAACCTCGCCACCGGATGGGCGGCCGCGCTGCGCGCCGACATCCCGGTCGGCGGCACCGTAGCGGTGATCGGCTTGGGCGCGGTCGGCCTGTGTGCGGCACGCAGCGCGCTGTTCCTAGGCGCAGCAACGGTTCTCGGTATCGATCCGGTGCGGGCACGTCGGGAACGGGCCGCGCTGATGGGCGTGACCCCGGCAGAGCCGCCGACCACGGCCGCGGCCATGGAGCTCAGCGGCGGACGCGGCGTGGACGCGGTGATCGACGCGGTCGGCTCGGACACCACCATGTCCGACGCGCTGAACGCCATACGGGCCGGCGGGACGGTATCGGTGGTCGGCGTGCATGACCTGCAACCCTTCCCGTTCCCGGCGTTGCCGGCACTACTGCGCAGCGCCACCTTGCGGATGACCACCGCGCCGGTGCAACAGACGTGGCCGCAGCTGGTGCCGCTGCTGCAATCCGGGCGACTGTCGGTGGACGGGATCTTCACCACCGAGATGGCCTTGGACGACGCGGCCGAGGCCTATCGTGCGGTGGCGGCGCGGTCCGGAGACGTGGTGAAGGTGCTGCTCACGCCGTAGCCTGAAGCGACGCCGGGGGACGAGAGGATGGCAGATGGTTAAGCGGATCGTCGTCTGGGGCACCGGGTTTGTCGGGAAGTTGGTCATCCCCGAGATCGTCAAACATCCGCTGTTCGAACTGGTCGGCGTCGGCGTTAGCGACCCCGCCAAGGTGGGGCGTGACGTCGGTGAGATCTGCGGGATCCCCCACGTCGGCGTCACCGCCACCGACGACGTCGACGCCCTGATCGCCTTGGCGCCCGACGCCTTGGTGCACTATGGCCCGACCGCCGCGCGCGCAGGCGACAATATCGCGTTGATGTCGCGCTTCCTGCGTGCCGGCATCGACGTCTGCTCCACCGCGATGACCCCGTGGGTGTGGCCCGGCCTCAAGCTCAACCCGCCGGACCTGTTGACACCGATCACTCAAGCGTGCGAGGACGGCGGCGCATCATGCTTCACCACCGGCATCGACCCGGGCTTCGCCAACGACCTGTTCCCGATGACTCTGATGGGGGTCTGCGCCGAGGTGCGCAAGGTGCGCGCCTCGGAGTTGTTGGACTACACCAATTACACCGGTGACTACGAGAACGAGATGGGGATCGGCCGCGACCCCGACTTCCAGCCCGTGCTCAAGATCCCCGAGGTGCTGATCTTCGCCTGGGGTGGCACCGTGCCGATGATCGCGCACGCCGCCGGGATCGAGCTCGACGAGATCACCACCACCTGGGACACCTGGGTGACGCCGAACGAACGCACGACCGCCAAAGGCGTCATCGCCGCCGGCCAGGTCGCGGCGGTGCGGTTCACCATCAACGGCATCTACCGGGGAGAGACCCGTATCCAACTCGAGCACGTCAACCGGATCGGTCGAGATGCCGCGCCGGACTGGCCGGCGGGCACCCAGGACGACGTCTACCGCGTCGATATCGAAGGGACGCCGAGTATTTCGCAGGAGACGGCGTTTCACTTCACCGATGGTTCGGGTCGCGACGCGGCGACGGCCGGCTGCCTGGCCACCGGGATGCGCGCGCTGAACGCGGTGCCGGCGGTCAACGACCTTCCGCCGGGCTGGGTGACGGCACTGGACCTGCCGCTGATCCCGGGAGCGGGCACCATTCGCTGAGAGCGGGATCGGCTACCCGGTGCGGGGCCGTCGCGGCCGTAGCCGCAGCGGCGGCATCGGCGGGGCGGGCAACCGTTGCAGGCGACCCTGATAGCCGCTGACCTGGCCGAATTGCTCGTCGCCGTCTTGCCAGCGGCGCCGGAATTCGACGATCTCGTCGTGGGTGCGTCCGATGAAGTTCCACCACAGCACCAACTCTTCGCCGAACGGCACCCCGCCCAGCACCAGGATCCGGGCGGGGGAGTCGGCGGTGTTGCGCAGCGCCAGCACCGCGCGACCGGGGCCTTGATAGCCGAGCGCACCGACACCCAGAGCCGCGCCGCCGAGGCTGATCGCGCCCAGGTCGCACAGCACGCCGTGTTCGAATGCGGGATCGACGTCGAGCGCCAGTTCGGTGCGCGGATCCAGGTCGAGCTGGGCGCCCAGCAGGGGAGTGAACGACCCGACGGGGGAGCGGTACCCGGCCAGCTCGCCGAGGAACACCAGAGCCGATGCGCCGGGCAGCGAGACGGGCTCGGGCGCGAAGTGGGTGAAGTCGCGTGCGGTGTGTCGGGCGCTGTCGGGCAAGGCCACCCACAGCTGTACGCCGCGCAGGACCGGAGCCGCCCGGGGATCGACCGAGACCTCGGAGTGGCAGATGCCCGCACCGGCGGTCATCAGGTTCAGCTCGCCGGGGTTCACCACCGCGTGCACGCCGGCGCTGTCGCGGTGCTCGACGCGCCCGCTGAACAGCCAGGTCGCCGTCTGTAGTCCGGTGTGTGGGTGTGGGGGCACGTCCATGCCGCCGTCGGCGACGTCGTGAGGCCCGTAATGGTCGACGAAGCACCAGGCGCCGATCAGCGAGCGGTCGCGCTGCGGCAACGTGCGCCGGACCCCGATGGCACGCGCTCCGCCCAGTGGCACCTCACGGGGGTGCAGCACCTCGATGTGATCTTCGGGGGTTGCGGCACAGGCGAATTCAGTCGAGGTGCCCTCCAGGTTGCTCAACTGTCCACCTCCGCGCCGTGCGCCATACCGCTGGGGCGATCCTACCGACTCATGCCGTGGACCGGCTTGGTCACGCCGCTGACCGAGGGTCGATCCGCCCGGCGGGCAGGTGAAAAACCGTCGCTGTCACCGGCAGCTGCTCACGCTCGTGGTTGGTCAACAGTGTCTGGTTGTCGGGCAGCTCGCGGGTGTTGATCTCGCCGGCGGCGATCGCGAGCAGCAAGGCGTGGGCCCGGGCCAGTTCGGCCCGCTTGCGGTACTGGCCGCCGGGCAGCTTCACGCCGGCCCACACCCCGTACTCCTCGCCGCGTTCCACGGCGAGCGCCGCGCACCGGCGCTGCTGCGCCAGCGGGCAGCGTCGCAGGCACTGCAACCGCGCCTCGGTGGACGACTGTTCATAGGCCCGGGCCTTGGCGGCGCCGTCGGACGCGTCGGCATCCGGGTAGCCGAACCACAGTTCGGGATTGGCGGAGCAGGGGGGTGCCATCGGAAGGACCTCCTCGGGACAGACCGGATAACGTAGATGGAAACGTATACGATCGAATACGACAAACGCAACAGAAGTTGATAAAAACATATATGTAAGTAGTGAAGGGCCAGGCTGTGTACTATCCGTCCATGGCCGGGGCGCAACAATGAGCCGCGAAGCGGCGGGTGCGGCCATTCGAGCACTGCGGGAAGCGCGTGACTGGTCGCTGGCCGACCTCGCAGCAGCCACCGGCGTGAGCATCATGGGGTTGAGCTACCTGGAGCGTGGCGCCCGGAAACCCCATAAAGGCACAGTTCAGAAGGTTGAAAATGGTCTTGGCCTGCCGCCGGGCACCTATTCTCGGCTCCTGGTAGCGGACGACGCGGACGCCGAACTGGCTCAGCTGACCTCCGCCGCCGGGCCGCAAACGTCCGCCGCCCGCCCCGCCGGGGCCATCGTCGTCGACCGCCACAGCGACACCGAGGTGCTGGAGGGATACGCCGAGGCGCAGCTCGATGCGCTCCGTTCGGTGATAGCGAGACTTCCTTCGGAAGCATCAGACGAATACGAGACGTATATTCTTTCCGTGATCACGCAGTGCGTGAAGGCGGAGATGCTCGCGGCCAGCTCCTGGCGGGTGGCGGTCAACGCGGGCGCCGATCACGCCGCCCGACTGATGGGGCACCTACAGGCCCTGGAAGCCACCCGCATCGACCTACTGCAACGGATGCCCGGCAGCCTGACCGCCCGCTTCGACCGGGCCTGCGCACAGTCGTCGCTGCCCGAACCGGTGATCGCGGCGTTGATCGGCGTCGGCGCCGAGGAAATGTGGGACATCCGCAACCGAGGTGTCATTCCGCCCGGGGCGCTGGCCCGAGTCCGCGCATTCGCCGACGGATCCATGGACGCGACAGATGGTGGCGACGAAGGGGGATAACGGTGAGCAATGGTGAGTTGGAGCTACTGACGCGCGCCAATGAGCTGTTCGCGGGCAATCCACGGCCCGTGTCACTGGAGTCCGGGGTGGACCGCTACGCCCAGCTGTTGGAGCGCAACGCCAACATCGCTACCGGTGCCGCCCATGACCGGTACCGCACAGCAGTGCTTTCCCAACGGGATCTGTTGTTGGCCAACGCACGTACCGATGCACAAGCCACAACGATGCTGGCCGCCGTGATTGCCGACCACGCTCGGGCTCACCAGCAGACCGGCGGCGTCATTTCCGCTGCCCGCGCAGACTCGGCAGTGGCCGCCGACACGCCTCTGGCGCACCGGGAGGCGATGCGCCGGAGGGCGGCACGACTACGCGCCCAACATGCCCACGTCGTCTCGGCGCAACATCGCGCGCGTGCCCACCGTACGGGGCTGCGGCGGCTGCGCTACCGGGGGGCGCGGCGGCGGCCCGTGGGTTTGGATCGATTGCGGCTGCCCAACACTCGTGCCGGGTTGGCGGTACGCGCCGCACTGTCGCGGCTCGGCAGACCCTATGTGTGGGGCGCGACCGGTCCAGACCGGTTCGACTGCTCCGGGCTGACCCAGTGGGCGTATCGTCAGGCCGGCGTGCCACTGTCGCGCACTACCTATACCCAGATATACGAAGGAATCTCGGTACCACGCTCCCAGATTCGGCCCGGCGACCTGGTGTTCCCCAGCACCGGACACGTTCAGCTCGCGATCGGTGGCAACCGGGTGATCGAAGCCCCGCACGCCGGAGCAACAGTGCAGATCAGCCCCCTCGGCGCGCATGTGGCGATTCGCCGCCCGGTGCCGTGATCGGCTTGTCCACAACGGGTTCCCGGGTGAATTGCCGGCCCCGGTGGGCGTCGGTACAGTCACCGGCCATGAAGCGGTCAGCTCCCGAGCGTCGGCCCGGCGCAGCGATGTTGGGCTGAGGAGATGGCTACCCGCGACGATGTGCGCGATGCGATCGACCGCATCGAAAGGGCCGGGCGCGCGGGTGAGGCGACACGCATGGCCCAGGCGGCACTGACCCTGCCGTTGCCGCCATCGGGCTACGACAGCGTCCTGAGCCGCTTGCGCTCGGCGTATCCGGCGCCCGGTGATCAACAACAGGGCCGGTCGGCGTCAGCCATGAGGCAGGCCGAAGCGGCTCTGGCGCAGCAACTGTCGAGTACCGCGAACTTTGACCGGCAGATCATCGAAGCGCTGCGCCACGCACACAAGACGACGCTGGCAGGCAGACGTCGCCTCGACGACCTCGAGTCAGAGATTGCCGGTGCCGCACGATCGTGGGACCTGAGCACCGCCGCGGGCGCACGCGAGTTCCAGAGATTCTTGATCGGGAAATTGGGGCAGATCATCGCCGTCGTCGAAGAGTCCAACGACGATGACGTCTCCAAGCAAGAGCTCGCCACCGCCTTGACGGCGCTGTATGCGGCCGCGCAATCGGATGATCGCGCCGGCCCGACGCCCGCCGAGGATGAGCAGGCGCTCCCGCCGGATCCGGCTACCGATCCTTACCTGGACGTATTGGCCGACGACGAGCCCGAGGCCGATGACCCGGAGACCCGGCAGGGGCTGCCCCAATTGCCCACGCCGATGGTCCCGGGCCTAGGTGCCGATGGGCCGGGCTTCGGTGCGATGCCGGCCGCTATGCCCGCAGGATTTCCGTTGACCGGCCTGGCGCCTGGAGTGGGCCGTGACGATCCGCCCGCCGAGGAGTTCGGGCCCGACGATGCAGCTGCCGCCGAAGCGCCCGAGGGTGCCGACGCCGAGGCGGTTGACGGTGATACGTCGACGCAGAACCCGGGGGAGCAGGACCCCGTGAGCGTGCGGTTGCCCGACGGCGAGACCATGACCGTAGCCAACCCGCGACTGGCTGCGGCGATGCAGGCCGTCGCCGACGGAGAGCCAGTGGTGGAGGCGTTTCGGAGCCAGGGCATCCACATCCCGCCGCCCGGCACACCGGTGGTCGCCGCAGTCGATGTGGCCGGCCTGCGGCCGGGCGACATCGGCGTGTTCACCGACCGCCATGCCCTTGCTGTCGGCGCGGGCAAGGCGCTGCTCGACGGGCAGGTGCACCTCGTCGAGAATCTGCGTGGCCCCGGATTCCTGGGATGGCAGCATCCGCCGGCCGCGGCCCAGGAGCCCGCGCCGCCCGCCGATCCGGCAGAGACCAGGCCGGCGCGGGCGCTCAATGGCCACCTGAGCTTGAAAAAGCCGGCTCCAACAGTCATCGTCGATTAGCCAGGAAGGTGGAACATGCCCGAGAAGATCCACGTCAATCAGGACGTTCTGACCAACGCGGCCGGGAACCATCAAGAGGCGTCGGACTACCTGTCCACCGTTTCGGCCTCACACGAGGGAATCCAGGCGACCCTGAACTCGCTCGGTCCGATCTACGGCGACTTTCGCCAGGCGGCCGCGTCGTTGCTCGACGCACGCAAGGACTGCTACGACGACCAGTCCAGCGAGCATTCGACGGTGTCCGACAATCTGAACCGCGCGGCGGCGACGTGGAACAAGAATGAAGACGATGCCGCCAGTGCCTTCAGGCACCTCACCGACGGGCGCCGATGACTGAGCCGAATCCGGCATTCGACACGCTGCACCCCAGTGGTGATGTGCTGTTCCGGTCTTGTCGCGGCGGCTATCTGCACAGTGTGGTGCTCACTGAGGCGGTGATGGACACGGACGTGCATCGGCTGGCAGAGGCTATCGTCCTGGCAGCGGACGTCTCGTTTCTCAAGGCGGCGTTAGAGATCCGGGGCGAGATCGTCACCACCGGGCACGCACCCTCGGCCGCGGTGCCCACCAATGACGATCTGAGGATAGCTGCCGAGCGGCTGTCGGCCCACAAACTGCACCCGGGCGGGAAAACAGGTCGCTAAAGAACCCATCTTCCGGCGACCTCAGCGTTGGGTGCGATGTTTGCCGGAGGATCAACCACCGTGTCGCCAAACAGGTTTCGGGCCCGCTCTAGCAGGGCGAGTACCTCGCTCAACTGCGCTGCACACCCCGTCCCGGGGGACCCGACATCAGCCACGATTTGCACGCTACCGACCGGCTCGGGCGCTGACAATTCACCGCGCACAGTGGTTGTGCAAAGAAGTCCGAACAGTGTGGGCGGCGCGGCCGGGTGAGGGCGAATTCGGACCAGAGCGCCAGGACGGCAACGGTACGCTTGCGCGGTGGCACTCTTCGGTCGGCGGTCGGCGCGGCAGCGTCTCCGGAACGCGGCACGGGAATCACTGACGATCCCGGCCTTCAGCGCGCCGGTCGACTGCAGTTCCTGGGTGCTCGGCGGTCTGTGGCCCGCCGAGCTGGCGACGGTCACCCCCGAGACAGCGCCGCTTGCCGACTATCTCAACGCCGACCTGCAGCGAATCGCGCATTCGGCCAACGAGAAGCTCTCCGCCATCAGTCGATCAGATCTGGCCGGCCCGGCCCGTCAAGCCGCCGAGTCCCGGGTCATCAATGTCGCCAGGGCTTTCGCCGTGCTCCGGGTGGAGTCGACGGTGCGCCTACTTCACAAGGAGGCCTTGGAGTTCGGCAGGGAGTACATCAGCCTCGACGCGGCCCCGGCCCCGGCCCCGGTTCGGTCTCCGATCCCGGCGCCGGTCCAGGCCGAACCGGTCGAGATGCCACGCCCGCCCGATCCGCCCGAGGAACCTTCGGAGGTATCTGCCCAACGGGCGCGTCATCGGCAGCCGGAAACCTTCGCCGCCGAGCCTAAGGCGGCGCCACTCGACCCGCTGCCGGCGACTGCGCCGCCGCCGGCACCAGAGGTAGCCACGACGCCGGAGGTACTCGAACCCGAGCTCCCCGCTGAGCCGTACGTTCCGCCGCCGAGCGTGATCGAGAGCGCCGAGGACGAGCAACCACCGGTGGTCGCATTCCCGACCGAAGCGATCGAGGCCTCGCCGGTCGAGCCGGTCTTCGTCTCGCCGGTTGAGCCGGTTGTCCTCCCGCCGGTCGAACCGGTCGTCCTCTCGCCGGCCGAACCGGCTCCCGCAGCCCCGGAACCACCCGCGGCGGCCCAGCCCGAACCCGTCGCGCCGGCGGTCGCCGAATCCGACGAACAGCGACTCCAGCGTCTGCTTGCCTTCGTCGCCCGTCAGGAACCCGGACTGCGCTGGGCGATTGGTACCTTGGCCGACGGCACCACCCGACTGGTCACCGACATCGCCAACGGATGGATTCCCTCGGGGATCGAGCTGCCGGAGGGGGTACAGCTGCTGGAACCCGGCCGTCGGAACGGAACCGCCACCGAGATGCTGGGCAACCCGACGGAGTCGGCCAGCTACAGCCCCGGCGATCGTCTCGGGTGGGCGAGTGATTTCGCCGTGACCGACACCTCGGTACAGCCCCGCACGCTGGCGCCCATCGCCGATCTCGGTTGGCAGCTCAGCGAGGCCACTCACTGGCGCGAAGGAATTCCGCGGATGGCCAACACGCTGGCGAAGGCGGGCGCCGCCGGCACGGGTGTGGTGGACGCCGAAATCGACTTATTGCGTGTGCATCTGGACACCATGCGCTACCAGCTGTTGGCGCAGTATCCCGACTCCGATATCGCCTTGGTGCTGAACTGCATGCTGTTGGCCGCCACCGAAGGCATCGCGACCGGAGACACGGTCTCGGCCAATTACCACTACGGCTGGTTTCGGACGCTGAACGTACCACCGGCGAGCTTGTGGGATTCACAGACATAGCCGGCGTCGATGAATTGACGCTGTTCACACCGGCTGGACATACTTAGCCAATGTCGGGGGCGGAGAGCCGCGCGGAACTCAGCGACAAGGACCTCGTTGAGTCCGTGTTGCGGGATCTGCGCGAGGCCGCCGAGAAATGGGAAGCGCTGGTAGCCGAGGCTGAGAACACAACCTACAGCGTAGATCTCGGAGATGTCCGTGCTGTGGCCAACTCCGATGGGCGGCTGCTCGAGCTGACGTTGCACCCGTGTGTGGTCAGCGATTACACCTACAGCGAGTTGGCGGACCGCCTCAATCTCGTGTTCGCCGCACTGCGCGAGGAAGCCCAGTCGGATTTCGAGACGCGATACGGCGCCAGCCCGGTCTGACAGTGGCTTGCCGTTCTACCAGTTCAGAGCGGCCATCTCGCGTTTGGTGTGGCACACGGCGCGCACGGCGGCGTCGATGTCGACCGCGGTGATGGTCTTGAGGTCGTCGATCGTCACTGGCTTCCCGGCACGCTTTTGGGCGGCTACCCGGGTATCGCGGGCCAGTTCGGCTTCCTCAATCACGTTGCGAGCGAACCGCCCGTTGTGCATGACGTTGATGCCATGCTCACCGCGCGGGCTGACGTAGCCACGGATCGTGGTCACCATATCCAGGAACCGCTGGCGCGCTTCGGGATTCAGTTCGGTCGCGCGACTGGATCCGTAGCGTTCACCGATCTCGACGATCTCTTCGGGTGAGTAGGACTCGAACCGGATCTTGCGATTGAACCGGCTGGCCAGGCCGGGGTTGACGGTCAGGAATTCATCGACCTGGTCTTCATAGCCGGCCGCCAGGAAACAGAAGTCGAAGCGGTGCTTCTCCAGCGCGATCAGCAGTTGGTTGACGGCCTCCATACCGATCATGTCCGGAGTCCCGTCCTGGTGACGTTCCACCAGCGAATAGAACTCATCCATGAAAAGGATTCCACCCAAGGCCTTTTCGATCAGTTCATTGGTCTTGGGACCGGACGATCCGATGTGCTCGCCGCAGAAGTCCGAACGGCGCACCTCGGTGATCTCCGGGTTACGCACGATACCCATGCCGGCGTAGATCTTGCCCAGCGCTTCGGCGGTGGTGGTTTTGCCGGTGCCGGGCGGGCCCACCAGCAGCATGTGGTTGGTCTGGCCTTCCACGGGTAGGCCGTGTTCGAGTCGCATGGCACGGACCTCGAGCTGGTCCTCCAACGCCTTGACCGCGCGCTTGACCTCCGCCAGGCCGACCTGTTTCTCCAGCTCGGCGCGCCCCTGCTCCAGCAGCTCAGCACGACGGTCCAGCGCATTGTGCTCGTCGAGTTCCGCACGACTCTTTGCCGAGCCGGCGTCCCAACGGTCGGTACGACTGTCGATGATCTGTTCCTCGGTGACCACCAGGCGCAGATTCGGTTCGGCGAGCGCGGCCTTGGCCGGTTCGGTCAGCACACCGTTGATGGCCGCCTTGGACAGCCAGACCTGCGCCTTGTCCTCTTCGCCGAGCTGGCGGTGCACCATGCCGCGCAGGTAGGCGAGATCGGCAGCCAGCAAGGGGATCTCGCTGGGGTTGATCGACGCGGTCAGCACACCGGCCGGAAACCGCTCCGAGGAACGCGTCTGCCCGGTGATGTCGACGCGATCCAGCCAGTCCAGCGCCACCCGGCCCTGGCCCAGATGCGCGGCCGCGTAGCCGGCCAGGGCGCACACCGACGCGGTGACCGCCGGCATGACGATCGCGCGGTCGGGGAGTTCTTCGGCGGCCACGGTCAGCAGATCCGGCCACCGCTGGGTGACGAACATCAGGTAGGCGCGGCCGAGCTGGTGCCACTGGTGGTTGATCCAGCTGTCCAGCAGGGCTCTGTCGGTCAGCAGGGCGTCGGCGCGTTCGTATTCACCCGCGACGGTGAGCGCTGATGCCAGGGCCAAACCCACATGCGAGGCATCGGTCACCGTGATCGACAGATACGGCCCCAGCGGAATCTGAGCGGCCAGGTGCCGCCCCAGCCGAGTGGTCTCCTTGTGCAGCCAGTCGCTGTTGGCATAGAGACGCTTGAGGGTGTCCAGGTCGGTGTCGCCGCAGGCGATGCGGCCCAGCCACGCGTCGGCCATGGAGGGATCGGCTTCGGTTGCCGCGACGAAGTCGGACAACGCGTCGGGGGTGCCGTAGCGCCCGTCCATGCTCACCATGGCCCGGTCGAAGTGTCGACGGGCCGCCAGCAAGTCACTCAATGTCTGTCGTCCTCTGTCGCGCGTCCAGGTTCTCTCCGCTGACAACCGATGCGGTGCGGTGTCATCGCGACGACATCGGGGCCAGCGCCTCCGGGCTGCAGTACCGGTTTTCCGCCCGGAACAACTCCACCGTAGCCAGCCACGATTTTCCGCCGGCCGCAACCCGTACCGCGTTCCGGTCGATCTGCTCGATACTGACCTCGACCGCATCCGGTGGTGGGGGCGGTGTCCCGGGTGGCGCCACCGTGATCACGGTGGCCGGCCGCGGTGACGGCGCGATCGGCCCGTCCACCACGCTGACGGTGCTGCGCGGAGTCGGCCTCGACTCACCGACCACGGCCACCTCGGGCATTCGGACGCTGGCCCAGCGGGCCTTGTCCTGGGTATGCACACAGACCCGTTCCCCGGCGCCGGCCGCCCGGATGACGATGCGCTTGGCGATCAGGTCCTCGGCGGCGATGAACACCCGGCTCAACTCGCCTGAGTCGGTCAGCGGCACCATCAGCCGGTCGCCGTTTGCCAACTTGCCGATCAGGACGCCCGACGGACCGATCTCGATGGGCAGGTTCGCCGGTAACCGGCCGGGCCGCAGGCCGCGTAACCGCGGGCGGGGGGCGCACATGTTCGCCTCCAGCGCGGCGGCCTGTTCCCCGTTGAGCCGGCGCAGCACCACCGCCGGGGGAGTCGGGGCCGGCTGCGGTGTTTGCAGGGTGACGGTGGCCGTACACGTTCCATCCGGGAACACCGTGACGTTCTGGATCACCTCATCGACCGGCAGAGTCCATGCCTGGGCCAGTAGCTGGGCACTGATCTGGCGGGCCGGATAGGCATAGGTGGTCACCCAGCCGCCCTCGGTGCGCAGCGTCTTCCAGCGCTCGGCGCCGGCCTGCAGGGAACTCCCGCCGAGCCGCCGATCCAGTTCGACCAGGTCGCTGGCGGTAGCCACCCGGGTGCGCAGGCCCTCGCAACGCAGCAGGCCGGCAATCCGTTGCGCCACAGCGACCGCGGTGGCACCCAGTGTGGTGCGCCAGCGAAGCGCCGCGGTGTTGTCGATGACCCGCAATCGCAGCAGCAGCCAGGTCTCCCGCTGGCCGGCATACGGTGGTGTGCCGATCTCTGTGTCGTAGACCCGCGGGAAGTCGCCGGTGGTGGCGCGGCGCGCCCCGATGCTGATCACGCTCATGGACTCCAGCACCAGCCCGAGCGCGTGACGCAGCATCGGCAGCAGCTCGGCGACGTCCACGACGTTGTCGGTCTCCACGTTCACCGAGCCGGTGGCCACCGTCGCCGCATGCGCCCGGCCCAGCAGGTGGACTGCCACCACCGCCACACCGTCGGAGATGCGCACCCCGCCGCCGGCGCGGTTGTTGGCCACCGTGATTGGCTCGCTCCAGGCGGCCTTCGACGGGCGCCGCAACCACAGCCGGGCCCACGACCACGCCGGCTGGCCCCACCACGGCACCAGCACCACCAGCACCGCCACCAGGACCGCCACCGCGGCGCCGACCAGTCCGCCCAGCGTCCAGCCGGCCAGACCGCACAGTGCGATCGTCGCCGCGCACAGCAGCCGCCGGTTGCTCGACGCAGTGAACCCGGTCAGCCGGACCCGGTTCTGGCTCACTTGGTGGCCCTCCGGATCCGCGCGGTGATCGCGGCGGCCAGGACGGTCGCGGCGATCACGCCGAGGAACCCCAGCGCAACGGTCCGGGCCCGATGATCCGGCGGCGGTGGCGGCGGAGCCGGGGTGATCACCCGCTGCTGCGACCCCGGCGCCAGCGGGTCACCCGCCGGCACGTTGAACGTCAGCGCCGCCACCGGGTCGACCAAGCCGTAGCCCACCCGGTTGTCGACGCCGGCGGGCGGATTGTGGGCGGTCTGCATGATCCGGTTGATCACCTGATGCGCGGTGAGCTGAGGGTATTTCGCCCGGACCAGGGCGGCCACGCCGCTGACGTAGGCGGCCGAGAAGCTGGTGCCCCAGAACGGCATGTTCTTCTCGCCGACCCGAATCGGGGGGTAGGCGTTGACCGGCACACCGCCCTGCGGCGACAGGCCCATCACGTGGGTGGCCGGCGCGGCCACCCCCACCCAGGGACCGGCCATGCTCTTGTCGATCGGCGCCCCGGTGGCATCCACGCCGCCCACCGACAGGACATAGTCCGAGAACCACGACGGGCTTGAGATCACCTTGACCTGGTTCCAGTCCCGCGGATCGCTCGGGTTCAGCGGGTCGAACATCGGGTTGTCGGCGCAGCCGGCTTCGCCGACATTGCCGGCGGCCGCGACGACCACCGCGTCCTTGACCGTCGCCGCGTACCACAGCGCCGCCCCCAGCACCTGTTGGTCGAGTCCGGCCGCCACCTGGACGCAGGAGGTCACCGAAATATTGATCACCTTGGCGCCCAGGTCGGCCGCGTGGACGACGGCCTTGGCCAGCGTGGCCAGCGTGCCGGCTTTCACCCGCTCGTCGTCGTAGCCGAACCGTTGCGGGTTGACCGGCTCGAACGCCCGGGACGACTGGCGGATCGAGATGACGGTGGCGTGCGGTGCCACCCCGACGACACCGTCGGGGGCGCCCGGTGGGGGCGGGGGGACCGCCGGCTCGTCCTCGGTCTGCGGATCGGCCGGCCCCGAGGCCGGTGCCACGGCACCCTCCGGCGGTGGGGGAGGCGGGGGCGGGGGTGGTGGCGGTGCCACCTGGGTGATGGTCACCGGAGCCGGGATCGGCGGCGGTGCCGGCGGGCCGGGCACATCGGCCGGCGGCAGAGGTTCGCCGATACTCGGTGGCGGACCGGCCGGCGGGGGGAAGGCGGGGACCTCCGGCATCGGGCGGGGCATCGGCAGCACGCCCAGCGGGGCCGCGGCGATGATCGAGGCGGCGATGGTGCCGTGCGCATCGCAGTCCTGCAGACCGCCCAGGCCCTCAGCGCCACCCATGATGTAGTCGCCGCCGGCGACCGCCGGTAGCCGGGGGTTCGGTGTGACGCCGGTGTCGATCACGGCCACCGGAACGCCGTTGCCGGTGGAGTACTGCCATGCCGCGGCGATCCCCAGCATGTCGAATCCGGGTGCCAGCTGGGCCACATCGGGGTTGCTGACGGTGATCGGCACACTGCAGGAATTCGAGCGCCGCATCGGCTGGTCCGGCCCGGGTACGCCGTCGGCGGGCACCAGGGCCGGATCGACGGACGGCGGCTCGATCGCCTGCGCCATCGGGGAGCCGCTCGACAGACTCACCAGCAGCATCACCGCGGTGACCGCGGCCCCGCGGGCGCGCAGGCGATTCAGTTGCGCACCCACACGAACAGTCCTCCCAGCCAAGCGCCAAGCACCCCCACCACGATGAACGCCAGTACTTCGAGCCATTCGACGGCCAGCCGGATCCAGGGCACGAACTTGGTCTCCGGGACCAACAGTCCGGCGGCCACCCCGAGCCCGGCGAAGACCGCTACGGCGGCGGCCGGCCATAAGAACCCCCCGGCGGTGTCGCCCGGGTTCGCCAGTGCGTATTTCACGATTCCGGTCAGAACGGCCGCGCACGCCCCGCCCACCAGGGCGATCGCCTGGACACGGCCGGCGAAACCACGACCCTGGGTGATGAACAGGCCCGCCACCAGACCGCACAGCGCCAGCGCGCCGCGCGGCCGGGCCCCGCCCGGGTCCAGCACCATCCACACCGCGATCGGCAGCGCCGTGGCGATCGCGACACACATCCCGACCTGCACCGCGTTGATCAACCGCGCCGAGGCCGCGATCGCGGTACCGCGCGCCGAGATATCGACCAGGTCGTCCTCGTCGTCCTCGCCGTCCTCCGGGGTGACGGGAGAGACCGTGTCGATCGGCATATTGGCGCGGCGGGCGAACAGGTCCCGCCCGGTGATCGAACCGAAGTACGGTGGCCGCACCCGCGCCACCCACAGCGCGATCGTCGGCGACATGCGCAACAGGATCAGCAGGCCCAGCAGCATGCAGATACCGATGACCTGCGGCGATACCGGATGCCACATCCGCGCGGCGGCCACCGCCCCGCCGATTCCCGCGGCGGTGACGATCGCGGTGGCCACCGCGGTCTGCGAACGCAGCAGCACACTCAGGCCGATCGCGCCCAACGCCAGGACCGTCACCCCGATCATCAGGTGGGGCGCGCCCAGGGCCCCGGGTGCCGCGCACAGCGCGGCGCAGGACAGCGCGACCACCGCCAGCCAGCCGAATCCGCTGAACAGGTCGTCGCGGGCGGGCCAGTTCCGCCGGATCACCGTGGCACCGAGCGCCAGCAGTCCGCCGAGGCCGGCCAGGACCGCGGCGGGGGGCCAGCTGTCGCTGAACATTCGGGCCCGAACCGCCAGCGCCGACAGCACCACCACGGCCATGGCCATCAGCCCGATCGCGGTGTGCGCGGCGGTCAACGCGGTGACCGGGGCGAACATCCGATCGACCTTGACGTTGAGCAGCCGGGTCACGGTCTGCTCGTCGGCCTTGTGCCCACACTCCTGGCACTTGATCTCGGGTTGGGTGCCCAGGCGGCGGGCCGTCGCGGCCAGGGCGCTCGACAGCGATTCGTACTGCGGCTCGAAGGAGTCGCCGCCCACCGCCGGGACCAGGACCAGGGTGTCGCCGTCCTGAACGCCCAGGTCGTCGAGGCTGCGCGTGATGTCCAGCCGTACGCCGTTGACTTTATGCAGTTCGTAACTGCCCGGGGGGAGAGCCACCCCGTCGAAACCGTGGTGCCGCAGATCCTCGTCGAGCAGCTCGACCATTCCCTCGAAGAATTCCTCCACCGGAATACCGGCCGGGAAGACCTGGGACACGAGGTGTTTGTCGTATGCGAGACTCACCGCACAGCGTGCCGGAAACGCGACTTTAGCTGGTGTCGGAGAAGTCACCGCGCTTACCTTTCGGTGTCGGGCACGAACTTGTCGGCCAGACCGGCGGTTATTTCAAATAACCGCAGCCGGGTCTTCTTTTTCACCTCGTTGTGGACGTCGATGATTCCGCCCTTCGCCAGATGGGCGTCATACGGCATGACCTCCACCGTGGCGCCGGTTTTGCTGAACCGTTCGGTCAGATAGGCCACCGCGGCGCTGTCCTCGCCTTGCGCGGAGTGGTTGAGGATCACCGTGGCCCGGGACACCAGCTCGTGGTGACCCTGCGAGGCCAGGTAGTCCACCGCCCGCAGCACCGGCCGGGACTGGTCCGCGGTGATTCCGGAGACGAAGACCAGCGTGTCGGTGTTCTCCAACACCGGCTTCATGACCGGGTGCTCCAGGTCTGCCGCGGTGTCGACCAGGATCACGTTGTGGGTTCGCCGCAGCCGCGACAACACCCCGCTGAACATGGCCGGGACGAGCGGGCGGAGCTGATCCGAGGTGCGGTTGCCGGCCAGGACGTCCAAGCCGACGGCGTTTTGCCCGAGGTGTTCACGGATATCGGAATACCCCTGTACGTCGGTGTCGCTCAGAACGGCCGAGTAGTCACCGGGCGGGTGCTCGTCGATGCGATCGGACAGGGTTCCGAAGCCCGGAACAGCGTCAATCGCGATCACATTTTCCGGTCGGCATTCCCGAAATACGCTGCCGATAGCGGCGGTCATCGTCGTCACGCCGGTGCCGCCCTTTCCGGACACCAACGTGATCACGTACTGACGCCGGATGTGCCGACGAATTCTATTGCGCAAATCACGGTAATGACGTTCGCGCGGAGATTCGCCTGGATTAATAACTTTCGCCGACACGACATAGACCAGTTTGCGCCAGCCCGAACCGGGCGGAATCTTGCGTGGTGTCGCCAGGTCGGAAATGCGCATAGAGTCCGATACGGAATCCCGGTAGCGGTGACCGGATGTCGGATCCCACCGCCCGGATGAGCCTTCGTCAGGCATATTCTGGCTATTCCATGGGCTCGTCACGTGCGTGATGTTAACACGGCTGCTGATTCGGCGTTTGCAACGTTTCTGACGGTGGACGGTAATGCACGGTAATGGTGAAGATGTGAATTCACTGTCACACAACCCGCCGGTGTGAATGCCAGTCCGCGCCGGCCGGCAGACGAGCGATGAGCCGCAGGATCGCGTTGGCGACATCGGCACGGGTGCCGGGGGAGACGATCTGGTAGCGGCGGCCACCGTTGTCGATGTTCTCCACGCAGACGCGGCCGGCCGGGGTGTCGGAGATCAGCACCGCGGTATCCCCGATCGCCATTCGAGCCAGCTCCTCGGGGCCCGCACCGGGCTGGATCGCAACGATGTTGGCCTGACCGGACACCTCCGGGTCGGCGGTCATCGCCACGATCTGCTGTTGGTCGATGTCGAGCCGCTGTGCGGCCAGGTATCGACGGAGGCTGTCCTGGTCGTGGACCCGCTCGAGCAGCTCCTTGGTCTCCAGGGTGACCGGCCGCAGCTGGGCGGCCTCGGTGACACCGCACAACCGCTCGATCTGGCCGACCAGCAGATCGCCCGCGGCCGCCTGGTCGGTGGCGCTGCCGGCGGGATAGAGCCGCACCTCTTGGTCATGGCGTTCGAGCACCACCCACCAGGAGGCGAACCGGCTGATCGAGACTCGGGTCATGTGCTGGGGGTCGCCGTAGGGCCGGCCGGGGAAGTTGAGGTTCAGCATCAGCGCGATGTCGCGCCGCATGATCACCGTCAGCCATTCCCGGACCATCGAGTCCACGTCGCCCTGGTCGTCGAGCACACCGATCTCGGTCAGCTCCGCGGCGATCGGATGGCGCAGCGCCCGCTCGGCGGTGTCCAGGCGGGGCAGCAGGGGACGAAGCCCCAGTTCCGGGCAGAGGGTTTCGATCCCGGTGACGGCCTGCAGCACCCACAGCCCGTCGAGCGTCGTTGTCAGCACGTCACCCTCGTCTCATCTGTGGTCTCCGGTAGCCGGCCTGACACACGAAATGGGGCATCTGCGCCGCTCGCGCAGACACCCCACCTCGGTGACGATCGGGGTCCGATCAGAAAAGCGATTGGATCGTCTGGTCGGTCGAAATGGCACCCTCCAGCACGGAGCCGATGGTGGAGCCGTGCTGCCCGATGGTCTCGATCAGGCCCTGCAGGCCGGACAGCATCTGGGCCTGGGCTTCGAAGAAGCCGGTGGCACCGTGGCCGGCGAAGTACTCGGTCAGCATCTGGGTGAGCTGGTGGGAGTCCTGATGGATCTGGTCGAGGGTGCCGGCGCTGCTGACCACGCTGTGGGCGTGATCGGAGACGGGGCCGGGGTTGTAAGTGATACCGCCACTGTCTGCCATGGGGATCGATGTCCTTTCGAGTTTGGGGGTCGGGGGTTAGGCGGACTGTCCGCCGAAGAGCGAGTGGAAGGCGTGCTCGGAGTGGGACTCGTGCGACTCCATCAGGGCAGCGGCCTGGTTGAGGCCCTCGGTCAGGCGGTGGCCGCCGGTGAGGACCTTCTGTACGTCTTCGTGGATCTGCGCGGCGGTGGCATACGAGGCCTTGGAGCCGCCACCGTCCCACGTCCCAGCGCCCAGGATGTTCTCGTGGTCGGCCAGGTACTGGTTGGCGATCGCCTGCGCGTGTTCGATGTGCTGCGACAACTTCGACGCGGTGTTCCGCATCAGTTCGGGCGTGACGACAATGGCTGCCATCGTTTCCTCCTCGGTTGTAGAACAACCCCCCCGGGTTCGGCGGGATGTAGCTGGCGGTAGTGTATTGGCTCCTTTCGGATGTGTCGATTCACCCTGTCTTCAGCAAACGCCCAGGTCACACCCGGTCGTCGACAACTCGCACGGTGTTGGTCCGGTCGGAGGACCGGTCGCCTTGGCCTTTTCCGCCCGCCCCGGCGCCGTGGGCCATGGGCATGCCGCCCATGCCGCCGCCGCTGGTGGCCGTCACCCGCTGGGACTCGACGGAGCCCAGCGCTCCACTGGGCCGCAACCCGACCGGACGGCCGCCGCCGGACTCGAATGCGCTCACCGGCCGGGTGAACGCGGACACCGGCGCTCCCGCTCCGCCACCCCCGAAGCCCCCCGCACCGGGTGAGACCGTCGCATTGGCCAGCATCGCCGTGGCCGGAACCCCGCCGGCCCCGGCCGGATTGAGAGCGCCGCCCAGCATGCTCGGGTTCATGAACATGCCCATCAGGGACTGCATCGGGCTCATCATCGACTGCGGCATCTGCATCAGAGATTGCGGCGCCTGCATCAGCGTCGAGCCGATCTGCTGTACCGGGCCCAGCATCGAACTCATCTGTGAGCCCATGCCCTGGGCGGCGTTGGCGCCCTGGCCGGCGGCATTGGTTGCCGACGACGTACCGGTGTAGGCGGCGCGCATCGCGCCGCCGGCCGCGGCCTGCGATGCCGCTTGGCCGACGGCGCTGGCCGCGGCCGCCGGCGCCGCGGGCGAAGCGCCCATCCCTGCCACCGGCGCGGGAACCGTCAGGCTGGAGGTGAGCGCGGTCAGCACCGCCCCGTAGGACGCGCCCACCGCGGCGTTATTGGGCCAGAACAGGCCGAAGTACTCGAATTCGAGCGACGTGATGCGCGGCGTCAACGCCCCCAGTACCGACGGATTGATCCCGTAGTCGGTGGCGGTCTCGATCCGGTTCTCCTCGCACTCCTGGGTGGTGCGCATGCTGCCGTAGGCCAGCTGGTAGGCCTCGACCGCCGCCGCGACGATCGGCGCCTTGACGTCCACCCAGCCCGCCAGTCCGTGCAGGGCCACGTTCAGCAGGGTGGCGTTGAGAACAGATCCCTCCGAACCGGCACCGACCCATCCGATCGAGGTCAATGCGGTGTTGACCGCCGAGGCGATACCCGACGCGTGGTGGGCCACACCCAGCGACGTCCATGCCGCCCCATTGGTCAGCATGGTCACCACACCCGCGCCGGATTTGATCAACATGTCGTTGGTCTCCGGTGTGCGGGCGGCCCACCCCGGGTCGGCCACGGATTAGCCGCCGAGTGCGACGGTGGCGGCTCGCAGTGCCTCAGTGGCGCCGTAGACCCCCGAGGCGGTGGCCTGCGCGCCGGAGAACAGTCCGCGTTGCGCCGAGTGTTCGGCCACGATGCCCAGGTATTGGGTTCCGGAGGCCAGCAGCGCGGCCTGGAACGCGAGGGAATCGGGGTCGTTGCCCATCGGCAGAACGCCCAGCAGGGCCGGGCTGGCCGCGGAGGCGGCCGCCTCCGTTTCGGCGGTGATTCCCGCTTCGACGCCCGATGACGCCAGGACTGCTTCCGGTTCTACAGAGAACATAATTTCCTCCCGATGCCTCATCGCTGATATGCCGACGTTGGCAGGTCGGAGTCGATCGTAAACCGATATCGGGCCGCCGTCACTTCACGATGTAAATACCGGTTATTGCTGCTCGAAATCGTGGATCATTGATGACGGCACTCCGACCAGGACGCCTTCTACTTCGGAGTCGTTGACCAGTAACCCGCGGCCGGCGGGCAGGGCCTGAGCCCGCACCATCCGATTGACCTTGTTCTGCGGGTCGTTGTCCATGAACAAGGTGGGCACTTTGGCGGCGCGTTGGGTCTTGACCCAGGGGTCCATCTCCAGCTGACCGAAGTTGGACGAGTTCCTGGTCGCGAAGACGTGCAGGCCGATCTGGCGGCCCCGCTCCATCAACTTCCACAGTGCCGCGCCCACCGGTGGCTTGGCCGGATGGATCTGCGCCGGCCGCAGGTCCTGCACGTCGTCGACCAACACGAAATGGCGCGGGCCCTCCCAGGGCTTGAGCGCACGCAGCTCCTCCTGGCTCAGACCCTTGGCGGGCAGCCGGGGCAGCAGGACCTGCTGGGCCAGCGTGGTCAGCACCTCGTCGATCTCGTCCTGGTCGTAGGCGTAGGCATTGACGTAGCCGGCGCCCTGCAGGTCGCGCAGCGGTCCGGTCTTGGGGTCGACAATGGTGATCTGGGCTTCCTGCGGGCTGAACCGCGCCATCACCGCTTCGCCGATCGCGGCCAGGGTGGCGCTCTTGCCGCACAGGGCCCGCCCCAGAATCATCATTCCGGGGTGTTCGGACAGCATCAGCGGCACCGGCAGCAGGTCGTGCTGCTCGCCGATCATGAACGCGATCGACGGGGCGGTCTGGGCGGGCGGACGCTGTGCCACGTCGTAGGCCAGGACCTCCGACAGCGCCACCGCGGGCGGCAGCCGCTTGAGGGTGGCGTGCTTGGTCACGCCCGCGACCTCGGCGACCCGCGTCCCCAATTCGCGGGTTCCGATCCGGGCCCCGTCCTCGGCCGCCAGTTCCGGCACTCCGATCAGCATCTCGTGCAGCGACTCGGTCAAACCGAAGCCGGGCCGGTTCACGGTGCGCTTGGCGGCGTCGCGCGCGTCCAGCGAGGCGGTGCCCATCTCGTTCTCGCCCGGGTTCTGCAAGCGCAACTGGATGCGCACGTCGGAGTTCTGCAGCAACGTCTGGCGCTGGCCGTGGATCCAGCCTGACGCGCTGGTCATCAGGTGGACGCCGTACTCGGGACCGACACCGCTGAGCGCGATGATCCGGTCGCCGAGCATGGTGTCGGCGGCGTAGAGGTCGGAGAAATCGTCGATGACCAGGAACACGTCACCGTAGGGATCGCCTGCGTCGGTGCCCGCGAGGCTTTCGCCGCCGGAACCGAAGCGCCGCTCCCGGAATTCGTTGATGTCGATCTTGTCGCGGCGAAAGGTGTCCTGCCGGGCGCTGATCAGCGCGGCCATGGTCGCAACGGTGCGCTCCACGCCCTCGCGGTCGGCGGGCGAGACGATGTCGGCGACATGCGGCAGCGTCTCGGCATAGCCCAGCGTGGCGCCGCCGACGCAGAAGAACGTCAGCCGAGCCGGGGAATACATCAGCGCCGCCGAACACATCAGCGTCATCAGCGTGGTCGTCTTGCCGCGGCTCTTGGCCCCGACCACCATGACGTTGCTGCGCAACACGTCGACGCAGTGCACCAGCTGCTGGGCGTCCTCGGGGATGTCCTTGACGGCCAGCGGCCACACCAGCCCGGGGTTGCTGCCATAGTCGACGTCCCACGGCTTGCCGCGGTACCGCGCCACCAGGGCGTCGACCGGCTCGGAGATCTCCAGTGGGGGCAGCCACGGCAGGTGCGGCGCCTTGCGGTCGGCGGCGATCAGCGACTCGCGCAGCACGTCGACGATCTTCTTCTTCTTGAACCCGTCGGCGTGCAGAAGGAACTCGTCGGGTTCGGCGTCGGTGGCCGACATATCCTGCAGCGTTTGGGCATCCGCCTCATCCAGCGGCTGGTACTGCCAGGTGTAGAGCCGGGGCTTGGTCAGAGTCATGTCGAGGGTCTTGCCCGAGGACGTCTTGCGCTTGGGGACGACGAACGGCGCCGACAGGTAGAAACAGCGGAACGGGTCCAGGTCGCGCGGGCCGACCTTCAAAAGCCCGAAGCCGTTCTCCTTCGACGGCAGGTGATAGGCGGCATCCGAGCCGATCACCTCGCGGCTGTCGTCACCGGACTCGGCGCGCAGGGCGACCCGGAAGGCGATGTTGGACTTGACTTTCTGCAATGACGACAGGTCAAGGCGTTGCCCGCCGAGCATGAAGAAGACGTTGGCGCCGCGGCCCTCCTGGCCGATGTGGATGATCAGGTCGATCCACTTGGAGTGGTTCTGGAACAGCTCCAGGTACTCGTCGATCACCACCAGCAGGATGGGCACCGGCTCCAGGTCGCGCCCGGCCAGCCG
Organism: Mycobacterium sp. SMC-19; assembly: GCF_045310815.1. Lineage (NCBI taxonomy): Bacteria > Bacillati > Actinomycetota > Actinomycetes > Mycobacteriales > Mycobacteriaceae > Mycobacterium > Mycobacterium sp. SMC-19. Next base: position 39,127 of record NZ_JBJIAM010000013.1, on the reverse strand, counting down.
GATCTCCTCGTAATCGTTGGCGTCGCGCGCACCGACCGAGTTGAACAGTCGGTAGCGCCGGGCGATCTCCCCGTCGATGGCTCGGCGCATCCGTTCGGAGAGGTGTCGCTCGTCCTTGCCGAGGTTGGACAGGGCCGCTGACACATGGGGGATGCCGAGGATGTCCTGGGCCGCGGACTCGAACTTCATGTCCACGAAGATCACGTTGAAGGTCTCCGGTGAGTGGGTCAGCGCGATCCCGTACACCAGCGACAGGAAGAACTCCGACTTGCCCGAACCGCTGGTGCCGATCACCACCGAGTGGAAACCGAAGCCGCCGAAGTCTTTTGCGCGCAACACAACATTCTGCAGCTCGCCGTTGGGCTTGGCTCCGACCGGGATCTCCGCCCAGCGCTCGTCGCCGCGACTGCGCCGCTCGGCCCACAGCCGGTCGACGTTCAGCTCGCGAGCGTCGTCGATTCCCAGCGCGCGCAACAGTTCCAGGGCGCCGCTGCCCGCGTCGGCGACGTCGACACTGGCCGTTGGGGACCAGCGCGCCATCGCCCGCGCGTAGCGGTAGGCGCGCGGCACCGACAGTTGGTCGGCATGGGCGAAGAACTTGCCGCCGGCGCGGACCATGGGCCGCGGTGACGCGCCGGCGCCGCGCCCGTCGCCGTCATGGTCCGGGGACGGGTCCTCGGCACTGTGGTGGCGGGCCGCGTGGTCGATCACCTCGAAGATCTCGTCGCGGGCGAACCCGACACCGGTGCCGAGCCGGGACGCCACCCGCAGCACCGTGATGCCTTCCTTGCCGACGCGGCCGACGACGCTCTCCCAGGCCTCGGGGCTGCCGGTGTTGTCGTCGACGATCAGCCAGTGCGGACCCAGATCGTGCCCGTCAGCGCCGGTCTCCAACGCCGATCCCATGGTGGTGGGACTCGGTGCCGACGGCGGCCGCCAGGCGCCGCGCTTGCCTTTCATATGCAGGTCGGCGCCGAGTGTTGCCTCGAGTTCGGTGGGGCTGGTGAACACCAGGCGCCGCCACCCGCAGGCGTCGAACAGTTCGTCGTGCTGGTTGTGCGGAAGCCAGACCATCCACGACCACAGCTCGGGGTGCCGGGTCACCACCATCAATTTGACGTCAAGCGGATTGTGAAAAACCGCCAGCCCGCTCAGCATCGACCGCAGCAGCGAGCGGACTTCATCCAGGTCCTCGCCGACGAAGCTGAAGCCCGGGCGGGAGCGCAGGTTGAACACTTTCGCGATGTCGCGGATCTTGCGTTGTTCGAGGATGAAGTCGCGCAACGCCTGGCCGGTGACCGGCTCCAGTTCCTCGTCGATCGGGATCTCCGGCCACTGCACCGACAACACCGAGTCCGGGGCATGCTGCACGCCGACGCCCACCCGCACGTCCAGGAAGTCCGCGTCGGAGCGGCGACGCTCCCACATCTGCGGCCCGCCGATGACCGCGCCCAGGTCTTGCGGGTTGGAGTGCACCAACTCCTGGGCATTGCGCTGGGCGCAGACCGCTTTCTGGATCTCGTCGCGCTCGCCGTCCAGGGAGCGCAGATAGCTGCGCCGGTTCTTTTCCTGCTCGCCCCAGCTGATTTTGCGGGCCCGCCCGAATCGCCCGGAGAACATCAGCATGCCCAGGCCCGCCATGCCCACCATCGGGAACATGCCCGATCCCAAGCTGCGCACCCCGGACACGTAGAGCATGACGATGGTGCCGATCAGCGCGACGATCAGCGCGGGCATGCCGATCATCACCCAGAGGTTGCGCGGCTCCCGTTCGGGAAGGGCGTCCGGTGCGCGTGGAGCGACCCGCACCGGTTTGGGCTCGGGAACCTGAAGTCGGACCGGAACGAATGCGCGTTTGGACATCGATCAGTGCCCTCCCGGGACGCCCTGCTGATTGTTGGGGACCACCGGCTGCACCGCGCCGGCCGAGGCCACGGTGTCGCGTGCCAGCAGCGCGGCATGCCGCGACAGTTCCGGACCGGTCGCGAAGGTGCGCAGCAGCGGCCACGGCGCCTGCTGCGCCGAGCCGGGATCCAGGCCGAGGCCGCGCAGGGTCTCGCTCTCGGCGGCGATGCCGAACCGGACACCGTTGGGTGACACCCAGAAGAGGGTTTCACGGGAATCGGAGTCGAGCAGTTCACTGGTCGAGGTGACGAAGTTGGTTGCGCCCGGCAACACCAAAACCTGGTTGGCCACCACGGAGGTGGGGCTGCGGTCATCGCGCACCAGCCGGACGATCCGGTTGTCCATCCCCGGCGACACGGGCAGGCCGCGCCCGTTGTACAAGGTGATCCGCGCCTGCCGGTCGCCGGAAGCCTTTTCCCAGCCCACGCACGTCGTCGGGTCGGCGGCGGTATCGACGAACTTGAGCCTGCTGTTGGGGTAGTACTCGACGGGCAGCGTGCCCACTTCCGGGATGTTGACCAGCTTGTCCGGGCTGACCACCAGGGGCGCCACGGACCCGAAAGAGTTCGCGCTGCGAATCAGGTCGGCCACGAAGCTGGTGATCTTCTGGACCCCGTCGGGCACCAACACGTAGAACTGGGAGCCGCCACCGGCCGTGCGGGTCTCCAGCACCGCCCCCACCTGGGACCCGGGCACCCACTGCGACGGCGTGCCCGCCAGGGGAATCACCGGGACCCGCAGCGGTTCGGTGCTCGGCAGCGCGTCGAACAGTGCCCGCGACATCTCCACCGGAGCGGTGATGCCGGGGTCGATGCCGAGGCTCAGGGTGATCGCCCGATCGGCGGGATCGACCTGGGACCGCTTGCCGCCCCAGATGACGTACGTGGCGCCCTGGAAGCGGGTCAGCACGGCCGCGCCCGAGGCCAGCGGCGCGGCGCGGCCGGCCGGGCTCAACGGGCCCGCGATCGCGGTGACCACGGGGGGTTCGGCACGGCGCGGGGAGCCGGCGGTGTCGCAGACCGCCCACGCCGAGGGGGCGCCGGTATTGGCGACCAATGATGTCGGGGCGCCGGGGATGCCGATCATGGGGCCGGTCGGGTACTTGGCGATCTCCGCGGGCTTGACCCAGGTGGGCACCTGCGCGTTTCCGACCGCCAGCCGCGCCGAGGTGATGTTCAGCGCCGGGTACAACCGCCCGTCGATGCGCGCGTAGATCGCACCGGAGTCGCGGTCGCCGACGATCGACGACGTCCGCACGATCCCGGCCGGACGCAGCACGTTCAGCAGCAGCATCCAGCCCATGCCGATGAAGATCAGCACGATGGACAGCACGATGGCGGCGGTCTGCTTGCGGTCGTCGTGCTTCATCCGCACCGAGAATTTGGTGGTGGCGGCGCGCAGTCGTCGGTTGTAGAACAGGTGACCGGAGTTCTGGTCCCGGTTCGACAGACTCAGCGGCATGCTCTGCTACCCCTAACGACGCACGCTCGGCGCCGCCGCCCCCTGCGGCGACAAAGCGCACCGCGACGACATTACTGGCCTTGGCCAGCGGGAACCAGTCACTTGCGCACACGCGATGACGACGACGCGCGTAGGTTTTGCGCTATGGCGGACCAGTCGGGCGCGTTCGCTGCGGCGGCCCGTGCATTGAGCGTCGTGGGGGCAGTCCTCGTTTTGGCGGTGCCTGGTTGTGGGGCGAGGAATCCCGGAAGCGCTTCGACTGCGACGGCTCCGTCGGCTGGGGCAACATATATGGAGAACCTTCCCCCTACAGTCAATGAAGCGACGGTGGCGCCGAGACCGGTGTCGCAGTTGCGGCCCGGCATTCAGGTATTGGTGGGCGAGGGATCCACGGCGACCGTGTGTACGACCGGCTTTTATGTGGATTTCCCGGATCCGGACGCCGCGGGCCGACGGTCCACCGGCTTTGTGACCGGCGCACAGTGCGCCCACGGTGACGGCGATGCTCCGGTCGCCGTCATGAAGATCGAAGACGCTGGGTTGGCCCCAACTCGGACCAAGGTCGGCCAGATCGCCTACCTGGCGGCGGGTGAATCACGTCCGCGAGTGGCCGATGAGCCTTGGACGATGCCGACATCTGCGCTGGCGGTGTTCAGTTCCGGTCCGGGCGGCTGGCCTCTGCCCGTCAACGGAACAGTCAACGGCAGGCCGCCCACAGCCGACACGATCGAGACAATCGATGCGGTGCAACACAACCGGGCTCGCGCAGCGTGGACAGACCTCGACGGCAGAGTCGTCGAAGGGCACGTGGTCGACGTCCCTGCCGGCATCGATCGAGTCGTCGTCGCCGCGGACGACGCGAACGCCGGCATCGATGCCAAAATCATCGGCTCGCCGGTAACAGCGGAAGTCGACGGCTCCACCAGCAACCTAGGAATCATCACTGGGATCGATGTGGCGCGACACTGGGTGGTGGTCGACCTGATCGGTTCGTTCCTGAGGCGACAGAACGCCGCGCTTATCGGTGTCTGATCCTGTGGTCTTTGGGAGGGATTAGCGTGATTCGCAAGGGATTTAAGAGTCCGGCGATAACGTGCTGTCTTTTCGCGGCGCTAAGTTCCTGCCATTCCGGTGGTGTTGGCGCGGCACCCGGCATTGACGCCGGTTCGTTGCTCGTCGGCCTCGGCGACGTCCAGCATGTCGCTGACCGTGACGATCTCACTTCGCTGCCGGTGAGGGACGCGCCGGTGTCGCATCACGAAAGCTCCTACACGCCGGAGCAGTGTCGCCCGGTGTTTGGCCAAGAAGACGCTTTCGGTCACAACTGGTCACAGTTTCGTGCCGTGACATACACGGCCGCTGGTGGAGAGATAAGCACCATCTCTACCGTCGCGCAGGGGATCGGAATCTATACTGACGAAGGCGCGGCGAGAGCTGAATTCGACCGCCTCGCAGCCTCTTTCGAGGCCTGTGCGGCGCTACGGGCAAAGCTTTACGAATTCAGCCTGAACAAGCAGGATCCAACCACCGTTGCCCTGGTCTTCCCTGGAAACTCGCAGAGCGTCATGTACCGCGTTGCATCGTCGGTGCTGATTGATGTCGTTGTCCAAGGGATTCCGCGGTCGGATCAGATCGCAGAAACCGTGGCGCAAATGATCTCCGAGCGGGTCAAGTAGCGCAGGTGGGCGCGGTCACTTCGACGAATCGTCTTTGTCCACAATGCGTTTCAGCGGCGTGATGCCGGGATGGCCGGCGTCCTTTGCGACGGACTTGGTCACCGGCACATTGGGCGGGGCCGTAGTGCGGCCCTTGACGGGCTGGCCGTTGGGCACCCCGGGGGCGGCGATCCGCTTCGCGTCGGCCTTGTCATCTTTGCCGCCCTTGCCGCCGGCGCCTGCCCCGCCGGGCATCATCGGCATCATCCCGCCGCCGCCCCCGCCCGCGGTGGGCGCACCGCCCGCGGGGCCGGCCGCACCGGTATTGGCCAGGGAGCTGGCGGGCGTGGTCGGTGTCGATGTCCCCGGAACCGGGGGCGGGCCCAGATTGCTGGCCGGCGTGGTGCCCAGGCCCAGCCCTCCGCCGCTTCCGCCCGAGCCGAAGTCCCCGCCGCCCAAGCCGGGGTCGGGACTGATGTCCGAGGCCAGCGTGGTGCCGCCGAGCCCCGCTTTGCCCAGCGACGACGCGGCGCTCATCAGCGGCGACAACGCGCCCTGGCCGGCCTGCATCAACCCCTGGGGCAGCTTGCTCACCGCACCGAGAGCCCCGCTGAGTGCGCTGGTGATGCCCTGCATCGCGCCGTTGACACCCTGCATCGCCCCGCCCATGGCTTCCTGCGGTGATTGCTGTGCCATCAAGGCGTCACCCTGCGAGGCGACGTTCTGGAACTTCGATGCCGCGTCGGCCTCGTGCTCGCCGAACTTGCGCACGGCATCGGCGGCGTGGCCGGTGCGGTCCCGGTGATCGTTGGCGAGTTCGGTGTTCTCCTCGACCAGGTTCAGGTTGGTTGCGGCACCGAATGCGGCCATCGTGGCGTCGACCGGGGACGATCCGCCGGGATGGACCGGTCCCGGGGGGACCGGCGTCGGGGGCTGTGAGAGCGCAATGTGCAAGAAGTCCGCACCGTAGTGCCTCACGAAGTCGTCTGTCATGGCCTAACACCTCCATGCCGTACTGCCACTGCCAGATACCACGCCAGGTGGTAGCGGGCCAGCTCTTCGCTTCCGTCGATCAGGGCGTCGATGGCCGCCAACAGCATCCAGTCGGCGACATCCCGCGGAGCATGTTGGGGATAGGCCGAGAGTACGCGCGTCTGCGTATCGGTGACTACCTGCCGGAATAGCGCGATCTCGTTGTCGGCGACGCCGGATCTGCGTGCCACGGCGCGTGCCACGGTCTGCACGATCCGCGGTAGGCGGTCGTTGGTGCCGGTGATATCGATGAGCGTGGGACCTAGCTCGTCGACGTGCTGGCCATAGCGGGCGCGCTCCCCACTGCCGGGAATCGGATCGTTCGGACCGGCCTCGGTGACGTAGGTGTTCGGTTGGTGGGCTGCGGCCGCGATCACCGCACCCAGCAGATCGACCGCGCTGGTGTCACGGCGGCGGTGGGCCGGATCCAGAAGCGTGAGCCCGGGCGGGAGTTTGACGGTGGGCGGGATCCAGCCGCCGGCCAAGTCGGTGGCCAGCACGGTGGTGGTCTCGTCGTCGCGAAGGCCGGCCGCCCAAGTTAGGTTCGGCGCCTGGCGGGCCACGCAGTCGACCTTGCGCTGCAGATCATGATGTTCGGCCAGACGCCGGGCGGCCGTACCGGCTCCGGCCCCGGCCGTGCCCCCAGCGCCCATGCTCCCGGCCACCGATGCGCCGGACTGACTGGCTGCGCTGGGCGTCGGTTTGCCCGGTGCCGGACGATCGCCGGTGGAGGCAACGGTTGGCCCCCCGGACGTCGGCGTCGTGGCGCCGCCGGGCGGGGGCGGGGGAGTCGGGCCCGCAGGACCGGCAGGTGCGGTCGGTGTGGCCGGGACGGCGCCAGCTGCTGGGCGCAGGTCTGCCCCGTAGCCGGGCAAGGGGCCCGACGGGACCGCCGGGCCGGCGCTGATCGGCCCCGACGATGCCGAGGCCGGGCTCGCTGTTACCGGCGGTGCCGTTGGTGCTGCCGGTGTCGCGCCGGCGGTGGGTGCGGACGGGGCGATCTCGGTGTTAGGGCTGGCCAATTGGGCCATATTGCCCAGCGCGCCGCCGGCCATCGGCGTCACGGACGGCGAGGGGGGAATCTGCGATGGCTGACCGAACCCCCCGGGGCCTGCTCCGCCTGGCGCCAATGGTGATGGCGGCCCTCCCGGCCCCGCAGGTCCACCACCAGGCATGCCCGATGCGAGCGCCTGGGTCGGCCCGCCGCCCGGAAGGCCGGGTGGCATCCCACCGCCGCCGGGGCTGCCCAGGCCTGACATGCCGGAAGCCATGGGAGGTGGCATGCCGCCTGGTGATCCGACCCCTCCTCCCGAGAAGCCGCCGCCCCCACCTGACGGCCCGCTCGCGGCGAGGTTAGTGATGCCCGTTTGGTCACCTGGAGATCCGGCGATGCCACTACTGCTTGTGCCGGTGCCGCCTGTACCGCCAGCAGCGCTACTGGTAACCACGCCACTACTGCCTGTGCCGGTGCCGCCGGTGCCGCCAGCAGCGCTACTGGTGACCACGCCGCCGCTGTTTGTGCCGGTGCCGCCCGTACCGCCGGTAGTGCCGCTGGCGCCCGGGTTTGGGCCCGCACCGGACGCATCTGTCGGCCCGACGACGCCAACGCCTCCGGTTGCTCCCCCCGGCTCGGTTACGCCCCCGTGCCCGGCGGCTGGTCCAACCGCACTGTTGCCGTCGCTGGGCGCTCCGCCGCCTGGAACCGCTTGGCCGCCCCTGTCGGTACCGCCCGTCCCGCCAGTGTCGTTGCCGCCTGCGGCGCTGTTGGCGCGGCCTTCCGGAAGAAGGAGATCGTCCACGCTCCTGGGAATGGGGCGGTTCTCCGCATCCCCAGGGAATGGAAGCTGGTCGGTACCAGCCGCCTTTCTGCTCAGCTCTTCGCCGGTGGGTGGTTGCGGCGGTGACGTGCTGAATTGTGCGCCGTTATCTTGCAGCCATTTCTGGGCGTCGCCTTCGAGGCCCAGATCCTTGAACATCTGCTGGGTTGCCTCAATGATCTGTCGGTTGGCTTCTGAGCTATGTTCGGCTGCTTTGCTGTTGGCTTCGACGATTAGCCCAATGGCTTCGGTCATTGCCTCGGGCGTATTTTTCGCTACGCGGTCGTCGATCTGTGGGTTGTACTGGGCGGCGATATTCGTCAAATTCTGACGGAGTTCATTAACGGCCTTGACTACGCTGTCGCTAGCTGTGCTTTTGCTCCGACAGTGCTCGGCGGCGTTCGTCAGGCGGTTGTAGCCGATACGTAGCCGCATTAGCTCGTCTTCCGTGGTTTTTCCACTGTTTCTCGCGCTTACGCCGTTTGTGAAGTCCCGGAGTTCCATAGCTTCGTTCTCTTTGGCGTCAGATTGACTAGACCAGTGCTGGATGCCGCTCTCGGGTCGGGTCGGGGCGCCAGGCCACCATGTGCCCACCAAGTAAAATGACCATTTACCCGGGGGAAGATCAGTCGGTGAATCAGTCACCGCATAGTTCCTTCAATACGCGTTCTTTGGCGTTGGCGGTATTCACGACGTTATCGAACCGAGGATCGCCCGCCTTGCCGCTGGAAGATTCAATAACTAGATCCTGGTAGGCCGACTCCACGGCTTGGGCTGCGTCGCGATATGTGGGGTCCAAGGCTGGATTCGCAGTAGCGCTCTCTAGGACCAGCGCGCCGTTAATCAAAGCGATACGTCCAAGACCCGCATCGGGGCCGTTGGTCTCGATGTGTATCGCGCTCCTAGCAGGTTTGAACCGATCGCACAGGTCCGCCCTCGCGGCCGTCTTCTGGGCTGCCGAAGGAGTGGGACTGGTTGCCGGCCGAATCAATGCCGCAACAGCCAATATTACGGAGGCAATGCCCAGCAAGGTGGCGAGCGTTGCGAGTACAAGGGCTGACCGACGATGAGGCTGAACAGGAGGTGGTGCCGACCAGGAGGGCGATGGCATGGTCACATTGCGGATGGTAGCCCTCAACGCGATTTCGCGTTTACATCCTGATCGAGACTGCGGTCGGTCGGCAGGCGGACGTCCTGGGCACTGAACGTAATGGCGGGGGCAGCGCGTTAGCTGGCGCAGGCGGAAACCTAGTTGCCGCTCCAGCGGGGAGTGGTCGCGATGTACGGCTTGGACAGGCTGATCTTGTGGGCCAAATGTTTGAGCCGATGGCGCAGCATCGGAGTGCCTTCAACCGACGTTCACCGCCTCTAGAAGGTGACTAATTGCCGCAAAGCTCGGTCATCACGCGGTCTTTGGCGTTTGCGTCCGTAACCACCGCTTCGAGCTCCGGGTCTCCTCCATCTTTACCAGTGGCAACCGCCACGAGCGTTTGGTAAGTGAGTGCGAGCGCGCGGGCTGCATCGCGGTACTTTGGGTCTAGGGCAGGGTCCGCTGCGGCCGTCTCCAGGATCAGTGCGCCGTTGGTTGCGGACAGCCTCCCGAGCGCAACGTTATTAGGCGTGTTCGTCTCAATGTGTTCCGCATGAGCTGCAAGCTTGTAACTGTCACAGAGGCGCTTCTTCGCGTCGGCCTGCTGCGCGGCCGTGTAGTGAGGCGATGAGGCATCTGCTGATCGGGTTAGCGAAATGATCGCCACGATCAACGCGGCGACAGATAGCAACGCAGCAAGCGCCGCGAATACCGCAGTGGATCGCCGGGATGACGGGGCGGGCGGCGGTGTGGGCCAAGGAGGTGGTGTCATGGTCACAATCCGGATGGTAGACCTCAACCAGGCCCAAGGCCCCTGGATCGTGCTTGGCAGCGCTGACCCTTACCGCCCCAATGGCTTATAGAACACCAGCCCATTGCCCTTGTTGTCGTAGACCACGGCCCGCCGCTCGTGCGCGTCGTCGTAGGGGCCCTTCGCGATTCCGCCGCCGCTGGCCTCGATGGCTTTCGCGGCGCCGTCGACATCGTCGGTCTTGATACCGACCACCACCTGCCCGTGGATGGGGTGATCCACCGCGGTCGCCAACGCCAGCGTCACCGAGCCGCCATCGAGGGGGGCGAAGTGCGCGCCGTCGCGAAACTTCAGCGGCATGCCCAGGGTCTCGCTGTAGAACTTGATCGATTCGTCCAGGTCGTCGGTGGACAAGACGATCATCCGAATGTCGTGGTCGCTCACTGCTACCTCCTGTGGATTCGATCTCGATCCAGGCTAGGACCGGGATACGGTCAGCGGGTGGGTAAACGCCTTGCCGCTTTGGTAATCACGCTCGTCCTCGTCGCACTGCTGGTCAATACCGTGGTCACCGACCGCATCTCACGCGCCGCCGAGCCGTTCGCGCAGGGACGGGTGCTTGAGCTGCCCGGACCGGATCTCAACGTCCGCGAGTACGGCTCGGGTGGGGACCGCGCCGTCGTGCTGCTGCACGGCTATTCGGCGTCGATCCAGTGGTGGGAGGCGGTGGCGCCCGCGCTGGCAAACACATCGCGGGTGGTCGCGATCGACCTGGTCGGCCACGGCGGCTCCGAGGCCCCGAGCGACGCCGCCCCTACAGCGCCGAGGGCCAGGCAACTGCCGTGCACCAAGCGCTCGATGCCCTGGGTGTGCGCCACGCAGTGCTGGTCGGGCATTCGATGGGTGGGACCGTGGCCACCGCACTGGCCGAAAGCGCACCGGAGCTGGTGGACCGAGTGATCGTCTCCGACACTCCCGCGGGGTTGGGGATGACCGCCATGCCCGCGCTGGGCAACGCGGTGTGCTGGCCGGTGCTCGGCGCTGCGGTAGACAAGCTGCGCAGCCTCGACGCCGTCGACAAGAGCTCGCTGCAGACCGGATTCGCCGCCGAATTTCCGATTCCCGCGTTGGCCTACCGCTCGTTGAAACGGATGACGCACAACGCATTGTGCGACGCCAAGACGGCGGGCCAGATCAATGAAGAGCGGGCGGTGGCCGACCGCTTGGCGGGTCTGGGCAAGCCGGTGCTGGTGGTGTGGGGTGACAGTGATGTGCTGACCCCGACCGCCCAGAACGTCGACCGCTACCGCCAGGCCGGACTGCAGCCGATCGTCATCGCCGGATCAGGACACAGCCCCCTGCTGGAGAAACCGAGCGAATTCATCAGCACCATAAAGCCTTTCATCAACGGACAACACAAGACCTAGGTCCGCCATGTCTCACGTGCCACCCGGTGGAAGTTGCCGCCAAGCACCGCATTGACGTCGTCATCGGCCCAGCCGCGTGCCGAAAGGTGGTCACGCAGGCCCAGCCAGGTCTCCGGAGGCATCCACTGGATCGGGCCCCACCGGGTGTAGCTTTCGTCGAACAACTGCGGGTTGGCGAGCAGCTCGGCATTGAAGTCGGCGTGGTCGAAGGAGTAGTCGGTGCTGACGCCTACATGTTCGATGCCCACCAGCTCAACCGCGTATTCCAGGTGGTGCGCCACCGCGTCGAGGGTTGGTGTGTTGGGGCCCAGAAAGATTCCCACCGCGGTGATACCGACGACGCCGCCGGTGGCCGCACACGCCAGGGCCTGATCGTCGGTGATGTTGCGCGGGTGATCCCACAATGCCCGCATACACGAATGGCTGTAGACGACGGGGCCGGCCGAAACCGCGCACATATCCAGGCCGGTGCGGGCGCTGCAGTGGGAGCCGTCGGGAACCATGCCCACCGCGTTCATCTCGGCGACGATCGCGCGGCCCCACGCGGTCAGTCCGGAGTCCACGGCGTCCAGGCACCCGCTGCCGGCGCGGTTGGTGTGGTTGTAGGTCGGCAACAACGTACGGACTCCATGCTCGGCCAACACGGCCAGATTGCCCAGATCGTCGTCGAGCGGGTTGGAATCCTCCAGGTCGAACACCACCGCGATGCCGCCGGCGCCGGTGATCGCGTCGACATCATCCAGTCCGGTCGCGACCGTCAGGCCCGGGTGAGCCTCGATGGCGTGACGAAAGTGCCGCAGCAGGGCCAGGGTGTCGGCTAAGCGCTGCGGGGCGTAGCCCGCGTTCACCGACAGCAGTGCGCCGCCGGAGTGCTGGTAGCGGGTCAGCGGTGCCACCTCGGCGCTGTCCTGCAGTGGCAGGCAGGTGTGCTGGTCCCACAGCAGCGTGCTCATAGCCGCTGATCTTGCTCTGCACGGTGCCCGAATGCGACGCATTAATCTAGGCCCATGGCAATCGACTCGCGGCCCGCGCTGAAATCGGACATCCCCTCGCTGGCGCAGGCGTTGGGACGTGCGTTCTACGACGACCCGGTCTCGATGTGGCTGCTTCCCGACGATCAGGCTCGCACCGAGCAGTTGACGACGTTCTTCGGCACCTCCACGCGGGTTCATCACCTGGCGGGCGGCGGCGTCGAGGTTGCCGACGACGGCGCGGTCGTCGGGGCGGCTGCGCTGTGGGATCCACCCAACCGCTGGAAGCAGTCGATCTGGTCGCAGCTGCGCATGGTGCCGTCGTTGTTCCGGTCCTTCGGCTTCCGGCTGACGCAAGGCCGCGCACTGACGGACCTGCTGGATGCCAACCATCCCGAGGAGCCGCACTGGTATCTGGCGGTGATCGGCAGCGACCCGTCCGTACGGGGGCGCGGCTTCGGGCAGGCCGTCATGCAACCGCGGCTCGATCGCTGCGATGCCGAGCTCTGCCCGGCCTACCTGGAGTCCAGCAAGCACGAAAACGTGCCGTACTACGAGCGTTTCGGCTTCCGGGTGATCGGCGAGATCAACGTCCCCAACGGTGGGCCGACACTGTGGAAGATGTGGCGGGAGCCGCAGAACCCGTAGGGCGCTATCGAGCAAATAGGCGGAAGCGGCCATCACGGATGGCTTCTGCCACCCGGCGGGCACTGTGCTCTTCCCCTTCGCTCGAGGTGTCGAGTACGTGGTTGTCGAACTCGCCCAGGTCGGAGAATTGGTCCCACATTGAGAGGATCGGCCCCTCGTCGATCAGGGCGCTCGGCGCGGTTCGGGCCTGGGCCCGCTGCAGCGTGATGTCGCGCTGCGGTCGCAGGACCACGTAGTCGAGCGGCAGGTTCGGGTACTGCATTGCTCGGATTCGGAAGTGGTCGAGCATCCACGGCCCGATGATTCCGTCGATCACGGTGGCGAAGCCGCCGAGCGCATAGGCATAGGCGGCACCTGCGACCACGTCCATGACCGTCTGGTTCTGCGCGTCCGAGGCGGGGTCGTACGGGGGTATCGCGCCCGAAACGATGTAGTGCCAGAAGTCGTCTGAGTGCAGATGAACGCCCTTGCCGTGATCGGAGGCAAGCTTCGAAGCGAGCGTTGACTTGCCGGCCCCGGGTGGGCCGGTGAGGATGATCACGCGTCCGGTCACGGACGACAAGCTACCCGCGAAGTCGGCCCCCGACGGACAAACGAGGGTCAGTCACTCACCGAGCCACTGAGCCGCTCGGCGGCGGCGATGTAGTCCTCGGCGAACTCGAACACGACGTCGCGCGCGGGCTTCACCTTGTTCATCAGCCCGACGCCCTGGCCGACGAAATAGGTGGATAGGGCTTGTGCCCCGGGGTGTCCGGTAGCGGCCAGTTTGTCGATGCGACGCAGTGTGGGTTCGGCGATCATCGACTGCAGCGGCAGAGGCAGCGTCGGGTGGCCCGAGTCGTTGGGCCGCCATGCGTCGGTCCAATCGGAGACCAGTTGACGGGCGGGCTTACCGGTGCGTCCGGTGGAGCGAATGGTGTCGCGCGAGGTGGCCGCGAGCATCTTCTGCACGGTGTGCGGAGCTGTTTCGGCCTCCTCGGTGGTGAGCCACACCGAACCTGTCCACGCGCCGGCGGCGCCCAAGGCCACGCAGGCTGCCATCTGTCGGCCGGTGACGATTCCGCCGGCGGCAAGCACGGGTACGGCGTTGTCGATGGCTTCGATGACTTCGGGAACGACCACCAGCGTGGAGACCTCGCCGCAGTGTCCGCCCGCCTCGGTGCCCTGGGCGACGATCAGATCCACGCCTTGGGCCACTTGCTTGAGGGCGTGCTCCTTGGCGCCGACGAGCGCTGCGACCGGGATGTCGTTGTCCTTGCCGGACTTGATCATGTAATCCGGCGGCACTCCCAGCGCGTTGGCCATCATGCGGATGGGATGGGCGACCGCGACTTCGAGCAGTCGTTCGCCGTTGCTACCGGAGAGCATGGCAGATCCCAACCGGGGCTTTTCGTCGGGCTCAATGTCGTGCTGCGCCAACAGTTCTGCGATGAAGGCTTTGTACTCGTCGGGAATCCGGTCGGAGAGTTGGTGGCCGGAAAGGTTCTCGCCCTTGCCTTCGAATTTAGCGGGCACGATGATGTCGATGCCGTAAGGCTTTCCCTTGACCTGCTCGTCGATCCAGGTCAGCTCCTGATCCAACTGCTCAGGGGTGTAGGCGGCGCCGCCGAGTACGCCGAAGCCGCCTGCGTTGGTCACCGCGGCCACGACGTCGCGGCAGTGGCTGAAGGCGAAAAGCGGGAAGTCGATGCCGTATTGCTCGCAGATGGGGGTCTTCACGGTGTCGCCGCTCCTTTGTTCAACAGGGATCGAGAACGGGTCCGGGCCCCGCGGGGTGAGGTACCTGCCGCGACGTTAGCGCAGCACAGCTGAAGTGGCGCGGCTGGTGCGGTCTCTCGGCCGAAAACACCGATGCCGCCAGGTCAACGACCTGGCGGCATGTCGGCGTGCGAAGAGCTGTCAGCCCACCAGTGCGTCGAGCAGCCCCGACAGGTCGGAGTCCCCGAGGTCGGGAGCCGAGTAGCTGTGGTCGGCCAACAGGGACTCGATGCTGGTGGCCTCGGAGCTTCCCGGGGGCGGCAGCGGCGGGTCGGTCGGTTCGATGGTCCCGGAGCCAGTGAGGAAGGCGACGCCATGTGCCACCAATTGCAGCGCGTCCACCGACAGACCGCCGAAGAAGTCGTTGATCTCTTGGGCGAATTGGGCCAGTCCGCTGATCAGGAAGATGTCCTGGTCGACAATCCCCTGCAGCATCTTGTCGATATCGGTGACTACGCCGTTGAGCAGGTACGGGATGGTGGCGATGACGGTACGGAAGCCCAGGGCGAGGTCGTTGCCGATGTTCGGGTAGCCGAACATCGCGATAGCGTCGATGAGCGCCTGCTTGAGGTCGACCGGATCCACGAGGCCGTTCAAAACGGTCGGGTCGAACGCCATTGAGACACCGTCGAAGTCCGATCGCATCGGGGCGCCGAACAACGACAGGATCGTGGGCGTTATGTCGGCGATCGTGTAGTTCAGATTCTGGCTGCCGTCCGTGGCGTGATCGCCGGCCTGATCGAAGATGACGAACTGCGAAGTCTCGTTGGGCGATTGGAAGCCGTGGCCGAAGCCCAACGACTGCTGGTGGCCGTGGTCGGTGGTGATGATGATCGACCAGTCGTCGCCGGTGGCCGCCCTGGCCTGCGCCACCGCGGCCAAGATCGCTTGAATGTTGTCACCGACATTGATGACGGCCTGCTTGTACTCGTCGGATCCGCCACCGAACCCGTGTCCGGCCTCATCGACCTGCACCTGGTAGGAGAACGTGAAGGTGTCGACGTTCGGGTTGGTCGTGGTCGCCAGGATCTGGGCGATGGTCTGGGCCGTGACCTCTGCGTCGGTGTCGGCCCAGCTGTTCTGGAACGGGACGAACAAGTTGTTGTCGGCCCCATAGCCGCCCGCGGCGGCCATGTCGTTGATGTAGTCCCAGTCGGCGATCACCGAGGTCTCGATGTTCGGGTCGTGGTACTCGAGCAGGTTGAACACCGTCGGCCACTTGTCGTACGGCTCGGGCTCGAAGACATTGTTGATCACACCGTGCTTGTCGTCCCACACGCCGGTGAGGATCGTCGACCACGACGGGCCGGAGATCGTGGTGTGGTTGACCTCGCTGGTGGCTCCGGTGATGCCCTGGTCCATGGCGGTTTTGAAACCGCTGTCCTCGTTGTACGCGTACTCCAGGATCTTGGAGAGGTTGGTGCCGTCGGTGCCGATCAACAGCACATGCTGGGCGGCAAGGAGCCAGTCGGCCGTCGTTGCGGACAACCCTGTCGGCGTCCCGACGGCGGCCCCCGTGCCGGCAACCAGGCCGGCGACGGCCACACCACTGAGGAACTTCTTGATAGTTGTCACGATCGGATCCCTCGTCGAGTTGTGCGGGCCAATTGGGCGCAAGACTAACAGTTACCCAGCGAAAACTCAGCTTTCTGCCCGAAATCGCTCATGTGAGCAGGGTGTTGCTGAGGAGGCCCGTGTGTTATTTCACCTGACGAGACGCGCGTCAGCGCAGCTGTATCAGCTCAACGGGGCATCCACGTCGAGCATCAGGGGCAGGTCGGAGCCGCCCAGGTCGGGTGCGGCAAAGGCGTGGTCCGCCAGCAAGGCCTCCAGCGATCCGGTGAACTCGGCGCTTCCCGGCAGCGGCAGCGGTGCGTCGTTCGGCGGGATGACCCCCGCGCCGGTGAAATACGCGACGACCCTGCCGATATCGGTGAGTACGTCGGCCGTGGCGCCGCCGACGGTCTTGAGCACCCACTGTGCGCCCTCCGCGAGCCCGCTGATCAGGAAGATGTCCTGGTCGACGATCGACTGCAGGTAGTTCAGGATGGGCGGTAGCGCGTAGTTCTCCAGGAAGTAGCCGGCCCCGCCCGCCAGCGCCCGGATGCTCAGCATGACGTCGATGCCGATGTTCGGGTAGCCGTAGCTGTGGATCGCGTCGGTGAGGGCCTGCTTGAGATCGGCGGGGAACACCACACTGTTGAGCAGGTCTGGGTCGAGCTGCATCGGGGTGCCGTCGAAGTCTGAGCGCATCGGGATGCCGAAGGCCTGCAAGATCGTCGGGGTGATGTCGATGGTCTGGTAGGCCAGGCTCTGCCCGCCTGCCTGGGCTTCGTTCCCCGCCAGCGACAACATGACGAAGCTGGACGTCTCGTTGGGTGATTGGAAGCCGTGGCCGAGGCTGAATCCGAACAGGTCCGGGTTCTGCTGGTGGCCGTGGTCGGTGACCGCGATGATCGTCCACTTGTCACCGGTGGCCGCCTCGGCGGCGGCGACGGCCTCCAGGATTTCCTTCCAGTTGGCCCCGACGTTGATGACGGCGTCCCGGTACTCGTCCGAGCCGCCGCCGTACGAGTGCCCGGCATGGTCGACCTGCGACTGGTAGGAGAACATGAAGGTGTCGAGGTTCGGGTTGTTCGTGGTCGCCAGGATCCGGGCGATGGTCTCCTGGGTGACCAGCGCATCCATCTCCGCTGAGGTGGAGCCACCGGAGATGCCGATGATGTTGTCGGCCGGGTAGTTGCCCGTCGAGGCGATCTCGGTGAACAGGCCCCGGCCGGAGATCACGGTGGTGTCGACCTCAGGCTTGAAGTACTCGATCAGGTTGAACACCGACGGCCAGGTCGTATACGGCTCGGGCCGGTAGACGTTGCTGACCACGCCGTGCTTGTCGTCCCACACACCGGTGAGGATCGTCGACCACGAGGGTGTGGACATGGTCATATGTCCGGCGATGGTGGTTGCCGCGGTGATGCCCCGGTCCATCAGCATCTTGAAGCCGCTGTCGTCGTTGTAGGCGTACTCCAGGATCTTGTCCAGGTTGGTGCCGTCGGTGCCCAGCAGCAGCACGTGTTCGGCGGCGAGCATCCACTCGGCGGTCACGGCAGACAGGCCCAGCTGCGTCCCTACTGCCGCGGCTCCCGTTCCAGCAACCAGGCTGGCGACGGCCGTACCGCACAGAAACTGCTTCACCTTCGTCACGGTCGGGTCTCCTCGTTGAAGTGGTTGGGTGTGGCGCCGCCGGCTTCGGCAGATCAGCCCAGCAGGGCCTCGAGGTCGAGCAGCGCCGACAGGTCGGTGAACTCGGCGCTGCCCGGCGCCGGCAGCGGCGCGTCTTCGGGTGCGATCACGCCCGACCCGAGCAGATGCGTGACTCCCATTGCCAGCGTGTTGGTCACGTTCACCGTGAGACCGCCGAAGAATTCGTTGATCTGCTGGGCGACCTCGGCCAGGCCGCTGACCAGGAAGATGTCCTGGTCGACGATCCCCTGCAGGAAGGTGTCGATCCCGACCACGAACTTGTCGAGGAAGTACGGTACGGACCCGGCCAGAGTCCGGATGGCCAGCGTGATGTCGTTGCCGATGTTCGGGTAGCCGTACATGGCAATCGCGTCGGTCAGCGCCTGCTTGAGGTCGACGGGCTCCACCAGGCTGTTCAGGACGGTCGGGTCGAACGCCATGGAGACACCGTCGAAGTCCGAGCGCAACGGGATGCCGAACAGCGACAAGATGGTCGGGGTGATGTCGGCGATCGAGTAGTTCAGGTTCTGGCTGCCGTCGGTCGCATCATTGCCGGCTTGATCGAAGATGACGAACGACGTTGTCTCATTGGGTGATTGGAAGCCGTGGCCGATGCTGAGCCCGGGCAGGGTCACACTCTGTTGGTGGCCGTGGTCGGTGGTGATCATGATCGACCAGTCGTCGCCGGTGATCGCCTGTACCTGAGCGATCGCGGCCAGGATCTGCTGGATGTTGGCCCCGAGATTGATGATGGCCTGCATATATTCGTCCGACCCGCTGGCGAACGAGTGCCCTGCGTGGTCGCCCTGGGACTGGTAGGAGAACAGGAAACTCGAGATGTCATCGGGGTTGTCCGCGGTAGCGAGAATCTGCGCGATGGTGAGCGCGGTGACCTGCTCGTCGCTGTCGGCGGCACTCTCCCCGGCCGGGACGAAGACGTTGTTGTCGACCGGGTACTGGCCGGAGTCGGCCAGCTCGTTGAGGTACTCCCAATTGCTGATGATCGTGGTGTCGATCTCCGGCTTGTTGTACTCGATCAGGTTGAACACCGACGGCCACGCGTTGTACGGCTCGGGCCGGAACAGGTTGTTGTAGACCCCGTGCTTGTCGTCCCACACGCCGGTCAGGATCGTCGACCATGAGGGCCCGGAGAGCGTGGTGTGGTTGGTCAGACTTGCGGTGCCGGTGATGCCCTGGTCCATCGCGGTCTTGAACCCGCTGTCGTCGTTATAGGCGTATTCCAGGACCTTGGCGAGGTTGACGCCGTCGAGGCCGATCAGCAACACGTGCTCGGCGGTAAGCATCCAGTCGGCGGTCACCGTGGACAGGCCCACCTGCGTCCCTACTGCCGCACCCGTTCCCGCGACCAAGCTTGCGACGGCCGCACCGCACAGAAACTGCTTCACCTTTGTCACGATCGATATCCCTCGCCGGAGTTACACGGACCACTGGCCGGAAATCCTAGCAGCTGGTCCCCAGGAAAAACTCAGCTTTATGGACAGTTTCGCTCATTTACCCAGAAAGTTACTGAGGAATCTCGGTTAACCGTCCAGGTGCGATGGCGTCGGCACCTCCGGACTAGAGAACCTTCTCGCCGCTGAGCAACGTCGCGCGGAACTGCATCACCCGGTACGGCCAGCCGTGCGCGGTGTTCCACTGCGACACCATCAGGCCCACCCCGCCGGTGCGATCCACCCGGGAACCGGGCAGCACATAGCCGCCGTAGAGCTGGGCGACTCGACCACACGCGTGATCCTCGTCGTCCCAGCTACTCCCAAGCAGCGGGTGTTGCAGCGGGGCTCCGGTCAGTTCGGCGGTAGGGGACTCCAGCACTCGATAGCCCAGGGCGTAGCGCGACGATTCGAACCCGCCGAGAACCCAGGTCTGCGGGCCTAGGCGTCGCAGTGACAGCTCGCCCCACGTCTCACCGGGTGGGGTGATGGGCACCGGGGCTCGGCCCCAGGCCCGGCGCTCTCCGCGGTAGCCCCAGCCGGAGTATTTGCTCGGGTCGCCAAGGTCTGCCGGGCGAACCCTCCGCAGGATGACGCCCTTGTCGCGCTGGAACCCGGTCGAGACCACGTACACCCAGCCGTCGTCGGGGTCGTAGTCCCAGGACCAGCATTGGGCGTACCCGCGATGCAGCCGAGCGGGGAATCGCGCGCCCATGTTGTGCCAGGTGATTCCGTTGTCGGCCGATTGCCAGATCTCGGTCCAGGCCACCTTGCCGAACCCGCGGTTGACGATCGCGTGCAGGTAGAGCATCTGCTCCACCCGCAGTAGATCCGACGGGATCACGGTGCTGATGGCGGAGCGGTCCAGCCGTGATGCTGGTTGGCGGTGTCGGTAGTGCCACAGCTGGCGCGCATAGTGCGCATCGGTGCCGCCGGCTCGTTGGTAGCGCACCCGATGCCGGGCATCGCCGGTGCCGATCAGGATCACCGGGGATCGCCAATCGCCCTGGCCGACCCGCTCGCCGGCGAAGGTGTCGCCGAACACCGACACCAGGGTGCCGTTAGGAGCCAGCACGGAGGCGCCCAGGTCTGCGCACGTCACGCCCCAGCGGTCGGTGATGCCTGGGCCGGTGACGTCGGCCAGCTTCCCGGGGGCGTTCCGCGCGGCGGTGGACACCGCTCAGGGCTTGCTGCGCCAGCCGCCGGCGGCGACCGCGATCATCCGGAGTTGTTTGACGGCAACATGTTTGATCTCGGCGAGCGTCTCGGCATCGGGGGCGTCCTCGATGGCCTCCGCGGTGACGATCATCGCGTTGACGAACAGTCCCGCCAGGACATTGAGATCCTCGGCGCTCCAGGCGTTGAACCCAGGAAACCGCGCCAGATCCGTGGCCAGCTCGGAAGTGATCAGCCGGATCTCGGTGCGGATCGCATAGCGCAGCACGGTCATCCCGCTGAAGCGTTCCCGGTTGATGAATCGCCAGTACTCGGGGCGGGAGGCCACGCTGTTGACCAGGACTTCCACGGAGGACTCGATCACCCGGCTGGGGTCCACGCCGCCGGTGCGGGCATCGCGCAGCGTCTCGCGCAGCGCCCGAAACGATTCGTCGATAAGCACCAGGCCCAGGGCGTCCATCGACTCGAAATGGCGGTAGAAGGCGGCCGGAACGATGTGCGCGGCGCGCGTCACCTCGCGCAGGCTCAGCGCACTGAAGCTGCGTTCGTCCAGCAGGGTCAGCGCCGCGTTGATGATGGCGCGGCGGGTGGCTTCCTTGCGTTCCTCGCGCGAAACCCGCTCCGGCCTTTCCGGGCGGGGCGTGCGTTCGGGCCGCGGCGGCCGCGTGCGCCCGGACCGTGAATTCGGCGTACGACTGTTCACTGTTGTGAAGCGTAACACAGCGGGCAAATAGCCCTTGACTCGTCGTAAACAAGTGTTCACTGTGTACATATGTTCACTCAAACTTTGACGCGGCGGGTACTGGGCTCCGGCCTGGTCGATCTGCTCACCGGTCCCCACGGGGTCGACCGCTACACCGAGTTGGTGTCGCCGACGTGGACCCGTAACGACGCCCGGGCCCGGGTCGTCGCGGTCCGGCGCTCCACCCCGCGCAGCGTGACTCTGCTTCTCGAACCCAACGACGCGTTTCCCGGTTTCCGAGCCGGCCAACACATCAACCTGTCCGTGGACATCGACGGCCGCCGCCGCACCCGGTGCTACTCGCCGGCAAGCGCCGAAGGCCAACGCCTCATCGAGCTCACCATCGGCCGTCACGAAGGGGGACTCGTCTCCGAGCACCTGTTCCGCAACGCCCAGCCCGGCATGGTCGTCGGACTGGAGAACGTCGGCGGCGACTTCGTGCTCCCGGCAATCCGCCCCCGCCGCATCCTGCTGATCTCCGGTGGCAGCGGTATCACCCCGGTGATGTCGATGCTGCGCACACTGGCCGCCGAGCAATATGCGGGCCGGGTGACCTTCATCCACTACGCCCGCAGCCGTGAAGAGGCCTGCTACCACGACGAGCTCGCCGCCATGCCGCGAGTTCAGGTGCTGCATGGCTACACCCGCACCCCCGACGATGGCGACCTGCAGGGCTATTTCGACGCCGAGCATCTTGCGGCGGCGATGCCGAACCCGGAAGCGGTGTACGTGTGCGGGCCGCCGGCGCTGGTGTCGGCCGTACGCGAGCAATGCCCCGATGCGATCACAGAGAGCTTCGTGCCCCCGGTCTTCACGGTTCCGGCCGACCCGTCCGGTGGGCAGGTGAGCTTTCTCGGCAGCACCATCTCGGTGGTCGACGACGGCCGCACTCTGCTGGAGCAGGCCGAAGCGGCCGGTCTGCAACCGGTCAGCGGATGCCGGATGGGCATCTGCCACAGCTGCACCTGCCGCAAAACCGGCGGCGCGGTGCGCAACCTGATCACCGGCGCGATCTCCACCGCCGAGAGCGAAGACATCCAGATCTGCGTCTCCGTGCCCGTCGGCGACGTCGAAATCGACCTTTAAAACCAAGGAGCCAACCATGTCCGCACCAGTTCTCGAAGCGACCGAAGTCCTCGAAGCCCCGCGCGTCGACCTGCCGGCGAACCTCGATGCTTTCGGCGCCGAACTCGACGCCCTCCGTCAGCGCGTCCTCGACGACCTCGGCGAGCGCGACGCCGACTACATCCATCGGATCATCAAGGCGCAGCGCACCTTGGAGGTCGGTGGTCGCGCCCTGCTCTTCTTCAGCATCATCCCGCCGGCCTGGCTGGCCGGCACCGTGATGCTGGGTCTGTCGAAGATCCTCGACAACATGGAGATCGGCCACAACGTCATGCACGGTCAGTACGACTGGATGGGCGAACCGGCGTTGTACGGCAGGGATTTCGAGTGGGACAACGCTTGCCCGGCCGACCAGTGGCGGCACTCGCACAACTACATGCACCACACCCACACCAACATCGTCGGCATGGACCGCGATGTGGGCTACGGCATCCTGCGGATGAGCGACAAGCAGCCGTGGGAGCCCTACTTCTTGGGCAACCCGCTCTACGCCTTCCTGCTGATGGTGCTGTTCCAGTACGGCGTGGCGGTGCACGAGCTGGAGACCGAGCGCATTCGGGCCGGCGAGATCGGTTTCGCCGACAAGAAGGAGATGCTGCTTGAGACGTGGCAGAAGGTACGCCGGCAGACCCTCAAGGACTACGTCGCCTTCCCGCTGCTGGCCGGCCCGTTCGCGCCACTGGTGTTCGCCGGCAACATGACCGCCAACCTGATGCGCAACGTGTGGTCCTACACGATCATCTTCTGCGGGCATTTCCCTGACGGCACACAGGAGTTCACCGTTGAAGAGACCGAGAACGAGTCCCGCGGCATGTGGTACTACCGCCAGATCCTCGGCTCGGCGAACCTGACCGGCGGCAAGTGGTTCCACATCTTCAGCGGCAACCTGTCATTCCAGGTGGAACACCACCTGTTCCCCGACCTGCCGGCACACCGCTACGCCGAGATCGCCCCGCAGGTGCGCGAGATCTGTGAGCGCTATGGCGTGCCGTACAACACCGGCCCGCTGCTCAAGCAGTTCGGCACCGTGGTCCGCAAGATCTGCAAACTGGCGCTGCCCTGGAACTGAGTCAGGCTCGGGGGCCCAGCAGCGCGATCGACGCATCGACGGCCGGCTCGGTGATGACGCCGATGTCGGCACCGTCCTCGACGGCCAGCGCGGTCAGCTCGCGCAGGCCGCCCAGCAGAATCACCGCCAGCGCCGGACTCAGCGCCGGCAGATTCGCGCGGCGAAACCCCGGACTGCCGCTGAGCTCGATCAGCAGGTTCGACATCAGCTCCAGGCCGCGGCGCTGGGCCGGCCGGGCCACCTCGCCGAGTGACGGCATGTCGCGGATCCAGCTCAGCGTGATCGCCGGCCGGGACCGGATCTGGGCGACGTAGGCCTGTACCGCCTGACGGATCTGGACCTGCCAATCGGCCTGGGGATCCACCTCGGCCCGGATTCGCAGCGCCAACTCCTCGTTGTCCACCCGCAGCAGCTCCAGCAGGCACTCTTCCTTGCTGGCGAAGTGGTCATAGAAGGTGCGTTTGGAGGTGCGGGCCGCGCGCACGATCTCGGCGACGGTGCTGGCCCGGTAGCCGCGCTCGGCGATCGAATCGGCCAGCCCGTCGAGCAATCGGTGCCGATAGGGGTCGGCGGAATTGGTCGCCGGGGTATCGATCGCAGGCACCGTCATCGCCGCACCTCCCTGCGCGTAAGCCTTGCCACTTGTTGGTACTTAAGAGTACCGTTTCCCGCAAGCATTGGTACGCAGTGGTACCAAAGACCACGTCGGGAGGCGTCGCATGACCCACACGGTTGCCAGCACGGCCGCGGACACCGTCAAGACCTCGGATTCACCGGCGATCTACCTGCCGCCCGGCCCGCGTGGGTCCAAGCTGGCGGCCGGCGTGTTGTTCATCCTGGCCCGGCGCCGGGCGCTGCAACGCCTGACCCGTAAGTGCGGCGCCGCCTTCACCGTCGAGGTCCCGTTGTTCGGGCCGACCGTCATCGTCACCGACCCAGAACTGGCCCGGCAGGTCATGCTGACCAACCCCGAAGATCTGGGCAACATCCAGCCCAACCTTTCGCGGATCCTCGGCAAGGGTTCGGTGTTCGCCCTCGACGGCGCGGCGCATCGGCGCCGGCGCAACTTGCTGAGCCCACCGTTCCACGGCAAGAGCGTGCGCGCCTACGAGCAGATCATCGTCGAGGAGACTCTGCGCGAGATCGCCGGCTGGCCCACCGGAAAGTCCTTCGAGACCTTCGGACCGATGAACCGGATCACCCTGAACGTCATCCTGCGGACCATCTTTGGAGCCGAAGGCGCTGAACTGGATCAGCTGCGGGCGATCCTGCCCAAGTGGGTGACGCTGGGCTCTCGGCTGGCGGCTCTGCCGATTCCGATTCGTCAGTACGGCCGGTTCACCCCGTGGGGCCAGCTGGAGGCTTGGCGTGCTCAGTACGACGTCATCTTGGACAAGCTGATCGCCGATGTGCGAGCCGACCCCGATTTCGAGAACCGATCCGACGTTCTGACCCGGCTGCTGCGTAGCAACCACGAAGACGGTACGACCATGACTCGCCAGGAGATCGGCGACGAGCTGTTGACCCTGCTGGCCGCCGGACATGAGACCACGGCATCGACCATGGCCTGGGTCTTCGAGCGGCTGAGCCGCTACCCACAACTGCTCGACGAACTGACCGCCGAGGCGGACGCCGGCGGTAACACATTGCGGCGCGCCACGATTCGCGAAGTGCAGCGGGTGTGCACCGTGATCGACTTCTCCGGACGGCGTGTCTACGCGCCCAGTATCCAGATCGGCGAGTGGGTGATTCCGCGCGGCTATTCGGTGATCGTCGCGATCAACCAGGTCCACCAGAACCCCGCAGCGTTCGATGATCCGCAGGGATTCGACCCCAAGCGCTACATCGACGGCAGCCCGTCGGCGTTCGAGTGGATGCCCTACGGCGGCGGCACCCGGCGCTGCCCGGGCTCTACCTTCGCCAACCTGGAGATGGATGTGGTGTTGCGGACGGTGTTGGAGCGCTTGACCATTGAGCCCACCACCGCGCCCGGGGAGAAGTTCCACTCCCGCGGCGTAGCCTTCACCCCCAAGAAGGGCGGTCGGATCACGGTGCGCCGCCGGGACTGATCCCGCTAGCGCTGGGGCTGCAGCTGCCAGTTCGGTCGGATGTAGTGGCAGGTGTAGCCGCCCGGGAAGCGCTCCAGGTAATCCTGATGCTCGGGTTCGGCCTCCCAGAAGTCACCGGCGGGGCTGACCTCGGTCACCACCTTGCCCGGCCAGCGGCCGGACGCCTCCACGTCGGCGATGGTGTCCAGCGCGATCTGGCGCTGCTCGTCGTCGAGGTAGAAAATCGCCGACCGGTAGCTGGTTCCGACGTCGTTGCCCTGCCGGTTACGCGTGGTCGGGTCGTGGATGGCGAAGAAGAACTCCAGCAGGTTGCGGTAGTCGGTAGCCGCGGGGTCGTAGGTGATCTCGATGGCCTCGGCATGGCTGCCGTGATTGCGGTAGGTGGCGTTCGGAACATGGGGATCGCCGGTGTAGCCGACTCGGGTGCTCACCACGCCGGGCTGCTTGCGGATCAGGTCCTGCATGCCCCAGAAGCAGCCGCCGGCCAGGATCGCTCTCTGGTAATTGGTCATGCCCCGATTATCCGCAGCTATCCGTGGCCCGCCAGCCGATAGGAGCGATAGCTGGTCAGCACGGCGCTCGGCTCGCGGTGCGGCGGCGCCTGCGCCGTCAATTCGGGGAACCGGTCGAACAGGGCGAGCAGGCCCAGCCGGATCTGCATACGGGCCAACGGCGCGCCCAGGCAGACATGTGGGCCGAACCCGAATCCCAGGTGGCCGGTCTGCGACCGGGCCAGATCGAGCCGGTCAGGGTCGGGGAACACCGCCGGGTCCCGGTTGGCGGCCGCCAACCCGAGCAGGATCGGGGCACCGGTGTCGATCACGGCGTCGCCGATCTCGATCGGGGCGCCGGCCACCCGGGAGATCATCAGGGCCGGGCTGATCATCCGGACCAGTTCGTCGACGGCGTGTGGGGAATCGGCCAGCAGGCCGCGTTGCCCGCTCTCCTCGATCAGCAGCGCGGCCGCTCCGGTCAGCACCGCTGTGGTGGTGTCGTGTCCGGCCGACAGCAAGAAGATGGCGTTGTGCAGCAGCTCGTCGTCCGACACCGGCAGTCCGCTGGTGGCCACCACCGACAGCAGGTCGTGGCCGGGATCGGCACGGCGCAGCACCAGCAGATCGGCGAGCAGCGCCTTCATCCCGGCGGCGGCGTCGTCCGCGGCGACGAACACGTCACGAGATGCCGCCGGTTCCAGCGCCCTGATCAGCGCCATCGACCAGGCCGCCAGGTTGTCCAGTTCGCTGTCGGGCACCCCCAGCAGGGTGGCGATCGCCCCCAACGGCAATGGCTTGGCGAATTCGGCCACCAGGTCGAAGCCTTCCGCGTCCAGCCCGGCCGCCAAAGACCGGGCCCGGGCGGCGACTTCGGCTTCGAACGAGGCCAGCGCCCGCGGCGTGAACGCCCGGGACAGCGGGGCCCGCAGCCGGCGGTGGTCGTCACCGGAGCGGTAGAACAGGTTGTGTTCCACGTGGGTCAGATACGGGCGACCCGCATCGAGCTTGCTGCGGTACAGGTTTCGCCGGTCGGTGCTGACCCGCTCGTCGCGCAGCATCGCCAGCACGTCGGCGTAGCGGGTCAGCACCCACAGTCCCTGGCTGTTGCGGTGCACCGGTTCGGCTTCGGCGAACCGTCGCTGATACGTCAGTGGATCGACGTGCAGCTCCGGGTCGCGGAAGTCGAAGTCGAGCGCGCTCATCAGGTGCGTTCGGCGATCCAGGACGCCACCAGGTCCGCGCAGATCGTGCGGCTGTCCGTCGGCTGCTCCAGGTAGTGATCGCCGGGGATGAAATGGAGCTGCTTGTCGGTGCTGGCCAGCGAGTCGTGGATGTGGTGCGCGTCGCTGGGAAAGACACCGGTGTCCGCGGTGCCCTGGATCACCAACGAGGGCAACGTGATCCGGCCCAGGTGCGGCGCGCCCTGACAGAACGACGTCTGCAGGCTCCACATGGACAGCCAGGTCCGCAGTGTGCAGTGCGCGGCGATGTTGTACGGCGCGCGGTTGGCGCGCCGCGGGTCACCCAGGTAGCAGGAGTTCAGCGGGCGGTCCGACGGGTCGAGCGAGGCGTCGAGGTAGCGCGGGTCGGCCCACACCCGATGCACCGAGAAGGACCGGTCGTAGGTGCCGCCGGCCTTGAGCCGCTTCAGCTCCGCCTGCGCCCAGGCGGTGATCCGATCATTGCGGTCACGCTGGGCCTGGCGGTAGCGGGCGATGAATTCCGGGGTGTAGGGCGGCGCGTTCTGCTCGGCGTACATGTCCAGCGAGGGATCGCACGACAGCGGGTCGGTCTCATCGGTCACCGACGGGTCCATCCACGCGGTCAGCACCTCCGGACGCCCGGCGTGCGCCTGGGTCGACACGTACAGGTCGCCGGGCGGCAGCGTGTTGACCGCATCGGGCACCGGGCCGCCGCCGACGGTGGTGATGTGCGGGTCGACGGACTGCGACTGGTAGGCGGCCATCAACGATCCACCGCCGGAGTTGCCGAGCAAGACGATGGTCTCGACGCCGGCCTGTTCGCGCAGCCACTGCACCCCGGCCGCGATATCGAGCAGTGCGTGCTCGAGCAGGAACAACGACTCACCGCTGCGGTACCGGGTGTTCCAGCCCAAGAAGCCGTACCCGCGTTCGGCGATGAGCGGCGCCAGGTAGTGCTCGGCGAAGTCCACGTTGTAGTGGCTGGCGATCACCGCCACCTTCGGCTTGACGCCGGCCGGTGTCCAGTACAGCCCCTGGGCCGGGTGGTAACCGGCGGGGTTCACGCCCGCCGATGCCGAAGTGAGCGAAACGAATTCGCGGGTTACTGCCACTGCATTGCTCCTTTGATCATGAATCCTGATCGCGCCAGCTCACCGAGCGATACCAGGTATCGGTGAGTGTCTTGATCGCTGCTTCTTCGTCGAGTTCGCGGCCCGCGACGTCGCCGCCGGCCACCAGCCAGACATAGGTGAAGTGGTTGAGCATGGCGACGATGGCCGACCCGACCAGCTCCGGGTCCGCGTCGGTCGAATAGCCCTGGCGTTGAGCCATCCGCACCGTCTGGGCCACCCAGTCGATGGCGTCGGCGCACATCTCCCGCCAGCGTTGGGCGAACGCGTCGTCGATCATCGCCAGCTGGAACACCCCGACCATGACCCCGAGATGCTCGCGGTAGGTGTCCCAGTGCGCACGCACGGACTCCTGGATGATGTCCCGCAGATCCTGCCCCGGGTGCAGGGCCTGCACCGCGCGGCTGCGGGCCATGGCCCGGAAGTCCTCGGCCAGCGACGCCAGCAACTCTTCCTTGGATCCGAAGTAGTGGTAGAACGACGCCGGCGAGCGTTTGGCTGCAGAGGTGATGTCGGTGATCGTCGTCTTGAAAAACCCCTTGCGGGCGATCACCTCGCGGGCCGCCCGTTCCAGGCGGGCCTGGGTGTCGCGGCCCCGGACGGTGGGGCGGCCGGCAGTCCCGTCCGCGGACGTCACGCCGGTTCCATCCGGTCCAGGCCGGCCACCAGATCAGCCAGTCGACGTTCGCCATCGGGCGTCTGGCCACCCGCGGCCAGGAAGCGTTGCATCTTCGGAAGCGCCGCACCGCGGCCCAGCATCTGGGCGAACGCGGAGCGTTCCACCGCCAGACCCGTGGCGACGTCCGGGGCGGCCAGCGTGGCCTTGACATCGGCGATGTCGGCCAGCGGCACGGTTGCGATGCGCTGCACCAGCCGGTCCAGGAAGGGTCCGACCTCGTCGGGGGCCAACGCCCGGTTGACCAGCCCGTAGCGTTCGGCGAGATCGGCATCGAGGTCGTCGTGAGCGAGGATGACCTCCAGTGCCCGGCCGCGGCCCAGCAGGTGAAGCAGATGCTGCGGACCCGAACCGGCCGGGATGACCCCGATTCCGGTCTCGATCTGGTTGAACACCGCCCGGCCGGTGACCGCGAATCGTAGATCGAGGTTGACCAGCAGCTCCATCCCACCGCCGGCAACCCGCCCGGCGACCACCCCGATGGTGACTTGGTCCAGCGCCCGGAAAGCCCCGACCAGGTTCTGAAACGAGCCGACGGCAGCCTCGGTGTCGTCGACCGAGGCGGCCAGCAGCGCCAGGTCCACGTGGGCGATGAAGAAGTCGGGGTTGGTGCTTTCCAGTACCACCACACGGACGTCGCCTCCGGCCGGCGACCGCAGCCAGTTCAC
This sequence comes from Mycobacterium sp. SMC-19, assembly GCF_045310815.1. Lineage (NCBI taxonomy): Bacteria > Bacillati > Actinomycetota > Actinomycetes > Mycobacteriales > Mycobacteriaceae > Mycobacterium > Mycobacterium sp. SMC-19. Next base: position 9,570 of record NZ_JBJIAM010000013.1, on the reverse strand, counting down.
CAGGCGCCACAGGTCGCCCATCATGGTGGCGTCCATCAGGTTGACCTCGCCGTGGCCGATGCGCACCCGGACCACCGGGCCGTCCTGGGCGACGGTGAGCGACGTCAGGGAACCGAGACCCATGGTGCCCGGCTCAGCCGAGCTGGGTGGTGGTCGTCTTCGACGTGACCACCTTGGGGTCAGCGGCGCGCTCGGTGCTGTTCAGCAGGGCGTGCGCCTTCTCCGGGTCGGGTTCGAACCCAGGGGTGTCGCGGCACAGCTCGATCATGATGCCGTTGGGGTCCAGGTAGTACAGCGAGTGGCACCAGCCGTGGTCGACGTCCATCAGCGCCTTGATGCCGGCGGCGTCCATCCGTGCCCGGACTTCGTTCTGCTTCTCCTCGGTGGCCCGGAAGGCGAAGTGGTTCACCCACACCGGCAGTCCATTCGGACGTGACAACGAGCTGGACCAGTCGGGCTTCTCCCCGACGCCGTGCAGGTCGAAGAACGCGATGCACGAGCCGTCGCCGAGGTCGTAGAAAACGTGCCGGAAGTAGCCCTCCTGCAGGTGCTCGACTTCGGTGTGCACCAGCGGCAATCCCAGCAGGTCTTCGTAGAAGTGGTTGGTGGCCTCCAGGTCGGCGCAGGCGTAGGCGGCATGGTGCAGACCGACGGCGGGCTTGGGGGATGTCACTGGCTACCGAACCTCCTCACGGCCCGCGCTGGGCCGACGGCGTCACCGTAGCACTGTCTCGAATATAAACCCAGATTCGAATCTGAGCGCGGACCCTCGACAACCCAGCTAGAACGTGTTCTAGTTCTTGGCATGACGAAACCGCAGTTCAGCCGCGCAGAACTGGCGGCCGCATTCGACGTGTTCGAGCAGACCGTCGCCCGCGCCGCCGAAACCAAGGACTGGGATGCCTGGGTGGCGCACTACACCCCCGACGTCGAATACGTCGAGCATGCGATGGGCACCATGCACGGCCGTGACGAGGTGCGCAGCTGGATCCGCAAGACCATGTCGACGTTCCCGGGCAGCTACATGACCGAGTTCCCGGCCCTGTGGACGGTCATCGACGAGGAGGGTGGGCGCGTCATCTGCGAACTGGACAACCCCATGCGCGACCCCGGCGACGGCACCATCATCAGCGCCACCAACATCTCGATCGTCACCTACGCCGGCGACGGCCTGTGGTCCCGCCAGGAGGACATCTACAACCCGCTGCGTTTCGTCGCCGCGAGCATGAAGTGGTGCCGCAAAGCCCAGGAGCTCGGCACCCTCGACGACGAGGCAGCCGCTTGGATGCAGCAGTTCGGAGGCAAGGCGTGAGCCGCAAGCCCAAGCTTGTCATCGGAGCCAACGGGTTCCTGGGTTCGCACGTCACTCGCCAGCTCGTCGACGCCGGAGAAGACGTACGAGTGATGGTGCGCCCTAGCGCCAACACCATCGCCATCGACCACCTCGACGTCACTCGGTTCCACGGCGACATCTTCGACTCCGCCACCCTGGCCGAGGCGATGGCGGGCTGCGACGACGTCTATTACTGCGTGGTGGACACCCGCGCGTGGCTGCGCGACCCGAGCCCGTTGTTCCACACCAACGTCGAGGGCACCCGAAACGTCCTGGCAGTTGCCAAAGATGCCGACCTGCGCCGATTCGTGTTCACCAGCAGCTACGCCACGGTGGGCCGGCGCCGCGGTCATGTCGCCACCGAGGACGACATCATCAACCCGCGCGGACTCACCCCCTACGTCCAGTCCCGGGTGCAGGCGGAGGAGCTGGTGCTGCGCAGCGCCGAATCCGGCCTGCCCGCCGTCGCGATGTGCGTGTCCACCACCTACGGCGACGGCGATTGGGGCCGGACCCCGCACGGTGCGTTCATTGCCGGGGCGGCATTCGGCAAGCTGCCGTTCCTGATGAAAGGGATCGAGCTGGAAGTGGTCGGGGTCGACGACGCCGCCCGCGCGATGATCCTGGCCGCCGACCGGGGACGCAACGGCCAGCGCTACCTGATTTCCGAACGGTTGATCCAGCTGCAGGACGTGGTCAAGATCGCGGCCGACGAAGCCGGTAGGCCCGCGCCGTCGCGTTCGATCTCGGTGCCGGCGCTGTATGCACTGGGCGCGCTGGGCAGCCTGCGGGCGAGCCTGACCGGCAAGGATGCCGAGCTGAGCCTGAAGTCGGTGCAGATGATGCGTGCCGAAGCCCCGGTCGATCACAGCAAGGCGGTGCGCGAGCTCGGTTGGCAGCCACGACCGGTTGAGGAATCGATCCGGGAGGCGGCGCGTTTCTGGATGAAACTGCGCGACGCCAAAAAGCGAGGTACCCCCGCATGAACCAACGACCGATTCACATCCCGACTCCCGAGTACCCGATCACCGTGACCCCGACCGGACGGCAGGTCACAGTGCGGATCGGTGGCGAGATCATCGCCGACAGCGCCAGCGCGCTCACTCTGCAGGAATCCAATCACCCTGCGGTGCAGTATATTCCGCTGGCTGATGTCAAGACCGATCTGCTGACCCGCACCCAGACCGCCAGTTACTGTCCGTTCAAGGGCGATGCCGCCTACTACAGCGTCACCACCGCGGCGGGAGAGACTGTCGCCGACGCGATCTGGACCTACGAGCAGCCTTTTGCGGCGGTTGCGCCGATCGCCGGGCATGTTGCGTTCTACCCCGACAAGGCCGACATCAGCGTCGCCGAAGCCGCGGGCTCCTAAAGTCCCAACAATTGCCCGGCGAACCGGGTGTCGGTGTACTCGCGAACCGAGACGATCCGGCCGTCTTGGGTGTCGACTATGTACGCCAGCGGACTGTCATAGTGCGAACCGTCGGCGGCATGACAGTCACCCAGCGCCTCGATCACCACGGTCTCGTGCTCGTTGATGCACCGGACCAGCTCCAGGTTGATCCGCAAGCCGAGGCGGCGCTGCTCGACTTCCTGCCGCAGCTCATCCTTGTCGACGGCCTGGCGGGTCAGGATGCTCCACCAGGTGAAGTCGTCGCTGACCAGCGCAAAAATATCGTCTAGGTCGTCGTCGCCGCAGATGCCCTGGAGAAACATCCACGCCAATTCCGCCTGCGGGTCATCGAACGGGGTGGCCATTTGTCCATCGTGACCGGGCAGCGCGGAGCGGTCAACGACGACAAGCGATCCTTATGATCGCGTCATCAGTAATTCGCTTTGTCGTACCGTCACTTTTCCCGGCCCGGCCAGCCCCGCGCTGACCCTGAGCCCACTGCGCCGCGGGCCGGGAGACCCGTGTCTGCAGCTCGTTGACGGCGCCACCTGGCGTACCAGCCTGATGCCCAGCGGGCCGGTGGCGGCGCGCATCGTCCAGGTGGCCCCCGGCGCGGTGGACTGCACGGCTTGGGGCGCCGGCGCCGCGGAGTTTCTCGACCAGGCGCCGGGCCTGTTGGGGGTCCACGACGATGCGACCGACTTCGCGCCCACCGAGCCGACGGTGGCCGCCGCCTACCGGCGCGTGCCGCACCTGCGGCTCGGGCGCACCGGTCTGGTGCTCGAGTCGCTCATCCCGGCCGTGCTCGAGCAGCGGGTGCCGGGCGCCGATGCCTTTCGGGCCTGGCGGCTGCTGGTCACCGAGTTCGGCACGCCGGCCCCCGGTCCGGCGCCGTCGCGAATGCGGGTGCCGCCGTCGGCGCAGACCTGGCGGACCATCCCGTCGTGGAAGTTTCATCGTGCCAACGTCGATGGCGGGCGGGCCCGCACCATCGTCGGTTGCGCAAGCCGGGCGACCGCACTGGAGCGGCTGGTGGCCCGCCCCGCCGCAGAGGCCCGGGCGGCACTGATGTCGCTGCCCGGCGTCGGCGAGTGGACCGCGGCCGAAACAGCGCAGCGAGCGTTCGGTGATGCCGACGCGTTGTCGGTCGGCGACTATCACCTGGCGACGATGATCGGCCGCACACTGCTCGACCTGCCGCTGGACGCATCGTTCACCGACGACGCCATGGTCGAACTGTTGGAGCCGATGCGGCCACATAGGCACCGGGTGACGAGGTTGCTGATCGAAAGCGGGCTCGCTGTCAGCAAACGACGGGGGCCGCGTCTGGCACTGCAGCGGATCAGCTCGCTGTAGACGGCTCGCCGGGAGGGTCGTCGGTCGCCGTGGCAAACCGTCCGGAGTCGAGCGCGTCGAGCAACTGGCCGGCGATCCACTCGAATGTGGAGGTGTCGCGCGGCAGCAGGGCCTGCTCGTAACCGATCAGCAGATAGATCGCCCAGTTTGCGAACAGTTGCGCCTGCCGCTTGTCGTCGAGGACTTCCAGCGCCGATTCGAAGAGAATGTCGAAGCGTTGCTGATCCACTTGGGCCTGCACCGCATGCACCCGGGCGTCCGCCGAGCTCCAGGCGCGGATCGAGGCTTCGGCCCCGTGGGGCAGGGTCAGGCCGATCTGGATCAGGCTGTCGAGGCGCTGCCGCGGGTCGGGTATCGCTCGTACGAACTCCACATGCTGGAGCGTGCGCTCATCCAGCCAGTGTTGAACCAGGTCACGGGTGTAAACCGGCCAGCTGGTGAAGTAGTGATAGAACGAGCCCGTCGTCACGCCGAGCCGGTTGCAGACTTCGGCGAGCTTGAGGCCGCCGTAGCCCAATTCGGACAGCACTTCGAAACCTGTCTCGAAGTACGCCTGACGAGAGAGAACCGCGCCCATAAGTCGACTTTAGTTCGCTGGGCGCAGTTGGCATACAGCACGGCTGAGTCTTAAGTGAATCTTCCTAATTACGATTTTTCTGGGGTTGGACGCTATGCCGTGCCACACTTGTCCAGTGCGGGATGCGGCATTTCGCAGGGTGGGGCGCCCCCGCGGGGCGCGGTCTGGCGTGACTAGGGAACGCATCGTGACCGCTGCCAGCGGGGTGTTTGGCGAATTCGGCTATCACGCAACGACGTTTCAGGCGATAGCGGAGCGAGCGAAGCTGACCCGACCGGCGATCAACCACTATTTTCCTAGCAAGCAACTGCTCTATCAGGCGGTTCTGACGCAGGCTGAGACCCTGTTCGGGCACGCTGTCGATCAGGCGCGCACCGAGCCCACCCTGGTCGGGCAGCTCTCGTCCGTCATGGTGTCTTTCACCCAACTCGGCGAAGACGACCGCACGGTGGCGGCGTTTGCGGTCACCGCGGTGGTCGACGCTCAGCGCGACCCGGCGTTGAAGTCGTTGGTCGGCGACATCCAGGGCCCGCCGCGGGCGTTTCTGACCGAGTCGCTCACCGAGGCCATCGATCGCGGCGAGTTGGTCGCCACCTCGAGTGTGGGCGAGCTGACCGAGATGCTGTTGGCCGTGTTGTGGGGGATCGCGTTCTATGTGTCGCTGGTTGGTAGTCAAGCGGCGTCGGCGCGGGTGGTCGCCACGCTGCAGGCGCTGTTGACGCAGGAACTCTGGCAGTTGCGTCAGCCAGCCGACGGATAAAGTTAATAGACCGGCTAACTTTCATCGGTAGTATTGCGTGCGACACCGCCGCGACAAGTGAGGTAAACCCGATGAGCGCACTCCGTACCCACGATGACACCTGGGATATCGCCACCAGCGTCGGCTCGACGGCGGTCATGGTGGCCGCCGCCCGCGCGTCCGAGACCGCCAGCACCGATCCGCTGATCAACGACCCGTACGCCAAACTCCTGGTCGCCGGGGCGGGCACCGGGATCTGGGAGTTGCTGCTCGACGACACGTTGGTCGACAAGGTGGAGGCCATCGACGCCGAGGTCGCCGCGGTGTATCACCACATGCGCAACTACCAGGCGGTCCGGACGCATTTCTTCGACGCCTTCTTCGCCGATGCGGTCGCCGCCGGCATCCGCCAGGTGGTGATCCTGGCGTCCGGGCTGGACTCGCGGGCCTACCGGCTGGACTGGCCGGCCGGGACCACGGTGTACGAGATCGACCAGCCGAAGGTCTTGGCCTATAAGGAGCAGACCATGGCGGCCAACGACGTGACGCCGGCGGCCGAGCGCCGCACCGTGGCCATCGACCTGCGGCAGGACTGGCCGGCCGCGTTGACCGCCGCCGGCTTCGATCCGGCGGCCCCGACCGCGTGGCTGGCCGAGGGACTGTTGATGTATCTGCCCGCCGAGGGTCAGGACCGGCTGTTCGACCAGATCACCGCGCTCAGCGCGCCGGGGAGCCGGATCGCGGCGGAGACCGCGGGCAACCACCGCTCGGATGAGCGGCGCCAGCAGATGGCGGAGCGGTTCAAGAAGATCGCGGAGACGATGGGCCTGACGCAGAGCCTCGACATTCAGGATCTGATCTACCAGGACGAGAACCGCGCGTCGGTTCGGGGATGGCTCGACGAGCATGGCTGGCAGGCCGCGTCGCAGCCCTCCACCGCCGAGATGCGCCGGCTGAATCGCTGGGTGGACGTGTCGGTGACCGACGACGCGGACGCGTTCTCCGAGTTCGTCACCGCGGTGCGTGGCTGACTCGGCAGACCCGACCCGACATGGCGGTCTCGATTCATCCCCCGTATACAGAGAAGGCCTGGAAGTTGGCGCTAGGCCTTATCTAGGTCTGTTCTAGCGTGGCGATCGAATCGAGGAAGGAAACTGATGTCCGGAGTGCAGGATCGTGTTGTCGTCGTCACCGGAGCCGGTGGTGGGTTGGGCCGCGAGTACGCCCTGACCTTGGCCCGCGAAGGGGCCTGTGTGGTGGTCAACGATCTCGGTGGTGCCCGCGACGGCACTGGTGCCGGGCACAACATGGCCGACCAGGTAGTCACTGAGATCAAAGAGGCCGGCGGCCGGGCCGTCGCCAACTACGACAGCGTCGCCGACGCCGAGGGCGCGGCCAACATCATCAAGACTGCGGTCGACGAGTTCGGGAAGATCGACGGCGTCGTCAGCAACGCCGGCATCCTGCGCGACGGCACCTTCCACAAGATGACGTCGGAGAACTGGGACGCCGTGCTGCAGGTGCACCTCTACGGCGGATACAACGTGGTGCGCGCGGCGTGGCCGCACTTCCGCGAGCAGAGCTACGGCCGCGTGGTCGTTGCCACCTCCACCAGCGGACTGTTCGGCAACTTCGGGCAGGCCAACTACGGCGCCGCCAAGCTCGGCCTGGTCGGCATGATCAACACGCTGGCCATCGAGGGCGCCAAGTACAACATCAAGGCCAACGCGATCGCCCCCATCGCGGCGACCCGGATGACCGAGGACATCCTGCCGCCGGAGGTGCTGGCCAAGCTCAAGCCCGAGTACGTCGCACCGGTAGTGGCCTACCTGTGCACCGAAGAGGTCGCCGAGACCGGTTCGGTGTTCATCGCCGGCGGCGGCAAGGTGCAGCGGACCGCGCTGTTCGAGAACGCCGGCGCCACCTTCGAGAACCCGCCGTCGGTCGACGAGATCGCGGCGCAGTGGTCGACGATCGCCGACCTTTCGGCGGCCAAGTCGGCCAGCTTCTCGCTGTAGCAGCTGGTCAGGTTCGGGACGTGGCGCGCTGCTTTTAACCGAGCAGCGCGCCGCGCAGCCCGTCGCGGTCACTGTCGGTGACCCCAGCGGCCCGCAGGAACCCGTCGAGCGAGCCGAAGTTCTCCTCGATCGAGCGTTCGGCGGCATCCAGATAGTCAGCGCGCACACCGAGCACCTCGTCGGAGAGCCGCGCTTCGGTGAAGGTCAGTACCTCAGGGGTGATCTCAGCCTCGGGCCGGGAGCGGATCATCTCCATGATCCGGTCTCGCAGCACCGGCACCGCGGAGTTGCTGCGCAGGTAGTCCTCGATGACGGCGTCGCGGTCGACCCCGGCCGCTCGCAGTACCACCGCGACCACGAATCCGGTGCGGTCTTTACCGGCGAAGCAGTGCGCCAGCACCGGCCGACCTTCGGCCAGCAGTGACACCACCCGCTGCACCGCCCGGCGGGACCCGGCGAGGGTGGGGAAGCGTTCGTACTCCTCGAGCATGTAGCGGGCGGCGACGTCGGCGGCGGAATCCTCATCGGGCTTCTCGGCCATCATGTTGCGGAACGCGTCCTCGTGCGGAGCCGAGCTGTCCGGTGATTGGTCGCCGGCCAGATCCGGAAAGGGCAGCAGGTGGATGCCCACACCGGCGGGCACCAGCCCCGGCCCCCGGCGCGTGACTTCGCGCGGTGATCGCAGGTCGGCCACGTCGGCCACCCCGAGTCGCAGCAGTTCTTCGCGGCCCCGGTCCTCGAGGCGACTCAGTTCGCTGGACCGGAACAACCGGCCGGGGCGCAGCGCGCCGGTGGTCTCGGAGACGTCGCGAAAATTCCACGCCCCGGGCAGATTCGGCTGGGAGGTCACCCGGCCACGATAGGACAACATGCCGGCGGCTTGGCCGATCAGACGTGAAACGGCCCCCGATCCGGGCGGATCAGGGGCCGTCTTTGCGGTTCGTTGCGGCCGTTTAGACCGGCGGGTAGTTCTGCGGGGGGTAGCCGCCACCGCTTTCGACGCCACGAAGGCCCCAAGTCAGGTACTTGAAGAAGAACTCGGCCTCGTCGCTCAGCTCGTAATCCGGATTCGGATCGTAACCGTAACCAGGACCCATGTCGTCAACCCCTTAGTTTGGATTTCCACCAGTTTAGTCGGCCCGTCAACGCCGCAACAGCGGACTGCCTAGAATCCTTCCAACCAGTTGATTGACACGCCGATGACACCGGCCTGGCCGAAGAGTGAGTGGACATGGCAAACGGCAAGGCTACGCCGGGGGGATCGTCCCAGACCCCATCTCGTCGCGAGGAGCTGCTCGCGGTCGCTACCAAGTTGTTCGCGGCCCGCGGCTACCACGGCACCCGGATGGACGACGTCGCTGACGTGGTGGGGCTGAACAAGGCGACGGTCTACCACTACTACGCCAGCAAGTCGTTGATCCTCTATGACATTTACCAGCAGGCCGCGGAACGGACGCTGGCGGCCGTCCACGACGACCCGTCCTGGACCGCACGTGAGGCGCTGTACCAGTACACCGTGCGCCTGCTTGACCAGATCGCGGTCAATCCCGAGGGCGCGGCGGTCTACTTCCAGGAGCAGCCCTACATCACCGAGTGGTTCACCGAGGAACAGGTCGCCGAGATCCGGGAGAAGGAGGCCCAGGTCTACGAGCACGTGCATGGCCTGATCGACCGCGGTATCGCCAGCGGCGAGTTTTACCCGTGCGACTCCCACGTGCTGGCGCTGGGCTATATCGGTATGACGTTGGGGGCCTACCGCTGGTTGCGGCCCAGCGGCCGGCGCAGCGCCAAGGAGATCGCCGCGGAGTTCAGCACGGCGCTGCTGCGCGGGCTGATCCGTGACGAGACGATCCGGGTCGAGTCCCCGCTGGGTGTGTAGAACCGCGGGGCTGCGCTAAGGCGGAGGCCTGTCGCGCTGGGCAAGGTTGTAGGCGCGTTCGGCCTCGATGCACCGGACCCGGTCTTGGCTGCGGGTGCTCTTGCGCGTGGGCATCATGACGGAGCGATCTGCCGATGACGAGGGAGCCCTGGCAGGTGGCGCGGTGGTCGGCACACACAGGGCGGGAAACAACAGGCGGCTGCCGGGCTGCGTGGTGTAGGTGTGGCCGGTGGGGCTGGTCCATTCGATGGTGCCGTTGGGGTGCTGACGGTCGC
>NZ_JBJIAM010000012.1:0-111679 GCF_045310815.1 Mycobacterium sp. SMC-19 | reverse complement strand
AAAAACCCCGGCAAAAGCCGGGGCAATCTGTAACCGATGACGCGACTCATGTGTAACCCATGACCCGACTCATCACATGGCGGTGGCGGAGGGATTTGAACCCCCGGACGGTGTTAGCCGTCTCTCGCTTTCAAGCTACCCCGAACTGGGTCTTTACCGATTCAGCGGGGTCCAGGCGTGTCCACTGAAAACGGATCTACCTGCGCGAATACGAATTCCGCCAGGTGATGCCGAACCGGTCCAAGTGAAAAATTGGGTCAACGATGGGTCATCGACCCCGGTTCTGGGTCATCAGTAACGTCACCGCACACGGCGCGGCCCCAAACAACGAAACCGGCCCTACACCTGGAGCAGGTGCAGGGCCGGTTGGGTTGACTGGGTTACCGCGGCTTCGGCATCTCCGCGACCGGCTCGCGGCTGCAGGCGTCGCCGGCGAGGATCGGCACCGTTGCCGGCACCGCAACCCCGCCCGCGGGCACCGGCAGCGGCACCGTGAAACCGGTGCAGCGGCTGATGTCGACACGAACCCCGTCACCCGTTCCGTACGCGAACGCATCTCCGTTGCGGATCGACTGGTCCCACCGCCGAGGCATGTCCGCAACGGTCGGTGGCGGACCACTACCCGGAAGCCGCTCATTCGATGGCACGTCGCAGGACCAGTACGTGGTGTCCAGCCCCACGCCCACTGCTCCGGTGTTGTCGGGGATGCCGATCACGGTCCCGGCCGGCAACCGAAGCGTGACCGTGCAACCGACTTCTGGACGCGCGGAATGGAAGGCGAACGCCTCCCCCCGCTCCTCCGCCTTTGCTGCAGCGTCCCGGTCCACACCGGCCGGCAAATCAGCCACCTCGACGACGCCGCGGTTGCGGCGCTCCTCGTGGCGCTCCCCGGCGGCGTATCCGGCGCTGTAACTGGCGGCGGCCCGCCGACTGGCCTCAGCGACACCGCTGGCGTACCCCCGCTCGCGGGCGAGGTCCTGCGCCCACTCGACGCCGAAGGCGCAGGCCGTGGCCAGTGCCAGCACCCGCACCACTCGCACCCACCGCGGCGCCTTCGCCAGTGCTCTTCCGGGTGCACGGAGAATCCGATTCAGGCGCTTCATTTTCCACCTCCAGCCGGCAGCTTCTCGCTGGAGCCACCGCCCTTGCCCGGCGGCAGCACCAGCTTGCCGCCGGTGCCGGGCCGGGGCATGCACCCCCAGCCCATCCCGGATCCTTCGGTGATGTCGGTGTCCTGCTCCAGGATCTGAGGCACTTTCGAAATCGCCACCGCGACCTCCGCGATCCAGGCGTGGCAGATCGGCTGATCAACCGATTCGTACGGCGCCCGCCACACAACCGGGCGTCCGCTCTCGGCGGCGATCCGCAGCGCCACCGGAGTCGACTCCGAGAACGCGACCCGCTCCGGCTCCGGACCAGAGACGGTTCCGAGTCCGAACCCGATCCCGCCGGCGACGGCGGCCGCAACTGCGACCACCGCCCCGGTCAGCCACACGCGGGACGTCATGCGGCACCGCCGAATCCGTCGTCACTGGCGTAGCCGTAGCCGGTGTCAGCGGCGGGCTCGGTGACGGGCTCTTCGACCGGCGCGGAGACGGGCTCGGTTTCGGGCTCGGCTTCGGGCTCCGGGGCGAGCCCCAGCGCCTGCTCCAGGGCAGCCACATCGTGGAGAGCAGCCAACGACGCCTTCGCGCTCTTCTTTGACGCTACGGCGGCTCGCGCCGCCGTCACCCAGGCGCCGTCCACCAACGCCTGCACGCGGGCGCCGATCGAACCGGTTTTGCCACTGTCGATCTCATCGACCAGAGCGGTGCACTGCTGCGAAAGTTCCGCTGGCAGATTCCCACTCAAAACCGCCTTCTCCAGGAAACGGCAAGCGCGGTCGGCGCTGAGGCGCGGGGGCTTCGGGTTTGTCTTCGTGCTCATGTGTTTTTCCTTTCGGATTGAGGTGGTTACTTGTTGCTGTTTCGAGCGGCGTATTCGGCGACCGAATACGCCTGCATGGTGGTCAGGTCGACCACCACCGGGTGCTTCGCGCGGATGGCCTCCTGCAGAGCGCGGTCGCGGTCCGGGTCGGGGTCAGTCATCATTTCTCCTTGCGGTTGAGATGTGCTTTGAACGTTCGAGATTCGGGGTGTAGGCCGAGCGGGTCACGGGTCGGATATCACCTCCAGCGCTCGAATTTCGACGGACGCGGGATAGGCCAATCCCGTGTGATTGGAAATTGCAAGATCGGTGGCTGTATCGCACCCTGTATCGCACCTTGTATCGCCGGCTGTTTCGCGGGCTGTATGACGGCCATATCGGACGCACCGCCGCAAAAGCCGGTTCTGAGCCGAAAAACCGCCTCCCACGGCTATGTCGGCGCCGCCGGCGCCGTCTCCGTACCGGCCGCTGTATCGCGAGCCGTGTATCAGCCGGGTTATCGCGCGTGACCCGAAATAGATGATCATGCGATCACCCACTGCCCGGCCGCATCCCGCACCAAGCGCTCCCCCAGGAGCCGCGCGTCGGTTCCCGCCAACTGCGACGCGAGCGTGCTCGGGGCGACGCCCATCAGCTGCGCAATCTGACCGATCGGGCCGCCGCTCAGCACAGCCAGACCGAGTAGCCGGCGCTCTGTCAGCGCCATCGATTCGCGCGCCGATCGCAACGCGACGACGGCCGCGACGACGGCGTCCCAACGGGCAGAACCGACAGGTGCTTGAGCGATTCCGTTGAGGGGCTGCAACGCCTGCGCGTAGGTGCTGACGACAGTGTGAGCGGCCATCGGAATCGCCTCGGCGGCGTACGCGATTCCACTCGGTGTCGGCATCTTTCGGCGTCCCATCACAGCTCCTCGATCACGGTTGAATGCGTCGGCGGCGGGGCGATGGCGTACTCCCCGTTGAGCTTTTTAATGTCCGATCGGCTGGCGGTCGCTATGCGGCGCGACTCTGGATAGCTGTCGACACGGGCGCTGATTGTCTGCGTACGGGTCCGCATGCTGGTGGCCAGTGCATGGGCCGAAACGCCACCCAACCGAAGGGCGGCATACATCTTTGCGAGCGACTCGTCGACGGCGTTCTGGCCGCGCCGGTAACGAGCCAGCGCGTCCAAAACTTTCAGTGGATCCGACTCGCGCTGGGCTATCCAGCGGAGGGCTTCGAGCCGGCTCTCCTCGGCTGCTACGAGCTCGGCTGCTGCCTCCTGAACGAACTGCCTGCTGGCGGCGGAACTCTTGCGATCCCGCGCGTGGATGATGCGGGGGCTCATCGCGAAACCGCCTGTCCCGAGTGACGATTAGATGTGTCCGAAGCGGAGATAACCGCCAAAAAACCTGCACTGATTGATGATTCAGCCGCCGCGGTGGGGTAAACCTCCTGGTCAGAGCCCCTCGCCGGTTCCATGTGCCCCAAGTGACGATTCATCGCCGCTCACCCCGCTTCGCAGCGCTGGTGGAGGTCAGCCGCTGCCCAAGAGTTCCCGGCCGCATCCCCAGATCCCGTGCCGTAGTGGTGATCGGCGCCCCGCCGAGAACGGCCAGGCCCAGCAGCTCGAACATGGCTGCGTCGATGGCGACCTGACCAGCTCTGAACTTGCCTACGGCAGCTACGACTTCCGCCGGCGTCGCGTAGTCCTGCGCGGCGATCTGACGCAGCGCTGCTGCGGCGTCGGCAGCCGCGCGTCCGACTGCTGCAGCGGCTTTCGGGGCCTCGGTACGGGCGTAGAAAATGTCTTCGTGGGATGGGTTTTTCAAACGTGCCATCGTGGTCTCCCGCTCTCTCAGTTAGCGTTCTTGTGGGCGTCGCTGAGTGGTGCTGCACCCGGCTTGTAGTACTCGCTGGTGGGGTCATAAATGACGGCTGCGGGGTCCCGAACCCCGTCCGGACCGTCGAGAATCTGCACCGGCAGTGAGTTTGTGGATGGATCCGTTGCGGGGGTCCACTTCTGCCAACTCCCGTCACCGCCCGGCTCGCCGGGGAGCGGGAACTTCCAGGCGAATCGGCGTAGCCGTGGTGCCTGTCGCACCGCCGCGTCGAAGGCTTCGGAGTCGCGTCCGGGCGGGTTGAAAAACCCCTGGAACATCGCGATTTGGGGCGGAGCATCGTCGCGAATGTCCGCGACAATTCCGCGGCCCTTCTGCTTCGGGCTGATCAGTGCACCGAGCTCTTTGATGCGCTCCTGCGTGGCTCCAGGAGGGAACAGATTCTGCCTGTTGATGTCGCTCGGCGGCCCCAGCAGGACCAGGGTGGACGTGTTCACCTGAAGCTCCCCGTCCCAGGCTGCGCGGTAGGCGAATTGGCCTGCGATCAACAAGAAAATGCGAAATTCCCGCGCCTGGCTGGCGATGAAAGACAGGTTGGCGAGGGTCTCCAGCGCGCCGTCGCGGACCTCCTTGACTTTGCTTTTGGCGCGGTCATTGATCCAGGCCGGGTACTCGTCGAAAACGACCAAGAGCGGCGTCGGTCGGTACTCGATCCCCTGCTGAACCAGCCGCGCTGACAGCGCCTGGCGGCGCTCCAATTCGTCGCGGGCGTACTTCACCCCGCGGTGCAGAACCGCGTCATTCCCCCCACGCGCGGCGTTGTAACTCACCACTCCTGGGAGTCCTTCAAGGGCCAGTTTCCGCAGGTCTTTGCCCGATTTCGCATCGAGCAGGAGCACCTCAGATCCTTGCAGGCAAGCAGCTCGCACGACCGTCTGTGCGAGCACGGTCTTGCCACTGCCGCTGTCGGCGAACAGCGCCATGTGCGGTGTCTGATCCTGGTTCACCAGGATTGGCGAACCGTCTTCTCTCACCCCCAGCGGGAGCACGAAATCGGGTGCCGCTACATATCTCTCGGCTTGCGTACGGGGACGGGTAAACCAGCTGGCACGCAGCGGATTCGTCTTCGGGAACTCTCGAACGATGGGGCGCTGATTCAGGTGGATTACAGGGGTCAGACCCTGCACCGTGACCGTCAACTCCGGCATCCCGAGGGCCTGCTTCAACGCCTGTTCCGCAGCCTGCACCTGCTTGGGCAGCACCCCCTGCGGGAGGGTCATGGTGCAGGTTCCGCCACCGTCATCGGAACCGAACACGCACTTGGGGAACAGCGGCTTCTCCGGTGTTCCCATCACCAGTCCGAGCCGGTCCCACAAGTCCCAGCGCCAGTCCCCGCCGCGGTAGAACGCAGCAGTTTTCGGTGATTCCCTCCAGCCAAACGTCGAGTCAATTGCGTTGTAGCGGATGAGGTTGAACCGACCGGCAACGTCGCCTTCCGTGTACGTGTACTGACCCAGATTTCCCCGCTGTTCCGCCATCAGGATCAACGCGCGGGCGCACTCCATCTCCTGCGCTGGGTCCGCCACAGTGACGGTCACGAAGATGTCTCCGCGGTCAAGCCTGATGTCGCAGCTCACCATTCGGGGGATGCAATATTCCCCGAGCAACGCGGGGCTGGTGAGCAGTCGCTTCCACGCATCCTTCGCGTATTCAAAGCCCGTCAGGGGCTTCGCCACCTCCACTGATCCCCGTGCTGGCTGTGCCGCCGCGATTGCGGGGAGGAGCTGCACATACTCATCGACTGCCGCCTCCAGCCGACGCTCTGATTCCGCGGCTGCCGCCGCCGTCTCGACGTGCTCAGCTGGGGTCTCTGGCTCGGGTTCAGGCATCGGATCAGGCGCAGGCCCGCCAAAGTCCAAGCCAGCGAAAGGGTCGTCAGCCGCGGGCATCTCAGCTCCACTCGGGGTCGATCGTGCGGCCACCGCCACTGGCCGGCGCCGCCGGCTTCTGGTTCGTCACGGTGAGTGTGTAACCGCCCGAAGCAATGTCGCGGTCGAGCGACCCCGCACGGACTTTCAGAGCCCTCACCAGGGCCGGAAGGTGCTTCTCCAGCGTCTCCGCGGTGATGCTGCTGTGCAGAACCTGGAGCGTGATCTGCGCGTCACCGGATGCAACGGCGGCGACTCCGACGGCCCGGACCCACGAATCCCAGAGCTGCCCATCCTCACCAGTGATCTGCCGCCCCCAGCCGAGGTCACGGCTGACCTTCGACACCGCCGCGACCGCCGGCTGAATCTTCCCGTCGACGCTGGTCACAGCCTTCAAGGCGCTTCCCTCCGGCGGGTTCCAACCGTCGGCCTCGACCGACTGCTGGTACAGGCTCGCTGCCTGCTCAGGGGTCAGGATCGGCTCCGGCACCTGCTGCACCACCGGCGCCGGCTGGGGCGGCAACGGGATGCCGCGACCGCGCAGGTGGGCGTAAGGATCTTGCGGGGCAACGGGGTTCTGCTGAGCTTCCCACTGCTGCTGTTGCCACTGGTGGTGCGCGAGGTCGTAACCCCGCATTGCGGGCTCGTCGCCACTGACCTTCGCCCAGCCGATCATCGCGATGACGCCGGTGATGATGCCCGCCACCACGGCGGGTCCGACGCCGCCGAAACGGGCGACGCCGATGGTCGCGCCGACACCGATCAGAACCGCTCCTAGCCAGCGGATTCCGCCTCCGGCCAGCTCCGCTTTAGCAGCCCCGGCATGCCCCGGGCCGGCATCTTTCCGCGCCTCTCCCGGACCTTTCAGAAGCATGAAGAGTCCGATTCCGATCAACGGGAGCGCCCACCAGAGCGGGGTGTTGGCGTAGCTGCCGGGGTCCCACATGTCGTGGCGGTGCTGCTGTTCGGCTGACTTCTCCAGCGACTCGCGCAGCTGCCCGGCCGAGCAGATTGCCCGGTCAATCGGGTCATCGGAGTCGCACTCCGGCGCCGTGGCACCGGCGGTTCCGGACGCCGCAAGGGTGGCCAGAAAGGGGGTCAGAAGCGCCGCGTGAGTGGCGATCCGGGAGGTCAAAATGTCACGTCCTTCTGTCCTATTGCCCTTTGGATGTAGCTCAGGTTAGCCTCCGGTATGCGGTCGGTCAGGCATGGAAACCAGTGCAGTACAGCTGTTTTGGGCATTTCATGGGCAAGTCTGGACAACTCTGTCCAAGCCCGTCCAAGACTGGCCCTGTGACGCACATCACAGAAATAGTCGCCGAAATCGGCGCCGTGTCGCGCCAGTCGCGCCGCATTCGTCCAAGCCTGTCCAAGTTTGGGAAGTTCTGTCACACCAGCACGAGATCATCGTGCGCAGAACGAAAGTGAGCAGATATGGCCACCACCCCCGGCCCAGAACCGGTACCAGAGTCGCCGCGAGCAGTGCTCGATCGAGGCCGCGGGCTCGGCCTCGACGACGTCGCCGCGACCCTCGGAAAGTCCGTCAAAACGGTTCGGAGATTGGCACTGTCGGGTGAACTTCCCGCGTACAGAATCGGCTTAAAAATCACGGTCTTTGAGAAGGACCTCAACGACTTCATCGACGCTCGCCGCATCCTCGGAGGTGACGCAGCATGACCGACATCACCGAGATCCGTAGGGCCGCACACGCGCTGGCACTTGAGCACGGGCTGTCTCGGCAAGCAGCCGGCGCCGCCGCCGGCGTGGCTGAATTGCGCTTCCGTGGTGAGCCGATCAGTCCCGCAAGCCGCGAGCTGATCAGCCCGTACGGCGCGATCCCCTGGGTCAAAACGCACTGGGAAGAGATCCTCACCCGCGCCGGAATCGCGGAGGACCCACGATGACCGACTACGCGATTCTCGACCACCCTGGCATCGCCAGCGTCGAAGCCGTCGCGGTCGGAGAAGCCGTCCACGCATGGCTCCGCGACGGGCACGGTTGCATCGAACCCGTGCTGTCCTTCTGCGCCGGCTACGCGCGGGCGCGGACCCGCGCAATCCACCGCGGCAGGGGGTTGGCGTCGGCGGTTCTGGACATGGCTCGCGACGACATCGACGTGTTTGACCTGCGAATTCACAGCGACGAGCAGCTGCATCTGATGGGGCTGATCGACAGCTGCGTCGATGAGGTTTCCGGTCCTGCGGTGGATCAGCACCGGCGCAGAATCGCTGCGCTGGCGCGGGTTGCAGCGGTGGAGCTGATGGCGGAGACGATGCCGGAAGTCTCCTCTGCGCCGCTGGTTTGGGTGGGGGTGGAAGCGGAGGCCATGGTGCTGGAAGTGGACGTGGACGAAGTGGTTGTGGGTGATCCCGCTGCGGTAGCAGCGCGGCGTGAGGTGAGCTGGTTCGCAACGCATCAGGGCGGGTGGTGCGAGGCGAGGTACGCGGCGTGGCTGGGCGAGGAACCGCAGCGGGGAGAGCTGGTGACGCGGGTGGAAACGATGCTGCAGGCAGAGGGAATTGAAGCGATGGGAGTGGCCGCATGAGCCCAAAGAATGTCGCGCGCACCTACTGGAAATGTGTTCTGGCACTGTTCGTCACGCTGAGCGTTGCCGGAAACGTTCAGTACGCGATCCTCATCGCACCCGAGCCGTTTACGGTCGGGGCTGGCGTTGCCACAGCTGTCGCTCCACTGGCACTGTTCCTGGTCACCGAAGGCCTTACCCTCGGTGCCGGAAGTGGTGTTCGACGCGCAACCTATCGCGTAGCCGTCACCGCCCTGGCCGCAATCACCGCTGCTGCGTTCGCCGCCAGCTACATCCAGCTGCACAGCCTGCTGCTGGAGTTTCGCCTGCCCGCAATCACAGCTGTGCTCGCTCCGGCGATCGTGGATGCCGTCGTAGCGGTGTCCAGTCTGATGATCCTCGCGATGCGACCAACGGCCACTGTGGCCGCCCCGGTCGCCGGCGGCCAGGTGGTGGCCGCTCCCCCGACCGACCCGGCCGCCGAGCCGGTTGCCGGCGCGGTCGCCGCTGCACGTACGAGTGCGGGGCTGCACCTCGTTGCCGGTCCCGGTGATCACAACATGGGCGGCAGCGACCACGCAGCGGCCGGGGCGGCCGGCATACCCATGACCAGCGCCGACGCCCACCTCGACCGGGCGGCGGAGTTGGTGGCGGCCGGGGTGGTGAAGGCGCCGCCGCCCACGGTCGCTGCGGCACTGGCCGGACTGGCCGACGGTGGCAGCCACCGTGCCGTCGCGGCGGCCACCGGGCTGCATCGGACGTCGGTGAGCAGGTTGGCGGCGGCCGCCGAGGAGGCGGTCGGCGTCGGGTGACGGCCATAGTGGCGGCCGAGTGCCCGGTCGCTGATCAGTGACGGCCCCTGACTCTGCGGAGTCGGGGGCCGTTCCGTTTCGGGAACGGCTGCAGACGCGCCGCGGGGGAAATACGCCGATAAGGAGTTGATAAGACTTTTTGTGTTGCTGGAGTGAAAATTTGGACCGTCGCGAACCGGTGAATACCGGGGCGAATCGGGCAATGGTGTGCGGCTGTCCGCGTGTCGTGACGGGCGGCTGGACACGGCGAAATCCCATGCGAGGCTTGGTGCGTACGACGATCTCAACCGATCTCGACCGATCTCGCAGGAGCACTCATGACAACCACCTTCACCGCCGAGCCGATGCTCACCGTCGACGACCTCGTTCGCGTCTGGGGCGTGACCGACGAGTCAATCCGGGCGCTGATCAGCTCGGGAAAGCTTCGCGCACACCGTGTCGGCCGGCTCATTCGGATCCGTCCAGAGGACGCGGAAACGTACTTGGAAAGCACCGCAACGGTTCCCGCAGCTGTGACGGTTACGGTGACCGCGGCGGGGCTGGGCAGCTCCCACGGAGCCGTCACGATCGCCGGTAAAACGGTGGCCGGAGACGCTTCTGAGCTCACCGAAGCGCTGTGGAATGTTCCGCCGGAGGGCGGCGAAATCGAGGTCGACGGCCAACGGATTCTGGTCCCGCACCAGGCCGCCGGACGGGTCGCCAGCATCGCCCTGGCGGGCCTGGCCATGGTGCCGGGCGGTGACAGCGTCACCGCCTCGGTGCGGGCTGGCGACGACCCGCTGGACGCCTAGAAAGCACGAAAGCCGGGTCCCTCAACCCGGCTCCCGCAACAACTTTCGTCCTCATCCCACCAAGGAATGGACCTTCCCATGATACCTCAAGCACCCACTACCAATGCCTCCACCGTCAGCGCCACGCCGACCTGCGGCTGCCGCATCACCACGCTGGACAGCACACCTGGCTACACCGCTCACTCCCCCGAAACCTGCGCGGACAGCCGATCCGATGTCGGCGTTCCGCTGCCCGCCGCCGACGCGCTCGGCTTCCTATACATGGCGCTAGACGCGACCGAGCTCCGTGTCAGCGCCGATGATTTCGCCGCGGCGCTGGAGGCCCGGTGCACCGAACCGGCACCCCCGGCCCCTCCCGCGCCAGCACCCCCGCCGCGATCTGCAGGTGCGCCGTGGACGTCGGTGGAATGGGATCCGTACCTCCACCCCGACCTGGTGTCCACCGGCAGCGCTGGAGTGCTCGCCTACTGCGGCGAAGCGGCTATGCAGCTCCTCGCCGACGGCACAGCGCAGGTACTCGACAGCGGCGAGTTCCACCTGGAGTTCGGGTTCGGCGCAGGCTCCGTAATCACCGCCGATCAACTCGGCGCTGCCCTGCGCGGCATCGCTCCTGATGAAGTCTCCGCGGCACAGGCTGTGGAAGCCGCAGAACGTGTTTGGGGAGGGGATGAGCGGGTGTATGCGGCGGAGCGACGGGCGATCAAACGGGCACGCGCGGCGCGGTTCGGCGCGCAACTCGCCAGCGTCACCGGCGCCGATTCAGCCGAGCTGCGGGCGGTGTACATGAATACCGTCGCCGACGCTGCGCCCTCCCGTCCGGAGCCTGCGATCGCGGGCAGTGCCGATGCCGACTGGTTCGCCGCGACCTGCAATCCGCTGGCCGTCGACGGCGGGTACACCGACGGCGGTCTGACGCATCGGATCGAGGCGCAGCTACGGCACACCGCGTCACCGGTGGTGCCGACACGCGAGGAGGTCACGGATGCGGTGGCGGCGACGCAGTCGGCTATTGACGTGGCACTGGCAGCGGTTCCGCAGGCACCGATCGCGCCCGAACCCGATCAGGACGAGCTGGTTCTCAACCGCGCCGCATTCGAGCGCCGGGTGGAGGCCGAGCAGCTGAGGGCGGAGTTGAGGGCGTTCCTCGCCCGGGACCCCGCCAATGCGAAGCACGAGATCACTGCTCTTATGGCGATGCCATTGGCGGACCGGGCCGAGGCCGTCGTCGCCGCGAAGGCCGGTCGGCTCACCCGATTGGGGCTCACAATCCGAAGCCTCGGCGCCACGATGGTTGGGTCCACGCAGGCCTGGATCAGGCTGCGGGAAGGCGTGCTCACCGAATCACGGTTCGCCGACGGTGGCTCGTTCATTCTTGACATACCGGAGGTAACGCCCGCCATGTGGGGCGCGGGCGAGGACGTGCTGTGGGCCGAAGGGGAGGCGCTGGTGATCGCAGGTCCGCAGGGCGTCGGAAAATCCACAATGGCGGGAAACCTCGTGCTCGGCATGCTCACCGGAGGCTCCGATTTCCTCGGGTACCCGGTCAAGCGGGTGGACAGGATCCTGTACCTGGCTATGGACCGCCCACGGCAGATCGCCCGCGCCCTGCGGCGCCAGCTGGCTCACATGTCGCGCGAGCTGCTGGCGGAGCGGCTCACGGTGTGGCAGGGGCCGCCGCCGGAAGATCTCGCGGCTCATCCGGATCGCCTGGCGGCGATGTGCGCGGAGGCGGGGGCACAGGTTGTGGTCATCGATTCGCTCAAGGACGCCGCTCTCGGCCTGGCAACCGACGAAGTCGGTGCCGGCTGGAACCGTGCCCGGCAAACGGCGCTAGCGGCTGGTGTCGAGGTGCTGGAGCTGCATCACGACCGGAAAACGACCGACGCAGCTGCGCCCGCGATTGAGAAGCTTTACGGAAGTATCTGGATCACCAGCGGGGCCGGTTCGGTGATTCACCTCGGCGGCGAGCCCGGAGACCCGGTGGTGAAATTCCGGCACCTCAAGCAGCCAGCCACAGAAGTCGCACCGTTCGAAATCGCACACGATGGTTCCACCGGAACCATGACCGTTCACGCCGGCGTGGACCTGCTGGACCTGTGCCGGCAGCCCGGCGGGGCAAGCGCCGCACAGTGCGCCTCTGCCCTGTTCGAAACCGATCGCCCCAGCTCGGCTGAGAGAGAAAAGGCACGCCGGCGTCTGGAGAAATTGCGGGAGTCCGGAAGCGTTCACCGAGCTGACGTCGCGGGAATGGCCGTGTACACCGCCGTCAATGTAACGGCCGTGCGGGTGCCGTGACCCTCACGGCGGGGGTCACGCGGGCTGTTTTCACCTGAATCGCTGCGTGAGGCTCCGTGACCCCTTCCGTGAGGCTCTGACCTGCTAATTCACGGAAAGCGTGACCCTCCGTGACCGCACGCGTGAGGGGGTCACGCGCATCCCCCCCTTTAAGAGGGGGATGCGTGACCCCGGCCCTCGACGGACTTGAATATTTTAAATTGACCGCGTCATCAGCAAAAGAGCTGAGATGCACCCCACCCCGACCGGCCCAGGCCCGCGCAGCGGGACCGGGAGGTGGGTCAGGGTGCCGGTGCGGCGCTGGACGGTGCAGCCGGAGCTTGGAGGATCTGGAGCTGCAGGTCAGCGGCGAGCCGGTCCGGCTGCGGGTGGTGCGGACAGGGCCGAAGCCGGTGGAAGGGTAGAGGTGGCAGGATCCGCCCGGGTTGTCGCAGCCAGTGGGTAGCGTCGATCGCCATGGGACCGGACGACTTCTTCGAAGAGACCGAGACGACCAGTCCGTGGTCCAGCGAACCGACCATAACGACGAAGCTGCGGGAGAAGTTCCTCAACGAGCTGCGTGCCGGTTCGGTGGCCGGCACCGACGACCTCGACGCCGCGATCGCGTTGACCCACCTGGTGTGGGACAACCTGATCGCGTATGGCACCGGCGGCGGTGAAACCCTCGATGACAAGCAGATCGCCCTCGCTCAACGTGCGCTGACCACCACGCTCGGCCGCTTGGGGATCACGCTGAACCTCCCATGGCGTGACTTCACGTCGTTCCGGTCCTACTGGCTCAGGAACGACGGATACGGCTCTTGGCAAGCCCGCCGTGACCTCCTGGAGACGTTCTTCGCACCGGTCCAGACGGAGCTGGATCGGCAGGAGGAGGCGCAGTTCCGCGCCGTGAACGCCGAGGCGGTGTCGCCGCACACCAAGACGGGCTGGCCGAAGGTGGACGAGGAGCTCACCGAGCTTCGCCGCCGCTTCCGCACCGCCACTACGACGCAGGACTACCGCGATGTGGGCAACCGCTCGGTCGCGGTGCTGGAGGCCCTCAGCCGCACCGTCTACGACCCGGCGGTGCACCTCCGGGACGGGGAGACCGAGCCGCCGGTGGACAAGACCAAGCAGCGCATCGGCCGCTACGTCGAGGATTCGCTCGCGGGCAGCGACAACGAGGCGATACGCGGTGTCGTCAACAAGGTGAGCGACCTCGCCCACAGCGTGAAGCACTCCACCGCGCCGACGCGGCGGGAGGCCGGCATCGCCGCAGACTCGGTGATCATGCTGGCGAACATCCTGCGGCGGGTCGATCAGGACTTCTGAACCGCGTTAACTGCTGCGAGCAGCGGCTGGCATACCCCTAGCTACCGTCACCGGCCTCGACACGCTCACGCAGACCGACTACGTAATCGCCGCGAATGGCGTTCCCGCATCGGGGCCGCTTTCCGGCGTTGATGTCGCGTACGTACTTCGCTAGACGTTCGGGGTTCTTGCCGGCCCATCCGTGAGCGATCGCCCATCCCTGCATCGCCTCACCGTCCATGGAGATTTCGGCGGCCTTCAACGCCAGCAAAACACCGACGGTCACATCCTTCTCGTACCCAGCGGCAATCGTGTTGTTGTGGTTGATCATCGACGTCAGGTCAGTGAGCGCTACCACGATCAACGGATCGAGGTCGGGGGCAAGGTTCGCCCACGCCGACCCGTCGCCGAGGATCGTTGGTTTCATCGCTGTGACCCACGGGCGGATGCCTTCCTCATTCCACGTGATGACGCAGAGCGCCCGAATCCCGTGGCCGAAACGTACGAGTTCGCCGATATCCTCCATGTCCGCCCACGCCATCAGGACAGGGCCTCTGCCCACCGGTCCACTGCCTCCGCGACCCGTGATGTGCGTGACGTCGCGGTAACGATGAACGAAGTCCTCCAGCTGCGGGCAGTTCCGCAGGTGCGACTTGAGCGACGTCCACACCGACAGGGTGTCGCCGTCCTGCATGTGCTCGATACTCCAGTCAATCGCAGCGGAGACACCATCATCGTCATAGCTCGCGACTGCCGTCGGGTAGTCGACATTTCGATCGAACATGATTCCTCCACGGCTGGCTTGCTGGCTGAGGCGTTGCCCCACGCTAGCGGTGACCGCCGACACCGGCGCAGCACCCCGCCGTGCCGCCTCGGGCCGTCGTCCGCGCTTCGGCCACCGCGCCGGCGCTGGCACACGAGCGAACTGGTCCTGTCACCCCGCCGTGCCATGCTCGCCGCATGACCGAGGCCGCCAGGACCAGAGAGCGGTGCGACTGCCCGCGTGCCGATCACTCCTCCCCCGACGGCCGGTGCACTAACCCGTCAATACGCAGCGAAGATCCCGAAGACGCGGGTATCGCACGGTTTTCGGAGTGCGGCTGCTGCATGGCCGACTGCCCCGACGTGCACCCGATGCAGACGCCTGAAGCTGGCCCGGTCCAGTAGCGGTGCGGGGCTGCTGGGGATGGCAGGGGGCGCCGGCTTGGCGTCACCAGTCGCGATACGGGATCACGGATTTATAGACAGAGGGTCCAGGAGATGGCGGGGCTTTATCGTCTCCGAAGGGTGTGGCGTGAAAGAAGCGGATCAAGGACTGTCCACGTAGCACGCTGTGCGCCCCGGGGCCGACCCTGACTGATTCGACAGCCTCAGCAGGAATCCGAATCTTGACCCGTGGCGTCATGCCATACCTGGGACTAGGCGTGAAATGATTTGCACCCGCCCTGGCGATTACGGCGCGCACCTCTTTCTCCTCGCGGAAATTTGAATCTTTGGTAAACGCTGATTCCTCGGCGATGAGGTTCATCACGGCGAATTTCCGGAGCTCCTCGGAGACAAACTCCCCAGTCTCGTCATCTGTCCAACGCGCTGTGTCCTTCCAGAGCGCCTTAGCAAGTTCGATGATCTCGTCGGCGTCCTGCTTGGAGGCATCGCCGCTGTGATATCGCACCTTCGCCAACTGGAAGTCGCCGCCCAGCGCCTGCTGCAATGCCGCGGTCGAGAACCCGATGCAGTATCCGTCCTTCCCGTATGCACGCCATTGGCTGAGCTGATCACCGTTCTCCGAAAAGCTCACGATGTAGCACTCGATGAGACGCCGAGCTTCGTTGACGATCTCCTGGAGAGTCTTGAGCTCATCCAGTCCAGGCGGGGCACCTAGACCTCGTTCGATGCGTTCAAGATGCTCAACGTGGAGCGCGGTTTGCTGGTCCAGCAGTTGACACTCAACAACGTTGAGGCCCAGCTCCACTTCCGACGTGTCGTTGAGGTAGAGCGCGTTGGTCGCCCAGAGTTCACCGCTCCGGTAGATGCCTTCCAGCCCATAGATGTCGGTGTAGTGGTAAAGCGTGTCAGGCAACGGCTCGGGTGACAGCAGCGACATTCGCGGAGCGTATCGCTGCACAGTCGCCGCAGCGCCTTCATCAACCGATTCGTCATCCCAACTCAGCCACGGCGTCGTCAATAGCGCACCAGCCTCGCCTACGCCGTGTTGTCGCCGGCCGGCAATAGGCTCGTGGTGTGCACCCGCCGACCGACAAGCCCATCGTTTTGGACGACGTTGACCGAACACAAGCGATGCGCACCCCCGACGAATTGCAAGGGCTCGTCGCGGCGATCCACCGCTCCCCAGTCGGCACCCAGGAGACGAACTGGCTGGAGTGGAAGAGCTCCCTGAACATGGCAACCCCCGAAGGCCGGTTCACCGTTGCCAAGGCGATCCTGGGGTTCGCCAACCGATCCGTTGAACAGGCGCAGCTCGCATGCGAAGGTGTCGCATACGTGGCCGTTGGAGTCGAGCCCGGCGCCGCCGCCGGTATCGCGGCTGACGACCACGCCACCCTCGGGCAGCGGCTCAAGACCTACGTCGACGGCCCTCGTTGGACGCCTCACCACGTCTCGTTCTTGGGCGTGACGGTGCTGGTAATCGTCGTGGAGCCGCCGAAACCGGGTAACCGGATTTACACGTTGCAGAAGACCTACAACAAACAGAAGACCTATAACAAAGACAAGTACAACGTCGATGCCGGCACCATCTTTCACCGTGGAGCTGCGCAGTCAGAACCTGCAGGTCCGAAGGAAATCGAGATGCTGCAAGACCGCCTTCTGTCTGGTGCTCGGCTGCCGGAGCTAGACGTCCAGCCGACATGCACCGCTAAGCCACTCACCCGGCTCAGCGGCGACCAGGAGCAACTTGAGGACTGGCTGCGACGCCGCGAGGCGCACGTACGGGCGAACAGCGGCAAACCGCCGGACCGTCCGCCGCCACGCCCTAACCCGGTGCAAAACCCGGCTCGTCCGCGTTGGAGCGACTCGCTCAGCCGGCAGGGTGTCTACACCGCCCCAATGGCCCCGCTCAGGTACGCCGACCCTAAAGACGGCGAGGAGTTCGAACGGCGTTTGAAGGCCTACATGACGGATGTCACGCGACGGTTGCTCGATAACGTTCTGCGGAACATCGTCCTGGACGAGGAAGCGAATGCGGTTCGCTTCCGAGTGGCTAACGAGACCGACGATCCCGTGACCGGGGTGCAACTGACCGTGCACATCCCCAAGCGTGGCCTTCGGGTCTACACCTTCCCGCCAAGCGTCAAGAAACTCCCGTCTCCCCCGCGATGGCCCGACCCCATGGATACGGTTAGACCGGAGCCCAGCGTCTTTGCCCCAGCACGCCAGTCAGAGCCGCTTCACGCTCGCTCGCACTCCGGGTCGGTCGCAGACGGCGTCGACTCGTTCGAGGTCACCTGGGACGTCGGCGACATCCACCCCCACGACTCGCGCACTTTCTCCGTCACCGTCGCCGCTGGCCCTAACGCGCCTGAGCAGGTCCCTGTGGAGATAACCGCCCGCGCTATGAGTCATCGCGGAATCTGCACGAAGACGGAGCTGCTCGCGATCGGAGCAGATACCTGGATTGTCGACGATTTCTACGACGCGGCGCTCGCGGGTAGCAGCGCATAGATGTCGACTTGGGTGATCCGCTTCGGGCCGGTTGGTTTGTGCGACCAGACGAGCGATTATCTGGGCCAGATGCGAAGCCGTCGCCGCCGTGGTGGAGACCGATGGCCTCAACCGGAAGTCAGAGTTGTCGCCGACGAACGGCAGCGCCCTAACCGACGTTCCCAAAGGCATCGCCGCGATGGCGGCATTACTAGCGGGGCCAGGCAGGTCGGAGCGCTTCCGGCTGCTCGCCGCAGCCAGCCCTGAACTGACGCCGTCCCTACCCCTGGGTTAACTCGTCGAGGAGCTCGGGGTCGACCGTAAGCGGCGGTGACTGTGCACGGATGAATTTCCACAGATCGTTATAGCGGCTAATGGGCTTTGCGAGGTTCAGGTCGACGCCGGCGTCACGGCGCAGTGCGCTGACGGCGTCGCAGAGGTCTTGGGGGCCGGAACCGCCGTAACCGCTGTTGTAGCCACACCGGTGGTTCAAGATCGGGATCGGCCACGCCTCGCCGTTGCTGTCTCGGAAGAAGCCGCTGTATGCGTGCAGTTCGAACTCGACCAGCTGGCCGGTGGCCTGTACCTGCTGTGCAACGGTGATGTGGAAGTCATGGTCGACTGTCTCGACTGCCCACACGTGCGGATCCCGGCGGTGGGTGAAGTGGCCGACGATCTGCTCGCTAGATGCGCCACCGCGGCGGGCGAACGCAAAACCAAGTTCGTGGGGGTCTGCTGGGATCAGGTCGTCGAGCCAGAGGCTGGCCAGTGGCCCGTTGATTTCGTTGTCGACTGTGATGATGTTGGCGACGACCCGATCAATGCCTGGTACTCCGTCGAGCGCGTAGGAGGCCCGTATCGCCACGGCCGTGTCGTAGACGGGACGGTGCAGTAGCCATCGGATATCGCCGACGTCGGGAATATCGGGGATCTCCGGCAGCCGATGCAGGGGTTCCGCCGCTTGGAGTAGTCCGGGTCGGTCAGTCGACTCACCACAGGGCAGCACGGAGATATCGGCGCCTTCGAGGTGGCGGTAGAACTCGTTGGCCAGCTCAGTGACGCGAGCGGCATCTTCACGGGGCACGTACCGAGCCAGTCCGAGGAGGTGTGTCTCGTCTATGAAGGCGCTGCGGGGGCGGATCTTCTGTCGCGGCGCCCCGGGGAACCAGGCCACCATGTGCGCAATGTCGCGCAGCAGCGGTGACCACCAGGGGATGTCGACGCGCAGGAGATTAGCGAGGGTGTACCAGCCCCATTCGGCAACCTTGCCTTCGACCGGCTGTGGGATGTCGAGTTCCCGCAGCGCCGGGGTGCCACGCTCGGCGACTGCGATCGTGGCTTGCCACCCGTCACGGTCGTGCGGCACCGACACCTGGTCGGTGATCAACGCTACGGCACTCACAGACGGCAACGCCTCCAACAGCAGATGGGCGTAGTCCCAGCCGGTTTCACCAATGGGCTCGGGGTAAGCGATCGCAACCGTGCCGCGACCGTCGGCGGGCTGCCAGTGGTGGACGGCGAACTCGACTGGTGTGCGAGCCATCGGGTTACCGACGGGGCGCAGCACTTTTATTGGCTCGGCGTAGAGGAATCGCGCCGGGACGATCGAAGCATGCGGGCTGTACAGCCGTGGGATCCGGTGTGCGAGCTGTGGGCGGTAGGTGGTGATGTAGCGGAACAGTTGGTCCGGGGTCCACCGATTTCGTCCGGATTCCCGCGCGGCCGGCGCAGGAAAACCGGGGGCGTTAGACGCCACGTACTGGCGAATAGTCTGCTCCTGCACCTCGAGCACCGCCGCTACAGCGCGTGAGTCGAGGCACGGGTCAAGCCATGGGGTTCTCGCGAGCCAGGTGAGGTCGTCATCGTCGATCACGTAAGCATTGTCCATAGATGCACAGTATACATATGACATATATTTCACAATCATCTAACGCATAGTTGATAAATCTACGGATGGCCATACGTATCGGCTACAGGGCAATGCAGCTGTATCGGAGCTGGTAGCGGGCGATGCGGGTCGGCGCCGCCCGCGCCGCACGCCACAGCGCAGGCGTTGCCCAAATTCGTCGGTGACGTCCCCCATACTCCAATCAGCGGAGAAAACCGCGGCGATAGTATGAGGGGCCAAGGAGTTCCGGCGATGCGGAAGGAGTGGCTTTCGATGCGGACAATGAGCGATGAAGCCGTTGCCGTTCCGGCGCTGCCGGTATCGATTGCTCAGATCAACGACTTTGCCCGTCGCGTGGGTGAAGAGTTCGGGATCTACGACGAGAACGGGCGGGCGAACCTGCCTCTGTTGCTGGCCAAGCTCGGCGGCGTCGTTGAAGTCAGGGACGGCGCTGAATCGCTGGTCATCGACGACGATGACGACACGTTTACCGTCTACGTCTCCGGTCGGACATCGCCACGGCGGGACCGGTTCACGATCGCTCATGAGGTGGGGCACTTACTGCTGCACCACCTCAACGGCGATCGGAGCCTGCGCAGGTTTACCCGGAAAGGTTCCAACGCCGCCGAAACGCAGGCGAACTACTTTGCCGCAGCGCTGATCATGCCCGAAGACCACTTCAAGGCTGCACACGCGGCGCTCGACGGAGACCTCTGGGGGTTGGCACGCCAGTTTGACGTGTCACCGGCCGCTGCCGGTGTCCGGTGCTCGGTGCTGGGCCTGAAGACCGCGCAGTAACCCGGACTGCTCGCGTGACCGACGTCGGATCAAGGCTGTTTCTGTCCTGCGACCTCGTCGGTTCCACCCGTCACAAGCAGTCCGCCGGCGACACGCGCGTCTGGATCCCTGACTTCCTGCGGTTCTACTACGACTTTCCGGCTCGTGTTCGTGAAGCTCTCGATGACTCCGATCTGGCCTCCCGGCTGAAGTTCTGGAAGGCCGTCGGCGACGAACTGCTGTTCACCATCGACATCAAACGTGAATCCGACGTGTACCGCACCGTGAACGCCTGGGTTAAAGCGATGGCGCAGTACGAGGCCGAGCTCGGCGCCAAGAATCGTGAGGGAAACTCTTCGCCGAACAAGATGAAGACCAAAGGTGGGGCCTTCATCGCGACGTTCCCGGATCCAGACTACGTTGTCGCCGTCCCGACCGCCCCGGTGGAACCCGACTCCGAACGCGACGTCGTGGTGCGTAACGAGGCGATGAAGAAAGAGGCGAACGGCGGAAACGGGCACCTGCTGATCGACTATCTGGGGCCCAGCATCGACACCGGATTCAGGGTGATCTCCGCGTGCAACCAGCGGTACTTCACCCTGTCACTGGAAGTCGCGTGGGCGATGACCTACCACCGCCGAAACAATGAGAACAAGAGTTCTCTGCCCGGACTACTGCTCCTGGAGGAGCGCCAGATGAAGGGGGTGTGGGACGAACGCGAATACCCAGTGTTTGCGATCGACCGGCACCGCGAAAGCGCGATCGTCAAAAAGATCAACCGGGTACAGGGCAGGAAGAAGATCGGACTGCTCGACGTCGACGGCCTCGCCGCTGCGTGCCTGGACGATGAGAAGTGGCCGTCTCGGGTTCATTTCCGCGAGTCGGCGTATGACGCGTTCACTCGACTCAAGGACACTCTCACCGCTCGACAGGAGCATCTGGACGGGCTGGTGGACAGCTCGGGTGAAAGCATCGACGAGTTCAGGACCGACGGCGGCGACGTGGAATCAGGAACCGAAGACTCGGCCGGCGCTATCAACATGCCTCCCCCCCGCCCCGTAGACGGCAAGACGATCATCCCTAAAGACGGCTCAGCTGGTGGGGCGGTAAACCCTTCGGTGTCGTAATCCCCGAGTACGGTGCCGCTATGGCAACCAGGGTGCGGGAACGGGCTACCGGTAGGGGAGTAGGCGGTACGAAAATGGGCTACGCAGAGATAATTCTGGAGTTGGTTGACCACCGTCCAGACGCTGTCGATAGCTGGTGGACTCCATTCACATCATCGGATGGCTACGAGCATCCGCACTGGTGGCAAAGCGCCGACGGAACAGTCGGCGATCCGTGGTTCGTGCAGGTATTAGAGGCCGGCGTCGAAGTGGCCCGATTACAGCTCGACGAGATCGGTGGCATCAACCCCCACTATTCGAATGTGCCGGCAATCGGAGACGAACAATTAGAGATCCAGTTCATCGAGGTAGCGACCGCTGCGCGCCGCCGCAAGATCGGTACTCAGGTGGTGCAGGCCCTCTCGGTACGGAATCCGGACCGCCGCCTGCTGGCGTATAGCGAAGGTGCGGACGAATTCTGGGCATCGCTCGGTTGGGACCGGTTCGATCACCCGGACGGGCGTCACCGCGCCTTGTTCATCCAGCCGGAGCGGTAACTGTCCGAAATATGCCCTGCTCGCCACTAACGTGCGGCACGAAGGAGCTCTACAGATGACTGGTCTCATCCGCGGGCCGCAGCTGGCCGACCTGCTCACACAGAGCGCACGCGCTGCGTTCAACGAACTAGAACGTCTCGACGCCGACCACTTGCTGAGCGAGAACGTCGACGTGCTGGTGCACGGTCTTCTCGCGCGGCACATGCCCGAACCGGTCTCAGTCGACTGGACCGCGGCCAGAGGAACCCCGGTGCAGGAAACGACAATCGAGCGCACCACCATGGAGTTCGGGGAACGGCGCGACTACCGCATCCCAGGCAGCCGTCTGACCGTCTCGTGGCCGTTAACAGGCACAGCCGAGATATTGCGGCGGCAGGCGTCGCAGTTCACTTGGGGAGCCGACCACGGGACGATCATGGACCACAGCGTCCAGCTCAACATCGAGGGCACTGAACTCTCCACCGAGTTCATCGAGCGGCAGATGGCAGCGGTGCACGAGGATGTCGAGAAGCGGATCGGATGGGCAAACCACGACGTGACTGTCCACCGAACAGCCGTGGAGCGCGAGCTCAGACAGGCCATTGAAGCGCGGCGTGCACGAATCAGTGAGAACCGGCGGATTAGCACCGCGCTGAACATCCCGATCATGCCAACCGGCGCACGCCGGCCTCCGGTGCCAGCACGACGTCGGCAAGTACCACTGCAACAGCGCCGAGCCTCGGTGGAGTTCACCCCCGAGCCCGTGCTCGACGAGGCAATCTATCTGGACATCCTCGGTGTGGTCGAGAACTGGGCACGGTCACTGGAACGCACGTGCACACCTCCGATCCGCGCGCTCGGAGAGGAGGCTCTGCGGGATCTGCTGCTCGGCACGCTGAACGGGTACTGGCAGGGCGGCGCGGGAGGCGAGCTGTTCAACGGCCACGGCAAGACCGATATCCTGATCCGGGAGGGCGGCCGCAACGCATTTATCGCCGAATGCAAGGTCTGGAGCGGCGCTTCGAGGGCGACAGCGGCACTCGACCAGCTACTGAGCTACCTCGTCTGGCGAGACACCAAAGCCGCGCTAATCGTGTTTATTAAGCGTGCAAAACCCACTGAGGTCATCAGCCGACTGCATGCGGCGGTGCGTGAACACCCACGTCACCTGCTCACCACGGAGGAATCAGACCCTACCCGCCGGGCCGACTACGTCTTCACAGCTGAGGACGGCGAGCGGCGGATCGAGCTGGCGGTAATTCCCGTCGTGCTCCCCGGCGACGAAGCCGGTACTGACTGACAGCCCAGCGACCGCCGCTACTGTCCGCATCGTCTTAGCTGCGGGTCCACACCCGGTTCCCCTCTCCGAGGCCCCGCGGCGCAGGACGAACCAGCACCGCGAGGCTTCGACTACCGGCTACTTCCAGCCACACACCAGCCGGTGGATCCGCGCAAACAGCGAGCCGTGCTGTTCCGGATCATCGAGACACACGGACTGGTGGCAGACGCGGCACTCCGCGAGATTCTCGCCCGAGGTCAGGAAGTCCATGTCGTAGAGCTCGGTGCCATCGTGGGTGATTGCTTTGTTGGACACTTCTTTTCTCCATCTATTAGGCCCCGGATTGATCGGAGGGCGGGGCGGCTGCGAGTCCTCCTGGGGTGAGAGGCCGTCAACGTCACGTCCGCTCACCTATTCGGTACGAACCCCTCAAAATTCACGGGTCCTGTGATGCTTTTCACAGCTACTGCGTGTCCAGACGTCTCGATTGCGCAGGTCAGACGCGATCATTGCGGCACCTCCGTCCCACTCCCCCACCTCACCTGCCCCGGGCCGCCCTGTTCACCGCGGAGACCACCGCCCGCAGCGACGCGGTGGTGATCGACGGTGCGATCCCAACGCCCCAGACGACAACGTCGCCGATCTGCGCCTCCACGTACGCCGCGGCCTGAGCCTCCTCACCGGCACTCATCCGTGCTCCGAATAGTCCAGCACGTGGACCTGTACACCGACCTGGCCACAACTGCGCCACCAAGTTCGGGGTCGTCGGCCTGACCAACTCGCTGGCCGTAGAACTCGACGGGCTCGGAATCCGGGTCAATTTCGGTGCACCCGTATGGCATCGACACCCCGATGGGCAACGACGTGTCGATATACGAGATCCTGCATGACCAGCCGAACTACATCCACAGCTTTTCGCCGGTGCGCTACTCACCGAATCTCTCGCAGACCCCGATCTGGTCTCTGACATCGTCGTCTGGCTCGCCTGCGATGCCTCATCATTGATCGCGGCGGCCCAGATCCCAGCGGGCAGGGTCACTTAAAGATCTGAGCACCCCAGTAATTTTGCTCCGCAGCTACGGGTTCCCGACCGGCAACCTGGGGTGCTGTGGTCGGCGCTAGCCGCCCGGGCCGACCAGCCGACACCGGCGAGCGGATCGTGACGTTGCCACTTCGGGCGCTGGCTAGCGGAGGTAGGCGGCCAGGTCGCTGGACATCGTCGCCAGCTGTGATCCCCAAGTCGTCCAGCCGTGTTCGCCCCCGGCACCCAGTTCGAAATGACCATTCCTTCCACCGGCTTCTCGGTAATGCGAGTAGAAGATCACGTTGGTGCCCTGGGCGATCTCCGGGTAGCCGATCATCGCGGCTGGGTTGCTCGCCGCCCGGCTCGCCGGGCTGAACACCCACAGCCGAGTGTTGTTGCCTACCAAGAGGCCGACGTTCTGGTTCGGGGAATGCCACTTCCATCGGCCGAATTGGGGTGGGCCCCACATGTTTGCCGCATCGACGTTCCCGAACCGCTTCAAACCGTCGCTGATCGCACCGTCTACCCCGGTCCTTTCGGGGGTGAGGAATCCCGACAGGGAGCCCGCGTAGCGAAAACGTTCTGGGTGGAATGCGGCCAGGGTGGTCGCAGCGTAACCTCCCTGCGCAGCGCCGACGATGCCGTGACCTCCGGGGGCGAGACCCTTGTGGGTCGCCAACCAGTCGGGTAGCTCGCCGGAAAGAAACGTCTCCCACTGTCGGCTTCCGTCTTGTTCCCAGTTGGTATACATGCTGTAGCCGCCACCGGCCGGTGCCACTACCGAAACACCTTTACCGGCAAGCGTGTTCATGGCATTACCAGCCGTTACCCAGTTGCTGGTATCCGGCCCGGCGTCGAACGCGTCCAGCAGATACACCGCGTGCGGGCCTCCGGTCATGAACGCCACGGGGATATCGCGGCCCATCGTCGCCGACGGAATCATCAGGGTTTCGACGTTGGCTGCGCTAGTCGTTCCATGAAACCCGGCCGCACCGGAGATCATCCACAACCCGATCGCCAACATCGCGGCGGAGGCCATTCTGGTCAGGATGGACGGACGATTTGACGCTGACATAGCTAGCCGCCCCCGGCGCCGAGGTCCGGCAAGTAGACGGGTGGGGGGTACACCCCCCGAAGCAGCCAAGCGAAGGCCGCGATCCCGTACTCCAGTTCGTCGCTGGCGTCGTAGTCCGGGTTTTGTTCCATGAAACTACCTTTCGTCGCGCGTTGGGACGTTCCGCAATGATCGACGCTTGGATCGGAGGCTCCCACCTGAAATGCCCTACCCGCCCGAAGGCCGGTAATGAGCTGCCGAACTGCGCAACTGCCAGATCTTGGCGGGACAGAGTATGCCGACCGCATTCGAAATCACGTAGGAAATCTCGTACTCGTCTCCGGTGGCCAGGTCGACCCGCACCGCATCCGCCAGCTGAGCATAGGTGTTGCCCTGGCCAATCTTGTCGCAAATCCCGTAGCCGTAGCCCAGTGCGTCACCGTTGGGAAAGTTCAAGTGTCGCCGGAACCCCACGTTGTACAGGTATTCCACCTCGGGCGCGGGGACCGCGCGGGCCGGCGGTGCTACCGCTTGGGTGACACAACACATCGCGACGACGGCAACGACGGACAGGGCGAGTGTGCCGCCATGCATTCTGGCTCCTGAATTCACGCTACTGTCCTCGTGGTCGCCCATGGCCGTCCTCGACCAGGAATCGCCTGCGCTCCCATACAATCACCGCGGCCGAACGCCTGATTAGCCCCGAAGGTAATATTTTGATCCCTCGAATGGGGTATTACCGGAAGTCGTTGCTGTTCTGGCGTATTCGGCTCCGCGATCGGACCGGAATTGGTGAGTGATCACTGCGGCTGACCGTAAACCGCTACCACGACACTACGATCCACACTATTGAGCGACCACACCCCGATCTCGGTATTGGAGCAATCGGACATGATGACGAAGTAGCTTGGATTGTCATACCACTGGTGGAAGATCTCGACGCCGCTGATCGCCAGAGCGGGATTGATCGCCACAGTCTCAGCTACCTTGCCGCGGTAACCAGCAGCCTTCGCCCGATCTTGCGGGCTAGACGTATCAGAGCCGAGGTCGCCGTCGAGTTCTCGATTTCTCAGCAGATCGCTGGTGTGCCATTCAGCCGCCAGACGCAGCTGGGGATTGACTCTGAGATCGTTTCGGCAGCCCGCGTGTTGTTGAGTCGTGTAGACGTTGGAGAACACGCTGTTGTTGAGCCGTTGGTTGTCGGCGCGCGCGGTTGCCGCCAACGGCACCGTCGCGACGGCCAGGACGGCAACGGCCGTCTGTGCCATGGCGCAACGCACTGCGTGGGTCATGTCTTCGCCTACCCTCCTCGGTCATCCGCTCAAGGCCGCTTTGAACGGCCTCAGACGGTTTCGAACTTCGAGATCAGCCAGCGGCCACCAACCTTTTCGAGGCTGACCACGACACTGGATGCCGTCCATGTGGGGGCGCCTTGCCCAATGACGATGCTCTGGTTCACAAACAACAACACGGTCGCACCGGTTGCGGACGCCGAGATCGACGCCGCCGCCGGAATGGTTGCCACCGCGGAAATCTTCTTCTCGTGCGAGCCGGGGATTACCACATCGTGGATCAGCGCCGTGTAGGAGTCACGGAAGGCACCGGTCAGCCGGTCCCGGGCCGCTTCGAGGTCCTTTTGAACACTGTCGGGTTGGTAGGACAAAATGGCGATGGTGCTCTCGGTGGCAGCGCGTACCGCTTCCGCGCGGGCCGGCCCGGGGTCAGGTGCGGTGGCGCAGTACCACTTGAGCAGGGCGGCGGCAGCCGCCAACGCCAACACCGCGACCGGCAATACCCGAAATCCGATCACCCGCAACCACCGCTCACCGGAACGCGGCGTACGCCCCGTCATGGCACAAACCCAACGTCGGCTACCTTGATTTGATCGTCGACCTTCTGCACAGAGATTCGCAGTCGCCATATCCGTGGGACCGGCTCGGGTTCACCGGATTTCGCTGTCCGGACGGACACAAGCGCCAGCGCCTGCGCGGTGTCGGCCGTCTGGGACTCCAGCCCGAGCTGAACTATCGTGCCCACCGTCGTCGCCTCAGCTTGCTTGACGGCTTGAATGAATGGCTGCGACCGCTTCGCGAAGCCGTCGTGGAACTCACCGGTAGCTCCGTTCAGAATTCGCTGCACGTCGGCTTCGGCGTGCGTCCAGTCGATCGTCGTCAAGTTCAGCGCCCCCTGCTCGGCTACCCGCAAAAAATGAGCGCGCTGGGCTTGCACCTGGTGCGACCGGTAGCCATGAAATCCGAGCCAACCGACCAGCACACACAACGCGACCACAACGGCGAGCCCGCACAGCATTGCCGGCCCGGACTCCGATGTGGGCGGTCTCGGCCGCGCCGTCGCGTCGTGATCGGTGCCGGCGCTGACGGATTCGAGCGTGGGATACTCCTCGTCGAAGATGTTCGCGCCCGACGTCGGTTCGGGATCAGTTGTTGTCGACATATGGCCCTCCGTAACGCCTAGTGCAGGTCATCCCGATCAGCTCTCCGGGGGAAGCAACATCGATTGCCAGGTCTTGTCCCGCGGTGCAGTTTGGGCGAGGTCGGATTGGGTGTACGCCTTGCCATCTGGTCCGGTGTAGGTACCGGTGGCCGGGTCGTAGTCGGCGATGGCCAGCGGCGGAGTCGATCCGGGCCGCAGCTGCGGGACATCCTGACCGGTGAAGGTGGCGTTGGGGTCACCCTTCCAGTTGAAGCCGTCGTTGAGGGGCACATACTCCTCGTCGCTCTCGCACATTTTCACGGTCGCAGCGCGCTTACCCGGCACTGTTTCGCACGGGATGTTGCGGGCACCGCGTACACCGAACGGCGAGTCTTGAGGCACTCGGCAGTACAGATCGCCGGCCGGGCGGTCCGGATAGTCCTCGAACGTGTCTACTCGGCGCTGCTGAGCCGGCAGGTATCCGGTGGCGCATGGCGGCGGCAGGTTGAGGTTGAGATTGAAGCTCAGGTACATGCCCCGATACGGCTGTTTGGTGTCGGTATTCGCCAGAATGGAGGCCCATTCGATGGCAATCAGCTGGGGCGCCAGCACCAGAATCTGCTCGAGATCGTTCCGGTAAGTGAGTGCGACCTGGCTGGTGCTGGCCAGGTTGGCCAGCAGCGTCGGCAGGGTTGGCTGCAATCGGTCGACCAACTGGCGGGCCTCCCCCAGCGCCGGACCACCGTTGTCGAGAATCCCGGCGACGGCTTCGTCGTGGGCCTGCAGTTGAGCGGTCACGGTGGCCACCTGTGACGCCCACGCCGCGATGGCGTCGGAGGTCCTGTTCTGTGAGTCGAGTACCGGCTTGGCACGGTCGAGCAACACGAGCAGCGGGTCGAGATTCTTGCGCGCGTCGATCGCCAGCGTCGTGGAACCGTCGACAATCTTGGCGAGCTGCGGACCCAGACCGCCCACTGCGACGGACGCCTCGTCGATCACGGTCTTGAGGTTATGGTGTGACACCGCCTTGAGGTCGGTAACGAGGTCATCGAGCACAGTATTGATGTCGGGCGGAACGTTGGTGTCCTTCAACGCAATCACGTCACCGTCTTTCAGCGGAGCCGAACTTCCGTTTCGAGGGAGCAGTTCGATGTACTGCTCGCCGATCGCCGACTGGCTGTGTACCTCAGCGGTGAGGTCCGACGGGATGTCGATGCCGGATCTCAGCGCCAACTCGGCCTGCACGCCGGTGACGGTGAGCTTCACCACCTTTACTCGACCCACCGCGACACCGCGGTAGGTGACTTCGCTGGTGGCGTACAGGCCGCCGGTTTCCGGCAACTCGACTGTCACCGTGTAGCGCCCGATCCCGAAATACCACGCCGGCACGTGCCCAACCTGCAAGAACATCACCGCGATTCCAAGGATCGCCATGGCAGTGAAGGCGGCCAGCCGCAGCCGCATCGCTCGGTCCAGACGCATGCTACGGCCCCTGATCGTCACGGTAGGGAATCGCCAGTGGATTCGATTGTCCGAACCGCCCCGGATTCAGACACGGGCTGGGGAACTGGCCGACGGTACGGCCCCACTGCAGTTCCAACGCGGTGAGGTTGCACTCAAATCGGGTGCCGGTGAAAATCGCTGCATCGATTCGGCTGAGCGTGAGGTCGATGATCGCCGTAAGGTTCGCCGAATCCCCCCGCTGCCATTTTTCGATGGTGGCAGTCGGAAACGGATAGGTCGAGATCAGCCCGAGAGAACGGGTGAGGCTCGGTCCGGCGTTGGCCAGCGACTCCAAAACCGGCCCGATGTCGGCCAGCTCCTTGACCAGGTTGTCTTTGGACGCGTTGACGGTGTCACCGGTCAACGCACTGAACCTACCGAGCTGGTCGGTAGCCTCGACGAGGTTGACGCGTTCGTCATTGAGCACCTTGAGCGCATCGGGGATGACCTTGACCGCCCGCGCCAACACGGGTTCCTGGGCGGCAAACTTTCCCAGCAGCCGGTTGAGACTGTCGCTGGCCGCGATCACGTCGCCGGTCTGCCCTTGCAGGTTCGCGGAGAACACCTCAAGCTGCTCGATCAGGCTGCGCAGGTCATCTTCCCGGCCCTGGAATGCCGTGCTGAGCGCCTCGGTGATGTCATGAGCATGAGCCAGCCCTCCGCCGTTGAGAACCAGCGCCACCGAAGCCAAAGTCTGCTCCGGCGTCGGGAAGGAACCCGTGTGAGCCAACGGGATGACCGAGCCGTTGCCGAGCCTGCCTTGTGCCTGCTCCGTCGTCGGCGGCGCCAGCTCGATGTGCAGCGCGCCCAGCAACGTGGCTTGACCGATCTTGGCGGTCGCGTTGGCCGGTAGCTCGACATTGCCATTCACCCGTAGGGTCAGCAAAGCGTGCCAGCCGTGCAGTTTGATCTTGCTTACGTGGCCGACTGTCACGTCCGCGACGCGTACCCGCGCGTTGGGTTGCAGGTTCCTGACATCGTCCATCTCAACGTGCACCAGGATCGACGCCGCGCCTTTTCCTTCAGTGCCCGGCAGCGGAAGTGAGTTCAGCCCACGCCACCCGCAGCTCGACATCACCGCCGCAACGCCAACCGCCATCAGGATCACCGCGAGGCGGCGCTGCCAACCGAGTCTCATCGTCCATCTCCGTTGCGGGGCACCATCATGCCGGGCAAGCCTTCCGCGGGGTCGGTGGCCGTTGGCGCGCCTGCGTCCGATGCTGCGGTCGTCTCGGCCGCGGGCGGCCAGCCTGACCCCGGAGCGATGGTGGGCGGCACGAAGTCGGGCCGCATCCAGTCCTCGCTGTAGGTGACCTCATTGGGTCTGGCCTGTGCGCCGTTGAAAAAATTCTCCCCCAACGGCGGGAAGTTGTACTGCCGATTCTTCAAGATCGGCGCCAGATACTGTGCGCACAGTTTCGCCGATCCTTCGGCTCCCATCCGCGAAGCGGCTTGGACCGCGCCGCACAGAAAGGCGACCGGGTTGGCGAAGTTGTTGAGTAGCAGCTCTCCGGTCAGCGAACCGTTCGCGGGTTCGTAGATGTTGTTGAAGTTCGCCATCGCGTTGGGCAAGACGTGCAGTAGCTGCTTGAGATCGTCGAGACTGCCGACCACCGCGTTGCTGACCGATGTCGCCTTGTCCGATGTGGTTCCGAGCGCCTCACGGTTGTCGGCAACGAAGCTGCGTAGGTCGCCGACCACCGCGTTAAGATCCTCGGCCGCTCGACCGACCTTGTCGGGGTCGTCAGCCAGCACCGCCGACACAGCAGCCAAGTTGCGGTTCAGCTTCTCCAGCAGACCACCACTGTCGTGCAATGCCGACACCAACGTCGACAGGTTCCTCACCGTGCCGAAGATGTCGTTGCTGTGATCGCTAAGCACGGATACCGTCTGCGACAGCTTAATCACGGTGTCGCGGATGTTGATGCCCTCGCCGCGCAGGTTGTCCTCTGCAGTGTCAATCAGCGCCCCCAACGTACTGACCCCACCCGGCGTGGTCGGCTTGAGCGCATCGGTGAGCCGTCGGAGTTGGGTCCGCAAATCGTCCCACTCGACCGGAACCACGGTGCGGTCAAGCGGGATCACCGCGCCATCGCGCATCACCGGACCTCCGGTGTATGCCGGGGTCAGCTGGATTGCCCGACTGGTCACCAGCTGCGGGGACAGGATCACGGCCTTGGCGCCGGCGGGAACTCTGTGCTTGCGGTCGAGCCAGAACGAAATCTTGACCCGCTCCGGCTCCGGCTCGATCTTTTCGATCTTGCCCACCCGCACTCCAAGCACCCGGACATCGTCACCAACGAAAAGACCGG
This sequence comes from Mycobacterium sp. SMC-19, assembly GCF_045310815.1. Lineage (NCBI taxonomy): Bacteria > Bacillati > Actinomycetota > Actinomycetes > Mycobacteriales > Mycobacteriaceae > Mycobacterium > Mycobacterium sp. SMC-19. Next base: position 80,719 of record NZ_JBJIAM010000012.1, on the reverse strand, counting down.
TGCTGTTCTCGAAGTAGCCGACCACCCTGGTTCGGGCGAACCCATCGATCGCTCGGTAGGCCATCACAACCCCGGCAATGAGCGCCACCGCCAGTGTTGCCGCCACGACGGTGCGCGTCGTCGTGACATGTCGCAGGCGCGCCATCATGATCGGCCCTCCTCCCCGCCGGCAGCCGGCACCTCGCCCGGTGCAGGCACGTAGGTATAGCCGGGCTTCGGCTGCGGACGGGATTCCATCCCGGGTGGTGCTGCTGCGGGCGGGCCCGGCGGTGCGCCGCCGGGCGGCGGGGCTGGCGGTTCTTCCCGGTACGGGTAGCGGCCCGGGGCCTGCGCGGGCAGGTTGGGATCAGAATTGCCGCTGATGGCATCGGGCAGGTTTAGCCGTGGTTCACCGCCCTGCCCTGTCCGTGGGTACGGCATCGGCAATGGTGGCGTCCCCGGCTGCCCGGTCTGCGGGTCGGTCAACTGCGACGGGAGCAATGTGGCCGGGTCCACTCCCAGATCGGAGAAGGCGGCATCGACGAATGGTTGGACAAACTGACCAGGCAACAGATTTGACACATACGCCTTGAAGAACGGTCCCGAGGCGACCGTCTCACCAAGCCCCATGGCGTAGGTGGACAGACCCTTGATCGCCTCCTGGACGCGATCCTTGCGGTTGTCGAGAATCGCCAACACCCCGTCGAGCTTGTCGAGCATAGGTCGCAGCTGTTGGCGGTTCTCTGCGATGAACGCCTTCAGCTGCCGCGACAGCACCGAGATGTGGGTCGTGATCTGGCCCAACGCCACGCTCTCCGTACGCAATTGAGCCAGCAGCGCATTCGTGTCGGTGACCAAGGCAACCACCCGGTCGGTGCGCTTGGCCAACACGCCCGTTGCCTTGGCGGCATTGTCGAGCAGGCTCCGTAGTTGCGTGTCGCGGTCGTTAAGTATCTGGGTGAATCGCGATACCCCTAGTACTGCTTTCCTCAGCTCCGGGCCCGTGTTGGAGAAGGTCTGCGCCAGTGTGGCAAGCGCGTCGGAGAGGTCTCCGGTGTCCAAGGCGCTGATCTTGGCAGTCAAATCGCCTAGCGCGTCGGGCAATTGGTAGGGCGACACGGTCCGCTCAATCGGGATCGGCCCGTCCAGGTGTCCGTCACCGCCGGGCACCACGTCGAGGTTCTTGGTGCCGAACAGGCTCTTGGTCTTGATCCCTGCCGTGGTCTGCGAGCCCAGGCGCACGTTGCTACGTACGTTGAACTTCACCAGCACCTTCGGGCCGTCGAGTTCGATGCTGGAGACTTTGCCGACCGGATACCCGGATATCTCGACGCCGGCACCGGTGAACAGTCCACCGGCGTCGCTGAAATAGGCCGAGTATTCCTTGCCGTGCAGGAACGGCATGCTCTGGTTCCCCAGTGCCAGGGCCACGATCACCCCTATGACCGCGACCCCGACGACACCCAGTCGTACGGGATTGCGTTCGGAGAACGGCCGCATCTCCGCCAACGACTTTCGGACTCTCGCCAGGGACCTGATTCTCATTTCGGTGTACACCGCCCCGAACTCTGACCGGCCAACTTGACGTACACCGGATCCCCACCCTTGCCATTCAGCTTGAGCAGCACATCACAGAAGTAGAAGCTGAAGTAGTCGCCGTAGATCGCCTGCCGGTTCAACGCGCGGTACTTGTCCGGCAGGACGTTGAGCAGGTCATCGAAGTACTCATGATCGAGCAGCACCGTCGCCGCGGTGCGGTCGGCCTCGTGCACCACCTTCTGAAGCGGTTCCCGAGCCCGGCTCAACAGATCGGCAACCGAACTGGTTGCACCGTTGATGTGTGCGACGGCCTTGACGACATCCATCTTGCGCGCGGCCAATCCGTTCATCAGCTCCGACAGCGAAAATACTGCCTTATCCAACTGGTCGCTCTGCCCTCCGAGGGTCCCCAACACCACGTCGAGGTTGGCCACGAGCTCGCCGACCAACAGGTCCCGGTCTGCCAGCGAGTTGGTCACTGCGGCGGCCTGGCTCAAGAACAACCCGATCGTGTCACCCTGGCCCTGAAACGCGGACATCAACTGAGAACTCAACGCGTTGATCTCTGCCGAGTCCACCCCTTGGAGAAGCGGCCGAAAGCCGCCGGTCACCGAGTCCAGGTCCAGCGCAGGTTTCGTGCGAGCCACCGGGATCGTCTGACCCGGCTTCATGGCGCCTGCGCCAACAGTTCCTTCGTCTAGAGCCAGGTACCGACCGCCGATCAAGTCGTCGTATCTGATCTCGGCTCTGGTTGCTTCGGTCAAGGTCACCGACGGATCGACGGAGAACCTGACGCGCACTGTCGCATCGGGGTTGATGGTGATTCCCTGGACCTTCCCGGACTCCACCCCGGCGATTCGGACGAAGTTGCCGTTCTTCAGGCCGGACGCATTGATGAACTCGGCGACGTAGCTGGTGCCGCCGCCGGGCCGGAACTGTCCAAAGACCGCTAGCAACGCCAAAGTTCCTAGCACGCAAACGATCACGAAGACACTCACGCGAAAAAATATGCTTGCCAATCTATTTCTCACAGGAACTTCCTTGCTCGACATCCAGGTTGCCTGCCCACGGATTGATTTCGGATGATCACGGCGGCGGTACACCCGGGAACAGTGGCGCCCCGCCTGGGCCGTACATCGGCGCACCGTAGGGCGGTGCTCCCGGGTAGGGCTCCGGTCCGGGCGCAGGCCCGGGAAGGCACTTTCGAATGCTGGGCGCCACCGGATACCCGCGGGTCACCGGGAAGAAGTCAGCCCAACAAGGACTTCCGATACCGGGGTTGGGCCGGATGTCGAGGCCAGTGCCCCAGCCGGTGTCGGTGACCAGTTGGCGCACCGGGAAGTTCGCTCGGGGGTCCGGCAGCGACCCGCATCCCGGCTTTCCGCCGGGGCCACCCTTGGCTGCGACAACGGGCAGGTTGTCGGGGTAGGCATACGGGTCATTGCCCAGCTGCAACGCGACGTCCAAGATCAGCGATTTTCCGTTGGCGTCAAAGACTGAGGGGACGGCCTCGTCGAGAAACCCCGTTGCGCCCTGCAACGTGCAGGTGTACTCGGGCTCGTACTTGAGCAGCAGGCTCGTCGTCGGCTCCAGATTGTTGACAGACGTGATCAGGTCGCCTTGACTCTGCGCGAGCAGTTCGGTGCTGGCTGTCGCGAATCCGACGGCCTTCAACAACACCTCATCGAGTGCCGCTGAATGGTTGACGACGGTCTCGCCAGTGGTGCTGGCGGTGTCGAGAATCCGCAGGATGTCCGCTGCGGCCGTGTTGTAGGTGTCGCCGAATCGCTCGACCGATTGCAGGACGGATCTGATGGTCTCGTGACGCGCATTCAGGGCCAGTAGAACCTGGTTGAAGTCCGTGATGGCCTGACCGATCCGCTCGCCCCGCCCGCGCACTCCGTCGGCCACCGCCGTCAACACCGAGTTCAGCTTGGCCGGATCAACTACCTCAAGGAGGTCGACGACGTTCTCGAAGACCGTATTGACCTCAGAAGTGACGTTGCCGGCTGCCAGCACCGCACCGGCGGCGAGCCGGCGGGAACTAGGGTTCGCCGGTGGTGTCAGTTCGACGAACTTGGCCCCGAACGCGGTCGTTACCTTGATCTTTGCCTCGACGTTGGCCGGGATGTAGGGAATTTGGCCCGGATCAATCTCAAGGGTGAGCGCAGCGCGGCCGTCGCGACCCTCGATATCGGCGACCCGGCCGACGTCGACGCCACGCATCTTGACCTTAGCGTCGATCTCCATTACCAAGCCGGAGCGGTCAGACGCCAGCGTCACCGGAACATACGATCTGAACGTGCCCCGAAAGGCCGCAGTGGTCGCGAAGACGAAAGTTCCGACGGTCGCGATCAGAATGATCGTCCAGCACCATCGCGGGATCCAGTTCAGGATGAGTCCGTGTCTATCGTCCATAGCTAGCCGGCCAGGTGGATGTTGCCGTCCGTGCCGTAGACGGCAAGGATCATGAGAACGATTGCGAGCGACGCGACAGCCATGGAGGTCCGCACCGCCACGCCTACTGCCTCGCCCACACCCGACGGGCCACCCGCGGCCGTATAGCCGTGGTAGGTGTGGATCAGCATGATCACGAGGGTGATGGCCGCGATAATGCCCAGCGACCAGAACAGATCGGCAGGATGCAGGAACAGGTCGAAGTAGTGGTCGTAAACGCCGCCACTTTGACCGTAGATGTAGACGGTGCTGAGGCGGGCGGCCCCGTAGGCGGTGATCATCCCAATGCACCAGATCGGAACGACCGAGATGAGTCCACCAATGACCCTGGTGCTGGCCAGGTAGGTGATGGTGCGTATGCCCATCACCTCCAGCGCGTCGACCTCCTCGTTGATCCGCATCGCACCGATTTCTGCGGTCGTGGCGGCACCGATCGTGGCTGCCAATGCGACCGTGATCGTCCCCTGTTGGATCACCCGAGGATTGAAGAACGCCGATGCCGCACCCGTGAGGGCCTCCGTGCCGATGGCCTGGAATTGGTTGTACCCTTGCACTCCCACCAACATGCCGGTGGTCGCCGTCAATGACCCGACGATCACGACTGATCCACCGATCGCTGCCAGCAGCCCTATTCCCAGCCCGAGCTGAGCGACTTGGCGCAGCACCTCCGTCCGATACTTGACGATGGCTTCGGGTATGCAGGCGAGCGTTGTGGCATAGAAGTGCATCCGCTCGCCGGCCCTGCTCCACTTTCGTAGCAACAGGTTTGCGGTGCGCACGATCACGGCGCGTTGCAGCATCACGGGCAGCGTCTTGGGTAACGTCGGCGTCATCAGTTCACCTCAGTTGATCGTGAATTGGACACCGATGGCGGTCATCAGGATATTGATCGTGAACAAGGTAATGAAGCAGAAGACCACGGTCTCGTTCACGGCGATGCCGACTCCAGCTGGCCCTCCCCTGACCGAGATGCCCTTGTAGCAGGCGATCAGCCCGCTACACAGCCCGAAAAGTGTTGCCTTGATGAGGGTGACCACCACATCTCCGAGCCCGGTTAGCAGCGTCAGGCCCGAGACAAAGGCTCCCGTGGACACATGAAGGAAGTAGACGCAGAGCACGAACGCACCCGTCAGGCCCACGATCACCACCTGCGAGACGATCAGCACCGAGACAAGCGTCGCGGCGAGCACCCGCGGGACTATCAGTGCGCGGATCGGATCGATGCCCATCACGCGCTGCGCGTCGAGTTCTTCGCGGATGGTCCGGGCACCGAGGTCCGCGCACATCGCGGTGGCACCGGCACCGGACACCACGATCACGGTCGCCAGCGGGGCGATCTGAGTCACGGCGAAAAAGGCGGAGCCGGTTCCTGAAAAGTCTTGAGCCCCGAACTGGCTCAGCAGGATATTGAAGAGGAATCCACTGATCACGGCATAGGGCAGCGCCAACAGGATCGCCGGTACGATCGACACCCGCGCCACAAACCATGTCTGGGTTAAGAACTCCTCCCACGCGAACGGCGGCCTGAACATGGCGACGAAGGTATCCAACGACATGCCCACCAAGCCGCCGATGCCGCCGAAGAGCGTCCGGAACGGCTTGGCAAGTTGGCTTCCCGGCCATCTGACAGGCACACCGGCGCACGGCATCAACCGGTCGCCGAGCGGTTGCTGCGCCTCTGGATCCGGCTGGTCATCAGCCAGCGACGCCTCAAGGGCCGCCGTCGAAGCCTCGTCGTGGTTCACCGACATAACCGACAGCTAACCAAGCGCGCAGGACGATCACTACCCCTCAACGGGGTCTCTACGTCCCCCATTCAGGGCATTTTTGCAACCGGTCGGTAGAAGCTGCTGGACGGGCGCGGCGGAACCCCCGCACGCTTATCCGAGGAGGTCGACTCAATTCGACCAGATCAGCACGGAGCAACGCCGTAGTGCCGAATTCCGTTACCCTGCACTATCACTAGGAGATCGCCTGCCATGACCGACTACAAATTGTTCCGCTGCGTGCAATGCGGATTCGAGTATGACGAGGCGCTGGGTTGGCCTGATGACGGCATCGCGCCGGGCACGCGGTGGGAAGACATCCCCGAGGACTGGTGTTGCCCGAACTGCGGCGCGGCCAAATCTGACTTCGAGATGGTGGAGGTAGCTCACGGCTGAGCCCAAGTCTGCTACCAGACCAACTCCCTTGCGCCCACGGCCAATAGCTCCCCCAAAGTGGGCAGCCAGAGACCACCTTGTGATGACGCGAAGTCGGCGGGATCGCCGCAAACTTGAAACATCGAACTCAAAGCGCCCCGGACGGCCGGACCCAACCGCAGCCAGACGGCGAACGATTGGAAGGAAGAGCAAGCCGTGACGACCACACAGGTTACTGATTCAGCCCTGGTACCCGACGAGATCGCGAATCAAATCGTGCTGCCCGAGGGGCACGTCGACGAGGACGCGTTGTACGCCGCGTACAAGTGGGTACGCAACAACGCGCCTGTCGGTCGCGCAATCGTCGAAGGCTATGAGCCACTGTGGTTGATCAGCAAGCACGCCGACATCATGGAGGTCGAACGTCAGCCGGAGATCTTCGCTGCCGGCGGCACCAACCATTGCGTACTGCAGACCCAGGCCGGCGACGAGTTCACCAAGCACCTGTTGGGCGGACATTTGCGGGTCATGGATGCGCTGCCCTACCTCGATCCGCCCGAGCACACCGACGTGAAGAACATCGCGATCGATTGGTTCCGGCCGACGAACCTCAAAAAATGGGAGGGTCAAATCCGCGACCTCGCCAAGGAGGCAGTCGATCACCTAGCCGCTGGCGGTGACCGAGAAATCGATGTCGTCAGCGACTTCGCGCTGGCCTATCCGCTGCACGTGATGATGACGCTGTTTGGGGTACCACCCGAAGAGGAGCCCAGGATGATGGCGCTGACGCAGGACTTTTTCGGAACTAACGACCCCGACACGCACCGCGACGACGTAGACACCGTGTCCCCCGAAGCCGCCGCCAAGCAGTGGACGTTGGCGGTGGCCGATTTCAACGCCTATTTTGACACACTCGTCGAGGACCGGCGTGCCAATCCGCGTGACGATCTCGCTACCCTGATTGCGACCGCCAAAGACGCCAACGGCGAGTATTTTCCGAAGAGCTACAGCTACGGATGGTTCATCGCGGTCGCAACCGCTGGACATGACACCACGTCAACCACGATCTCGACGATCTTGCTGGAATGCGCGAAGCAGCCCGACCTGCTTAGCCGGGTGCAGGCCGATCTGTCGTTGGTGCCGGATTTGGTCAATGAAGGGGTCCGCTGGGCTTCTGCGGTGAAGCACTTCACCCGCCGGGCGCTCGCCGACTACACGCTGCGCGGGCAACAGATCAAGGCCGGCGACCGACTGATGGTGCTCTTTCAATCGGGCAGTCGAGACGAAGAAGTCTTTGACCGGCCAGAAGAATTCGTCATCGATCGGAGACCGAACAAGCACATCGCGTTCGGTTACGGACCGCACATGTGCCTCGGCATGTTCGTGGCCAAGACCGAAATGAGAGTGCTGCTCGAAGAACTGCTGCCGCGGCTAAAGAGCATCGAACTGGCCGGGGAAACGAAGGTGGCGCAAACGAACTTCGTCGGCGGTATCCGTACGCTGCCGGCGCGGTTGACGTTCTCGAACTCATAGTCCACAACGGAGATCTGGTGCCCAGCATCACCTTTCTACTCTCTGGCGGAGACGAGGCTGTTATCGACGCTCCCGTCGGGGGCTCCGTGATGGATGCCGCCGTGCGCAACAACGTGCCAGGCATCGTCGCCGAATGTGGCGGCTCGTGTTCATGTTGTACATGTCATGTACACATCGACAAGGAATGGTACGGGGTTTTCGGCGAACCCTCCGATGAAGAGCGGGAGTTGCTTGAGTTCGCCGACAACTACAGCGAATACTCCCGGCTGTCTTGTCAATTGGTGGTGACGAGCCGCTGCGATGGCCTGCGACTGAGAGTGCCTGACAGCGCGGGGTAACCACCGTTCGATCTGGGCGCCGCCCAGCTGACTCACCGTCCTGACCCAGCAGCACCGCCGGGTCACGGTGGCCCCCACGAGGCATGCCGAGCCGTTCCGGCATCCGCTGAGAAACCCGCCGTGCGCCGATGCATGGAACTACTCGGCCACCTGAGTTCCGGTTCATTCACCGTGTCAACAGTGCGATAGAGAACTGAGGTATCTGCTGACCGCCTCGGCCCGGCTACTGGCGTCAAGTTTCCGCATAATGTGTCTGACGTGGGATTTCACCGTATTTTGGGTGACGAAAAGCTCCGCAGCGATTTTGGCATTGGTATTGCCGACAGACAGCAAGTCGAGTACTTGACGCTCCCGGTGGGTCAACTGGGCCAGCTGATGTGCGCGGACGTCCTGCACAACCGCATCACCGACGCGTCCGTACGGTTCCAGCATTTCGGACATTGAAAAGATGTCACCGGTGTGTTGACGCGCGAGCTCCCTCATCACCTGTAGCCGCCCCAACAGGAGGTTGCGTTCGAAAATTACGCCAATTCCTTCGGCAAACGTTCCGATCAGATCGCGGTCGCTCGGGGACACGCCGCCGGGTTTTGCGGGGGTGTCCGCATGGAGCAACGCAACGGGCTGTTGCCATATGTACACTGGCGCCGCGACGTACGAATTGGATTTGCTTATCGCGGCAAGCTCGGCATGGACGCGCGGGTCCTTCTGCGGCCGCTGAATGAGGATCGGCGTATGGTCGCGCACCATGGCCGATTCGGGCAGTGGATAGTCGAGTTGGCGTGGATACGCCCGGCCGATGCGCACCAATGCCTCCACCATGCCGGCATCGTCGGGGACGTACGCGGATTGCACCCACCACACATTGTCGCGAATGCTTGAGAAGAGAGTTCGGCCGAACCCTGCGCGATGCAATTCGGCTGGGATGTGTTCGGCAAGTTGGGAGTTGTTGTGCATACCCCGAAGCCGGGAGAGACTGTCGGCAGCCATAGTCGGTGCCGCAGGTGCTGTCAGCCAAAGCGACTCGGCATCGGTCGCCGCGCCATCATGGAGTCCTGACACAGGAAAAGGCTATCTGTCCGACTACACGCCGCGCATCTCCCGACAGGGGTAATTGCGCAACCTGCGGTCCCGCGCAAATGTGGCTTGGCCAGAAACTACAGCGAACCGCTCCGCAGCTCCGAGCGATTCGCACGTGCGCGATGAAACCTTGTCACAGCCTCAGTTCGGTTCTTCGCACCAATTTTTCGCAGGATCCTCTTGACATGGGATTTGACCGTGCCTTCGGTAACGAAGAGACAGGCCGCGATCTGTGCGTTGGTCTTGCCCGTAGCCAGTGCGCGCAGCACCTCGAATTCACGAGCCGTGAGCTCACCAAGCGCTTCAATTCCGGCGAGGCGCCCGCTGGGTGGCGGCGTCGAGAATTCCGATTCGATCAGTCGCTCCGCATCCGGTGGCGCCGTCCCGGCGAGACCCATGACATCGATCGTGAAATCGTCGGCGAGCGCATTCGCGGTGCGCAGATAGTCACCGGCCGCCTGTCGCATCGTCCGCAACCGGTCAAGCATCGAATTGCGTTCGAAGGCGGTTCCCAGCCCTTCTGCGAAGATGCCGAGCACATCACAATCGAATTCGTGCACTCCATAGTCACCTGTGTGACGATCGGCATGCAAGAGCCCGACCGCCTGACCCCAACTGTAGACGGGCGCGGCCACGTAGCCGGCACTTCTGGTTACTTCGTTCAGCTCGGGATACACTCGAGGGTCGGCGGCCGCGTTATGAACGAGAATGGGAGTCCCCCGACGCACCATTTCGCACTCCGGCAACGCGCTCGTGAGCCGGCGAGGATTGGACAGGCCCGCGGCCACCATCGTGTGCGCCAGTTCGTCGTCCTCGCCAGCAAACGCGGAACGGGCGAACCATACCCCGCTTTCGATTCGCGAGAACAACACTCTGGTGAAGCCTATGTCATAGGCCTCCACTGGAGCGCGCTCGACCAAGGCCGTTAAGGTCCGCGCGTCACGCAGTCGGTGCAGTGCATTGCACGCGGCGCGAACCTGTTTGCCGTGGCGCACCACAAACATGTCTTTGATTGCCACCTGGACTTGCTGCGCACGCAGGACCAACGCCGAGGTCTGCAGGTAGGCCGACGACAAGGGTGAATCCACCATCCGGTCAAGGCGCGCCGCCAGCGCCGCTCGCGTCGCCGATAATGCGGTGTCCGCGGCACCCAAATCGTGATCCGAATAGCAGTCGCAGCTGCCACCGTCCCCAATGAGCTGGTTTGCTTGATCAATGATCGCCTGTGCCTGCGCGATGCACTGTGCAGCGGTTCCGATCTGCGCCACCTTCACACTCACCCCCGAATCCTCCGATTTTGCCTGGTCACCGATACCTGCGTTGCCCTGCGGGGCTCAGTATGTGACCGAGGCCACGCTTGTGCAAGTGATTGCCCCTCGTATACCTCTTTCGAGGTACAGCTGACTCGACAGGGCAGGTGAGCGCCTTGCACCGCTGAGCGATTCGGTGACGTGATTCGACCGATTGGGGCCTTGCCTCGCCCGTTCAAAATCTATCGTCTGGCTGTTGTGGCCGACATCGCCGACAGGCGTCCCCGGCGGGTTTGCCGGCGGCGCGGTGGCGTCTGTCCTCTCGGTCGGCCTGGGCGATCTCCCATTCGCAGGAAATACCTCCCCCGACTGGGCTTTCCGCTCGCCACGTGGCCTGCCGCCACGCTACCGTCTGCGTTGAATGATCCGTCCTGCCCGGTGATCGAATCCCCATTCATCGGTAGCTGTCCGACTACCGTAACCATGCTGAGGGAGCACCAATGATGACTTCCGCCCGCAACGAACAGGCGTCGCAGCTTTCGACCCGCTTCCTCGACGTGGCCGGCCATCGCCTACGGGTCGCAGTGCGCGAAGGCGATGGCCGACGCCCGCCGCTGTTGCTGTTCAACGGCCTGGGAGCGAGCCTGGAGGCTCTGCAGCCCTTCGTCGACGCCCTGCAGCCCGAGACCGGTGTGGTGCTATTTGACATCCCGGGTGTCGGCCAGTCCGACACCCCACTGCTGCCTTATCGACTGTGGAAGGTGGCACGGCTGACCAGCCACCTCCTCGACGTGCTGCAGCTGGGCGAAGTCGATGTGCTCGGCATCTCGTGGGGAGGTGCGCTCGCCCAGCAGTTTGCGTTCCAATGCCGGCGGCGATGCCGCAAACTGATCCTGGTGAGCACAATGCCCGGCGTGGGCGTACCCGGCGGGCCACGGGTGTTTCTGGAAATGCTGAGCCAGCGCCGCTTCAGCAACGTCGAGCATGCGCGTCAAGTTGCACCTAAAATTTATGGCGGCAAAGCTGCACTGCCAAACGCGACTATTCCTCCCTTCTTTGAGCACTTGCAAAGTCCCGGCCGCGGCGTGTTCTACCAGCAGCTGGCCATGCTGGGCTGGACAAGCGTTCCCTTCGCCCGGCTAATCCGACAGCCAACCCTGATCCTCACTGGTGACGACGATCGGATCATTCCCCCGGTGAATGGCAGCATCATGCGCGCGCTCATGCCGCACGCAGAGCTGCACATCTTTCACGATGGCCATCTGGGCTTGCTAACAAGCGCCGACGAAATCGCGCCGATCGTCGAAAGTTTCACTAGCCGCACCTAGGGTGATCCCCGCGACTCGACCCGTCAAGGTGTTAACGGAGCTCGATTGAGGCGTTTGACAGCACAACCGAGCCCCGCTCCTTGGACAGCGCTTCAAACAACACGGCCGCTTTCTCACGCCACATCCGAACGGTGATCACTTCGCCGGGGAACACCACTCCGGCGAACCGGGCGCGGTAACGTGCGCCGCGCTCGACTTCCCCGCCAAGTACGTTGTCCACCACCGCTTTGCAGACCATCCCGTAGCTGCACAGGCCGTGCAGGATCGGCCGGTCGAAGCCGCCTCGGCGGGCGAACTCGGGGTCGACGTGGATCGGGTTCATATCACCAGAGAGGCGATAGAGCAGCGCCTGTTGCGGCAGAGTCGGGCAGTCAACCACGACGTCGGGGACGCGATCCGGTGGCTCCGGCGGCGCCGCCGCTGGTGGTCGCCGACCATCGGCGTCGTCAAATCCTCCCTCACCGCGAATGAACGCGCTGAATCGGTTGGTGACCAGCGGCTTGTCACTGCGGGCGTAGCGCGTGACTGTTTCGAGCACCACCAGCGCCGCCTTGCCCTTGTCCGATACCTCGCAAACGTTTGCCGACGTTCGAACGTCACCATTGGCCGGGAGAACGTCGTGCAGGTGCAGATCCTGTTCGCCGTGCGGAATCTGGCTCAGCTCGACATCCATGCCCGAGAGCCGCAGCATGTCTTGCAACATCGAGAAGGCCGGGATCACCCCGAATGACGGCAGAACTCGCAGACCTTCTTCGTAGACATATTTGAGTTCGGCCGGATCGGTCGTGGCTGCACCCGCGCCGATGCCGAGGTGATAGAGGATCACCTCCGAGGGACTCCAGGAGCTGGCTCGGTCGTCGAGCCGTGCGCCAAGGACTGAATGGATGTCTATCGGTATGGGTTTGGGCCCTCGCTCCCGGTCAGATCGTCGCCCCAGCGAGTTGGATCACCGCAGCACATAGCGCCCCGGCGCAGAATCGAGCGGGGTGAAGGCGGCGTTGCCGAGCCCGTCCGGGGCTTTGACCACACCACCTGATCGCTCGATCAGCCACGGCGCCCAGTCAAGCCACCAGGTGCCCTTGTGTAGCTGGGCCGATTGCAGCCAATCTTCCGGGGTCGGACACGACTCGTCGCCGATGCGGTAGGTCGATTTTGGGTTCCCCGGAGGGTGGAAGACCGCAGCCATGTGCCCGCTGGTGGACAACACGAAACGGGTCTTGCCCCCCAATACGGCAACACTGCGATAACAACTTGGCCAGGGCGTGAGGTGATCGGTTTCACCGCCGACGACGTAGGCGTCGCAGGTGATTTGGGACAGATCAATCGGCGTGCCGAGGATCGTCAGGGCTCCGGGTTTCGCCAACGGGCTGGACAGCGTGATGTCCATCAGGTCGGCATGCAGGCCAGCCGGCATGTTCATCGAGTCCTGATTCCAGAACAACAGGTCGAACGCCGGGGGCTGGTTGCCCAGGTAGTAGTCATTGATGAAGTTGTTCCAGATCATGTCGTTGGGTCGCAGCCAGGCGAACGTGCGCCCCAACTCGGTGCCGGCGAGATAACCCTTGCGCCTGACCTTGGCCTTGGCGACTTTAGCGATATCGGGTGAGGCCATGCTGAGAACGGGAACGCCGGCGCCGGGGTCAATCACCGTGACCATCAGGCTCAGACTCGCGACCGCATCGATGCGACCTAACGCGGCCAAATGGCCGATAGCAATGGAACTCGCGATTCCGCCGGCGCAGAATCCCACCACGTGAACCGCGTCGGCTCCGGTGATTTCGCGCGCCGTATCGATCGCCTTCACAATGGATTCGAGGTAGCCGTCAAGGTGCCAATCGGCATTGTCGCGGGTCGGGTTGGCCCACGACACCGCGAACTGCTGCAGCCCCTGGCCGCCAAGAAACTCCACCATGCTTTTACCCGGCGAAAGGTCGACGATATAGAACTTGCTGATCATCGGAGGGACCAGCAGCACCGGAATCTCGCGCACTTTCTCGGCGCGAGGCTGGTATTGGATGAGTTCGAAGCGGTCCTCGCGGCGCACTACCGCACCGGGTGATACGGCGAGTGATTCCCCGACTTTGAAGGCCGTGGGGTCGACGTTGGCAGGTAGCTTGGCCGGCGACCGTGCATCTCGCACCGCGGCCCGTGCCCCTGCGACGAAGTTGGATCCTCCTCGGTCGATCGTGGTCTTCCAGACGGTCGGATTGGTGAGCGGGAAGTTTGTGGGGGCCAGCGCATCGATCACGTTGTCGACCACCATGCGCAGGCGTTGCCGGTCGGCCGGCTGCAGAGGGGGCTCGTCGGCCAGCGCGCGGGCATAGTCGCTGATGCTGAGGTAGCTTTGGCAGATCCGCCGGAACAGCCAGCTTTGCGTCCAGGCCGGATCCCGGAATCGTGAATCACGCCTCGTCGGTTGCCGCTCGGACCGCCCAGCAATCACTCGACCGAGGTCGGCTGCCATACCCGCGGTGTGGCCCAAGACTCGACGGGGCCGTCGTGCCAGCATCCCGGCGGCCTTGAGGAACTCCGATCCCGGAATGAACCTGTTCTGAGGGCTGGCAGCCAGAACCATTAGCTGATCCAGGCCGACGTTCTGAACCTGCCCGTCGGCGTCGGTGATCTCCAGCTGCGCTGCCGTGGGCTGCTCAAGCGTCGCCGCCTCGCTGCCGACGGACTCCATTGATCGGGGATCTGCTTTGCCTGGCCCGCTTTTCGCCCTCGGTGCCTCTGGTGCGTCCATATCCACACGCTATTGACCTACCGCGACTTAGACGACCTCCCTTTCGTGGGAATGGTCTGCCTCGACGGAGGTCTTCTATGCGACCAAGCGGCCCTCCCCGCGCCCGGCACCAAAAATTTGCCCGCTGCCGACGCGTTCGCCCCGAGAGTTGGCGCGAGGGCCATCAGCGCCCGGAATAGCCTGCAGAATAGCCGATTACACGCGTCCGCGTCCGCGAGCGCGACCGCTGGCCAGCGGTCATGGTTCCAACCAGGTAGTCCGACGCGAGAATGTCGCGCTGCGACTCTCCCCTCCGGGATACGAACACCTCACTTACGGGTACTGACCCCTTCGGTCAAACAGTGATTCCATGATTTTGGATCGGAGTCGCGTACCGGCGGCCGCCGATTCGTGCGCCATGTAAACACAGCACACCGCCATGCGGCGCTCACAGCAAGGAGTTAGCACATGACAGCCGTAGACGTCCGGCATCACCTGATGCGGATCGGCGGTAAGGAGCTCGACTCCGCACAGCGCATGTCCATCATCAACCCCTGCGATGGGTCCCTGGTCGCTACGGTCGCCCAAGGTGATGCCAGCGACATCGACGCCGCGGTCGCAGCCGCGAAGGCCAGCTTCGAGAGCGGAGTGTGGTCGGCACTGGAACCCCGGGAGCGGGCGTCGATCATGCGGCGCATCACCAAAGCGGCCAACGACGCAGCCGACGAACTCGTGGAGTTGGAGATGTCGGCTAACGGCGCGACCATTCGGCAGGCGACCGGCTTTCACATCGGCTACTCTCTGGCACACTTCGGTTACTTCGCCGACCTCGCCGAATCTTACGAGTGGCAACAGGCCACCCCGGTGTCGGACTTCCCGGCGCTGAGCCAAAGTGTGGTGCATCGGGAGCCCATCGGCGTGGTGGGCGCCATCGCCCCGTGGAACTTTCCGCTGCTGTTGACACTGTGGAAGGTCGGGCCCGCGCTGGCCTCGGGGAACAGCGTTGTCGTCAAGCCCGACGAGCATACGCCGCTCTCGATCCTCGCGTTCGCCAGGATCGCCGAGGCGAACGGTCTTCCGTCCGGCGTGCTGAACGTCGTGCCCGGCACCGGCACCGAGGCGGGCGCTCGGCTGGCCAGCCATCCCGACGTTGGCAAGATCGGCTTCACCGGTTCGACGCAGGTCGGCCGCGAGATCATGCGGTTGGCGTCGGACACCGTGAAACAGATCACCCTGGAGTTGGGAGGCAAAGGACCCTCGATTGTCCTCGATGACGCCGACCTCGACATGACGGTCGACGGGGTTCTGTTCGGTTGCTTTGTCTATTCCGGCCAGGTGTGCGTGTCCGGAACGCGGGCTCTAGTGCCCGCGCGGATGCACGACGAGTTCGTCCGGCGGTTGGTGGCGAGGGCAAGCACCCTGGTGCTCGGCGACACCCGCGACTGGGACACCGACATGGGGCCGGTGATCGACGCCAGACAGCAGGAACAGTGCCTGGAGCATATTCGTCGGGCCCAGGATGACGGCGCCACTCTCGAAATCGGGGGTGGTGTGCCCGAGGGACCCCAGTTCGAGCGCGGGTTCTGGGTGGCACCCACCATCTTGTCCGGTGTGCGTAATGATATGCCGATCGCCCGTCAGGAAGTGTTCGGCCCGGTCCTGGTGGTGATTGCCTACGACGACGACGAAGAGGCGTTGGCGATCGCCAACGACAGCGACTACGGTCTGGCCGCCAGCATCTGGTCGACCGACAACGCTCGTGCGCTCAGTATGGCCGCCCGGGTCCAATGCGGCAGCGTGTGGATCAACGATGCACACCAGATCAATTGCCAGGTGCCCTTCGGGGGCTACAAGCAAAGCGGGCTCGGTCGCGAACTGGGGCCCAATGCTATGGATTACTACACCCAGGTCAAGACCGTACAGCTGGATCTATCCAGCGGCCGCTTCGCCAAGCCGTTCGGAATCCTCCTCGGCCATGCCGATTGAGATGTCATCGCCGCGGCCTGTCCGACGATCCTATCCGCTCCGATGAGCTGGCGTTGTTCAGGAGTCGCGCTGGCCGCGCTTCACAGCGCTATCCCGTAGTTCACGTTTGAGGACCTTGCCGGTCGGGGTGCGCGGGAGTGCATCGATGAACTCCACTGAGCGCGGCGCCTTGTAACCTGCGATCGACGTTTTCACGTGGTCTCGAAGCTCGTCCGCCGCGACGCCCGCGCCATCGTGCAGTACGACCACCGCATGCACCCGCTCGCCCCATTGATCGTCCGGTAGCCCGATCACCGCACAGTCTCGAACCGCGGGATGCGCACTGAGAGCGTTCTCCACCTCGATGGAGTACACATTCTCGCCGCCGGTGATGATCATGTCCTTCATCCGGTCGACCACGTAGAGGTAGCCTCCAGCGTCCATGTACCCAACGTCCCCGGTGCGCATCCAGCCGTCGACGATGGCCGCCGCGGTCTGATCCGGGCAATTCCAGTAGCCCTGCATGACGTTCCCGCCGCGCACCGCGACTTCACCCACTGCGCCGCGCTCGGCTTCCTCTGCCCCGGCGTCGATGACGCGTACTTCGGTGTGCGGCAACGGACGTCCAGCCGACTTGAATCGTCCGGCACGGTGATCACCGGGCAGCAGCAGCGTCGCCAGGCCCGCCAGTTCGGTCATCCCGTACGCCTGGGTGAACCCCGCTGAAGGAAACGTTTCCACAGCGCGGACCAGCAGTTCCTCGGCGATGGGTGAAGCCCCATACAGGATGCTTTCGACACTGCTGACATCGCGGGCCTTGGTCTCCGGGTTATCGACGATGGCCTGGATCATCGCGGGTACCAACGTGATCCCGGTGATCCGGTGACGTTCGATGACGTCGAGAACGACCTCTACATCGAATGCCGGCAGCACCACGTGGGTACCGCCAAGAAGCGTCTGCACGCTGCCACCGATGAAGTCGGCCAGGTGAAACATCGGCGCCACATGCAGATACACCCCGCCGGCTCGGAACAGTCCGCAGGCGGCCGCCCCAAGCGTTGATGCCACAACATTGCCGTGGCTGAGCATCACCCCCCGAGGAAACCCGGTGGTGCCACCCGTGTAGAACAACCCGGCGAGCGCATCGTGGCCGCGACGCACGTCCGGCACCGCCGGGTACCCGGCAGCGAGCGCTTCGTAACAGAGCATGCCGGCAGGGGTCGGACCGTCGCCGCAATAGATCACCGTGCGCAAATCGCGATAGCCTTCGCGCAATGCCGGAACGATCGGTGCGAACTTGTCATCCACAATCAGCACGCTGCTCTGACAGTCGGCAAGCGAGTATGCGATCTCTTGGACACCCCACCGGGTGTTGACCGGGTTGAGTACCGCATCCGCCCAAGGCACGGCAAGTAGCGACTCGAGGTAGTTGTCCGAGTTCAGCGCCAAGATCGCCACCCGATCACCGGGCTGAACCCCCTGGTCTTTCAAGGCGCCGGCGAGCCGCGCCACTCGATCGGCAACCTCCCGGAACGACCGAGTCCGGGTGCCGCAGATGGTCATCGGGGCGTTCGGGGTTTGTTGGACCGATCGATGAAAACCTTGCGTCAAATACATTCCCTACTCCGCTCTCATCCGAACGCGGTCTCGCTCACGCAGTGACCGGCGAGGCCACTGGCCGGAAGCGGTCTCCGTGCACATCGGCAAGTTCTGAACATCTGGCCAAAAATCCCGTCCGCCCACCTTCGTAGTGCTCAACGAACCGCAGTGCGCCACCGAGCGCGGCGGGAAAGGCGATTCCGAGTACCGAAGCCACATTCGCCTCCGTGTCGGCGCGCACCACTCCTTCGGCTCGGGCGCGTACAGCTTCCAGCGACAGCCGGACCAGCAGACGGTCGGCAAGATCGGCTACATCGAGAATGGCGCCGGTGCTGCCGAAGGCATCCACCAGACCTGTCCACAGCGTGGCCCGTTTCCCGTTCCGATAGTCATAGAAGCCGACACCGGCCCCACGCCCGCCACGACCGAACTCGGCGCTCATCCGCCGCAGTACGTCGCCGATCGATGACGGATTGCGTTCACCATCGCCGATGATCTCCTCATCGATTCGGCCGAGCACCGGAATCGATAACTCGTCTACCAAAGCCAGCGGTCCGATCGGAAAGCCCGCCCGGCTGGCCGCTCGTTCGATGGATGCCGGCGGTATCCCCTCGGTCAGCATGGCCATGGCCTCATCGAGATACGCGTGCAAGATTCGGGTGGTGTAGAAGCCGGGCACGTCGCTGACGACCACCGATGTCTTGCCGAGTTGGCTGGCGAAGTCGATTGCCCTTTCCAGCGCATCCGCCGAGGTGCCTGCTGCCTCCACGATCTCCAATAGGTCCATTTTGTCCACCGGGGTGAAGAAGTGCATGCCCGCAAGATTCGCTCGATCGGGCACCGCATCACCCAGCTTGGAGATCGGCAAGGCCGATGAGTTCGATACCACCAGCGTGTCGGGTACGGCCCGGGAACAGACGGCGGCGAGCCGGCGGCACCTTTCAGCGGCATCACCGAACACCGACTCGACAATCACGTCCACCGCCGGGGCGGCATCGAGCCGGCAGGCGTTGACGCGCCCGGCATCGGCTTTCAGTTGCGCAGACACGGCGGCGGCAGCCGCCTCAGCGTCAGTGGTATGCGCGTCGGTGATCGTGGTGTCGATTCCGGCAGCAGCACAGGCTTGTGCGACGTCAATCGCAACGGGACCGGCACCGACCACCAACACCGATCGTGCCCGGAACACCTGTTGGCCTGCGGGACGGCGTCTCGACCGGCGCACCTGGCGAGGTTCGAAGAACGTCGATGCGATGATGTTCGTCGATACACTGCCAGCAATCAGCGCAGCGCATTGCCGGGATTCGAGCACCTGAGCACTGTCGAAGTCGAGCCGCGCGCCCTCCACTACCGTAGCCAGAATCGCCGCCGCCGACGAAGCGGGGGCACCCCGGCTCTTCCGGAGCAACCGTGCTGGAAGCAGCATCAAATCCGGCGCCATGGACGGGTCACCGGGAACGCCGCCGGGCAGCTCATAGCCTGGCCTGTCCCACGGCTGCATCGGATCCGGGGAGGCAGCGATCCACCGTTTCGCAGCCGCGAGCAGCTGCTCCGGCGAGTCCACGACCTGGTCGACGAGGCCCACCGTCAACGCCTGCCGTGGTCCGAAGCGCGTGGCAGGCAACAGGATCTCATCGAGCGCATACCGCACCCCGAACATCCGGACTGTGCGCACCGTTCCCCCGGCTCCCGGTAGCACACCCAACGTGGCCTCGGGTAGACCGACGAGGGCGCCGGGATCGTCGACGACGATCCGGTGATGGCACGCCAAGCTCAGCTCGCACCCACCCCCCAGCACCGCCCCGTTGATGGCGGCAACCACCGGCCGCCCAAGCAGCTCCAATCTACGCAAATTTGCCTTGAGGGTGTCCAACATCTGCGCCGCCCCGGCAATAGCATCAGGTCCCATCGTGGCGAACTGGCTCAGGTCTGCCCCGGCGAAGAAGGTCGACTTGGCGGAGGTGAGCACCACACCTGATATCGATTCGCGTTGAGCTTCCAAGCGGTCGAGAACCACTGGGAAGTCCTTCTGGAAACGCGAATTGACGGTGTTGGCCGCGCTGTCCGCGTCGTCCATGATGAGCACGACGACGCCGTCGTGGTCACACTGCCAGGAGAACATCGGGTGGTCGGTGGTGCTCATGGCGTCTCCGTTGGTATCGGATGCTGGATCAGTGGGTTGAGGTGGCGCTCAAAGGCGTTCGATCAATGTTGCGACACCCATCCCGGCGCCGATGCACAAGGTGACGACCGCCAGACGGCCGTCACGGCGTTCAAGCTCGTCGACGACGGTGCCGACCAACATCGCGCCGGTGGCACCGAGTGGATGTCCCATCGCGATTGCTCCGCCGTTGACATTCACATGGTCCTCATCGAGGCCGAGCTCTTTGACGTACTTCAGGACCACTGCAGCGAAAGCCTCGTTGACCTCGAAAACATCGATGTCGGCTACGCCGAGCCCGGCAGCGGCAAGCAGCTTGCGGGTCGCCGGAATCGGGCCGGTGAGCATGATCGTCGAATCAGCACCGGAGGTCGCGGTGGCAACGACACGTGCCCGCGGCGTCAGGCCGCAACGTTCGCCCGCTTCCCTACTGCCAACCAACACCAACGACGCTCCGTCGACGATGCCCGACGAGTTTCCCGCGTGGTGCACATGGTTGATCCGATCGATCCAGTGGTAGCGGTTGAGCGCGACCGCGTCGAAACCTTCCGCGCCGATTTTCTCAAACGCGGGCGTCAGCTGGCCCAACGCCTCGACAGTGGCCCCTGGGCGCATGTGCTCATCGTGATCCAGCAACACAAACCCAAAGTCATCAACCACCGGCACCACGGATTTCGCGAAATACCCACCCTCCCACGCCCTCGCCGCGCGCTGCTGAGAACGAACCGCGTACGCATCGACATCCTCGCGGGTGAATCCCTCGAGCGTGGCGATCAAATCGGCACTGATGCCCTGGGGCACATAGCCGGTCGCCATGCTGGTGGCCGGGTCCTCGAACCACGCACCGCCGTCGGACCCCATCGTCACCCGTGACATTGATTCCACCCCACCGGCGAGGATCAAGGAATCCCAGCCCGAACTCACCTTCTGCGCGGCGATGTTCACGGCCTCCAAACCCGATCCGCAGAACCTATTGATCTGGAGGCCGGCAACGGTGTCGGGTAGGCCGGCCACGAGGGCAGCAATACGCGGCAGCACCGACCCCTGCTCGCCGAGCGGGGAGACGATACCCAAAACGATGTCGTCGATGATCGCGGGGTCGAGTCCGGGATTGCGGCTCCGCATCGCCTTGATCAATCCCACCACCAGCGAGATCGGTTTCACCGCATGCAGGGATCCGCTCGCACGGCCCTTTCCGCGCGGGGTGCGGATAGCGTCGAAGATGTAGGCGGTGTGTCGCCCGTCGGCCACGATTAGTCCTCCGTCAGGATTGGATATTCTCTTGAGCTGGAACGAATGAGCTGGTCAACTCGCTATCGCGGGCCAGTTGCCGGATTGGGCCAGCGCGCCGCGTATCTCGTCGGAATGCTCGCCCGGAACCGGCCATGGTCGCGGCACGGGCGCGGGCGTTGTATCGAATTTCGGCGCCGGTGCGGGTTGCTGGATGCCGCCGACGGAAATGAAGGTTCTCCGCGCTACGTTGTGCGGGTCGGTCATCGCTTCGTCCACGGTCAACACCGGAGACACACAGGCATCACTGCCGGCAAAGACCTCGATCCATTCGGCGAGTGGTCGACCGCGGATGATGGCGACCACCCGTTCAGTCATTGCGGCCCACAGTGCCGAGTCGCCGTGACTTTCCTGCCACTCCCCCTCGAAGGGCACACCCAATCCCTGCAGAAAGTCTCGGTAGAACTTGGGTTCGATAGCGCCCACGCTCAAGTATCGGTCGTCCGCGGTGCGGTACACGTTGTAGAAGTGTGCGCCACCATCGAGCATGTTCGTCCCACGCTGGTCACCCCAGAGGTTCGCGCTGCGCCAGGTGTGCAGCATGGTGGTGAGCAGTGCGGCGCCCTCGGTCATCGCCGCATCGACGACCTGCCCCTCCCCCGTTCTGGAGGCGTGATGCAGCGCCGCGAGAATACCGTAGGCCAGTAGCATGCCGCCGCCACCGAAGTCCCCGATGATATTCAGCGGTATTGCCGGTGGGCCGTTGCGAGGACCGATCGCGTCGAGTACGCCGATTCGCGAAATGTAGTTGATGTCGTGACCGGCATGCTGCGCCAACGGCCCCGTCTGCCCCCACCCGGTCATCCGCGCATACACCAATCGGGGATTGATGCCGTGACATGCATCAGGCCCCAGCCCCAGTCGTTCGGTGACGCTAGGCCGGTACCCCTCGATGAGGACGTCGGCTTGACCGATCAGTTGTCTTGCGACGTCGATATCGTCCGCGTCCTTCAGGTCAAGCTCGATCGACCTCCGGTTGCGGTTGAGCAGATCCTGATGCGGGGGCACCGGATTTCCGGCGTGCCCGCCTTTGCGGTCGACCCGAATGACGTCAGCGCCGAGGTCCCCGAGCAGCATGGCCGCGAACGGGGCGGGCCCGATGCCCGCGAGTTCGACGACTTTCAGACCGACGAGCGCCCCGCCCGTCACGCTAACTCGCTGTGTCGCCGCAAGACATCACGTGCGATCGCGTGCTTGTGGACCTCAGTCGGACCGTCGTAGAGGCGGAAGGCACGCATGTCGCGGAAGATCATGCCGATCACGGTTTCGTCGGAGATACCGATGCCGCCAAGAACCTGCACGCAGCGGTCGGCCACTCGGTACAGTTCCTCGGACACCGAGGCTTTCGCCATCGAGCTTTCGTGGCGGCCCTTGGCGCCTTGGTCCAGCTGCCAGCATGCCCA
This sequence comes from Mycobacterium sp. SMC-19, assembly GCF_045310815.1. Classification (NCBI taxonomy): domain Bacteria; kingdom Bacillati; phylum Actinomycetota; class Actinomycetes; order Mycobacteriales; family Mycobacteriaceae; genus Mycobacterium; species Mycobacterium sp. SMC-19. The sequence goes on along the minus strand of NZ_JBJIAM010000012.1, from coordinate 57,940 downwards.
CCAGATCATCAACCGGCACTGCTGAAGTGCAATCTCGTTGTCGGCAAGCATGAACGAAACGCCCTGGTGTTCCCCGATGGGCTTGCCGAACGCGGTCCGGGTCAGCGCATGCCCGATAGCTATTGACTGCGCCCGCTCGGCGGCACCGAGCCACCGCATGCAGTGAGTCAGCCGCGCCGGTGCCAGCCGAAGCTGCGCGTAGCGCAGCGCGTTTCCAGCTTCGCCCAACAGCGCCGACTTGGGCAGCCGAAGGTCGTCAAATCGCACCACACCGTGTCCTTCGACATAGTTGCGATCCATCGTGGACATCACCCGCTCGATCACGATCCCTGGGGTCTCACCGTCGCACAGGAACAGGGTGGGCCCACCGGGACCGAACGAGTTCTCCTCAACGTCGGCCATGATGATCCAGGTCCGGGCTCCGGAGGCGCCGGTGATCAGCCATTTGCGCCCACTAATGGTGTAGGTCTTACCGTCGAACACCGCTGTGGTGGTCAGTTGACGGGGATCCGACCCGGCGCCTTCCGGTTCGGTCATCGCGAACACCGAACGCTGCCGACCATCGATGACCGGCTTGAGGTACTGCTCGACCTGCTCGTCATTGGCGATCTTGGACAGCAGATACATGTTGCCCTCGTCGGGTGCGGCGCAGTTGAGCGCCACCGGACCGAGGGTAGACCAACCCGCCGCCTCGTACAGCACCGCCTGCTCACGGTGCGACGGCTCGCGGCCGCCAAACCTGCGCTGCGCCTGGAAGGTCAGCAGACCTCGATTGCGCGCTAACGCAACAAGTTCGGACCGCAACTCTTCGTTGGGGCCATGCTGGGTGAGCCGGGGGTCGGTCTCGTACGGGACGATTTCCTCTACGACGAAGGCACGGATCTCGTCTCGCAACCGGGCCAGTTCTGGAGTGATGGTGAAGTCGATCATTGTTCTCCGTTCATCAGTGCGTCGGCACGCTCAAAAAGCTGCAGGGTCGTGGAGTGAAGTTCGTCCCCGGTTCGCCGGGGAGCCAATCCGGCTTGCGCGCGGGCGTATGTGCCCTCCAGGACGATGCCGAGCTTGAAGCAGGCCAGGACCGTGTACCAGGTCACGGTCGTAACATCGCGGCTGCTACGCCGGGCGTATTGCGCGACCAGTTCATCGGCAGACGGCAGCGACGACGCCATGAACGCCCCGCCGAACACACTGGTGGCCTGCGGCAATTGCCAGGTGGCCAGCAGCCAGCCGAGATCAAGCAACGGATCGCCGATGGTGCACATCTCCCAGTCGACGACCGCCACGATGTCGGCGGAACATCGATCGAACATCACATTCGCAGAATGGAAGTCTCCGTGCAGGATTCCCGCTGACCAGCGTTCGGGTCGATGACATTCCAACCAGTCGGCGACCTGTACGACGTTCGGTATCCCGGCTCCACGGTATCCCTCAAATTTGTTATAGGAGTCCAATTCGGCAATCCACCGGGGCACCTGCCGCTCGAGAAACCCATCCGGCTTTCCGTAGTCCTCCAAACCGACGGCACGGTAGTCGATCTCCCCCAGCTCGGCGAGCACGTCGACAATGTTGAATGCCATCTTCCGCCGAATCTCGGGATCGTTCGCATGTAGGGCAGGCAGTTCGACGCTGGCGTTGAACCCGTCGACGGGCTCCATCAGGTAGAAGACTGCGCCGCTCAGCGTGTCAGTGTCCGCGCAGACGTCGATCAGCCGCGGGTGGGGAACGTCGGTATCCGCTAGCGCCTTCAGGATTCGCGTCTCCCGCAGTATTGCCGAATTGCTGAACGGCCGCAGATGACGCGGGCCACGGCGTAACACATAGGTGCGGCCGGCACGGTTGAATGTCACCATCACGTTCTGGGTCCCACCACCCAGCGCAGCGACTTCGGTAATCGCTCCGTCGCCTAACCCACGCTCCGACATCCAAGCCGCTACGGCGGTGATCTCCAGTGGTTCAAGAGTGTTCGCAGGCGGCGTGCTGGCCGCGTCCCGACTGACCGAAGTCACAGCTACGTCTCCACCGGGCAGCTGGTCGTCATTGCCGACCCCTCGGCGGCAATGGCGGCCCGAGCGGGGGTATCGTCGTGAGCCTGAATGATGCGGACCATCGCCGCCAACGCTTGGCGGTCCTCATCGTCACGGACAGCGATTGAGAATTCGATATCGGTCACAATGGCGGAATATCGGTCGAGGATCCGCTGTCCGATGTTGTCGTAAGTTCCGACAACGACGAACATGTCAAGAACCTCATCGTCGATGAGCTCGGGGAGTTCCTCCCATCGCTGTGCCTTCGAAAGGACCTGCGCTGTCGTCGCCAATTCGGAAAGCCCGACATGTTCGAAGGCCGCGGCATATCCGGGAGTCGAGGCGTAGAACGCGATGCGCGCCCTGGCGTCGCGCACCTTGTCGACGAGTTCCGACTCGGTTCGAGCGGAGGCCACGAGTGGCTTCATGCACACTCGGAAATCGTCCAACGCACGGCCGGACCGCTTGGCACCACGTCGGACCGCCGGCAGCATGACCTTGTCGATATAGGACGGTGTGCACACAGGGTGCGGGCGAATGCCGTCGGCGACCTCGCCCGCAACGGCGCACATCGCCTTGTTCACCGACGCCAGGTGGATCGGAATGTTCGGGTGCTCGATCGGTCCGGCGTCGAACAACGGCACCATCAGCGACAGGTCGTAGTGCTGACCTGAGAATTTCAGCGGCAGCCCGCTCTGCCAGCACGCCCAGACGGCCCGGACGGCCTGGACATATTCGCGCATCCACGGCGCCGGCGGATGCCAGGCCATGCCGTACCGACGCTGGATGTGCCCGCGCACCTGAGTACCAAGCCCGAGGGTGAAGCGGCCTCGGGAGAACTTCTGCAGCGTCCACGCATTGAGCGCCATGACCGTCGGGCTGCGCGGAAACGCGATGGTGACACCCGTGGTGAGGCGGAGACGTTCGGTGTGTTCGGCCGCCAGCGTCAACACGGTGAACGGATCGTCTTTCGTCTCTTCGACCACCAGGCCGCCGTAGTCCAACTCTTCGAGCAGTTTCGCGTTCTCGGCGACGGTCCAGATGTCCAGCGGCGTTGCCGGCGTGCGCAATCCCGGATCGACCTTGCCCAGCGGCAGCAACGTCTCCAGCCTCACTGACTCTCCTCACCTCGATTGAATGCACACCGAACGTACGCTTGGCCCAGGTTGCCGAAACAGGGCCGAATCTGGCTAATGAGTTCACCGAATCGCTCGCCGGTGGGTCCATGTGCCGCACCGGCCGAGGCCTGTCAGAGCGGTGATACGGGGCGGTGACGCGGCGTCAGCGTCTGCATCAAGCGGCGCCGGGGCAGGGTCCGCAGCGTCGCCGCGAGCATCTCCCGTGTCTGGCTGGGCCGCACAATGGCGTCCACCGCGAATCCCTCGGCGGCCCGCACCGCACCCAGGTTGGCGCGATGGGTCGAGACCAGGCGCTGCTTGGCCGCCTCGGAATCGTCGGCAGCGGCGATCTCACGTCGGAAGACCAACTCGACCGCGGCGTCGACGGGCATCACCCCCGACTCGGCATGAGGCCAGGCGATGACCAGCTCCGGGTGGAAGGTGCGCCCGCCGGACATGACGATATAGCCGCCCCCGTAGCCCTTGCGGACCAAGATCGTCACGGTGGGAACCGTGGCGGAGGCCAATTCCAGGGTCAGTCGGGCGGCGCTGCGCGCCAGACCGTTTCGCTCCGCATCCGCGCCCACCGCGAGACCAGGCAGATCCATCATCACCAGCACGGGAAGCGCGAAAGCCTCGCACAGCGACACCAGGTGCGCCGCCTTGTCGGCCGCATCGGCGTCCAGCATCCCGGCTCGATGCAGCGGCTGGTTCGCGATAATCCCCACGGACCGGCCGTCGATGGCGGCGAGCACGCTGAGCATGTTGCGCCCGAAGCCCGCCTTCAGCTCTACCATCGAGTTCTCATCGACCAGCGCCTCGACGACCTCGCGCATGTCGTAGCCGCGACGCAGGTCTGCCGGAACCAGGTCGTCGATCCGGCCGGCCAGACTCGTCGGCGGGGGCGATCCGGGCGCGTTGACCGGCCCACACTCAGCGTTCTGCGGCAGCAGTGACAGGTAGCCGCGGATCGCGTCCATCGCCTCGACCTCATCATCGACCGCGAGGTCGATCACGCCGAACGACTCCTGGGCATCGGAGCTGTAGATTTCATCGGTGTCCACATCCTCGCCGGTCGCTCCGCGCACGATCCGCGGCGGCGCCATCCCGATCGAGGCCATGCCCCGCACGGCGACCACAAAGTCGCACAGCCCGGCAGTGAGCGTGGGCTGGCCGAACGCCGGTCCCATCACGGCGCTCACCAGCGGAACCCAGCCCGACAGCCGGGTCAGCATCTGTTGAAAGTCGAAGCCGAAGGCGAAGCGGCGGGCATCGAGCCCCTCCTGGATGCGGTGGCCGCCCCCGTCGAAGATCATGACGACCGGGATGCCACGCGTGGCCGCAAGCTCCCAGCACCGTCGCAGCTTCTCGTTGCCGAGATCACCGTTGCTGCCACCCGCTACCGTGAAGTCGCTGGAGACCACCACAGCAGCACGGCCGTCGATCTCAGCCAGGCCGGTGACCAACGCGTCCGCATGCAGAGGTGCCGTCCCCACAGGGGTCTCGGGCGTGGCGAGCGCACCGATTTCGATGAACGTTCCATCATCGGCGAGGAGCGCGATCCGCTCCCTGGCGGTCCTCTTGCCCAGCGAGTGCTGGCGTGCGACCGCCTCGGTGCGTGCACCATCCTGGCCCTGGGACAGCGCCGCCTCGTGGTGCAGTCGACCTGCCGCGCTCAAGCCGGTGCCCCTACCCGCCAGATACATACCGTCGTTCTTACAACATACCGCCGGCCGGCGGACAGCGAACCCGCAGCAGTCTCGGCCTCAGCCAGATCCATAACGATGCGACAATTCGCGGCGACGTCCCCGCGGTGTCGTATCGAACCAACGTCGGCAACTCCTGGTCAGCGAACTCTGTTCGGAGTAGCCGAGTTGCCGTGCAACCGTCGACAGCGGGACGTTGGGGTTGGCGAGCAGACCCTCAGCGATGTCACGCCGCACCTGGTCGAGAAGTTCGTCGAAAGTGGTTCCGGACTCAGCAAGCCGCCGCTGCACCGTCCTCGGGTGCATGATCAGCAGGGCCGCGACCCGCTTGAGGCTCGCCGCTCCTGCCGGCAGTGCGCGTTTGACGGTGTCGGCGACGACATCTAGGAATGCGGTGTCCCGGTCGGCGCCGGCCATAAAGCGCACCGCGAGGTCGTAGGCGAGCGTATCGACCTGGGTGATCTTGCGGTCCAGCAGCGCACGCGGAAAAATCATGCTGTTACGCGGCGCCTCGAAGTCGACCGGGCACGCAAAGTTGCGCACGTAGACCTCGCGCTCGGAGATGCGCGGGTGCTCGAAGGTGACACGGAGGGGACGAAATTCCGGGCCCGCGAGCATCGTGAACAACCCGTGCATGAACCCCAATGCGAGTTCGACGACGTGGTCACGAAACGGCAGGCGACGCAGCAGGGTACGGAACTCGAACGCCGCGAAGTCGTCGTCGAGGTGCAGCGCGGTGGCGATCGCCGGGCTGTAGACGTGCGAGTACTCGGCGACCGATTGCAGGGCCGCCCCGACGGTATCGGCGTTGCGCGCCACGATGGCAACCGGCCCGAGGATGTCGGGGTGTTGCCTGGCGGCCAGACGCAGTGCGACATCGGGTATCTCGAACTTGTGCGCGACCGTTCCGAGCACCGTCGACAACGCGCTGAACGGTATGTAGCGATCGTGGGCGCCGATCATGTCCATATCGATGCCGACATCGCCGAGTAGTTCGGTTGGGTCGCAACCGATTTCGCTGAGCAACTCGGGGAGGTGGCTCAGTGATGCGGCACTGATCAGATCCCCCATGTGTTGAAAAGTAAAAAACTCGGCACCAAGTGTCAAGAACCCCGGGACCGTTGTCTGCCAGACTCGGCACACCCGCCGGCCACGCGACGGAATGACCGGCGGCCGTGAGTTCTCCGAGAGCGAGCCCGGACCGCGAGTTCCGATGCTCGCCGTAGCCCATCGCCGTTCCGCCTCTCATCTTTCATCTTAAGTTCGAAAGGTCACCAACAATGTCAGACGAAGGGGTGTGCGCGGCCACGGAACTGGTTGGGGCCACTCGCGAACTCACGGCCGCCCCGACGGTATCGGCGTTGCGCGCCACGATGCGGTTTGCGCTATGTAGTGCGAAGACCCGCTCCTCTCCACAGAAAGTGATTCGAATGCCGAACGATAAGGCGCTTGCCACGATTGCCGGCGAACGCGCTATCGAGCGCGCGCTGGTCAAATTTGCTCGTGCAATGGACGAATTGCCGACGAACGTGCCATCGAGCGCGTGGTCGCGGTTATTTTGTGGCATGTTGTCGGCTCAGGCGGAGGGCAAGGAGGCGATTTCGCTGTCTTTGGGCGGTCACGCGCTACGTCGTTAATCTGGTGGCGCCCGGGACGGGGGACCACGGTCCCGGAGCCCACTCTGGCTGCAATCGTCGATCACGGCGTAGTGCGGGGGGGATCGGGTGACCGCCAACTTACGTGCAGGCGCGCAGCGTGTTCGACGGACTCGATGCAATAGGGATCGACAGAGTGAAGTGGCCGACAAGCTGCAGAGTCGCGGTGTCGCTCAGTTCCGGAAGTCTTGGTGCGCTGATCGCCGAGGTTGTCGCGCTCCTGGAAACCCGCCGATTCCACCCGTAAACCTGACGAATAGCGCAGCACAGTAAAGGGATTCAGATGCAAGTGGGAATGGTTGGTGTGGGCCGGATGGGTTCCGGGTTGGTGTGCAGGTTGCAGCGCGCGGGACATTCCTGTGTGGTCTACGACCCGGATACCGATGCGGTGGACCGGATCCGTGACCGGGGTGTGGTTGGTGTCGGATCGCTAGCTGACTTGGTTGCTTCGCTGGGCCGGCCGCGCGTCGTGTGGATCATGGTGCCGGCCGCTCTGACCAAAGCGGCCGTCACGGGGGTCGGAGACCTGCTTGACCCCGACGATGTGATCATCGACGGCGGAAATTCGTTCTACCGTGACGATGTCGCCCGTTCCCGTGCGCTGGCGGCGCGCGGAATCCACTACGTCGATGTCGGGACCAGCGGTGGCGTGTACGGTGCTGAGCGTGGGTTCTGCCTGATGATAGGCGGTGATACCGCGGTCGTCGAACGGCTCGATCCGATCTTCCGGGCGCTGGCCCCCGGACTGGGCGCTGCTACGCGAACACCTGGTCGCGACGGGCCGATAACTCCTGCAGAACAGGGCTATCTGCATTGTGGCGGGGCCGGGGCGGGTCATTTTGTGAAGATGGTGCATAACGGGGTCGAGTACGGTCAGATGGCCGCGCTGGCCGAGGGGATGGCGATCCTGCGGAACGCCGATATCGGTGCTACGGCTCGATCTGTGGACGCCGAGACCGCTCCACTAGTCGACGCGTCGTTCTACACCTACGACTTCGACGTCGCCGAAGTCGTTGAGGTCTGGCGTCGCGGAAGTGTGGTCACCTCGTGGCTCGTGGATCTGACGGCTGCTGCCCTGCATGCCGATCCCGATCTCAATGGATTTTCTGGCCGCGTAGCCGATTCCGGTGAAGGTCGGTGGACGGTGCAGGCCGCTGTAGACGAAGGTGTCCCGGCGCACGTCCTTACGGCGGCCCTGTATGAGCGGTTCGCCTCACGTGGCGAAGCAAACTACGCCGACAAGGCGCTGTCGGCGATGCGCAATGCGTTCGGTGGCCACATCGAGAAAGGGCCCATGGCATGAACATTCAAGGCCTTCCCGCATGGATCCAATTGCAGCGCCACCGTCATGAGTTGCGCGCCAACAGGATTGCTGACCTGTTCGTCGCTTCCCCCGGCCGAGGGCCCGCGATGACGGTCGAACACGACGGCCTCGTACTTGATTACTCCAAGAATCTGGTGACCGTACGCACGATGGAGCTCCTTGTTGAACTCGCGAACGAACGCGGGCTTGGTGCAGGTATTGAGGCCATGTTCCGCGGGCAAAACATCAATACCAGCGAACACCGACCGGCGCTGCATACGGCGTTGCGCGCACCGGCGGGGAAGGTCATCGAGCTCAACGCGAAGGACATCGTGCCAGCAGTTCAAGGTGTGCTGGAGCAGATGAGCGAGTTCGCCACTCAAGTCCGATCTGCCAACTGGCGTGGGGCGACTGGGAAGCCGATCCGAGCGGTGGTTAACATCGGTATAGGGGGCTCTGATCTGGGTCCGGCGATGGCGGATCATGCATTGCGGGAGTTCGCTGCATTCGACGTGCGATTCGTATCGAATGTGGACGGGCACCACCTCACTCGCATACTGGGCGATCTGGATCCGGAAACCACGCTATTTGTGGTCTCGTCCAAAACCTTTACGACAGCCGAAACCTTGACCAACGCGCGCACCGCGCGTGACTGGTTGCTGGCATCCGTTGACGAGGCCGACGCGATCGCACGGCATTTCGTGGCCGTATCCACCAACGCGAGCGCGGTCGCCGATTTCGGAATCGCTCTGGAGAACATGTTCGAGTTCTGGGACTGGGTGGGCGGACGCTACTCACTGCCCTCCGCGATCGGATTATCGCTGATGTGTGCGATCGGACCCGAACGGTTCCGGGAGCTGCTCGCTGGCGCGCATTCGATGGACCAGCACTTTCGCACAACCCCACTGCGCAACAACATTCCAGTCCTGCTCGGGCTGCTCGGCATCTGGTACCGCAACTTCTGCGATACCCAAACCCATGCCGTACTGCCCTACGACCAGCGACTCTCAAGGTTCCCCGCTTACCTACAGCAGTTAGAAATGGAGAGTAACGGAAAAGCAGTCGGGCGCGACGGGGCCGACTGCACGGTAGACACCGCACCGGTCATCTGGGGCGAACCTGGCACCAACGGTCAGCATGCCTTCTTTCAACTGCTGCACCAGGGCACGCTGCTCATACCCTGCGATTTCATCGGCGTCCTCGAGCCCGCCCACGACTTGGCTGGCCATCACGACATGCTGATGGCGAATCTATTCGCTCAATCTGAAGCGCTGGCCTTTGGCCGACCAGCAGCCGCCGATGGGCCGAGGCAGCCGGCGCATCGCAAGTTTCTCGGGAATCGGCCCAGCAACACGATTCTGCTCCCGAGGCTTACGCCATATTCACTCGGTCAGCTGATTGCGCTGTACGAGCACAAAGTGTTTACCCAAGGATGGGTCTGGGGCATCAACTCCTTCGATCAGTGGGGTGTAGAACTCGGCAAGGAACTCGCGGCGAGGATCGTCGACGAACTCGGAACGGAACACGAACTCGCTCACGATAGTTCGACTAACGCGCTGATTTCCCGCTACCAATCCGCGCGGGGCCGGATGGCCTGACGTGGAAGGTAGGTGGGCATGCAGGCTTCCCGCTGTCGCCGCAATTCGATACAGGCAAGCGGCGAATTCCTCGAAGAGCGGCAACGAGTTTAGTCAAGTCAATCGACATGAGAGAAATCTACGCATGAGCCTGAAACTGGGTTACAAAGCATCTGCAGAGCAGTTCGACCCCCGGGAACTGGTCGAACTAGCGGTGGAGGCAGAGGCGCGCGGGATGGACAGCGCTATGGTCAGCGACCATTTCCAGCCCTGGAGGCACCAGGGTGGTCACGCGCCGTTTTCGGTCGCTTGGATGACGGCAGTCGGGGAGCGTACTACCACACTGATGTTGGGCACCTCAGTAATGACCCCGACGTTTCGCTACAACCCGGCCGTGATCGCCCAGGCGTTCGCCACAATGGGTTGTCTATATCCCGGGCGCATTCTGCTTGGCGTGGGTACCGGCGAGGCGCTCAACGAGATCGCCACCGGCTTCCAAGGCCCGTGGCCGGCGTTCAAGGAGCGGTTTGCCCGACTCCGGGAGTCGGTGCTGCTGATGCGTGAATTGTGGCGCGGCGGGCGGGTGGACTTCAACGGCGAGTACTACAAGGTGCGCGGCGCATCGATCTACGACGCCCCCGAGGGCGGTATCCCGGTCTACGTAGCCGCCGGTGGACCGATCGTCGCCCGATACGCGGGGCGAACGGGAGACGGATTCATCTGCACGTCCGGCAAAGGGATGGATCTGTACACCAACAAGTTGATGCCCGCTGTCGCCGAGGGCGCCAGCACGGTCGGGCGTAACCTATCGCAGATCGACCGTATGATCGAAATTAAAATCTCTTACGACACAGACCCGAAAGCGGCACTCGAGAACACCCGCTTCTGGGCACCTCTCTCGCTTACTGCGGAGCAGAAGCACTCCATCGACGACCCGATCATGATGGAGCGCGCCGCCGATGAGCTGCCGATCGAGCAGATTGCCAAGCGCTGGATCATCGCCGCCGATCCGGACTATGTCGTCGGGCAGGTCCAACAGTATGTCGACGCCGGATTCAACCACCTGGTTTTCCACGCCCCTGGCCACGATCAACGCCGTTTCCTCAAGCTGTTCGAACGCGACCTGGGTCCGCGACTGCGAAGACTGCTATAGGACGCTTCTGTCACCCCACCCCCACCGCTGTCCAGATCGCCAAGATGCTCGACTGGGCTCGTCGACCGGCGTAGGCGTAGACCAATCTGAGCATATGGCGCTCCTGCCCAGCGAACTCTGACCCTTTCGTGCAGTGAGAACCACTCGTTGTGATGACGCGCCGGTACTTCGCGATCGGCAGACTGAGTTCGGAGGAAATGGGACATTTCCGCCAGCCACCCGGCGACGGGCCTATCCCAAGAAGGTGACATCAGTGACTACCGGCGCTCGTGGATTCGGCAATCGCCATTGCACCGTGGTGGTCGGTGCCGGTCACGGTGGCGGCAACCTGGTATCCCTGTTGCGGCAGTACGGTTACGACGGCGGCGTGGTGATGTTTGGTGACGAACCGCATCCCCCGTACCACAGACCACCGCTGTCTAAGAAGTTCTTGTCTGGCGATCTTGAGCAGTTGCTGCGGCCGGTTGATTTCTATCGCAGTCAGAACATCGAGATTCGGCTGGGAACGGACGTTGTCAGCGTCGACCGCGTCAACCAGGCGATCGTGACGAGCACGGGTGAAGCGATCGGCTACCAGTATCTGGTGCTCGCTACTGGTGCGGAGGCACGGCAATTGAGAGTACCCGGCGCCGAACTGAACAACATCGTCAGTCTCCGTACCCTCGACGACGCGCATGGGCTGCGCGATCGCATTGCCAAGGCCCGCCGGCTGGTGATCATCGGCGCTGGTTACATCGGCCTGGAGGTGGCCGCCGAAGCCGTCGCCAACAGTGACACGAAGGTGGTCGTGCTTGAACGCGAGCAGCGCATCCTGGCTCGGGTGGCCAGCGCGACATTCTCCGACGTCATGGAGAAACAGCACGCCCGTCGGGGTGTTGAGATTCGCACCGGCGAGCAGGTTGTCGGATTCGTCGGCGACGACAAGGGCGCAGTATGTTCCGTGCAGCTCAATGGAGGTGAGGAGCTTGACTGCGACGTGGTCCTGGTCGGGATCGGCGCCACTCCGCGCGAAAAGCTGGCCAAGGATTGCGGAATCCGCTGTGATAACGGGATCACCGTGGATGAATCCGGTCGCACCAATGACCCGGCGATCTTCGCCATTGGCGATGTGACGAAGCGGCCGATGATGGGGGTCGCCGACACCATCCGCATGGAGAGTATCCCCAGCGCTGTCGAGCAGGCCAAGTGCGTTGCTTCGGTGATCGCCGGGCGGCCGCTGCCGATTCGGGAAGTACCGTGGTTCTGGTCGGATCAATTCGACTTACAAATCAAGATTGCGGGCGTCGTGCCGGCGACGGGGACGACCATCGTCAGAGGCGATGCGGATACCCGCAAGTTCGCCCTGTTCCATCTCAACGACGACGATTCGGTGATTGCGGCCGAGACGTCTAACAACCCGTCGTTGTTCATGGCCGCTAAAAAGGCGATCAGTCAGCAGGCAAAGGTGCATCTGGATCTGCTGGGCGACGAGTCGGTCGATATCAAACGGTGTTTTGAATTCCATTGACCCGTGCCGCTGTTGGCGATGCAGTCACGGCCGTAATGGCCCGACCGGCGTGGCGGGCGGGTAGCTTCTGGCTGCTCGTTGGCCGAATTTGCTGGCGAGGTGTACACGGTAGGCCCCGGGGCTGTGTCCAGTCCATTGCTTGAAAGCTCGGGTGAACGCCCGCGCCTCGCTATAGCCGACAAGCCTACCGATCTCTTCCACGGGCACCGAACTGCCGAGGAGTCGTTGAACCGCAAGATCCCTGCGGATGTTCTCTTTGATCTCGCGATACGACGTGGATTCTTCGCTGAGTCGTCGACGCAAGGTAGATTCCGCCATACTCATTTGGTGAGCCACCGAATTGAGCGGCGGAAAGGTTAGCGGTAACGATCGAGCAGCCAGTAGTGTAGTTTTCACCCGACGCGAAATGCTGTTCTCGTCGGCCGGTGTCGACATGAACCCCAATGGTGCCGCCGCCAGAAATTTCTTGAGTTCAGCGCGGCTGCGGACGACGGGCTGCTGCAAGAACTCGCGGTCGAAGATCACCGACGTCGCATCCGAGTCGAAATAATGCGGGCAACGGAAGATATAGCGCAACTCATCTGCATACGCCACCGGCCGGGGATAGCTGAATGTCGCCGCCGTGAGCGGAGGCAACGAGCCGGCGAGCCACCCGATGAGCCGATACCAGATCGTGGCCCAGAACTCCAGGAAGTAATGGCTGGGATCGAGGTCAAGGGACGCGAACTCGATGGAAAGGCGCAGTTGCTGCCGGTCGCCGTCCAGAGACATCGTCATTGCGTCGGTGATGAGCTGATAGAACAAGACGCCCTTGCGCAGTGCGGCTTCCAGCGACGGCTCGGTGATGATCCCGTACGTCATCATGGCGAACGTCCCAGGCCGGGCCGGACGCGCCAAGAAGCCCATGAACTCGTCATCGAGCGCGAACCACATCAACTGCACGAGGCGGGCCAACAGTTCGACATCGCCGCGCCAGGACGGGTCGAAAACGCGATCCTTGTCCAGGCCAATCTCTGCCAACAGGTCATCCGGGTCGATCCCGTGGCGCTGCGCACTATGCAGTGTCTGTTGAAAGTAGTACGCACACGAGGTCGCCATTTGGCTCGGATCTCCCTTCCGCGACGAGGCGTCCGTGCTGGGCTTACCGCCCTGGCATAGGTGGTCGCTGGACAGTGTCGAATGCGATGTCGATGAGATGTCCTAGGTCCCGGGTCCCGCCGGACTCGGCCCATTCATTGAGAGCGACGTCTAGGCATGCCAACGCGCAGTAGATAAGCGCGGCGGCCGCCATGTGACCTTCCGGGTGACCGTCAATGCGGGATTCGATGAGGGGGGCGAGCAAACCCGCCCATACGGTGTGTTTCTGATGGCCGCGCGCCCGCAACGAGGGAGTGCTGGATGCGACACGCGTTGAACGAAGGGCGGTGTCGGGCTCGGCCTCTGCGATGTCAGCGATGACGCGGATGGCGGCGTGCAACGCTGGCCACGCGGCTTCACTGGGCGGCCGATCGGCGAGTGCGGCGCACACGGAATCGCCGATCGGCAGCAGATCGCCGAACACCACGTCCTCTTTGGTTGCGAAATAGCGGAAGAACGTTCGTACCGATATGCCAGCTTCCCTTGCGATGTCGTCCACCGTGGTTGCTTCGAACCCATGCTCGTCGAACATGCAGAGGGCACGGTCGGCGATATCGGCCCGAACCGCGGCGCGCGTGCGATCGCGGATACCCATCGGTCGAGCCGGCGGCTTCGTCACCCGTTGCACCGGCGAAATGTTACACGCTGTAGCACGATTGACATTGACTGCCAAACTCGACATAGTCTGTCTATGGCATCGAAGCTAACGATGGAGGATCGAGTCTTGGGCAGCCAGGGACTGAAGTCCTCGGCGATGGGATACGGTTGCATGGGTATTTCAGTTGCCTACGGGCCGGGCGATGAACAGGGCGGGAGCGAGGCGATCCGCCGCGCCCACGACCTCGGCATCACGCATTTCGATACGGCAGAGATGTATGGCTGGGGCGAAAACGAGCGAATCGTGGGCCGGGCGCTGAAGGCCATCCGCGATGAGGTCGTCATTGCTACGAAGTTCGGATTCACCGCCCCGGACCTCGGCGTCGATAGCCGACCGGACCACATTCGCGAGGTGCTGGACAACAGCCTGCGCAACCTCGGTGTCGACTACATCGATGTGTTCTACCAACATCGGGTAGACCCGAACGTCCCGATCGAGGACGTTGCCGGCGTGGTCAAAGAGGCGATCGAAGCTGGCAAAGTCAAGTACTTCGGAATGAGCGAAGCCGGCGAGAAGACCATCCGACGTGCTCACGCGGTGCAACCCGTATCGGTTCTGCAGACCGAGTACTCGCTGTTCGAACGCGATGTTGAGCGGTTGTTTCCGACCTTGCGAGAACTCGGAATCGGGTTCGTTGCCTATTCGCCGCTGGGCCGAGGCTTCATCACCAGTGCGGTGAAGGCTGCCGCAGAGTACGACGCGACGGATATGCGTCAATACGACCCGCGCTGGCAGGCGGGAAACTTCGAGAAGAACCGGGACGCGACTCGCCTGCTGTCCCAGCTCGCCGCCTCCCACGGTGCCACCGTGGCGCAGTTGGCGCTGGCCTGGATCCTCGCCCAGGGTGACGACATCGTTCCTATTCCGGGCAGTCGACGTGCGGAGCGTGTCCAGGAGAACGCCGAAGCGGTGAACCTGGTGCTGTCACAAGACGATATGGACACGATCGCCGAGATCTTGCCGACCGGCGGGCATGGTTCCCGGTACGTGGACGCCATGCTTCCCCAGTGGGATTGATTCAACGATGTGTGGCGTTCCACTTGCATGTGTTAGTACACGAAGTCCTCGCCGCTGGCGCGCACGGTGACGTCACTGATGCTGATGCCCCACGGCTGATCGATGACGTGCACGACGGCATCGGCTAGCTCGTCGGGCTTGATCATCCAGTACTGGACAGAGTCGACATCGGTGAGTGCCGCCGGCAAGGTGCCTTCGGCTGCCGCACCCCAATGCTCGGCGAACTGCGGTGCCCGCTGCCCGGTGAGTCCGAAGGCGGCTGCCTCGTTGACGATTCCTCCCACCAGACCGGTGCCGAGGACGCCCGTCGGCTTGACGGTCGTGACCTTGATCTTTCCCTTGGTCTCGATGCGCAGCGAATCCGAGAGCACGGTGACCGCCGCCTTCGTCGCACTGTAGACACCGGACCCCTCGACACCGGCGTTGCCGTAGATCGACGAGATGTTCACCACCTGGCCGCGACCTTGGGCGATCATCTGGTCGTAGACCGCGGAGATGCCATGAATCGCGCCCTTGAAGTTGATGTCGATCACCTTGTCCCAGGCCGCAGCCGCCGCCTGATGGTCGGCGAAGAAGGCGAGCGGCATGATGCCGGCGTTGTTCACCAAAACGTCGATGGCCCCGTAGATTTCGACGGCGCGATGTGCCGCCACGCGCATTTGAGCGAGGTCGGTAACGTCGGCGACCACGTCGACCCCCTGGTTGCCGGCCGCGGTGATGCCCTGAAAGACGGTCTTGAGGTTGGCGGCGTTCACGTCGACCCCAACGACTTTCGCGCCGCCCGCCGCGCACTTTTCGGAGATCAGCTGGCCGAAGCCGTTGCCGGCGCCGGTGACGATGATGACCTTGTCTTTCAGATACTCGGACATGGGTACTCCTCTGAATGGGTGGGATGGATGGGAAATGCGACGATCAGACGACGTGGACAGCGTCGAGTACAGCCGCGACGCGGGCATGATCACCGCCTAGGTCGACGGCCGAACGCCAGGCGGTGCGACGGGTAGCCCAGCGAGTGAAATCGAGTGCGTCGCTGACCGCGACGTCGTCGGGTAACTGGACAGTTTCAGCGGCCGTGATCGTCGTGGGGTCCGCGGCGTCGCGGGCGAGGGTGAAGCTGCGGTCGGTGGCACCGGTGAGGCACAGACCGATCGGGGCATCGAGCAGCGGTGCGAGCGCCGTTCCGCACATCCCGCGCAGGCCGGCGAGCATCCAGTCCAGTGCGGGGTTGATCGCTGCCTCAACGGGGATCTGCGCGGTGGCCGAAACCCGGGTGGGGGTGAACAGATCCGAATCCAGGTGCACCAGATGGTCGAAGGCGACGGCGTCGGCCAACTGCGCCATCCGGTAGGTCCCCAGGTCGAGCAGTGGAAGCGGCTGATCGCGCAGCGGCTCCTCCTGCAACGCGGCCAGCGTCTCAAGGCCGATCTCGCTCTGCGCGTTGTAGTAGTCGATCACCTGGGCGGGCATCCACTGCGCGTTCTGGGCGACGACGGCGTCGTTCAGCCTCTCGGCCATGCCGCTCGGATTGTCCGGCAGGATGAGCTCGGGATCGGCGATGAAGTTGAAGAAGAACGCCATGTGCCCGACTAGATCCTGGACTCGCCAGCCGCGGCAGGCGCTGTCGGCCGCCCAGTCCCGGAGGGTCAGGTTCTTGATGAGTTCGCGAGTGGCCCCAACCAGTTCCGTGGCCGCGCACACCCCTTCGTCTGACATTGTTGGTGACCTTTCGAACTTAAGATGAAAGATGAGAGGCGGAACGGCGATGGGCTACGGCGAGCATCGGAACTCGCGGTCCGGGCTCGCTCTCGGAGAACTCACGGCCGCCGGTCATTCCGTCGCGTGGCCGGCGGGTGTGCCGAGTCTGGCAGACAACGGTCCCGGGGTTCTTGACACTTGGTGCCGAGTTTTTTACTTTTCAACACATGGGGGATCTGATCAGTGCCGCATCGCTGAGCCACCTCCCCGAGTTGCTCAGCGAAATCGGTTGCGACCCAACCGAACTACTCGGCGATGTCGGCATCGATATGGACATGATCGGCGCCCACGATCGCTACATACCGTTCAGCGCGTTGTCGACGGTGCTCGGAACGGTCGCGCACAAGTTCGAGATACCCGATGTCGCACTGCGTCTGGCCGCCAGGCAACACCCCGACATCCTCGGGCCGGTTGCCATCGTGGCGCACGGAACAACGATGCTGAACGGAGCATCCCGGCTATTGGGAATTGAGGGTTCCCGACAGTCCGTGGCATCAGCAGCTGCCGCGCACGCGGGCGGATCATCAGACCACCGGTGAGGGCGACTACGCCGCCGAGGATGTAGAGAACCGGATATCCGCCGACGGGCGTGAGCGCTCCCAGCGCGATGACGGCCGGGGCCAACAGCGGACCCACCGAGCGTGGAATCGAATCCGAGAGCCCGGCAAGCGACATGTAGCGGCCGGATTCGCGGCCGTCGCCGGCCAGAACATCAATGGTCAACGCTGCTTCCACCGGCATCAGGATCCCGGTGGCCAACCCGGTGATCACCATCCCGGCGAAGTAAATATCCACAGTGTGTGACGCTGCGATCGTTACAGCACCTGCCAGTGCTACGACGGAGGCGCCCACGCTCGCACCGATTAGAGCCGTTGCCAAACCACCAGGCCGGTGAGCGTGATCAGGCGCGAGAGATCAGCGGAGGCCACGCCTAGCTGATCGGTGAGGAAGTAGAACCCGTAGGTGGTCGTGAGCGTGCTGCCCATCGTGAGCACAAACTTGGCTTCCCAGGCCCAGGAGATGTCAGGCACCACCCGCGGGCGAATCCTGAACATCTGCAGAACATTCGACAGGCAAGGGCCGTCGGCCAGTTCCTCGACTCTGGGCCTGCGGTCCTGCAGTATGAGCACTGGCGCTGGTCCCCTTCCGAAACGACACATTCGATGCCGCCCGCACCCCACTCCACAATGTTGTTGAGCACGCGCTGGTCCATTCGCAGAGTTGCCTGGCGTTGATCACAACGCCCTCCATCGCGGGGTAAGCCCCCTGGTGTGGTGGCGTTTCGGGAGGTGACGCCGATGAACCGGCCGGGATTGAACCGGTCCGGCTGGGCCACCAGTTGGCCAGTCGTATGACGCGGACACGTTAATGGCCACTTGCGATTTGCGTGGGATGTAGCGCCCGGCTACCTCGGCGTCCTTTACGGCACGGGCGGAGCCGAGTGGCGGCCGGGCGTACATTCGCAGGATCTCCTTGAATGCGTCGCTGACCAGGGCTCCCAACGAACAGCCCTCGCGCCGTGTTCCAGCGCGAAAGTGCCACTACCAGCACTTTTGCTGGAGCTGCTGCGGGAATGTCAATTCTCACCAGTGGTCGCCACAAAACCGCATCTGACTGTGCCCTGGTCGGGGAGCGCGCCGAAGTCCCAGGTGACGACGACGGCGCTACCCCACCACCGCAGCTGCACCCCACGGACCCTTCCCGATCCGCGCCTCAGCAACCCGCCCATCAGCCGAGAACCCGACGAATAGCGCCCCCAGCTGACCCGCTTCGTCCGCGGCGACGACGCTAGCTCGTCTCCCGTCACCGCGCACAGCCGAGTCATCGAGCACAGTAAATGTGTGGCCGCCGAAGACGATGCGGCTGCCGACAAGTCCCGCCGGCGCGGCGGGCGCCGACCGCTGCGGAGTCAGCCCCCACACCCACCCGGAGCTGAACCCCACCGCCGCGCCGCCGGCCAGCAGGGCGATCGCCAGCCAGATGACCACGCTGTTGCCGCTGAAGTGCGCGACCCCGGCGAGGATCCCGCCGGCACCGCCCAGCAGCGCGGCCTTCTCGGCTCGGGTCAGCGACGCGGAGGCAGATTCGGTGGTGGTCACGGCTTTCCTTCTTCCTTGCGGGCGGCGCGGTAGTTGTAGACCGTCGCTCGTGACACTCCGAACTCGGCGGCCAGCACGGTCGCCACTTCGCCGTCGGCCAGCCGCCGCGCGACTTCGGCGGCTTGATCATCGGAGAGCGCCGGCTTGCGCCCCTTGTAGACGCCCTTCGCCTTCGCGATCGCAATGCCCTCGCGTTGCCGCTCCAGGATCATTGACCGCTCGAATTCCGCCACCGCGCCAAGCATCGACAGCAGCAGCGTGCTCATCGGCGAGTCGTCGCCGGCGAACGTCAGGTTCTCTTTGGCGAACTGGACCCGGACACCGCGATCCGTGAGCTCACGGACGGTCCGGCGCAGATCTTCAAGATTGCGGGCGAGCCTGTCCATCGAGTGCACGACGAGGGTGTCGCCGTCGCGGACGTAGTCGAGCGCGGCGGCGAGCTGCGGCCGGTTGATGTCTTTGCCGCTGGCCTTATCGGTGAACACCTTGTCCAGCGTGAGGCCGTCGAGCTGACGCTCGGTGTTCTGGTCGAGAGTGGAGACGCGGACGTAGCCGACGGTCTGCCCGTTGCCCATGACCGCTCTCCTCTAACTAGGTTCATAGAACATGCTAGACATTCGTCTAACAATTCGTCAACCACCCTTGTTAGACAACATCGCCCCAGTTCACCACCTTGAGAGATTCGTCTAACACGGGTACACCCGTGTTAGACAGTGAACCGGCGTCGCAGAGTCGATCCGCACAAACAGCGGCACCTCCGCCGAGCCCTCTTGAAGACCCCGAATCGTTCAGCAAGAGTCTTCACCAATGGTCCTACGGCCCGTTTCCAGCCGAAGGTTCCCGATTCCACATCGACATATCATTGACAGATAGCAAGGATAAGGTGGACCATGGGCAGTGACGGCATCGACGACGTCATCGAGTGGGCGGAGTCGCAAGGATGGACGGTGACAACTGACGCCAACGGATACCGCCGGTTCTACGACCCTGCAGGCACTTACATCACCCGGTACCCGGCGACACCAGGGAACGCACGTCGCCGGCGCCTCGATGTGTTGACCAAGGTGAAGAAAGCCGGACTCCCGTGGCCCGTACCGAACAAGAAGGAACTGCGCTCGGTGCGACGCAAGGAGCAGGAAGGAGAAGGCTGATGAACGAGACCAACGACTGGGTGCTGTCCTACACCTTCGACCTGGATCCGGATACCGCGACTGTCGACATCTGGGAAGGTGTTCTCGATGGGTTTGACGGATCGGTTGCGCGGATTCCCGGCCACGGGATCGACATCACCGTGTGGGCTGACGGCACGCTAGACATGCTCGACGCGGCGAACAAGCTGACTCACGAGATCATTGCTCTGATCGGGGCGCAGCCAGTCGGGCTGGAAGTTCTACGCGAGCACGAGTACGAGCAGCGAGCCGAGGCACCGAGCATGCCGGAATTGATGAGCGCTGCGGAAATCGCCGGTGAGCTGGGGGTGTCGCGGCAGCGCGTCCACCAGCTCCGCGAGCTTCCCGCGTTCCCCGCACCGCTGGCGGAGTTGCGGGGCGGCGCGGTCTGGGACGCACGCGCTGTGCGGATGTTCGGTCGGAACTGGGAACGCAAACCAGGCCGCCCTCGCGCTGCTGACGTCGTGTGACCGCGCCCGCCTTATCCGTCGCTAGCGGTCAGCCCGAGTCGGGCGGTCAGCTGTCGCGGCGGACCTGAATCACCCGGTGTCCCCATCCCCGGGTCGGGTCCAGCCGACGAAGAGGCGTTTGGTTGAACAGCCGCTGAACGAAGGGGCCTCGCCAAGCGTGGTGCTTGTACGCATACATCCAATGTCCTGCTAACCACAGCATTACCCCGATCAGCAACGTGACGACGGAAATCGCCGCCGCGTCAAGGTAGTTGCTCAGGCCGCTCCAGAACATCCCCGATACTCCGAAGCCCATCAGTAGTATTCCCGCGAACCGCGCCACGGCCGAGCCGAACCACCACGCGATGATGGCGACCACGATCGCGACAGAAAGGTACGTAAATACCAGCACTGCGCCATCTTCGCACGCAAACAGCAGGTGCACCCGGCGTCAACCGAGGTCGTCGGCGAGCACCTCTGCCTCCGCCAGTCCCGGCAGCCGCTCCTTGAGCAAATACGCCATCATCCGCCGCGCCTTCGCGACGACCGGTCAGTCCCTGCGAACGGCCCGACTCTCCACGACAGTGAATTCCGCAAACCGGCATTCACTAATACAGTTCCCCCATGACCTCCCCCGTCCTGCGGGTCACCCCGGTCAGCCTGCGCGATCTGGCGCAGCGCTGCACGGTGCTGTCGGGTCAACTAGCACCGGCACTGCCCGCAGCTACCGCGTCCGGCTGGCAGTCCAGCGGAGCTGCAACCACCACCGTCAATACCAGTGCAAGCAGCGCCGGCACCGCCTCCAAGTCCCGGATGACCGCGAGCTCGAACAAGCTGGGCATCGCGGCTCGCGAGTACGAGTTGATGGACCATGATGGCGCCGCCGCCCTGAACGCAGTCCCCCAGCACGGAGCCAGTCTTCCCACGCTGATCCCCCGCAGCTCCGGTGTCGACGGCGGCGCCGGCAAGCTCGGGATATAGGCAGGTAGACCGCGATGTCCGGATTGCCGCCGCTAACCGAGATCGAAGACGCCAACTGGGATTACCTCACCACCAATGCCACCGCCTGGACCAACCTCGCCAACACCTGGGAAGCCGCGTTCACCGAAGTCCGCGACGCCTCAAAGAGTCCCGGAGGCTCCCCCTGGACCGGCGCCGGCGCCGAAGCCTTCCAACAGCGCGCCGCCGCCGACGTCGTGAAAATCCACGGTCCCGCCGACATGCTGCGCAACGCCGCCGCGATCGCCACCCGCGGCGCGCAAGCCCAGCAGAGCAACAAGGGACTGGTGCTCTCTGCCGTCAATACCGCCGAGCGCGAGGATTTTCGGGTCGGCGACGACTACTTGGTCACCGACACCTGGACCTACTACAGCTCCGCCGCGGAACAGGTGCAGCGCGAGACCGCCGCGGAAAGACATTCCAGCTTCATCAAGTCCCGCGCCGCCAACCTAGTCAACAACGAGCAGGAAATAGCCCGCCAACTCAACACTGCCACCGCGGGCCTGCACGGGTTCGCCTTCCCCGAAGACGGCGCCGATGGTGGGGCGGGCGGAGCTGACGCGGGGCCGGGGATACCGCCGGATGACCCGAAGCAGTTCGCGCAGTGGTGGAAACAGCTGAGCCAAGAACAGAAAGACGCCGCCTACAGCCGTGACCACTTCATCGGCAACCATCCGGGGATGCCGTTCGACGACAAGACGCACTACAACGAACGGCATCTGCCGGAGCTGATGACCAATGCCCAGTCCAACGTCGATGCGATGCAAGCACGTTACGACCAGCTCGCCCGCCAGGTGTACATGGGCGATCACAGCCCGGAGACAAGCAGCGAGCTGGCCACTCTCGGACCGCAATTACAGGCGGCCAAGCACTCGCTGGCGGAGTATCAGGGTGTGCAGAACGCGATGAATACACCGGAAGGTGGTCCGCCGCGCTACCTTGGTTACCTCGACGACCAGGGACGTGCGGCTGTCTCGATCGGCGATCCCGACACTGCCAAGCGCAACGCCATCTTCGTGACCGGCACCGGAGCCGACCTAACGCGGATCGATGGCGCCACCGACAAATCACAAGCGATGTATGCCGCAACGCGTGCCGCTGACAAGAGCCTGCAGGACGGGGATGTAGCGGTGACGACGTGGATGGCATATGACCGCCCCATGGACGTGTTCGAAGCGGCGCACACCAGCTACGCCCATAACGGCGCAGCCCGGCTCGATTCGTTCGAAAACGGAATGCGGGCCTCGCACATCGGGGCACCGTCCACCGACACCGTGATCGGACACAGCTACGGCTCCACCCTGGTCGGCGCAGCGTCCACCGACGGGCATCACCTCGCCGCCGACAGGATCATCGCCGTCGGCAGCCCTGGCATGCTCACTGACTGCGCGGAGGGACTCGACCTGAACCCAAACGCCAAGGTGTTCGCAACCAGGGCGGATAACGACGTCATCACTTGGGCTACCGGTTTCACGCTGGGACCCGACCCCACCGATATGAATTTCGGAGCCACTCGCCTCGACGCCGATCCCGGGCCGTCGGGCATCTTGGGCATTCCCGGCACCAGCATCGACGCCCATAGCAGCTACTGGGACCGTGGTAACCACGCCTTGACCAACTTCGGGAACGTCATCGCCGGTGTTGACCCGCCGTATGTGTTGGCGCCACCGCCGCATATGGAGAAGCCATGGTGAACCGCGCCGCATTCCGAATACTCGCCTCAGCCGCATCGATCGGCCTGACCGTTGCCATGACGGCAGGCTGCGGCCAGCACAACCCGCTCGGGCCACCCGTCCCCAAAGGAGCGACCATGATCAACGGACCAGCCTCCGCCGACCCACCACCTCCACCGGGCTGGAAACAGAACCCCGTCATCCCCACCAGCCAGCAGCAGGCCCAAGACACCATCGTGGGCTACCTAAAGAAAACCCTGGCGGCGCTGCCGGCTGGAACGACAGTGGACGCAAGCCGCTACGGCGGCGGCACCACAACAGTCGGGTGCAACGACAACGACAACAGCCCCACCGCCCCACAGGAATTCAGCACATGGGGTGATCTCAATCTGCCGCCCGGCACCGACATCGCCGGCGCCATCGCCCAGGTAGGCGCCATCTGGAAGAGCTGGGGCTGGTACGTCATCGAACGCGACGGCTTCCGCAAACCCAACCGCTTCGCATACGGCCCCGACGACTACCGTCTCCAGATCGAAGCGGCCTACCCCGAGGGCTACCCACCCACGCTCAGCGGTGCGTCACCGTGCTTCCCCGGGGATGTGCCCAAAGAACGCAGCCCGTTCCCGAAAATCCTGCGGAGCGAGTGATGTGGATGGCCGCAGACACCGACGGCTACAGCTGGGTGATCATCGGATCCGCGAATCACCGAGCCAGCCTCCCTCGACGTCGGCTGCAACGGCACCGACACAGCGGATGACTCGCGATGAAACTCGTACTCAGTCTGGCCATTCCGCTAGTCACCGCTCTGGCGTTCGGCGCGTCAAGCGATCCCGCTGAGGCGAAGCCTGACGCGCCACAAGACCCGGCGCTCATCGCCCGCTTCACGAACGTGATCTGGCCGACAATTTTGAATTACCGGCACTACGGGCAGGGCGATCCTCAGTCACCGCCGGGGCCTGGCTCCGACATGGCTAAATTCAACTCGGTGGTTGACGTCGCCAACCAGACGGGCGCTGTGAAGATCGAAGCCCAAGGCATTGGCGAACTTCTCAACACCCGCGGCGTTTCGACGGGCGAAACCGATCACATAGCCCTTGCGGTTGCCACGATCTCGTCACTTGCCGCGGGGGACGCCCGCGTGATCGCTTGCTATACATACGACTTCACCGCCCGCAGCGAGTGGCCACACACAAACGACCACCCTGTTCCGGGGGCGTCAGAAGTCACATTCACCCTTCACAAAGACGATGATTGGTTGGTGCGCAAGATTTCCAACGATCACGCGGTGCCGGGCTGCGGGACCGCAGACTGAGCGGCAGTAACTGATTCAAACTGTCCTCTCACCGTCGCCTGGATCGTCGAGCACCAGGACGAGATCGCCGCGGAGTTCGAGGCCTACGAGCCGCGCCCCGAAGACAAACAGGATCCCGCGCAGGATGCGACCGCAGTCCGCGCCGCGCTCACCGCCGCCCGCGCCGGCCGGTACAGCTGGGCTTTCATCGGGTCGGCGCAGCTGATGTCAGCCCCCTCCACGACACTGAGCCCATGAGCGCAATCATCGACGGCACCTCCGTCGCCCGCCAGATCCTCGCCGACACCGCCGAGCGCGCGGCCCGGTTCACGCAGGAGCACGGCCGCAAACCGTGCCTGGCCACAGTCCTCGTCGGCGACGACCCCGCCTCGCACACCTACGTCCGGATGAAGCGGAACCGGTGCGCCGCCAACGGCATCGACTCCGAACAGCACCGATTGGCCGCCGATGCGACCACCACGGACGTTGTCGCACTGGTCGCGGCGCTGGCCGCCGATGACGCCGTGGACGGCATTCTGGTGCAGCACCCGATGCCGCCGGCGGTCGACGAACGCGCAGTTTTTGAGGCGATCACCGCGGCCAAGGATGTCGACGGTGTCACTCTGGCATCGTTCGCCGCGATGTCGCTGGGCACCAAGGGTTTTCAGTCCTGCACCCCCGGCGGGATCATGCGACTTCTGGATGCCTACGAGGTGGACCCGGCCGGCCAGCACGCGGCGGTGATCGGCCGCAGCCCGATCCTGGGTAAGCCGGCCGGGATGCTGCTGCTGGCCCGCGACGCAACGGTCACCATGTGCCATTCCAAGACAAGGGATCTGGCGGCGATCGTCGCTTCGGCCGACATCGTCGTCGCCGCTGTCGGTCGGCCCGAACTGATCCGCGGCGACTGGATCAAACCCGGCGCCGTTGTCATCGACGCCGGCTACAACCCCGGCAATATCGGCGACGTTGAGTACGAGGCCGCGGCGCGGCGGGCCAGCTTGATCACGCCGGTGCCGGGCGGCGTCGGCCCCATCGCGGTGCTGCTGGCGCAGACCGTCACCGCCGCGGAGGCGTCGGCCGGTACAGCTGGACACTGATCAGGTCAGCGCCGGGGATCCGCGGCGAGGCGGCGCGGGCGGTGTTCGGGTGAGCTGCAGCTACGGCTGAGAGGGCGCGGGTTCTGCGGCGGGCGCTGGTTCCGGAGCTGCACCGGGTGCTGGTGCTGGCTCGGCGCCAGGCGGAAAGTACGTACAAGCCATGTCGGCAAGCGGCCCTGCGCCGACGAGCGCGTAATCGTAATGAAGGACGCAGTCATCCCGTCCACCGTCAGAATAGGTGCAAGTCACGTGGGACTCCGTAAAAAATCCTCCGGTGCGCCCACAGCGCGCATTCGTCTTGGCTACGCACGCCTTCCACGCATCAGCGGTGTTCACGTTCGCTAACGCAGTGCAAGTCTCGCCAGCGTGCGCGAGAGGCGTTGGAGCCGCGAGGAACAGGGCGGCAGGCGCTACTGCCAGCAAAGTCTTGATCCACACGGTCAGCATCCCTAGCTCGGCTCACCGACAGGTGGTTCTGCGCCTGCTGCGGGCGGCGGTGCCGAGTCGGCACCGGGCGGGATGTACGTGCAGCTCATGGACGCCGTTTCTGTGTTAGGCGAAAACGGCACAAGGTGTTCCTCACATTCATCCCGGCCGCCGTCGGGGTACGTGCAAGTGGCGTGGATTACCGAAAAGAAAGC
Organism: Mycobacterium sp. SMC-19; assembly: GCF_045310815.1. NCBI lineage: Bacteria > Bacillati > Actinomycetota > Actinomycetes > Mycobacteriales > Mycobacteriaceae > Mycobacterium > Mycobacterium sp. SMC-19. Next base: position 31,909 of record NZ_JBJIAM010000012.1, on the reverse strand, counting down.
AAAGCGGCCCTCGCAGCGCAAGCGCATCTTGTCCCGGCACTCTTTATAAGCACCAGCGGTATTCACATTCGCTAATGCGGTGCACTCACCACCCGCATGTGCGAGAGGCACTGGCGCAGCAAGGAATAACGCAGCGGGCGCTACGGCAAGTAGAGCCTTGATCCACATCATCTGTCCCCTCAACTCGGCTCACCGGCCGGCGCGGGCTCTTGTGGCGGCGGTGCCTGATCAGCGTTAGGTGCGGGCGGCGGTGTGGAGTCGGAGCCAGGCGGGAAATACGTGCAGGTGTGGTCGATAACCCCTAGTCCGCTGAACGAGTACGGGTTCGTGTGTGTGACGCATTCATCCCGACCGCCGTCGGAGTAGGTGCAGGTGTTGGAGTGTATGCCAATAAAACCCCCGGTGTACTTGCAGTACACGTGCATCTTGAAGATGCACTCGTCATACGCGTCGTAGTCAGGAGCCAATGCGGTGCACGTCTCGCCAGCTTGGGCCATCGGCACTGGCACTGCAACGAATAACGCGGCAAGCGCTACCGTCAGCAAAGTCTTGATCCACACGGCGTTTCTCACTGCGCACCGCCGAGGGTTTCAGGGCAGAGCTCGTGCTGCGCGGCGTCGATCATGTAGTCGGGGATCGAGGCGTTCGTCAATGGGTTGAAACCTGCGCGGGGGTCGCCGCTGTATCTGATGTTCGCGCAGATGTCGTTTCCGCCCCGGATAGCGAGTGCTGGTGACGCGATGCCAATTACAGGCGCGCCGTAGGTCATGCCATGAGCAGCGAGGCTGTCAAGGTATGACTGCTCATCCGCGGAGGCCACCCCCGCAGTTCCGAGCAGCATGCCCAGCGCCGCGATACCGATTCCTGCCGTCCGCGCGACCCGCCTCATCACGATCTTCACTTCAGTCCCCCGAGGGTGTCGGGGCAGAGCTCGTGTTGCGCCGCAACGGCGATGCCGTGTCCGTCAGCGCCACGCGGGGATCCGGAGACAGTTTCGAGGCTGGACCGATCCCGTAGAGATGAGCACATGATGTGCCCGAGCCCGATGAGGGTGGAATCGCTCATGATGTCCGTCCAGATCCCCTGGTCATGGACGGCAGCGACGAATGACTGATCATCCGCCTGCGCCACCCCCGCTGCTCCGAGCAGCAGCCCCATCACGGCCACGCCAGCGCTGAGCGCCTTCGCAATTCGTCCCATCGCCATCTTTACTGCGCACCGCCCAGGGTGTCGGGGCACAGCCCGTGTTGCGCAGCGTTTATCCAACCCCAACCCCAACTACTTGCGATAGCCTCGGCTGGTATTCCCGACCGGATCATGGCGCACATTTGGTAACCGTGTTCGATTCTTTTCGCATCGGTCTGAGTCAGCTCGGCGTAGCTTCGAGGCGGTAGTTGATCGAGAAACGATTGCTCATCAGCCTGCGCCACCCCCGCAGTTCCGAGCAGTAGCCCCGCCGCCCCCACACCGATACCGACTGCCCGCGTAATGCGCCCCATTGCGCTTCCTTCCGCCGCCCTACTGACGTCCTGAATCGTCCAGTATCACCGGACGGCAGTGGTTTCGCGCGGCGGATTGGCGGTATTCCCGCGACAGCGGTCCACCGACGTGCGCAGGAACCGGCCCCGTCGCGGCCCCGGGATCGGAGCTGGGTCGGCACCGCGGTAAGGGTACTGACCGCACCCACCAGCAGCTACAGGAACGCCCATTCAACTGCAGGCTCCGATGCCGCCACTTCGCCGCCGACGACAATGGTCAAACCTTGAGAGCTCACCTCGTATCGGGTGCCATCGGCTGGGTTAGTCGCGGTGAAGCCGTCTGATTTCGAGATGACCGAATCGACGCGGATCGCCGCCAAGTCACTCAGTCGCATTCCCTTGTAATAGAGGCCTCCGCCCTGTGCGTAACAAACCACCACGAGTGACGCTGCGGTTCGCAGGAGCATCGCCGAATGGTCTGGGACTTCGCAACGAGCAGCTGGGTATCCGAGGAATCCTTGAGTGTCCGCACCGGAGACGGGGATCGGCGGGGTGGACCCCGGAACCGACGCGTTCGGCGGCGGCGGAGGATCCGGCCACATCGGGGGCTGCACTGCTTTGGGCGACGGAGACGCTTGCCGAAATGCAGGGGCCGGCGTGTCCCAGAGGCAGTCAAACGAGCGGAAGAAATGGGTGTCCAGATCGCCGTCAGCGAACTGCCGCCCGAAAGCAGATGGTTGTACGTCTACGTCAGCTTTGAACGGCCCGCGACCGAGAATCGCGCGTTGGCCAGCCAAATCGAGGATCAGGGTGAGTACTCGTCCATCGACAGAAGACGAGACCGACACGCCATCGGGATTCGACTTGTCAAAGTCTGAGACATCGGCCTTCCAGTCCTGACCAACGCTCGGCAGGGGAGACATCACAATGATCGACCGGGCATCATTCGCTGGGGTGATGTGGAACCAAAGGTCAATCTCGCCGGGCGCTTCTGTAGGCCCAAATCGGCCTTGAACAAGCCTCGGCGGGCGCGGCACCTCGCCAGCGAAAGTGATTTCCAGCTGTAGGCGCTGACCGCCCGCATGGGACAGCGTTACCTGCTGCACCTGAGTGGCTAGAGGTCCCATCGGGGAGGTGCGATCCTTCTCCGGCTGACATCCCATCGTATGGGGAAGCGCTGACCACCGCATCGAAACTGGATCGTCCTTCGCGCATCCTCCTGCGGCAACGGCACCGCCAATTGTCAGAACCGCAACCGCTGATCGCACTGCGCGTGCCGCCCGACCGATGACCGTCATGCAAATGATTAGAGCAAATGCACTCTCGACCGGGTGCCGCAGTGACTCCGTCTCACCGACTCGCGCCCTGCACCAGATCCGGCGCCGAGACCGCGCACCATCGCGGGCATGGACCCCGTCACCGCCGCGCAGCTCCGCCGTTTCGTCGTCGAACGGTTGGCCCCGGCCGGCGCGACCGATGCGCAGCTTGACCGGGCTCTGGATGCGGTGCTGGAGAAGGCGCCGTTGAGTACATGGTCATTCGACGGGCACTGGTACACGACGGATGCGGTCAGGGTAGTCGGAGCTGCAGCGGATCGCGGCCGGTGCGGTGGACGACTCGTAATCCGTTACTACGCATAAACGGTTTTTATTCTCTGTTTTAGAGACATCCCTGCTAGAGCGTTTTTCTTAGCAAACGACACGCGGACAAACGCGCCGAAGCGGAAATTAATTTCTAAACCCCGATCCATATATTGACCTGCAGCTTCGCCTGAACCTGTTCTCTAAAATAGAGAAAGCCGCAGGTCAAAGCATTGCGGGGTTGCACAATTGCGTGTTCACTGATCCGCATGGAAACGCAAACGCACACCGACGCAGCGGAATACATCCGCACCTCAGTGCGCCTGTCCCCACCTATTCATCGGAATCTGCGAATCGCCGCTTTGAATTCCGGAACCAGCGTCAGCGCCCTGATCGGCCAGGCCCTGGAGCAGGCCCTGGCCGTCAGCGATCCGGCCACCGTGGCCGCTGCCTCCGACAGCACCTACACCGGCAGCTGGGTCAGCGTCGCGCTCCCGGCGCAGCTCCACCGCCGGCTCCGCCTGGCCGCGATCGACGCTGGCGTTCCGGCCACCGCCATCGCCGCCGGCGCCGTCGCGGCGCTTACGCAGAACCTCTGACCCGTAGAAAAGCTCGCCCAACCCGAAAGGAAATGACCATGAGCACCAACACGATCACTCCCGAGTCCGCCGCCGTCGCGCTGCGGAAGCACACGGACTTCGCCGCCACCTGCGACCGACTCGCACAGGGCGGCGCCGACATCGATGTCACGGTGGTGAGCGACGTCCTGCGCCTGGACATCACGCTGCTGACCATTGATGGCGAGCCGTTCACCGGCCACGCCGCGGTCGCGTTCTCCGACCACGCCGACGCAGCCGCCGTTGCAGCCACTGCCTATGAGCGCATCACCGAAGTCGCCTCCGTGGTGCTAGGCGAACAGGTCGCCTGAGCCGAACTCCAAGCTGAAAGGACCCCTGAAATGGCCAAGCAAACCATCGCCAGCCTCGTCAACGAGAGCATCGGCACCCTCCGCGGTCTCGACCGTGCGGGCCTGCGTGTCTGGGCAATCGACCGCGGTCTAGACAGCGCCTCGGGCTTCTCCCGCTTCAAGAAGGCCCTGGCCGACAACGGAATCGACTACGCGGCTCTGGGCCAACCCACGATCACCCCGACTGCCGAGTTGACCCTCTACTCCGACGCAAAGGTTTCCGCAGACCGGTTCGGGATCGTGTTCGGCGACGACGATCCCGCCTGGTACGGCAAGTTTTTCGGCGAGGTGGGCGAGCAGAGCCGCGGCGAGATGGAGGCGGCGAAGAAGGCGGTTTGGTACGCATCGAAAGTAGCCGAGCGGACAGGACACACTCTCCGTCTGAACCTATTCGTCGACGCGCAGTGGCTCTGGCACGCGAACGGCGACACCGGAGGGGGTAAGGCCGCCGCGCTGCGCGACTACGCCCGCCGCCTCGGTGTGGTGCTCCACGTCGAATGGATTCCGGGATCGGAGAACCCGGCCGACGAATACACCGTGTGCAGCGGATACGTGAAGTGGACCGAGACCATCTATGCTGCTGCCGAGCACCTCAGCGAGGTAGCTGGCACCGCCGCCTGACCCCCGGGGCGGCCCCGGAACACCACCGTCGCCGGGGCCGCCCACCGCCCTTGACCTGCGGAAACAACCGAACCGAACCCGGCCCGCCACAATCGGGTCGGGGGCTGTTGCTGTTGGGTCAGCAGCTGATCACTCCTCCGGCGGGGGCCGCCCCAGGTGACCCGGGTCGTGTAGTCCCCCGCTTCAACGCAACTGCTCAGCGCCTCCCAGTACGCGTCGTCTTTCAGCAACCGCAGCTCCACCACCACGTCGTCCGGCCCGTCGACTAGCAAGCCCCACTTCATCGTCCTCACCGTGAACCCCGCCGCCCTCGCCGCGTCGGCCGCGGTGGCGACGTCGGGCAGCTGAAGCGACAGCCGTGTGCGCGTCGGCGGCTTGCTCCCAGCCGGGTACAGCTCCAGGACCGCGCCGTCGGACAGCGTCGCTGAGTAGTGCACCGGCCCGGAGGAGCCGTGTTGCTCCTGCACCAGGGGCAGGCCCAGCACCGCGCCGTAGAAGTGGTGGGCGCGTTCCAAGTCAGAGACGTACAGCACCAGAAGCCCGAGCTTCACCGTCCCAGCTTCCCACCGCCGGCCGACACGCGCCTGACCATGGCGATGTCGGCACGGAGCCTTAGCGTCCGGGCATGACCGCCTGTCTTACTCGCATGCACCTGTTCGCCGACGCCGACGATGCCGACTCACTGGTCGTAGCCCTGTCCGCCGTCGCCGGCACACCGTTACCGGAATGGCAGCCTTACACCCGCAAGGACGGCGTCGACGCGCGGTCCGCCACCGTATTGGTGGGCGCCGCGTCCATCGTCGTGACGGTTGGCGCTCCGGCGCTGCCAGCGTTGCTGATGCTCAGCGTCCCGGACGTAGCGGCGGCGGTAGAGCGGTTGAATGGCGCCGGCTTCAGCGCCCGCGTTGACCGCCACGGCGAAGCTGCTATCACCGTTCCCGGCGAAGGCATCGTCATCCGGCTCGCGCCCGGCGGTAGTGCGAAATGAAACTCCGTCACATCTGCGAGGTGTGTGGCACGGAACAGGTCCTCACCCCCGAGGGGGCGTATGAGGCCGGCTGGGATTACCCGCCCCGTATGGGCGCGTTCGGCGTCGTCAGCCCAAGGACTTGCCCGAAATGCCCTATCGTCGAGACAGTTTGGTGGGCAGTGGCGATGGTCGGCAAAACGCTTGATCAGCTGACTGGCAAGCAGCGGGCTGCCGTCGCCCGAATCCTCGCCGAGCCAGCGTCGATCGCGGCGCCCTGCGAAAACTGACCGGCTAACCCGCCTTCTGCTGCTCGTCGTCCCCGCGGCACACCGTGCCGCCGCGCACGATCCCGTCTTCCAGCGGCTCAACTACACCCTGCTTGATCGCCGCGGCTTCTCTCTGCGCCCCACCGGCCTTGCCGCCCATGCCCATCGGGCTGTACGGGGCGCCCATCCCGCCCGCAGCCGGCGCTGCCGCGGTGCCGGCAGCCGTGGCGGGCGCGGTGGTCGGCATTCCGGCGCTGAGGGAGACGCCGGGTGCGGGTCTGCCGGTGACGTTGGTGGCCGTTTGCATGCCAGTCACGCTGTAGCCAGGGTTCGTGGGCCGCGGTGCAGCTGCGCTGCTCACCGGCGAAGCGCCGGCACCCGTCGCGCCGACCGCGGCGGACAGGCCGGTCGGGGCGGAATCGCTGTCTCGGCGTTTGTCGGCGGCTTTCGGTGTCGGTGTGCTGGTGGGGGCTCCGCCCGCCGCCGCGGCTTGCGGGTGCGGCTGTTGGGGCTGGGGCTGGGGCTGGGGCTGGGCTTGCGCCCCCTGACCCTGCGGGACCTGCGGCATCGTCGGCATCGTCGCCTTCGACAGGTCGGTGCGGGGAGAGGGAGATGTTCCGGCTCCGGGCGCGGCGGGAGTGCGTGGACCGGCAGGGGTTCCGGGTGTCGTGCGGGCCGGTGGCTTGAGAGCGCCGAAGGAGTTGGGGGTGCGGGCGGAGATGCTGGGTCCGTCGACGAACGATCGACTGCCCAGGGTCTGCTGCTCGACCTTCGCCGCCAAAGCAATCATGCCGGTGTTGTAAGCCTCGTCTGCGCTGATCCGTTGCGCCCGCATGACCGAGGCGTTCTGCTGCGCAGCCTCCGCAGCCGCGTGGGTGGCGACCTGCTGCGCGGGGGTGCCGCGCTCGTACGCGGCGCTCATCGCGCGTCGGGTCTCGGCTACTCGCGCGTCAGCCTCATCAATCTCGGCGTCTTTCGGTGCTACCGATTCCCAATGATCAGCGAGCGCGACTGCTTCGTCCGCTGCGGCGGCACTGGCGTAAACCTGATTGGCAGCTCGCCGCACTTCATCGGCGCCCTGGTGAAGAGCGTCGATACCGCGGGTCAATCCAAGGCCTTCACCTTCTCCGGCAAGGCTGTTCGCACCGGACCGGACGTCAGCCTCAATGCTCTCCAGCCGGCTACCCAACCCCCGCACGCGAACCGTGTTGCGGAGTGCAGTGAAATCTGGATCAGGGAATTCGCTCATACACCCATTGTTCCAGCTCAACGCCCTGAATTGGGGTCTCCGGCGCGAATTTCAGCGAGCGGTGATCGCCTCAGCGTGGAGCCGATCGAGCGCCGGTGCCAGCAGCGCGGCGGTCGACGCTGGATGGTAGTCGTCAGTCGACGACATGATCCCGATAAGCCACGCCGCTCCATCTGCAACAAGGAACACCGCTGCGCCCGAGTCCCCGCCCTGGGCGCTGCTGCCGAAATGCACACCACCCGGGTCGCGGGAATTGAGCAGCGGACCGCAGGCGACCCCGCTCACCGCGCCGAAAAAGCAGACCGGCGCACCCTTCGGGAGGGCTTCTACTTCGGCGACGGACAGCACGCCGGCCACAGGCCAAGTGCCAGCGATGATCGCCGCGACGGATCCCGCTGGCGTCCAAATAACAGCCGAGTCATTGGCGTATCCCGTGGCGGGGTCACGCAGACCGCGGCTGAATTCAGCTTCGACCGCCGCTCCCAGTGCACGTACCGGAAGCCCGTCCGACCCGGTGAGTTTCTGCTCGCCAACGGCATTGGTCGCGCAATGGCCAGCGGTCAGGAATCCCTGACGTCCGCCGTCGGCGACAGCGGGGCCAATGGTGCAACTCCTGGCGCGACCGTCCAACGTTTCGTGCGCAATCGCTGCGCCAGGAATGGGCACGGGACTGTAGTGCGTGCCAACGAGAGTGTCACGTGGCAGGGCTACTCCCTGACCGGTGACGTCCACCCACTCCCGCTCCGCCCCTGCTAATTTCGCATCTTCCAGAGCCGCTGACTTCAGCTGGGTGCCTGGCCGTGCCGTCCCTGCAACCGTCGTGCTGCAGCCCGAAAGAGCCGCCACCACCGCCGCGAGCGCGGCGGCAGCTGTTGCGGCTGCGCGACGGATCATCTGCCCATCATCCCACGTCAGAGCGTCACGTGCCTGCAATGTTTTTCGCGCGAGAATCCTGGATCGACTCCATTCCGCCGTTCCAGCCGCGCATGTCGAACGTCGTCTCCCACAATTGGCTGTGTGTGGTGTCGGTGGTGTCGGCCGTCGTTGTCACCGAACCGCCGAGCGCGGCCAGGAACGACGCCGTCGCGTCGGCAACCGAGCCGGTCGCGCCAGCCGCACCAGCCGCTGCTTCGTCGGCGACTTGCCGCGCCACAGCAGCGGTCTCGGGCAGCGGGCTGTGAGCGGCGTCGAGGCCATCCAGCGCCGCGGTGAAGCGGTGGTAATCCTTGATCTGGATCTGATCGGTCACGATGCGTGCCCCCACTCCTTGGCCACGGCCCGCAGGTTCGCGACCGCGGCGGTCATTCCGTGGAAGTCGCCCGGTTCCACAGCGGTGATGCATTCCAGCGCCCCCAACAGCGCCTGCTGCGCCTGCTCCTCCAGTGCCGCTGCTGCCGACTCCATCGCCGCTGCCTGCGCGTCCTCGGCGGCTGCGGCAGCGGCCACTGCCGCCAATCGTTCTGCGCGCTCATCCATGGCCAAACCTCCTATACGTTCTGAACTTCTTGTGCGCCCGCTTCATCGATCCCCTGCTGCCCATCGACGATCAGCTCCAACTCCGCCAGCACCGACGCCACCGCTGCGGCAGCCGCGTCGATATGCGTTCCGGCTCCGTCAATCGCCAGCCCCAGCGCCGTCAGCGACGGCGCATAGACCGGCGCTGATCCCCCTTCTCCCGTGGCAGCCGCGGCCGCAGCCGCGCTCACTTTGCTCCCGGCGTCGCGCCGAGCCGCGATCTGCCCATGCAACTGCGTCAACTGCGACAGCTGGTTCCGGAACCCGTCCCAGCTATGCACTTCGATGTCACCCATCAGTTCCCTTTCTCCATTTCCAGCGACTCCATCTCGGCTTGGGCGTCGACCGTGATGGCATTGATCAGCGTCACGAACCCCGGCCCTGGGGTGTAGGTGCGGTTGACCGCGTCGTACACCTCTCCTCGCTCCACCAGCACTCGCCCCGTCGTCGCCCTCGGCATCTCCGTCACGGGCGTCTTTTGCGCCCGCAGCATTCGCTCGACGTCGCTCATCGCCGCCGCCAACTTTTGGGCGACCGCCTCTTTCTGCGCCAGCGGCGACGGCTGCCGCTCGGGCAGCGCCAGCTTCACCGTCACGCCCTCCGCTAGCCCGGCTTGCGCCAGTGCCGCGCCGACGGCGTGGAGGAAGAGCTGCGTCTCGCGGGTCGCGTTCTGGATCGGCGGAATCCTCGGTGTCATCACTTCACCGCCTTCGGGTCGAGGTTCTGCGGAGCCGCGGACGGCACAGTCTCGCGCAGACCGGTGTCCGTGGCAGCTGCGCTGGCCGGCCCTGCACCGCCCTGCGCCGGCACGCCCGGAGTGCCGGAGGAATTGACACCCGCAGGACTGGCATCGGCCGGCACTCCGGTCGATGCGGTGCCGCCCGGAACCGGGTAAGCCACGTTGGCGGGCGCCTGTCCGGAGACAGGGCCGGTCGCAGCTCCGCCTTGCGCAGGGTCCAGCAGGTGGAAATAGCCTGCGCGTGAACCCATGTCCTTGGGCAACTCGCTGGCGCCGACCACCTTGTAGTCATCAATGCTGTAGAACTGGCCGTCGCCGAGCATCAAGAACCGCTTGTCGCCGGCCACCAGCACATCGCCTGGTTTCGCATCGGACGGAGCCACTTGCTGGCCCGGGTCCTGGCCCGGTGTCGGCGGCACCAGCCCCGCCTGCGCCGCGGCGTCGGCCAAGCTGATCGGGTGATTGGCGTCGCCTCCGGCGAGCAGCTGTGCCAACTTCGCTGTCTTTGCATCCGGGAAAGTCGTCTTGTGCCCCTTGACGTCAACTTCGGTCGGGGTCTTCAGTTCTGCCACAGCGGGTTTCGCTCCGGTCTTCCCGAGACCCGCAGCGGGACCGGTGGCAGCTGCGGCTCCAGGAACCACAGCGGCCTTCTGCTGCACGGGGTCACCACCGGACAGTTTTGCCTTCTTCTCATCCCCGTCGACGAGCTTGCGACCGCGATCCGCGTCGTCGGCGAGCCGCTTGCCCTGCTGACCCAGCGGCGTTCCGCCGCCACCACCGAGCGGGCTTCCACCCCCGTGCCCCATTGGCGTGCCGCCACCCATGGGAGACCCACCGCCCATGTGAGGCATCTGCGGCATGGCCATCTGCTGCTTGCCCAGCTGGCCCAAAAGCTTGTCGATGTCGCTTTTCTCCGGCGTCTTGGCGGCCGGCGGAGTCGGAGCGGGTCCGGCCGGAACAGCTGGCATCGCCGGCTTCGGCGCCGGCGCCGCTGGCTTGCGGCTGCCGACCAGAGCGGCCCCTCCGGGAGCCAGCGGCGCCACCGGAGAGTGGGCGAACAGCTGCGCCAACTTCTCGTTGGCTGTTTTGGATTGCGTGACCAGCTGTTTCATGGCGGTGTCCATCGCGTGCGCCGGTGCGGTGTCGGTGACGCTGCCCGACGCGAGCTGGCGGCGGATGTTGCCGTTCGTCTGCGTGACGGCTGTGTAGCCGTGCTCCGCCGCGTCAGACGCTGCGGCAAGCTGCGCCATGATCGCGTCGGTCTGGGTGGGAAGCTTGGCCATGGCGGCGAAGTGGGGGGCGAGCTGCGATCGGGCCTTGAGCATGTAGGGCTCTCCGGACGACTGCAGCTGGCGATCGATCTGCGCGAAAACGTCAGCGACGCCGCGCAGCCACTGATCCGTGGCGGTCTTCACCTGAGCCGTGTCCAACCGCAGGGCCTGCGGGGGCTGCTGGCCCCACACCGTCCCCTGCGGCCCGTCAGTGAAGCCGAAAATCTTGCGTTGCAGCTCAGTGAGCCCCTTATCCGCGTCAGCGATTTTTCCCTGCTCAGCTACCGCAGCCGGCAGCATGTGGGTCCGCTCGCCATCCGGCGGGTCCCACTCGCCGCAGCTGCTACCACCCCCGCCGTGGGTGGCGTCCCAGGCCACCCCAGCGAGCCCACCAACCCACCCGATCGGACCCGGGATGGTGCCCACCAGGTTCAGAGCACCTCCGACCACGTTCCCACGCTCGAAGTCCCTGATGGCGGCACCGGCGGCGGCGATGCTGCCCACCACCGGCAGAGCACGCATACCGAACCTGCCGGCCGCACTGCCCAGCACCGCCGGAGCTTTCGCAGCGGCTGCGTCGGCCAGTTTGCCGGTCGTCTTCCACTGGCTCGCGTACAAACCGGGCACTTTTTTCACCCACTCCGGCGCTGTATACGGCGGAGGTGGAGGCAACTTCGGCTTCGTGGCGCCCCTCACCCCGCCCTTCGCGCCACCGCCTGCGCCCGCGTCGGCGTCGACGTCCGGCCCGCTCATCGGTCCGCTCCGACCACGTCCGCGAACTCGGCGACGTACCGCCGAACCGTCCAGTAGCTGACCCCATACCGCGCCGCGACGTCACTGATCCGCTCACCGTCACGGACCCGTTTAGCCACTTCACGGCGGGTTTCGGGATCCGGAATCGCGTGAGGGAAGAACCTGCCTGGAATGCCTCTGACCTTGCTCATGGCGACGGTGTAGCACGCGGCGCGCACTTTCAACGGGTGGGGCGCGGTTTCGAAACACCCCTCCGCCCAGTTCCGTCTACTGTGACTGAAGTCACAGTAGACAAATCTGCGCCGGTTTGCCGTGCATCCCCAACCGGCAACAGCACCGGCATCGCCGCCGGCACCGCTGCCCGATCCCCCGGCCGGCCACAACGGCGGCACCCGGCACCCCGTCCGGCAACCGGAAGCCGTGGTGCCGGATCGGCACCGCGCCGCGCGGGTCAGCGGCAGTGACAGGGGTTGAACTGCAACGCATTCCGGCGCACGATCGGTGCATGACTACGACAACTGCTCAGTACATGGGAATTCGCGACCGCATCGAGACGGCGGCCGCTTTGGCGCAGGCCGCGCAGCGGGGGGTCGAGGTGCTGGACGCCGACGCCGCCGATTCGCTGACCGACGAGGTGAAAACGGCTGCCGCCGACAGCATCTGGTCCGGCCTCTGCGCCGGGATCCAGTCGCTGGACCGCCTCGACCACTGACCCACCCCCACCGCGCAGCCCCGGCCGCCCCACCCGGCCGGGGCTGTTTCAGCTGCAGGTGTCGGATGGGAGCGGGAGGATGAGCAGCATGAGCGAGTTTCACTGCGATTGCCCGGAACCCGAGACCTTGCCGGGCGACCGCTTCCCTTTCATCACCGTCGACGGGCTGCACGCGCTGACCGACACCGAACACTGGCCCGGCGAGCGGCCGGTGATGATCCGTATCGGTAACGGCAAGCCTCGACTGGCTTATGTGGCGAGCCAGATCGAGACAGCCCAGCTGCACGGCCGCGAACAGCGGGTGCTGCTGCTGGCCGACACCGACCCCGCGCTGGTCTCCGGCGACCTCCCCTACGAACCGCCGCGGACTGTCGGCGAGCTCATCGCCGCACTGCAGGAACTGCCCCCTGATCGCCCCGTAGCCACGCCAGCACCACACGGGGGCAATGGGCACATCCAGATCAGCACTGCGACGCTCCAAGCCCGTCAGGGGCAGCCGAGGGGTGAAGGGATCTTTGCGCGGGCGGGGGCGCTGTCGGCCGGCGACGTGCCGGTAGGGGACGAATTCGAAGCCGTCGTTCTCAGTTGGGACGACGATCAGGCACCCCGGCGGGAGGAGCAGTGATGCGCGACAACGAAAACGACAAACACCGCATCGTCGACGCCGTCGAGATTGCCGGGAAATTCACATGGTTCCGATGCTTGGAACCAGGCGACGAATCAGGGGAAAGCGAGTACACGGCGGAGATCCCTGCCGGCACCGTCGCCACCGTTGGAGAACTGGTCGAAAGGCTGCAGCACATACCGCCCGAAACTCGGCTGCTCGGTTCAGGCTACGAAGGCGGTCTGACCACCCTCGGAATAAGCCTCATCGAGGCGCAGGAGCTGGACCGTCACGACGACATGGAATGGCTGGGGAACTACGAGACGGTGGCCGAGGCGCAGCGCCAGGCTGCGCTGAGCCCTGACGCCTTCGAGTTGGCGATCGCCAGCGTGCAGCCGCCGACGCTGGTCGGAGAACCGTTCTACTCGGTGGTTTTGTACCGGCCGGGCCGGTGATGGGCGATTATTCGGTGCCTAACGCCGGTATCCCCAGCTCCCCATGATTCACCAGCGGCAGGTATCGAACCCCGGCCGCCTCCAAGGCCTCTCGCCCACCCGCGTCACGGTCGACGACCGGGATCGCTGCGGTAACGACCGCGCCGGTCGCGCGCACGGCCTCCAGAGCTTTCAAAGTTGAGCCGCCAGTGGACACGACGTCGTCGACCAGCAGAACTGGCGAATCCGGCCCCAACTCAGCGCCTTCGATCACCCGGCTGTGGCCGCGCCCCTTCGGCTCCTTGCGCACGCTGAACCATTCCGCTCCGCTGGCCAGCGATACGCCGACCGCGACGGCGTCGGCGCCCATCGTCAGCCCACCGACGTGCGTGAAGGAGATCCCCTCCGCGGCGGCCAGTTCCACGATCGCCGCTGAAACCTCGCGTAGCACGGTCGGCCGGCACAACGCCGCCTTCACATCGACGTAGTAGCGGCTGGTCGCTCCGGACGCCAGCGAGAACGGTTCGGAGCGGTGGGAGACGGCATATGCGCGGAGCGAGTCGATCACGGTGGTGGGTACGGGCATAGGCCGACCGTACCGGCGAACCCTGACGGCACCCATCAGCTGCTCAGCAGCTTCGCCGCAACGGCCAATCCGGTGGCGTTCACATGCACGTAGGTGCGCATGGCCAGCACCCCGCCGTCGGCGTGACCGAGCCACGCCGCGATCACCGCCGGCGACGCTCCGCGCCGCTCAAGCACCGACGCCGCGGTGTGCCGTGATGCGTGCAGCCGCCGACGCGGTATCCCGGCGAAGTCGAGAGACCTTGTCCACCAGTAGTTCAGGGTGCGCGGCGAGAGCGCGCGGCCGAGATCGTGGGACATCAGATAGCCGTCGCTTTCCCCCTCCCACAGCCGCCCCGCTGCCAGCCGCATCTCCAACTGCACTTTGCGCACCCGACGCACGATCGGGATCACATGCAGCGGGATCGGCAACTCACGCGATGACGCCGCTGTTTTTGCATCTTCCTGCGCGATCACCCCGGCTGCCGTGGACACCCGTGTTTCTCGCACGGAGAGCGTCGGCTTGTCGGCGTCGAGATCGATTGCGGACCACCGCAGTCCGGCGATCTCTGCTCGGCGCAATCCCAGCAGCGCCAGGTGCAGGAACAGCTCACGCCGCTGAGCGTGATGATCATCGCTGCCGGTGTGTGCGGCGATGAGCTTCTCTACCTCGGAATCCGACAACGAATCGTCGGTCTTCATCGCCGGTGCCCCTGACGGTTTCCGGAGCGGCTCAACCAGAGCCACCACGTTACGGGCGAGCACACCTTCGGCGTGCAGATCAGCCCACACTTTTCGCCACCGAGCCAGCATGGGATTGATGCTGGTGCGCGCCCAGACACCACGGTCTCCGGAGCCGGTGCGCAACTCGGTCACCAGCTCCTCCACATCGTGCTTCGTGATCTTCTGAACCTTCACGTCGCCATACCGGTCGACGACGGGCTGCAGCGCCGCGGTGTACGCCTCGGAGGTGGTTTGTTTCACCCGCGCCGACTTCGACTTCAACCACGTCTCGATCGCCTGCTTCACGGTGAGGTCTGACGGCGCCGTGTGTGTCCCCTCGGCGAGTTCGCTCGTGATCTTCGAATGCCACGCTGTCGCTTCAGCGGGAGTCTTGAATCGGCGCTTGTGGTGGAACCGCGAACCGTCAGAACGCGAACCGTGAATACGCACCTCGTATCTGACGCCGTCTCCGGTGTCGACACGAGTCACATGTTTGGGCAGTCGAGCCATGCGAGAACCTCACCTTGAATCGTTCGGTGAGACCAGCCGCAAGCTGCGACACGCGGACCCAGGTTGGGTCAATTCCCCGGATTGTGGGTCATCCTGGGTCATTTTGGAGCCTTGGAGCGGTTTTCGAGCCTCGGATTCTGACTCGGAAACCATCCCTGAGCTGCGGTGGCGGAGGGATTTGAACCCCCGGACGGTGTTAGCCGTCTCTCGCTTTCAAGGCGAGTGCATTAGGCCGCTCTGCCACGCCACCGCGGGAAATCGTACCTTGGCCGGGTCAGTGCTCCCGAGCAGACGCAAACTCGCACGCGCACGGCGCCTTTAATGCGAGTCTGCGTCTGCTCGTGGCCGGGTCAGCCGGGTTGGCCGCTACCGCCGGTGGTGCCGGGCTGGCCGGGCGGGGTGCCGGTACCGGCCACGCCGCCGGCGCCACCGGAACCGGCCGCACCGCCTGCGCCGTGCGTCCCGCTGCTACCGCTGGCGCTGGTGCCGCCCGCGCCGCCGGCCGCGCCATTGCCGCCGATCCCCCCGTCGCCGCCGTTGCCGCCGGGCAAGGCGTTGCCGCTCGCGTCCGTGCCGCCGTTGCCGCCGCGGCTGCCCGCACCGCCGGTGCCACCGGCGCCGCCAGTACCCCCATTGCCACCGTTTCCGGAGGCGGCGGTACCACCGCTGCCGCCAACGCCGCCGTTGCCGGCGGCGCCACCGTCGTGGCCGTTACCGCCGGGTTCGTGCGCGGGATTGGTTGCCGGCGCGCCCGTGAATCCGGTTCCACCGACGCCGCCGTTGCCGCCATTGCCGGCGTTCACGCTGCCTTGGGCATTGCCACCGATCCCGCCGGCCCCACCGTTGCCGCCGACGCCGATGGTGCCGGTGCCGCCCATACCGCCGTCCCCGCCGTTGCCGGCTTGGCTGGGCCCAGCACCGTAGGGGTTGTTGGCGGGCATGGAGACACCGCCGCTGGTGCCGCCGGTGCCGCCAGAACCGCCGTCGCCCGCGGTGCCACCTATTCCACTGCCACCGAGAAGGACTGCGCCCGCGCCTCCGGTTCCTCCGGTGCCGCCGTTGCCACCCGAGGCGGTGCCGCTGCCACCGTTGCCACCTACCCCGCCCGCACCGGCATTGCCGCCGCCGTACGCGGTGCCCCCGGTGCCGCCGCTGCCGCCATTGCCACCAACGCTGATGACGCCCGGCCCGGAGGCGCCGTTGCCGCCGTTGCCGCCGTTGCCGGCAACGGCGCCGGCAGCGCCGTTGCCGGCGAAACTCCCTCCGCCGGGCGAGCCGTTGCCGCCGTTGCCGCCGTGGCTCCAGATGGTGCCGGTTCCGTCATTCCACCCGGTGCTGTTGCCGCCGTTGCCGCCGTCGCCGCCGGCGCCGCCGGTGGCACCGGATCCGCCAGCGGAGAAAATGTCACCGTCACCACCGTTGCCGCCGGCATAGGTACCTGTGCCGCCGTCCCCGCCGCTTCCGCTGGCCCCGCCGACCCCGGTTTGGGTGCTTCCGCCCGAGCCGCCGCCGCCACCGTCACCGCCGATGGTCTTTACGGTGTTGTCGCCGGTAGCCCCATTGCCTCCGGCGCCGCCGTTACCGCCCGCACCACCGACACCGCCTTGGGACGGAGCGCCCGAGCCGCCCCAACCGCCGCTGCCGCCGGTGCCCGCGGCGGCATCTCCGCCGTTGCCGGCGTTTCCGCCGGCGCCGCCGGTGTTGTTGCCGGCGGACTGGCCGCCGTTGCCGCCCCAGCCGCCGGCGCCACCGTTGAGGCCGTTGCCGCCGTGACCGCCAACACCGCCAGCGCCGCCGATGTTGCCGTTGCCGGCGTATCCGCCGTCGCTGCCGGAACCACCGTTGCCCAGGTAGTGGCCGTTGACGTCTTGGTAGGCGTCGCCGCCGTTACCGCCGTCGCTGCCGTCGCCGCCGTTTCCGAGCTGCCCGGCGTGCCCAAACATGGGGCTGGTGTAGATGGAGGATCCGCGTGCACCGGCCGCACCACCGGCGCCGCCGCCCCAGGACCAGGCCCCGTTTCCGCCGTCAACGTGTTCGGCGGTGCCCGTGGCGCCGTCGCCCCCTTTGCCGCCGGCTCCGGCGTTGCCACCATTGCCACCATTGCCGAACATGAAGCCGCTGCGCCCGCCAGTGCCGCCATTGCCGCCGTAACCACCGGCTACGCCGTTGCCGTCGCCGCCGCCTGCGAAAGTGCCTGCGGCGCCGGCCAGCCCGGCTGCCCCATTGCCACCAACCCCGCCGTTGCCGAAGAGCCACCCCGAGGCGTCGCCGCCGGCACCGCCGTTGCCACCGGCGACAGCAGCATCCAGGGCGATCCCGCCGTTGCCGCCGGCACCGCCGTTACCCATCCAGAGGCCACCAGCCCCGCCGTCACCACCGTTGGCTCCCGCGCCACCATCACCGCCGACACCGCCGTCGCCAAGCCAGCCGGCCGCATTGCCGCCAGCGCCACCGGCCACACCGGCTTCGGTGCTGTCCCAGCCGTCGCCGCCGTCACCGAACCACAAGCCACCATGGCCGCCATCGGGATTGGCCTCGGTGCCATCGGCACCGTCACCGATCAGGAACTGCCCGGCCGAGGTGTTGATCCAGCCGTTGACCATTTCCCCGAAGTCACTGTTGATCCAGGCCTCCATCGAGGTGTGGATCGGGTCGTAGAACCACTGATCCAACATGCTGGTCCAGTCGAAGGTTCCCGCGTCGGCCGGTTCGGCAGCCAGCCACGCCGAGGAATCGAAAAGGTCAGCGATCCAGTCGAATTCATCGGCTTGAGCTGCCGGGGCTGAGCTCAGCGGCGCCATTCCAAAGGCCAGGAACGCGCCAACGGTACTGGCGGCACCGACCGCCCGGGAGTGGCGGCGTGCATTGGTGTGATGACTCATGTGCAGGGATACCTCTCTCAAAGAATGGGGGGGTGAAGGGTTTAGGAGTCAGAGTCCGAGCAGGTCGCCCAGCCAACCGAATGCATCAGTCGCTGCAGCACTGCCGTCATCGAGTAGGGGCAGTTCCGCGCCGGCCAACGGTGGGGTCACCACCACCGAACCCTTGCCATCCCAGCCCGAACCCAACAGGGCACCGACGGTCTGACCCCAGGCCTGCCAAGCGGCGATCGGACCGATCCCCGCACTGTTGAGATCGAGGGTCCCCAGCACCGGCACGCCGCTGAATTCGATACCCACACTTTGGAAGATCGACCCGCCGTCCGCGGGCACCGAGGCGGCGACCTCGCCGCCGGGGCCCAGCACCTGGTACGGACCCACCGCGACAGCACCCGGCGACAGCAGGCCGCCGAAGGCGAAATCCAGGTGATCCATGTTCATCCCAGCCGGGAAATAGCCCGACGAGTTGATCATCGGCAGCAGAGCATCCAGGTTCAAAGTGGCGCCGTTGAAGAACGCACCACCCATGTTGACCAGGATGTCGAACGGATTGTCACCGTCGGTGATGCCGTTCAGCAGCGCGATCCAGGGGCTGATGCCCGGGCCGATCATGCCCATCAACACCGCACTGGCCGGCGAGCCCAAGTAGTCGATGATCGGCATGATCGAGTCTTTGTCCACATCCGCGGGGATGTAGCCGGCGACCTGGCCGAACATCAACGCATGCGTACCGTCCATGGTGTGGTTGAGCACGGTGGAGTGCGTCGCGTCGGTTTCGTTCTGCAGCGCCCAGCCGGAGATCACCGCGTTCAGATGCAGCTGAATCTGCTCATTGATCTCGTTGGTCGAACCTGCTGGGTCGTTGGCCAACTGGTCCCAGTAGCTCATCTGGTTGGCCCAGAACTGCTGCATACCCACCCCGGGAGCCAGGTACCAGTTGTTCAACATCGCCGTCACATTCGCCGACGCGGCATTGAGCACGTCATCCCACGCGCTGGTCAGCGCCACCACCGGGGACTGGACATCACGCAGCGCGGGCAACGGCGCAGACACCGGGGTGATAGCGACGAGACTGGCCCCGACCAGTGCCACACCAGCGGTGGCATAGGGGCGAATGGTGGCGTACAAGGGAACTCCTTTGGTCATGTGACGCTCAGCAATCGGAAACCTAGCTGGACAACGCCTTAACGTCACTGACTAAGAGTCGTTATAGCCAAACCTTTACGCGGAGACCGCTTTACGGCGAACCTTTGCTAACGGACTATCGGCAGGTAGAGACTGCCATCCATTGCCGAACAGCGAACCTCCAAGCGGGCGAAAGTATTTGAATTTGACACTACTGGCGAGTAAGCGCTGGAACAGGTTCCTTAGACGACAAGATAGGATTCGCTCAGAAGCGACCGAGGAATCTACTGCCTTTCGGCAAGGGCCGAGTTGGTTCGCTTGAGGCGCGCCAAGCGATGTATGCCGCACGGTCGACTCCGGGCGTCAGCTGCCGAGAGACCTACTCACGCCGGCCGTTGGAGCCTTCCAGCGGCGCACTAATCCGGCGGCAGCCATCACCCAGGGCGATCAACTGCTGGCGGGTCATCTGATCCAAGTAGTGCTTCCGAATCCCGTTGGCATAGGTCGTGGTCGCCGCCTCGGCTCGCGTGCGACCCTCGCGGGTAATGCTGGCCCGCACGCCCCGTCGGTCGATCGGGCTGGGGTCTCGACGCACCAACCCCTGGGATTCGAGCCGCCGAATCTGCCAGGTCACTCGACTAGGTATCAGCATGAACGCCTCAGCCAAGTCGCTCATCCGAGCCGACCCCTTGTCGGATTTGGCGAGGAGATCCAACACCAGAAAGTCGAAGAGGGCGAGCCCATGCCACTCCTTGAGCAGATCGCTCAACTTATCCAGAAGTCGTGAGGCCTGGAAGAACGCGTGCCAGCAGCCCTTCTCGGCGTCATTGAGTCCCGTCACCTGGCACATCTGCGAATCGGGCACCATCTCCTCGGGCACGGCTGGCGCTCCTAACAGACCCGGCCGTCGGGCGATTTCAGGGCAGCGCTGATTCGTCGGCAGTTCTCCTCGATGGTGACAGCTTGCCGACATGACAACTGGCTCAAGAAATGACGCCGCAAGCCGTATACGTAACTCGCCGTGGCGCCCTCGACCAAGCTGCGGCCATCGTCAGTGATGTGCAGCGTGACCGCGCGCTTACCCGCTGGGCTCACCGAGCGATGGACCAACCCGCGTTCCTCGAGATTCCGAATTCGCTTCGCCAGCTGACTAGCCGTCGGATCGAGGAGGTCGGTAAGTTCGCGCATCCGCGCGTAGCCGGAAGGCGAACTGATCAAGACATCCAGTATCTGTATGTCGACCAGAGTGAGTCGGTGAGTGTCGGTCAAGTGCCGGTCCAGCGTCGGCCACAACCGAATGGCGGCGTCCAGGAAGTTCTGCCACGACTGTCGTTCTGCTATGTCCAGCCCCGGCAAATCACTGGCGGTCCGAGGACGCAGAGGGCGAGGCATTTGCGTGATAGTAGGCGACACGGCCAATGCGGGGATGGCTTTGGTCGGTGCGTCGCAGGGTCCTGCCGACTTCTCCGAACCTGGCGGGGGCCACGCCAGTGATCAAGCAATGAATTCCCAGGTCACCAGCACGGTCATGGCGGTCGCTCTGACGATGTCGCGGTCTCAAATATTTCAAGCGGTAACTACCCGTGGGTAACCAGTTCGCTTCTCTCCCATGCAGAACCACGCCGCCCGAATCCAGCAAACTGTGGAAACCCTGTGAACCACAATGCGACTGGGTGGCACCGGTGCTAGATCGGTCAGCTGGTCACTGGTGAACGACGTCGCCTTCGACGACCGCGACTGCCGCTGAACTCCGGCGTACCGCGCGCACCGGCCGGGCGGCTGCGGACTTGAGAGGCAAGCTGATCCGCCGGCACGCATCACCGAGAGCGATCGCCTGCCGGCGCGACATCGGGTTCAAGTAATATCGGCGAATCTCCCTGGCGTAGAACGCAAGTGCCGGCCCCAGCCGGACCCGGCCGTGCAGCGTGATGGTGACGACGACGCGTCGCCGATCGCCCTCACCGGGCGCACGACGCACCAGCCCCTCGGACTCCAGACGGGTGATCTGCTGAGATATCCGGCTGGGCTGCAGTGCAACCGCCTGACCCAACACGCTCAGGGGCGCGGATCCGCCCGGGGATTTGGCGATCAGATCCAGCAGCAGAATGTCGATGAGGCCGAGCTGGATCGCCTCGACCAAACGCTCGTTCAATACCGGGAACAGCGTCGCCGACGACGCCATGAACTGGTGCCAGCAACGCTTCCCAGCGTCGTCGACCCCGGGCAGATAACAGGTGGGCGCCTCCGGAAAGGCTTGGGCATCAAGGCGAACCGGAACGGGCGGACCAGGTCCGACTAGTGCACGCCGCAGTTCGGAAAGCCGAAGGCCCTCGCCGATGCGCCAGCAGTTCTCCGCAACGGTGCTGACCTGGCGAGTCGACAGCGATCCGAGTAGGTGGGTCGAGACAGCCTTCGCGTAACTGATGATCGCCTGGTCGACTCTCGCGCGGCCGGCGTCGGTGAGCAGCGCGACCACCCCGCGTTTGTCCTGCGGATCAGGCTCGCGGCGTACCAGCCCGCGCTCCCCCAGACGGTCGATCCGGTTCGTCATCTGACGCCGCGTCGCGCCCAGCAGGCCGGCCAGATCACCCATCCGAGCAGATCCGTCGGAGGACTTGACCAGCATGTCGAGCACCCGCAAGTCGATCACCGACAGTTGATGCTCAGCGTTGAGCGCCCGGTTCAGGGCTGCGTCGAATCGCAGCACGGCTTCCAAATAGTGTTGCCATGCTTGACGTTCGGCGAGATCCAAGCCGGGTAAATCACTCCCCGTCCGGCGGCGATCGTGGCGCTGCACAGCGTCATGCTAAGCGACACACTTAGGGTTCCTCAGCGTTTTCGGCCGCGTCGGGCCGGTAGTAGCGTGTCCGGCATGCGTGCCATCGTCGTTGAATCCCCCGAAGTCCTCGCATGGCGAGAGGTCCCCGATCTTCAACCCGCCCCGGGCGAGGTGCTGATTCGGGTGGCCGCGGCCGGGGTGAACCGGGCCGATCTGCTGCAGGCCGCGGGCTTGTATCCGCCCCCACCCGGGGCGAGCGACACCCTCGGCCTCGAGGTCTCCGGCGTCATCGCCGCGGTGGGTGACGAAGTGTCGGGTTGGACAACCGGGCAACAGGTTTGCGCGTTGTTGGCCGGGGGGGGCTACGCCGAGTACGTCGCGGTTCCCGCACCCCAGGTGCTGCCGATTCCGGCCGGGGTGGACCTGGCCGATGCCGCCGGCCTACCGGAGGTGGCGTGCACCGTCTGGTCGAACCTGGTGCTGACGGCGGGGTTGTCCGAGGGCCAGCTGCTGCTGGTGCACGGCGGAGCGAGCGGCGTGGGCAGCCATGCCATTCAGGTGGCGCGCCAACTGGGCGCCTGGGTGGCCGTAACCGCCGGATCAGCCGCCAAATTGGAGTTCTGCCGTGAACTGGGTGCCGAGATCACCGTCAACTATCGCGACGAGGACTTCGTGGAGCGGGTCCGCGAGGCCGGCGGCGCCGACGTGATCCTGGACATCATGGGGGCGGCCTACCTGGACCGCAACGTCGATGCGCTGGCCAACGACGGACGGCTGGTGGTCATCGGGATGCAGGGCGGAGTCAAGGGCGAGCTGAACCTGGGCAAGCTGATCTCCAAACGCGCCCGGGTGATCGGGACCGCCTTGCGCGGTCGGCCGGTGGAGGGGCCGCACAGCAAGGGCGCGGTTGTTGCCGCGGTGACCACCGAGCTCTGGCCCATGCTCGGCGACGGCCGGGTCAAGCCGGTGATCGGCGCGCGGTTGCCTATCGAACAGGCCGCCGAAGCGCATCGGCTGCTGTCCTCGGGTGAGGTGACGGGAAAGGTTGTGCTGACCGTCTAGGTGCCTGCCGAGGGTGCACAGATTGCCGGTTTTTGCGGTGTGTCGGCGTGCAAACACGCACGCTCGCCCCGGGGGGCTCGACGTAGCATCATTGTCGATACCGATTGTCTACGGATTCCCAGGAGGCACTTGTAATGATTACTCAAGCCAGCTCGGCCACAACGGATTCGGGTGCGCTATGAGTATGCCGCGGGAACGGGTCGGCCTGAGTGACTACCTCCTGAGTGTTCCGGCGCCGCCGCTACCGATCCTCGCCGATCCGTACAGTGTCCGTTTCGCTGACCAGCCCGGCGACGCCGAGATGATCTCGGAATGGATGAACCGGCCGCATCTGGCCGAAACCTGGGGCTACGCCTATCCACCCGACGAATGGCGTCGTCACCTGCAAACCCAGTTCGACGGTGCCTACTCACGCCCGTACATCTGGCTCCTCCACGGCGAGCCCCTCGGATATATGGAGCTGTTCCGGGTGGCAAAAGACGACCTGGCAACGGTGTATGACGCCCTTCCCTACGATGTGGGCTTGCACGGAGCCATGGCCGACGCCGCCGCGGTCGAGAAGGGCCACGGCAAGAACATCTTTGGCCCCTTGGTGTCCAGCATCTTCGCGGCCGAACCGGAATGCCGACGGATCATCGGAGACACCAATGCCGGTGCGGGCTCGTACGGTCGCCGGTTCTGGGAGCGCCGCGGCGGGGTCTTCCTCGGCGAGCACTACATGGCCAAGTGGGATCAGAACATTGCCCTGTACGCCTGGCTGCGGACCCCGGAAGATATGCCGGGCTATCGCAAAGCGTAGGCGGAGCGGCGCAGAGGGGCGGTGACAGAACAGCTGTCGCCGCCCTTTTTGTTGGCGTGAGTTCGCTTGGCCCGCAACGTACGAATCCCCGGACCCGACACCGAAGTGTCGGACCGGGGATTCGTACGTCTACGCCCTGCCCAGGCTTCTGGCTACGGTGCGCCCGTGCCGCCGGCGCCACCGGCACCGCCCTGACCGATGGTGCCGCCGTTGGCCTTGCCGCCGTTGACACCGGCAGAACCCGACGAACCAGCGACACCGTCGCCGTTGGTACCGCCCGCACCACCCTTGCCACCGCTACCGCCGCTGCCGGCCCAGTTGGACTTGCTGGGCTTGGAGGCGCCGTTGACGCCGTTACCGCCCTTACCGCCCATCCCACCGGCACCGCCGTCAGCATTGGTGCCGTCGGTGTTGGCCCCGCCTTGGCCGCCGGTGCCACCCTGGCCACCGGTACCGCCGCTGCCTCCGGTACCGCCACCACCGGTGCCCTGACCGACGATGCCGTTGTAGCCGGCACCACCGGCGCCACCATTGCCGCCGACGCCTGCCTTACCGCCGACACCGCCCTGACCGCCCTGGCCGCCGCCGCCGTGTGCACCGGCCTGTCCGTCGCCCAGCGCAACACCACCGGCGCCGCCCTGACCGGCCGCGCCGCCGATACCGCCGTCGCCGCCCTGACCGCCGACGCCACCGGTACCACCGGTACGCCCGGGCAGACCCAGGGCGCCGGCACCGCCGGCACCACCGGTGCCGCCGTTACCACCGGTACCGCCGCCGCCGCCAACCCCGCCGTTGCCACCGAGGCCGCCCGCACCACCGTCACCGGTGACGGTGCCGCCGGCACCACCGACTCCACCGACGCCGCCCTTGCCACCGGCAAACCCGGTGGCACCCTTGGCGCCGTCGCCGCCGGAGCCGCCGGCCATCGAGTTACCGTTCGGGTCCTTGGGCTGGTTACCCGTGCCGCCGTTTGCGCCAACCGAGGTGTTGTTGCCGGCGATCCCACCGTTACCGGCGTTACCACCGGCGCCACCGGTGCCGTGCTGGCCGGCCGCACCACCGTTACCGCCATTACCGCCTGCGGCACCGGCGCCGTTGGCGGCGTTGGTACCGGAGGTTCCAGCGGCACCGTTGCCGCCGACACCGCCGGCACCGCCGTTGCCGTACTCGGCGGTGGAGTTACCGCCGGTACCGCCGTTGCCACCGACCTGCGCCAGGCCGCTGCCCAGCGTCGTGCCATTGCCGCCGTTACCGCCGGTGCCACCGGCGCCGACCGCGCCGTGGTTACCCGCGGCGCCGCTGTCGGCTTGGGTCACCCCGTCGCCACCGAGACCGCCGGCACCGGCCGCGCCGCCGGCTCCGTAGGTGCTGCTGCTGTTGCCGCCCTTACCGCCATTGCCGGCTGCGGCATTCGTTCCGCCACCCGCGCCGTCGCCACCGCGGCCGCCGACACCGGCGTTGCCGCCCTTGCCGCCGTTACCGCCATGGCCGCCCGAGCCGTCCGCACCGCTGTTGCCATCGGTCGCCGCACCGCCGGCACCACCTTGGCCACCGGCACCGCCGGCACCGCCCGCCCCGGCCGCGCCGGTGGCGTCACCACCGACCCCACCGTTGCCTCCGGTTCCGGCCGTGGCGTTGGTTCCCGCGGTGCCGTTGGCGGCGTTGCCGCCGACACCACCGTCACCACCGATACCACCGTGGCCACCGGCGCCGCCGTCACCGGAGATGGAGCCACCGGCACCGCCGACACCACCGTTGCCACCGGCCGTACCGGCCGTGCCGTCGGTGCCGTTGATGCCGCTGGTGCCTCCGGCCACACCGTTGGATCCAGCGCCGCCGTCACCGCCCTCGCCGCCGTGTCCAATCGTGCCTGCCGCACCGCCGGTACCGCCGTTACCGCCGGCCTGGCCGAGCGCGGCGTTACCGCCGTGGCCACCGTCACCGCCGTTGCCACCGAGCACCAGGCCGTCCTGGCCGTCGGCAGCAGCCGTGCCGTTGCCGCCGATGCCGCCGGTGCCACCTTGGCCCGCCGTTCCAGCGGTGCCGCCCTGGCCACCGTTGCCACCGGATCCAGCAATCGTGTCGCTGCCACCGCCGGCACCAGCGCCACCGTTACCACCGTTGGCTCCGTCGCCGGTGTTACCTCCGGCGCCGCCCTTGCCGCCGGCACCGGCAGCGCCGGTGTTGCCGTTGGTGGCCGAACCACCGGCTCCACCACTACCGCCGTTACCACCGGCTCCACCGTCACCGTTGGTGCTGGTGGCGTCGCCACCGTTGCCGCCGTTGGCGCCGCTGCCGGCCGTCGCATTGGTTCCGGTCGCACCGTTGTCGCCGGCACCGCCGTGGCCACCGACACCACCGGCGCCACCGGTACCACCGACACCACCGTTGCCGGCCTCAGCACCACCGGCACCACCCTCGCCGCCGCTACCGCCGTGGCCACCGGCCGAGCCGGCCGTGCCGTCGCCGTTCGAGTCGGTGAGGCCGTCGACACCGGCCGAGCCGACGCCGCCGTTACCGCCGGCGCCACCGGTGCCGATCACACCGGCACTACCGCCCTTACCGCCGGATCCACCGTCCTGAGCCGAACCGTCGCCCAGGGTCTGGCCGGCACCACCGTTACCGCCGGCGCCACCGTCACCGCCGGAGCCGTTGGTGCCGTCCTGGCCGTCGCCAGCCTGAGCGCCACCCTTACCGACGCCGCCGGCGCCACCCGCGCCGCCGAGGCCACGGTTACCGCCGTCACCGCCGACGCCACCGTTGCCGGCTGCGGCTTCGATACCGCCGCTGCCACCGTTGCCGCCCGCACCACCGTTACCGGCGTTGCCGGCGTTGCCGCCCGCGCCACCCACGCCGCCGGCGCCATTGGCGGTCTCGCCGCCCTGGCCACCGGCACCGCCGGAGCCCGCGTTACCGCCCAGGCCGCCGTTACCGCCAGTGTCGCCGGCCAAGCCGATGACACCGTCGCCACCGTTGCCGCCACTACCGCCGGTGCCGCCCGCGCCGCCTGCACCTGCAGCACCCGAGGTGGTGCCTCCGGCGCCACCGTTACCGCCGTGGCCACCGGTGCCACCATCGCCACCGAGAGTGCCGTTGCCGTCGATGTCGGTGCCGCCAGCCAAGCCGCTACCGCCATGGCCACCAGCACCGCCGGCGCCACCGGTACCGATCGCACCCGCCGCACCACCGTTGCCGCCGTAGCCACCGGCCTGGCCGGTCACACCGTCGGCGAGCATTGCGCCGTTGCCGCCGGCGCCACCGACACCACCGTTGCCGCCGCCGGCGACCACGCCGCCCGCACCGTCGGACCGGTAGGTGACACCGTCACCGTTCAGGCCGCCCTTACCGGCCGAACCACCCGTACCGCGGTCACCACCGGCGCCGCCGTTACCACCGTGCCCAGCAGTGTCGTCGGCGCCACCGCCGGCACCGTTACCACCGCGGCCACCGTCACCGGCCTGGCCGGAGGCGCCGCCGTTACCGCCGATACCACCGCTGCCGTTGAGCCCGGCGGTGCCGTTGGTGGCGCTACCGCCCTGACCGCCGCTGCCGCCCTGACCGCCGTTACCGCCCTGGCCGCCGTTACCGCCATCGGTGCCATCGCCGCCGTTGCCGCCGCTGCCCGCGGCGGCGTCGGCGCCCGCGAGACCTTGCACGCCCGCGCCGCCGGCACCACCGTTGCCGCCGGCACCGCCGACACCACCCTGGCCGCCGTTGCCGGAGATCGAGCCGCCCTTACCGCCGTTGCCCGCGCTACCACCGGCCGCACCGTTACCACCGGTTCCGCCGTTGGCCAGAGCAGTCGAGCCGGTCGCGCCCGCGGCGCCGGCACCGCCGTTACCGCCGGCACCGCCGTTACCCACGGGTCCGGCATTGCCACCGTCACCGCCCGCCCCACCAAGCTGCGCGGTGCCATCAGCGAGCAGCACGCCGGTACCGCCCTTGCCGCCTGCCCCGCCGTTGCCGCCGATAGCCGAGGCACCCGCATTGCCACTGGCCGCCTGGGTGGTGTGCCCGGCATTCCAGCCGCCCGTACCCGCCGTGCCCGCCGTGCCGCGGACGCCGCCGTTGCCACCGTCACCGCCGGAGCCGGCCACCGCACCACTGCCGCCACCGGCACCGTCGGCACCGCGACCACCGTTACCGGCGTTACCGGCATTACCGGCGTTCCCACCGGCGCCACCGGATCCGTCCGCACCGGCACTGCCGTGGCTGGAAGTACCGCCGGCGCCCCCGGTACCACCGGCGCCACCGTTACCACCGACACCACCGTTGCCGCCGTCGGTTCCGTCCGCGCCGGAGCCACCGCTGCCCGGGGTTATCACGGTGCCACTGACGCCGTTGGCGCCGTGGCCGGCGTTACCGCCGCCGCCACCTACGCCACCTTGGCCGCCGGCACCGCCGTTGCCGTCATTCGTTCCGCCGGCACCACCGACACCGCCCGCACCGCCGACGCCGCCGTGGGTGCCGTTGGTGCCGTTGCCGTCGCTCAGCGTGACGCCGTCTTCACCAGCCGCACCAGCACCACCGTTGCCGCCGGCACCACCGGTGCCCACCGAAGCCGCGTTACCGCCGTGCCCACCGGCACCGCCGCCCTGGCCCGTGTCACTGCCACTGATCAGACCCGAGCCGATGCCACCGTTGCCGCCGGCACCACCGTCGCTGCCGATACCGGACACGCCACCGCTGCCGTCCGCACCGTCGCCATTCGTGCCGGTGCCGCCGGCACCGGCCGTGCCCGCAGCGGCGCCGTCGGCGCCATCGCCACCCGCGCCGCCCGCGCCCGCGTTGGCCGCGCCGCCGCCACCGAGGCCCTTACCACCGGACCCGGCCGTGCCGGCGTTGCCACCGTCGCCGGCGTTACCGCCGACACCACCGGTGCCGGCGACAGCGTCACCGCCCTGGCCGCCGACACCACCCTGGCCACCAGCACCGGCGTTCCCACCGTTACCGCCCGCGGTGTCGGCCACTGTTGCGTCCGCGCCCGCGCCGCCGGCGCCACCGTTGCCGCCCTTACCGGCGTTGCCACCGGCGCCACCGTTGCCTGACGTGGCGCCACCGCTACCACCGGTGCCGCCGTTGCCACCGATGCCACCGACCGCACCCGCAGTGCCGTTGCCGTCGCCGCCGGTGATGCCGTCCACGGTCGCACCCACACCACCGGCACCGCCGGCACCGCCGTTGCCGGTCGTGGCCGCGTTACCGCCGGCGCCACCATGACCGCCGCCCTGGCCGACACCGCCGCTCAGACCCACGCCGGCGCCGCCCTGGCCACCGACGCCGCCGTCGCTGGCAATGCCGTCGGGGCGAGTGGAGCCATCCGCGCCGTTGGTGGTGCCGGTGCCGCCCAGGCCCACCTGGCCTGCTAGACCACCGTCGGCGCCGTTACCGCCGTGACCGCCGTTCCCGGCGTTCGCCGCACCGCCGCCGCCCAGGCCGGCGCCGCCGTTGCCCGCGACGCCGCCATTGCCGCCGATGCCGGCATTGCCGCCGGCGCCACCAGTGCCGTTGGTGGCCGTGCCGCCCAGGCCGCCATTACCGCCGCCGCCACCGGCCCCAGCGTTGCCGCCGTTGCCACCGTCCGTGTCGGCCACGGTGGCGTCCGCGCCCGCACCGCCGGCACCACCCTGGCCACCGACGCCGCCGAAGCCACCCGCACCGCCGTTACCCGAGGTGCTGCCGCCGGCACCACCCTGGCCACCGTCACCGCCGACTCCACCGACTGCACCGTCGGTGCCGTTCCCGTCGTTGCCGGTGCTGCCGTCTACCGTCGCGCCGGCTCCGCCGGTGCCACCCATTCCGCCGTTGCCGACTGCGGCGGCGTTACCACCCTGGCCGCCGTTGCCGCCGCCCTGACCGGTGTTGGTCCCGCTGATCAGGCCGTATCCGTCGCCTCCGCGACCGCCATCTGCACCGTCGGCCGCTACGCCGTCAGCGCCCACGGCGCCGTCCGCGCCCGCGTCGACCCCGGCGCCACCCACGCCGGCCTGACCGCCTGCGCCGCCGAGCGCGCCGTCACCGCCGTTGCCGCCGGCACCGGCGTTCGCACCGCCACCGCCGCCGCTGCCCTGACCACCGACGGCCGCGGTTCCCGCGTTGCCGCCGGTACCACCGGCGCCACCCTGGCCACCGGTGCCTTCGGCCGAGGTACCACCGGCACCACCGGTGCCGCCCGCGGCACCGGCACCGGCGCTACCACCGTTGCCGCCCGCCAGGTCCAACAGGTAGCCGTCGTCGGCTGCGCCACCGTTTCCACCGTTACCACCGGTGCCGCCGTTACCACCGGCACCACCGTTTCCGGAGCCCACGCCCGCGGCGCCGCCCGCACCACCGTTGCCACCTACGGCACCGGTACCACCCGTGGTCCCGTCGATGACCACCGTCGTTCCGTTGATGCCCGACGCGCCGTTTCCGCCGTCGCCGCCGACACCACCGTCGCCGCCGATACCGGCCGTACCACCGGTACCGCCGTTGCCGCCGGCCTGCGGCACATTTCCACCGAGCAGTTCACCGTCGCCACCGCGGCCGCCGGTACCACCGTGGCCGCCGCCGCCTTCGGCACCATTGGCACCCTGGTCCGCCTGGACACTGTTGTCCGCGTTCCAGCCGCCGGCACCACCGGCGCCGGCCTCGCCGCGGTTGCCTCCGGTACCGCCTTGTGCACCGGAGCCGGCCGTGGCGTTGTTGCCGCCACCCGCGCCGTCACCGCCGCGACCGCCGTTGCCGGCATTACCGGCCGCGCCACCGACACCACCCTGGCCGCCGTCGCCGTCCGTACCGGCGTTGCCCGCTGTCGCAGTGCCGCCGGCACCGCCCTGACCGCCGACACCACCGGCGCCACCATTGCCGCTGTCGCCGCCGCCGATACCAACCGTGCCGTCGCCGCCGCTGCCGGCCGTCGCATCGACACCGTCCTGGCCGTCGAGGCCGTGGCCACCGGCACCGCCGGTGCCACCGACGCCGCCCGCACCACCGGCGCCACCGTTGCCCGCGGTGCTACCGCCGGCACCACCGATGCCGCCCGCACCACCGGCGCCACCGACGACGCCGTCCGTGCCGTCACCGCTGATGTTCGTGTGTCCGGCCGTGCCGGTCGCGCCCTTACCGCCGACGCCGCCGTTACCGCCGTCACCGACCGCCCCGGCGTCGCCACCGTTGCCGCCCTGTCCACCGGTCTGCACGGTGCCGTCGCCCAGCAGCTCGCCGGCACCACCGTTACCGCCGTTGCCGCCGTTGCCGCCGGTGCCGTCTGCGCCCGTCGCGCCGGAGGCCGCGTGGTTAGCGCCACCGCTTGAGCCACCGGCACCACCGGCGCCACCGCTACCGATGGCACCACCGGCGCCACCCTTACCGCCGTTACCGGCCGCTGCCCCGGTACCGCCGCCGGCACCGTCACCGCCGTTACCACCGACACCGGTCGCGCCCGCGGCGCCGCCGTCACCGCCGATACCACCGACACCGTGCGCACCCGCGGTGCCGTGTGTGGAAGTACCGCCCGCGCCGCCGTCACCGCCGACGCCACCGACGCCACCGTTGCCGGCGGTGCTGTTCGCGTCGCCACCGTCGCCACCGTTGTCACCGCTACCGGCGGCCGCATTCAGACCCGCGGTGCCGTCATTGCCGGCGCCACCGACACCACCGGTGCCGCCGCGGCCACCGGCGCCACCGGCGCCACCGTTGCCGGCGTCGGAACCAGCGGCACCACCGGCGCCACCGACACCACCGGCGCCACCGGCCAGACCCGTGGTGCCATCACCGTTGGCATCGGTGTGCCCGGCCACGCCGACCGCACCGTCACCACCGGCGCCACCGGCGCCACCGTTGCCCAGCGAGCCAGCGTCACCACCACGACCACCGGCACCACCGGCACCACCGGCGATGACGGCGTCGGCGCCGTCACCACCCTGGCCACCGTTACCACCACCGGTCGCCGCCGCACCCGCAGCACCCGCCGTGCCACCAGGTGCCGCCGCACCACCGGCACCGGCCACACCCGCGTCACCACCACGGCCACCGGCACCACCATCGATGTGAGCGCCATCGCCGTCGGCGCCGGCGCCACCGTTACCACCGACACCGGCGTTACCACCGTCACCAGCAGTGCCACCAACACCGGCGACACCCGCCGACCCCAGCAGACCACCGGAACCAGCAGCACCACCACGACCGGCCGCACCACCGTTACCACCGTTGCCACCGTCACCGGCAGCGCCGCCGTCGGCGCCCGGAGCAGTGGCGTTGATGCCGTCGCCGCCATCGCCACCATTACCACCGTCGGCACCAGCACCGCCGGCACCACCCTTACCGCC
>NZ_JBJIAM010000011.1:0-115473 GCF_045310815.1 Mycobacterium sp. SMC-19 | reverse complement strand
ATCGTCGCCGTCTCCACCTCAGGCAACGATGGAACCCGATCCTGCACCGCCGACAAAATCTCCACCCGCTTGATCGAATCGATCCCCAGATCGGCCTCAAGCGCCATCGACAAATCCAGCATCTCCACCGGATAACCGGTCTTGTCAGCAACCACCGCCAACATGTCCCCGACCAAATCCCCACCCGCCGCCGCAGGAGCAACAGCCACCGCAGCCGGCGCCGGCGCAACGGCCACCCCAGCCGGTGCGACAACAACCGGAGCCGGCGCGGGCGGTGCCGGCATCGTGACGACCGGCGCAGCCGCAGCCACCGGCGCAGGCGCCGCGGGTGCAGGTGCAGGTGCCGGCGCTGGCGGGACGCTGATCGGGGCTGCCGGAGCCGCAGGCGGCGCGGGCATGGCCGGCGCGGGCGGCGGGGCGAACGCCGGCGGGGCCGGAGGAGCCGCGACGCCATAGGCGGCCACCGGCTGAGCCGGCACCACCGTGGTCGCGGTGGGGAAGGCCAGCTGGTTGACCGGCATCGGCGTCATCCCGGTGCTGGAGACCAGGGTCTGCAGCAGGCCCTGCAGGTGGGCGATGGTCTGCTGCATGCTGCCCAGCGCGCCGACCATGTGCGTCACCATCTCGGCTCCGGGACCCGACATCAGCGGCGAGGTCACCATCGGAACCGCGGCGGCCTGGACCGGGACCGGGACGTGCGTCGGGACATGTGCCGGCCACCCGTTCGCCGCGGGAACGGGCGGATGAGCTGCTGTCATAGTGGGCTCCGATACGGTCGCGTGGCCGTTGTGGTCACTGCGGGGGGTGGATTTCACGGATTTTTCGGATTTCGCAAATTCTTCGGATTTCGCAAATTCTTCCGAGGGCCGCTGCACCGGCTCGTCGTTGATGTCGGGTCGGCCGAAGTTGGTGCCGTTGAGCTTCATCGTCAACTTGGGCGCCGGACGGGTTCGCGGATCGTCACCCTGGCGGTAGTCGGCCCACAGGGCTTCGAAGTTCATCGGGACGCCGGCGGCCACGAGTTGGGCCAGCCCCATCCACAGCGATCGAATTCCGTTTCTGCCCTTGGCATCCAGGGAGACCGCGACGTGGTCCTGGCCGGTCAGGCATTTGCCGACGAGGTTGGTGAGCACACTGCCGGGGCCCACCTCGACGAACGTTCGGGCGCCGGCGGACCACATCGCCTGCACCTGCTCGACGAACCGCACCGGCTGAGCGATCTGGTTGGCCAGCGTGGCCTGCATCTGGTCGGCGCCACCGACGTACGGCTGAGCCGTCGCGTTGGCGTAGACGGGCACCTGCGGCACACCGAACGGAATGCCCGCCAGGTACGAGGCGAACGGGGCCGCCGCGGAGCTGACGATCTCGGAGTGGAAGGCGGTGGCGACGTCGAGGAGCCGCGCATTCATTCCCGTTGCGCTGAAACGCTGCGCGGCATCGGCAATGGCCGCACTGTCGCCCGAAAGCACAACCTGGTTGGGGGCGTTGTGGTTCGCGATGACCACCGACAGGCCCCACTCGCCGAGAAGTCTGCGGACCTCTTCGGCGGGGGCGGTCACCGCGCACATCGCTCCGTCGCTGCTGGCGGCGGCCTGGGCCATCAGCGCACCGCGCGCGCGGGCGATGAGCAGTGCGACGTCGTCACTGATCACCCCCGCGGCACACAGGGCACTGACCTCGCCGAAGCTGTGACCGCCGACGGCGACCGGCGCGATGCCCAATGAGCGGACCACCGACAGCAGGCTGAGGCTGTGCGCGCCGATGCCCGGCTGCGCCCATTCGGTCTTGGTCAGCTCGGCGGCCTGCGCGGTCCGGTCTTCCTCGGTGAACGCCGTCTTGGGCCAGACGACGTCGTGCAGGTCGCGGTCCGCGTTGAGCAGGTCCGCGCGCGCGAGCTCCCAAGGCGCCAAAGCCGGTTCGTACAGCTGCGGGATGTCGGCACCCATGCCGACGTATTGACTGCCCTGCCCGGGAAACAGCAGCGCGACCGGCCCGGCCTGCTGGCAGGAGTAGTAGTAGCCCTTGGGTGAGCTGAATGACGTTTCCCCGCTGGGCGTTTGGAGCTTCGCGGCGGCTTCCCCGAGCATCGTGCGCAGGCTCTCGACGCTGCTGGCGACGATGGCGAGGCGGTGCGGACGGGTGGCGTCATACGCCGACTGCGTGCTGTGTGCCAGGTAGCCGAGCATGTCCGGCGAGTCGATCAACGAGGCGGCCAGTTCCCCGGCCTGCGCAGACAGCGCTGCCGCGGAGTCCGCGCCGAGGACCACCAGCTCGGAGTCCCAGGACCGGTAGCGCGGCGCGTGCTTCCCGGCGCCGGCGTACTCCTCGAGCGTGATGTGGAAGTTCGTACCGCCGAAGCCGAACGCGCTGACCGCCGCCCGCCGCGGCACGTTCTGGTCGGCGATCCACGGCTTGGTCTGTGTCGACAGGTAGAACGGCGACGATTCGATCTCGAGTCCGGGGTTGGGCCGGTCGATCTTGATAGTCGGCGGGAGGACCTTGTGGTGCAGCGCCATCACGGTCTTGAACAGGCCGCAGGCTCCCGCAGCCCCCTTGGTGTGTCCGACCTGGGACTTGACCGAGCCGACGGCACACCATTGACGGTCCGCCCGGCCCGACTCGTCGAAGACCCGGCGCAGGGCGGTGAATTCGGCGACGTCGCCGGCCTTGGTGCCGGTGCCATGGGCTTCGACGAGCCCGACCGTCTCCGGTCCGTAGCCGGCGGCCTCATAGGCGCGGCGCAGGGCCTTGGCCTGACCATCCGGGCTGGGGGCGTAGATGCTCTTGGCCCGGCCATCCGAGGAGGTGCCGATGCCGCGGATCACGGCGTAGATCCGGTCGCCGTCTCGCTCGGCGTCGTCGAGGCGCTTGAGCGCCAGCATCGACAGGCCTTCGCCCAGCATGGTCCCGTCCGACTGGTCGGAGAACGGGCGGCAGTCGCCGGTGCGCGACAGCGCGGTGACCTTGGCGAAGCACATGAACATGAAGATGTCGTTGAAGGCATCGACGCCCCCCGCGATCACCATGTCGGCCTCGCGCAGGTACAGCTCGTGCAGCGCGATCTCAATGGCGGCCAGCGAACTGGCGCACGCGGCGTCGACGACGCAGTTCGTTCCGCCAAGATCGAAACGGTTGGCGATACGTCCGGCGATGACGTTGCCAAGCAGGCCCGGGAAGGTGTTCTCCTGCCAGGGGGTGTAGCCCGACGCCACGCTCTCGCTGAAGGCGGTCAGCTCGGTGTCGGAGAGTCCTGCTGCGCGCAGGCCGCGTTCCCAGGTCGGCCGGTGCAGCCGACCGCTCATGTAGCCGGACATCTCGGTGCCACCGGACGAACCCAGCACCACGCTGACCCGTTCGCGGTCGATGCCGGAGATGTCGCCGCCGGCGTAGTCCTCCAGTACTTGCTGCGCGACCCGCAGCGCCAACAACTGGGCGGTGTCGGTCGCGGGCACCACGTTCGGCGGAATGCCGAAATCCATCGGCGAGAAGTCGATGGTGGGCAAGAATCCGCCGCGACGGGCGTATACCTTGTCGGGCGTGCGAGGATCTGCGTCGTAGTAGTCGTCGATCCGCCAGTGCGACTCCGGTACGTCGGAGAACAGGTCCGCACCCTCGACGATGTTGCGCCAGAATCGCTCGGCTTCTTCAGACCCGGGAAACAGCGCGCTGACACCGACCACTGCGACAGGTGGATGTTTGGCTACCACAGGTCTCCTTAAGAGCGGCCTTGACACAAAGCATCGAAAGCCTAAGTTTCGCCATCAGAGACGGTGAGTTGCAGCTGGGGGTCCGCTGATCATCCCGATGGCCAGACGCTGCCGGGACCATATCAGAGTGTTGCAGCCATCACACACCGAAGATGCCCGGCTCACACCCCCGCATGCGTTACAGTCATCCGCCACAATGTCACGTTGATGAGCTGCTGAACAGCTAGAACGCGCCGAGCGGGCGCATTTGACGACCGCGTCAGACAGCCAGCGGCCGCGGGCGGTAGGCGAACGCCTTGGCCGGAACCGGCACCCCGCAAGAGCGGGCCGCACTGGCGCGGGTCACGTGGGCGGCACCTTCGAGCAAGTTAAGCGCCACCTGGACGGCCTGGCGGTTCTCGCACGACTCCAGGTGGCTGCCTGCCACCCAGCTGTTGAATGCGCCCATGGCCGGACCGCACCAGATCTGGTAGTCCAAGACTCGCTCGGGGATGCCGCTGATGGCCCAGCGGCTCGACTGCCCCAGATACCAGCGGAACACCAGTGCCATCTGGTATTTCGGATCCCTGGAGGCGAGCTCGAGCACCGCCGGGTCACGCTGCTGCCAGTACCGCTGGGTGTCCGCCCATACCTCGGCGACGGTGGTGCCCAGGATCTTCTCCAGCTCGGGGCCGTGCTTGGCGACCACGCTGGCCAGGTCGGGGTTGCCTGCGTACCACTCGTAGAGCTTCTTGCCGCGCGGGGCGAACATCGTTCCCCGCTTGAGTACCTGCAGGTTGACGCCCATTTCGAACATGTCCGAGGCGGGAGCCATCATCACGTCCGCGATGCCGGCCTTAGCGAGCATGGCGCGCCCGGGCGCCGAAAGCCCCGACTCCACGCAGGCCTGGTTGACGGTCCCGGTCAGCACGTAGGCCGCGCCCATCGCGAAGGCGCCGGCGACCGCCTGCGGCGCACCGAGACCACCCGCCGCACCCACCCGCACCCGGCAGTTCAACTGGTGCTGCTGGGCCAGCGAGTCACGCAGCATGACGATTTCGGAGAACAGCGCCGGCAGCGGGCGGTTATCGGTGTGCCCGCCGCTGTCGGATTCGACGGTGATGTCCTCGGCCACCGGCACATACCGAGACAGCTCGGCTTCGCGCTCGGTCAGCTTTCCGGCCGCCACCAAGGCGGACACCAACGCCGCCGGCGCCGGTTCCATGAACATCCGTGCCACCTCGGGCCGCGACACCTTGGCCATCACGTGGTTGCGGCGCACGATGTTGCCGGCCGCATCGGTGTCCAGCCCCGCCAGTGCGTAGTGCACCACCGCCGGCGTCAGCTTCATGAACGCCGAAGCCTCGACCACCGGAACACCGCGCGCGATGAACAGCTCGGCGACGCGGGTCTCGAGGGAGACCTCGTTGGGTGAGTGGATCAGGTTGGCTCCCCAGGCGAGCCCGGGCCGGCCGGCCAACGCGGTCTGGATCTCGTCCAGCCCCCGCTCCACCGCCTCGTAGGAGAGCCCGCCCGCGCCGAAGAAGCCCATCATGCCGGCCTCGGCCATCGCGATGACCAACGCCGGCGTCGCGATGCCGTTGGCCATCGCTCCGGTGACATAGGGGAATCGAACGCCGTGCGCCTCGCAGAATTCGCGGTCCCCCAGCCACTCGGGGTAGATCGCAGGCAGTGTTCCTACCAGGGACAAATCCGATTCGCCGGCGCCGACGAACTCACCGCCCAGGGCCAGGCCCAGCATCCCGGTGGCCGTTTCGCGCACCACGTGAACGGGGTGGCGTACATAGCCGATGATGTCGGCGATGTCGTCCGGGGCGAACGCGGCCGCTGCGGTGGTGGGCCGCCACCCCAGGCCCGGGCCGGCGCCCGCGCCGGTCTGCTGGTCCAGTACTGCGCCAGGTCGCTCGTTCACAGTCGGTTCCTCTCGATCACCGGTGCTGTGAGCGCTCGCGCCGAGGGGCCCTGCGCATGAACCGGAGAAAACGATGAGAGTTTCTCATGGACCGCGGCGGCGGGGAGTCTCCCCACCGTGAAACGGGTATAGGGCTGCCATTCGGCGCCGGCGGCGGCGCCGGTGGACGGAGGAATCACTGCCGTGGGTCAACTACCGATGGCGCCCCTGCCGCGCCGCCGTTCCGGACTACGTCAGGTCACCGAGGGCCTCGGCCAGCTCGACGCGGAGGTGTTCGAGGCGATCGCACACTCGCCCAGCCGACTGCTCGACACCACCATGCCGGTACTGACCCGTGCCGCCGACCATTCCAAACTGTGGCTGGCGCTCGCAGCCGCCATGGCCGCGACGGGCGGCCCGGCGACACAGCGCGCCGCCGCACGGGGAGTGGCCAGCCTGGCCCTGACCAGTCTGGTGACCAACCAGGTGATCAAACGGATCCGGCCTCGCGCGCGCCCCAACATCGCGCTGGTGCCCCTGCTACGCCGCGCCCGCCGGCTGCCGCTGTCGAACTCGCTGCCGTCCGGCCACTCCGCGAGCGCGGCGGCGTTCGCCGCCGGGGTCGGCCTGGAGAATCCCCTGCTGGGGCTGCCCGTCGCGGGGCTGGCCGGCCTGGTGGGTCTGTCCCGGGTCGCCACCGGCGTGCACTATCCCGGGGACGTACTCGCCGGGCTGGGCATCGGTGCGTCGATCGCGGTGGTCGGGGCAAAGCTGGTGCCGCCCATAGCCTCTCCACCGGCGCCGCACAGTGCAGCCCTGCAGGTCCCCTCCCCCGCACGTCCCGACGGTGCCGGCGTGGCGTTGGTGGTCAATCCCGAGTCTGGCGACGGGCGCGCGGGCGACGTCGCCGCGCAGGTGCGTCAGGCACTGCCTGCAGTCACCGTCGTCGAAGTCGGCCCTGACGACGACCTGGCCGAATCGTTGCGCCGCGCCGCAGATACCGCCGAGGTGCTCGCGATCGCCGGCGGCGACGGGTCGGTCGCGACGGCGGCGCACGTGGCGCTGGAACGCAAACTGCCGCTAGCGGTGTTCCCGGGCGGCACGCTGAACCACTTCGCCAAGGACATCGGCTGCGACACCACCGCGAAGACCATCCGGGCCATCGCCGAGGGCAGCCTGTCGCGGGTAGACGTAGTGCGATTCAACGACGAGACCACCGTGATCAATACGGCAAGCATCGGTGCCTACCCGACGTTCGTCCGGCGTCGAGAACGCTTGCAGGGCAAGCTCGGCAAGCCGGTGGCCAGCGCCTACGCCATGCTGATGACGCTGCGTCGCGAACAGCCGGTGCGCATCTGCTACGACAACAAGACCCTGCAGACGTCGCTGTTCTTCCTCGGCAATTCGGTGTATCAGCCCGACGGCTTCGCGCCGGCCGTGCGGAACCGGATGGATGACGGGCTGTTGGACGTGCGGATCCTGGAAACCGGCCGGCCGTGGTCCACGCTGCGAATCTTGGCGGCGCTGCTGACCGGGCGGCTGCAGCGCAGCCGGCTCTACCACGAACTGCGGGTCCCGCAATTCCAGTTCACCGCAGTCGACGGGCCGGTGCCGATCGCCCACGACGGAGAAGTCGACACCTCTTGCACGGAAGCGGAATTCACTGCGTGCTACCGCGCATTACAGGTGTTTCGGCCCATGCCCTCGGGTTAGCGGTGACGACCTGATCCGTCATCTCGGCGGGCGCAGAACTTTCATGGCGGCCCGCAGCACCGGCGCCGGGATGCGGTCCTGCATCGCCAGCGCGCCGGCGGCGGCCCGGGTACGCAGCGGCGTGCCGCGACCGAACATCCGGTTCAACGGCCCGCCGGATGGCTCGATCTCCACGTGCAGCGGCGGGGTACCGACCGCCGCGCCCAGCGCCTGCGCGATCACCATCCGTTGGATCTCGCTGGTGCCTTCGAAGATGGTGTACAGCTTGGCGTCTCGGTACCACTTCTCCACCGGATGGTCGGTGATATAGCCCCAGCCGCCCAGCGTCTGCACGGCTCGTTCGGTGACCCGCACCGCGACTTCGCTGGCGGCCAGCTTGGCCATCGATCCCTCGCCGCGATTGAATCCGATTCCGTTGGCCGCCATCCAGGATGCCCGCCAGGTCAGCAGCCGTGCGGCGTCGATCGCGGTGGCCACCTCCGCGAGCGGGAAAGCAATGCCCTGGTTGTCGATGATCGGGCCGCCGAAGGCCTCCCGGCGGGTGGCGTAGTCGGTCGCGTATTCCAGTGCGGCGCGGGCAATGCCGATGGCCTGTGCGGCGACCATCGGCCGGGTCTGCTCGAAGGTCCCCAGTGTCGCGGAGCCGGTTGACGGCGCGCCGGCCAGTATTTCGCGGGCCTTGGCGAGTTTGTGCTCGAGCTTTTCCTGCCCGCCGAGCAGATTCTCGGACGGGATGCGCACGCGCTCGAAGCGCAGTTCGGCGGTGTGGGAAGCCCGGCAGCCCAGCTTGTCGAGTTTGCGGACCAACTCCAACCCGGGGGTGCCACCGGGGACGATGAACAGGGCCTGTCCACGGTGGCCCAGGTCCGGGTCGACGACGGCGTTGACCACATGCACGTTCGCGATGCCGCCGTTGCCGATCCACATCTTGTGGCCGTCGATGATCCAGTCGTCGCCGTCGCGGCGGGCGGTGGTGCGCAGGTTGCGGACGTCGCTACCGCCTTCGGGCTCGGAGATCGCCAGCGCCGCGAGCTTGAGATCACCTGGTGTGCCAAAGCATTCCGGTGCCCATTGCAGCATCTGTTCGGCGGTGGCGGCCTGCCCGATCGCCGACAGTGCCAGCGCCGGCATCACGATCGCCAGTCCGATTCCGGCACAGCCCCAGAACAGTTCTTCCATGAACATCGGCAGCGATAAGCCTGTCGAGTCGCCGATCAGGTCGCGGTAGAACAGTGGGCTGTAGAAGCCCTGCGCGGCGGCCTCCTCGAGCACCGGCCACGGGAAGTCCTGGCGCTGGTCGTAGTCGAGCGCGACCGGCCGAATGACCGATTCGGCGAACTGATGGGCGCGGCGGGCCAGGTCGTGCTGTGCCGTGGTCGGCGTGAGGTCGAAGGCCATGGCTGGGTCCTTGCGGTCCTTGCGGCCGGCTGTAGCCGCCCGAACAGCTGGAATTGCCGCTCGAGCTCCTGGTCAAACGCGATTCAGGAGGCGACCAAGGTGTCGATCTGGTTCAGCGCCGAGGTGGAGCCCTCGATCACGCCCATGTCCAACACCTTCTGCAGGTCTGCGGCGGACGCGAACGTACTCACGTACCTCGCGCGGGTTCCGCCGGCGTGCTCGGCGAAGGTATAGATGTTTCTGGAGGTCGGCATCCCGGGATCCGGATTGAAGTCCAGATCGGCGAAGCCGTCGTCGAAGGTGAAGCTCCACGGCTCGTCGACGGCGACGATCTGCCAGTATCCGGCGTACTTCTCGCCGTCCGGGCCGGTCATGAAGTAGTTCGTGCGGCCGCCGGGCGTGAGGTCGTGGTCGACCATGGTTGCGGGGAATGTCGGTGGCCCCCAGACCTTCTCCAGCTGACGCGGGTCGGCGTAGACCTGCCAGATTCGCCGCACCGGCGCGGCGAAGTCGGCGGTGATGGTCAAGGTCAGGGCGTCGATGTCGTGTTGTACGTCGATCACGGGCATGGTGCGACCTCCTAGGTGTCGTCGGACGAGATGAGTTCGTCGATACGTGCGATGCGACCGCGCCACACCTGCTCCAACTCGGTGAGCATGGATGCCACCGACCGCACCGCTGCGACGTCGCCGCTGGCCAACTGCTCACGGCCGCTGCGGCGCTTGGTGAGCAGGCCGGACTTCTCCAGCACCGAGACGTGCTTCTGCACCGCCGCGAAGCTCATCTCGTACTTCAAGGCGAGCTCTGAAACGGAGTGCTCGCCGGCCAGGACCCGGCGCATGATGTCACGCCGGGTGCGGTCGGCAAGTGCGTGGAACAGGGCGTCGACCCTGTCGTCGTCGAGCGTGATCACCCGGCAATCGTACAACCGTTTGGTTGTAGGTTGTCAAGGGCGCCTGTCGGGCCCGGCTGAGATCAGACCAGCGGGAACCAGTAGTCGAGGGTGTCCTCGACGCCGCCCCAGTCGATGCCCATCCAGTCGGTGAAGAACTCCTCGAACTTCCCGAAGGCGTTGTAGACGAACTGCACGAGCGAATTGAACAGTGCGTCCCACACCCCGCTTTCGGCCAGCCCGTTGCCCATGGCGTTGACCCAGGCGGTGAACTGGTCAATGTCACCGGAGAGGTCGATATTGGTGATCAGGCCGTCGGCGGTCGCGACGTGGTCGGCGACCTGCTCCGGGGTCAGCCCCAGATACATGACGTGCTCCCAGAACAAGCCGAGCATGGAGGGCGCGGTGTGGTCGGCCACGGGGTCACCGGGGAACGTGTAGATGGTGGTGGTGAACGCGTCGTTCGGCGTCTGGTTGCCGAACAACAGTGAGGAATCGTTGGACAGCGACAACTCGCCCAGGGTGTGCGGCCATGTGCCGTTGGCACCCGACGGATCGCCGATGAACACGAAGTGCAGCGCCTCGGGGTCGACGCCGTCGTGGGCCAGCTGCGCCATCGCGATCGAACTGGCCGTGGCGCCCTGCGAATAGCCAAAAATCCAGAGTGGGTTGTCGGCGTCGTAGGTGCCCGGGTTTGCGTTGAGCTCGGCGTGCACCGCCCGCACGATCTCGGACGCACCGGCGAAACTGCTGTAGCCCTGCAGGAAGAGCTGCGGGGTGGTCAGCACTCGCAGCGGGCCGTCGCAGTCGCCGGCCCCGATCACGCACACCGCCGCGTCGTCGCCCGCGTCGAAGCCCAGCGGCTGCAGGAACAGATCGGCCGCGGTCTGGGCAAATGTTGCCGACGGGGTGGGCATCATGGTGCCGCCGATGAAGATCGCGGTGTCCGACAGCAGGGCTACCTGTAGCGCGTGCGCCGTGTGGACGACGGGGGTTCCGACGACGCCGGCTGCGATCACGCTTGCGGCAGCAAGCGGCGCGAAAACCTTGGTTGCGTTCATGCCCGAGGCTCCTAAGGCTTATGTATGAGATAGGGAAGAAATCCTGAAGAGCCAATAGTGGCAGTCGCGCCGTAGACGCGTCAATCGGCATACCACTCCAGGAGAATGCCGTTTGCCTACACGTTCGGCCAGGCGGCACTTCCATTGACTTGCGCCGAACGCCCCTGCCATGATCGCCCTCAGGTTTAACTTTCGATTTACTCGTGTGATTTTTAGCTATGGCTGTCGGGATCTGTCGTGCACGAATGATTCGGAAAGGCGGCATGCCCGTGGTGAAGGACAGCCCCGCGATGCTGACCAAGCTCGTCGCGCCGATCGCGATCACCGGCATGGTGGCAGGCGGTGTGCTCGCCGCACCGATGGTGCACGCGGCGCATGCAGGCGTCGACCTGCACGCCGACGTCGACCTGCTGGCCGACACCGCGATCTTCGTCGGCCCGACGATCCTGTCGACGCCGTCTGCCACATTCGCCCGGACCGCTGCCGATCTGTTCCTGCGGCCGTTGGGCTTCGATGGTGGCGACGACCCGACGGCGTGCCTGATCGGTTCGGGCACGTGTGACGCGCCGCTGCAACTACTGAGCACCCCGGGCCTCATCCAAGTCGGCCACAGCAGCTTCGCCGGTGCGGCCGAGATCGTTCGGACTGTCCAGGCCGAGCTCGCCGCCAACCCGGGCGCCTACGACGCCGAGCACCCGTTGTGGATTTTCGGCTACTCCCAGGGCGCCACGGCCGGCTCGATCGCGATGGCCCAGCTGGCCCACGACGGCGTCGACCCCGAACTGCTGCACTTCGTGTTCATCGGAGACCCGACCGCCCCGGATGGCAAATATCCGCACATGGAGGACGACGGCTCGGCGCACAGCAACTTCTCCGACAGCTGGATGCTGTACGGCAAGGAGACCCCGAGCGACGCCTTCCCGACCACGATCTACACGATCCCCGGTGACCC
The DNA here is from genome assembly GCF_045310815.1 of Mycobacterium sp. SMC-19. Lineage (NCBI taxonomy): Bacteria > Bacillati > Actinomycetota > Actinomycetes > Mycobacteriales > Mycobacteriaceae > Mycobacterium > Mycobacterium sp. SMC-19. The sequence continues at coordinate 103,859 of NZ_JBJIAM010000011.1, read as the reverse complement.
CAACGCCGACTACACCTCCACGTCGCCGTATGGCGATTTCTACGAGCACATGATGTATCTGGGGCTCACCCCCGATCAGGTGGCCAACCACACAGCCACCACCGACGACCTGCTCACCACCATCAACATCTCTACCGACTTCGACCAGTTCGGTGCCTGGCTCAATGCGTGGGGCCACGGGCTGGCCGACAGCAGCTGGTGGGACGGCCTGTTCTACTCGGCCGTGGCGTTTGTCTACAGCGCCTTCGGCAAGCTCGAAGACTTCTTCGGCGACTGGATGGGCCTGGACTGGGGCGGGGTCGAGGAAACCCTGGACTACTGGTTCCCGACGGTTTGAAACATCTCGCTTCGCAAATGATTGGGAAAGGTGGCAAGCCAGTGACGAAAGGGCGCCCCATGACGCTGACCAAGGCCTTGGCGCCGATCGCGGTCGCCAGCACGGTGGCGGGCAGTGTGCTGTCCGCTCCCGTGGCGCACGCCACGCATGTCGATGTGAGCCTGCTGGCCGATACCGCGATCTTCGTCGGCCCGACGATCTTGTCGACACCGTCTGCGACATTCGCCCAGACCGCGGCCGATCTCTTCCTGCGGCCGCTGGGCTTCGACCTCGACGACGACGCGGGCGCGTGCGTGGTCGGCTCCGCGGGATGTGACGCGCCGCTGCTATTGCTGTCCACCCCCGCCCTGGTTCAGCAGGGCCACAGCAGCTTCGTCGGGGCGGCCGAGATCGTGCGCGAGGTGCACGCCCAGCTCGCCGCCAACCCGGACGGCTACGACGCCGAGCACCCACTGTGGGTGTTCGGCTGGTCGCAGGGCGCGACCGCCGGTTCGATCGCGATGGCCCAGCTGGCCCACGAGGGCGTCGACCCGTCGCTGCTGCACTTCGTGTTCATCGGCAACCCGGTGGGCTCCGGCGCCGCGATACCGGATCTCGGCGGAGGCTCCTCGTCCGGCGACTTCTTCGACACCGGCCTGTTGTCCGGCGTCCACACCCCGACCGACGCGTTCACGACGACGGTGTACACGATCCCCGGCGACCCGGTCGCCGACCCCAACTCCACCTCCGCGTTGGGGATCCTCTACGAGCACATGATGTACCTGGGGCTCACCCCCGACCAGGTGGCCAACCACGCCGCGACCATCGACGGCATGCTGACCGACATCAATATCTCCGGCGACTTCGACCAGTTCGGTGCCTGGCTCAACGCGTGGCCCCACGGACTGATCGACAGCGGCTGGTGGGAGGGCCTGTTCTACTCGCTGGTGGCGTCCTTCTACAGCGTCTTCGGCAACATCGAGGACTTCTTCGGTGACTGGCTGGGCATCGACTGGGGCGGCGTCGAGGACACCCTCGACTTCTGGTTCCCGCCGGAGGTCTAACGCTCAAAACGTCCCCAGATGCTGGTTCTATTCTGTTGCGATGGAACAGGAACGCATCCGCGTTGAGGTCATCGACGGCATCGCCCACGTGACACTGGATCGAGCCGACAAGATGAACAGCCTTGACCTGCCGATGCTGCAGGCACTGGCGTCAGTCCCCGATCAGCTGGCCCGTGACCGCTCGATACGCGTGGTGATCCTGCGCGGCGACGGCCGGGCGTTCTGCACCGGGCTGGACTTCGCCGGAGCCAAGCTGTCCGGGCTGGCCGGCGTGCGCAACTTCGGCAAATTGCCCTGGCAGAAGACCAACCTGTTTCAGCAGGCTTGCTGGGGCTGGCGCGAGCTGCCGGTTCCGGTGATCGCTGCGCTGCACGGCCATTGCTACGGCGGAGGACTGCAGTTGGCGTTGGCTGCCGACTTCCGGATCACGACGCCGGACTGCAAGCTTTCGATCATGGAGGCCAAGTGGGGCCTGATCCCCGACATGACCGGCGCCGTCACGCTGCGCGAGCTGCTTCCCCTGGACGTAGCCAAACGCCTGACCATGACGGCAGAAGTGTTCTCGGGTGCCGACGCCCTCGAGTACGGACTGGTGACCTCGGTTGCCGACGATCCCGTTGGCGCCGCCCAGGATTTGGCAGCACAACTCGCCGAGCGGTCACCCGATGCGTTGGCGGCGACCAAGAAGCTGTTCCACTCGACGTGGACGTCCTCCGCACGCCGGACGTTCTGGACTGAATCGGTGTTGCAACTTCGGCTACTTCGAGGTCGCAATCACCACTTGGCACGAAAGGCGGGCCGCGACGGCAAACCCGTCTGGGAGCCGCGGTCGTTGGGCTGAGCACCAACGTGTTTCACCCGGCGTCGCCAAGACCATGGAAGAGTCACCCCGGCTTGCCAGACGGTGGCTGTGCACCGTCGTCGGGTTCACCTCCTGATCCAGCTGACTTGCAGAACTCCTCAATCGAGACGGACTGGATGGCGCGTGCCTTTCGTTCCGCCAACTCTCGATGTTTCTTCCAGACGCGATCCAGCACCGCCACCTTGAAGTTTCGCAGCAACTCCGCCTCGGAGCTGTAGGCGAAGACCGGTTGAAGGACCCAATCGTATTGATTCGCCAGATCGGTGAACACGGAGAACGGCGTTTCGCCCTGCTGGATGATCGCAACGAACGGTACCTGGTAATCCGGGACCGTCGCTTGCAGCTCTAGTGGCGATGACTTCGGGTTCGTGATGTCGGCGATGACGAAGAAGCTCAACCCGGCCAGCGTCTTGATGGTCTCGGTCACGCCGCGGGATGCGGGTCGGTCGAAGTCGAAGATGATGGGCAGGAGATTGTTCCTGCGCACCTCGCCGGCGAGCGCATCGAGAATCGCCTTCCGCTCGGATGTGAAGCGCCCCAAGATGAGAACGGTCTTGCATGTGAGGGAGTCGATCGCATTGCGGACTTTCGCGCGATCAAGCAGCAGGTAGAGGAATTGCGCCAACTCCAGGTCGTCCACGGTGATGCTGACGTCCGATTCGGGCATGATGATGAGCCCGGTCTGGTCTTTCGGCGCACCGCGCACATCCCATGCCGACACGCCATAGACGCGGCACGCCGTCAGCCGGGTCCCGTCAATATTCACCTTGACCAGTTGTGCCCCTTCGAGGTTCGCACCCGACAAGTCCGCGCCGGACAGGTCCGCCCCCCTCAGGTAGCTACCGGCAAGGTTTGCGCCCACCAGCTGCGCGCCCCGCAGGTCCGCGCCTTCGAGATGCGCCTTGTCCACGAAGGCACCGGACAGGTTCGCCCCGGCGAAGTTCACCTCCCACGACAGGGCGCCGCCGAAGTACGCGCCGCGGAGATCCGCGCCGGCGAAGTCCACCCCCAACAGGTTGGCCTCCCAGAATTTGGCCGCGTGCAGGTCGGCTCCGGCGAACGACGTGTGGCTGCCGAACTCCGCCTTGCTGAGGTCAACCTCGGACAGGTTTGCCTCGGACAGATCCGTTCGCTTCAAACGTGCCCCGGCCAGCTTCGCCCCCCGCAGGTCGGCCCCAGATAGGTTGGCCTCACGCAGATTCGTGCCACGGAGGTCAGCGCCCGTAAGGTTCGCCTCGGAGAAGGAGGCCCCCTCGAGGTCCTTCCCGGCGAGATCACAGCCACTCAGCTGCGCGCGTGATCCCCGCGCGCCGACCAGGTTCGCTGCTCGTAGGTTCGTCCCCTCCAGAACGCAACCGAACAGATCCGCATGCGTAAGGTCCGCGCCCTCAAGGTCCGCGCCCCGAAGGTTGGCCACGAGAAGGTGGGCCGAGCGCATCGTGGCTTTCGCCAGTTGGGCCCCGCCGAGGTCGGCGCGGGCAAGCATGGCGCGCGCCAGGTTTGCCCCGCGCAGATCCACGCCGGCAAGATCGGCGCCGATCAGGTTGGGGTTCACGTCAGGATGGGCGTCTCGCCAGGCGTTCCACGAGGCGACCCCGGACCGCAGCAAGTCGACGTGCTTCTGATCTTCCATTGCGCCTCCTCATGCCTCTTCTTCATAGCTGCGGTTGTCTAGTGACTTCCGCCTCGCACCCCTGTCTTGTTTTGCGGTCGTGATTCGAATCGCTCAGACGAGATGGGCGGTGGCCTCCCCGCCCCCCAACCCGCGATGACTACCGTCGAACTGTGACGGTGTCAGCATCACGCATCACCCGGGCCCGCGCCGTGGGAACCGTCGCGCTGGTACTTGCGGCGGTTCCGTCGTGTGGCCATCCGCGGCCCATGCCAGCGCCGCCCCTGGCTGCCCCGTCCACCACAGTGCCCGTCCTCCCTCGCCCGGAAGCGCCCTACTTACCTCGCGAGGAGCTGATCGCGCCGGTCTCCACATTGATCAACGACGCGATCGCGGTGCCCCGGCTACCGGGTGCGGTGGTCCGGATCGGTCACGCCGGCACGATCGCCTTCAGCCAGGCCTTCGGCGCGCGCAAACTCGCGGACGAACCGGGGCTCGACGGCGCGCCCTCACCGGCCGAGCCGATGACCGAGGACACGATCTTCGACATCGCGTCGTTGACGAAGTGCCTCGCGACGACCGTCGCGGTCCTGCAACTGTACGAACAGGGCCGGGTCGGAATCGACGAACCCGTCCAGACCTACCTGCCGGAGTTCAACGAGACCAACGACCCCCGACGCGCCCAGGTGACGTTACGCATGCTGCTCACCCACACCTCGGGCATCGGCGGCGATCTGAGCCACCAGGGTCCGTGGGGCCTGACCGAGGCCGACAAGGCCGGTGGTGTTCATCGGGCGCTGACCGCACCGCTGGAGTTCGGCCCCGGCGAGCTATTCCACTACTCGGACATCGGTTTCATCATCCTGGGCGTGCTGGTCGAGACCCTGACCGGCCAGCCGTTGGATACCTACGTGCAGGACAACGTCTTTGCGCCGCTGGGCATGACCGACACCCGCTACCTGCCCGCCACCAAAGCCTGTGGTCCCCACCAGGTCCGCGGTACTGCCATCGCATTGGACCCGGGCCAATCCCCGGACGGCGAGTGTCCGGCAGGCAGCTGGAGCACCGACCTGTTGGCCCGGATCGCGCCGACGGCACATGACGAAGACACCCCCGGGATCAACCCCGACTTCGACCAACTGCTGCGCGGCACGGTGCAGGATCCGACGGCACGCCGCATCGGAGGGGTGGCCGGCAGCGCCGGGGTGTTCTCGACCGCCGGCGATATCGGCAGGTTCGCCCAGGCCCTACTCGATCGGCTTGCCGGGCGCCCGAGCCCGTTTCCGTTGCGGCAATCCACCCTGGAGTTGATGACGACACCCCAGCAACCCGGACACGACGCCTCCCAGGTCGTGGCCGCGAATGCCGCTGCGCAACAGGCGAATGCAGCCTCGCCCAATAGGGCCGATCCCCTGCTCGCGGTGAACTATCCGGCGATCAGCGGGCAGGATCTCCGCGGTCTGGGCTGGGATATCGATACGCCGCACTCCCGGCCGCGCGGGATGATCTTTCCGATCGGCAGCTTCGGTCACACCGGGTTCACCGGAGTGACCCTGTGGATCGACCCGGGGTCGGACACCTACGTGATCGTGCTCGCCAACGTGATCCATCAGCGCGGCGGTCCGCCCATCGCCGGGCTCAGCGGCGACGTGGCCACCGTGACCGGCCGGGCGCTGCATCTGTACGGCAGCTGACGGACCGACTTCTACCCCGTGGTGACGCCCCGGCCCGGGTAGTGCCGATAATGGCCGGGTGGCCGACCGCAACACGCCCGCTATCCCCGTCATCGCCCTGACGGGGTACCTCGGGGCGGGCAAGACCACTCTGCTCAACCATGTGCTGCGGGCGCCGGGCGCGCGAATCGGGGTCATTATCAACGACTTCGGCGAACTGAACGTCGACGCCGGCCTGGTCACCGGCCAAGTCGACGAACCGGTGTCGATCGCCGGTGGGTGCATCTGCCATCTGCCGGATGAGGGCGGACTGGACGAAGCCCTGGAGAAGCTGGCCGACCCGAAGCTGGCGCTCGACGCGATCATCATCGAGGCGAGCGGGGTGGCCGAACCCGCGGATGTATCGCGCGTGATTCGGTTCAGCGGGGTGGAGCGAATACGTCACGGCGGTGTCGTCGACGTCATCGACGCAGCGGAACACTTCGACACGGTCGACACCGAGTCGGCCCCGCCGCAGCGCTACGGCGTGGCCTCCCTGGTCGTGGTCAACAAGTTGGATCGGATCGCCGAAGACGCCCGTGAAGAGGCCCTTGCTCGGGTGGAAGCCCGTGTGCGCGAACTCAATCCCCACGCTCACGTGGTGGGGGCGATGGCCGGACGGGTGGATCCCCGGTTGCTCTACGACATCAGCGACGGCGGCGAGTCCGGGCAGATGTCGTTTCGGGAGCTGCTCCTCGACGACGCCGGCGAGCACCACGATCACGTGCATGCGGACTCGGTGACCGTCGTCGGCGACGGCGCCGTTGACCCGGGACCGCTCATCGACCTGCTCGAACAGCCGCCGCATGGGGTCTACCGGATGAAGGGCACGGTCGCGATCGGCAAGCGTCACTACCTGGTCAACGTCGTCGGCACGTCGGTGCACGTGGTGACCGCGGCTGCGAGTTCAGGGGCCAGCCACCTCGTCGCGATAGGCACGCACCTCGATACCGCGGACGTTCGCGCCCGGATCGAAGAGGCACTGCGGCCCGCCGGGGAGAAGGTGTCCGCCGCGGGCATGCGACGGTTGCAGCGATTGCGGCAGTACAGCATTTAGGTCGCGGCCGTACAACCAGGGTTTTTCACTCCGCTGCGGGGCCGATGAAGTCGATGCCCGCACGAATCGCGGGGCGATGCCTCAAGATGCGGAAATGCGCCAACCGGCCGAGGCCCGCCGTCGTCATCAAGCGCGCGCCCGGCCATGACGCAACGACCTTCTCGCTCGTCGCATAGGGCGTGTCGGGGTCATCGGGGTCGTGGATGAGCAGCAGCGGCGGGTAGTCGGTGCGCTCGGCGATCCGGACCATGTTGGTGTCCTCGAGCGGCATGCCGATGCGGCGTTCCAGACGCCGATGCAGGCCGGCGCGTATCCGGCGGCCGAAGTTGTGGCGCGCGGCGAACAGATCCAGGTAGATCGGGAACTCGCCCATCGGCGCGAGGAACACCAACCGTCCGACCGTGGCGCCCCACGACGCCGCGAATGCGGTCGCGTTGGCCCCGAGGGAGTGGGCGACGACCGCGCGGGCCGGCCCGTGGGTCCGGATCATGGCGGCCACGGCTTCGGCGCACTCGATGGCGGTGGTGCGACCGGGTGCGAGTACGCCCGGCTCTGACTCGTTGTGGCTGGGCAGGTCGAACGCGATGACCCGGTGCCCGGATTCGACGAGGGGTTTGATGAACATGCCCAGGTGTGGGCGACGCCCGCCCCAGCCGTGCACCAGGTAGACGGGCGGCCCCTCGCCCCAGGACTCGCCGACGATCCGGTGCCCGTCCCAGTGCGCTTCTAGCGGCTCACCGGGTGGGACGCCGGGCGGCATGCGCAGGCTGGACTCGAGGACCGGTGGGGTGCACCACAGCTCCAGCGCCCAGCGCGACCCGATGGCAGGCGCGATTCGCTCCAGTAGCCAGAACAGCCGACGCACCCGCGGGGTGACCGGCGGTTGGACACCGGAGCCCTCCACATCGAGAACGATCGGGCTGGGGGAATCGCCGCCTTCAGAGCTGGATCGATCTTCGCGAGGACGCCCTCGTGCAGGTGGGGGGGTCGTTGACTCTGGCACGTATCGAGGTTAGCGAGGGAGTGCGGTCTGCAGCCATCTGTCAGTTCGGACCGGTTCACGGCTTGGCCTCGACTCCTTATGCCGGAGCTGCGGTGATTCACACCGACATGCCGGGGCCGCGGCCAGCCACCGTGTGGCGATTGGCACGCACCTCGACACCGAGGATGTTCGCGCCCGGCTCGAGGAAGGTTTCGCGCCCAGCCCTGGAGATAGTTGGCGGCCGCGGGCATGCGCCAGTTGCGGCGGTTGCGCCGCTGCAGAATTAGGCGATCCTGACCGGCCGAGTGATGTGCACCGAACCTATCGCCGGCTGCCCAAAGGCTGTGCTGCCGTCCCAGGCCATTGAGGTGGCCATACCGTCGCCCCACGAAGCGACGCAACCGCGTGCCACGTCGAGAGAAAATTAGTCCGGGTCCGGCTTAGCCAATAGCGCCGACAGGCTCTCCAGATCGATCATTTACGCCCGCGCGCCGTCCGCCCTTGTTCTGGCTTGAGGGTCGCGTAATTGAAGCCGGCGCTGCGCGTGAGGCTGCGTGAGATTCTGCGGGGTCTAGCGTAGGCGGAATGGGTTTGTTCAGTCATGAAGAGTTCCGGGATCCGGCCAGCGGCGTTGGTGGCGGCGATCGGCGTGGGGTTGTCGAGCGAGCTCGGGGTGCTGAGGTGGACCAGTACGAGGCTGATGAACCTGTGGTGGTGGGTCCGGGGTTGCCGCCTGAGGATGGTTCTTGCGGTCAGTTCGCTGTTCAGTTTCATGTGTCTACGTCAATGCTGTTCGGGTTGAAACGTATTGCGGATATACGTGGGGTGAGCGTGCCGGAGGTATGCCGGCAGGTGATCGGTGTGTTTGTCGCCCAGCAGGAGGGTGAGCTGGGTGCGTTGCTTGCTGCCGAGTCCGAGGCGGCTGATTACCGGCCGAGCTTGGGGCAGGCGTAACCGTCGCCAACACCTGTCACCGCCGCCGTCCCGCTAGTGCGCCATATTCGTAAACCGCGACAAGTGCAGCTGGTGCGCCACCGTCACCGTCTTCGTCGGCCCGTTACGGTGCTTGGCCAGAATCAAGTCCGCCTCGCCGCCGCGGGGGTCGTCACGCTCGAAGGCATCGGGCCGGTGCAGAAGTATAACCATGTCCGCATCTTGCTCCAAACTTCCACTTTCGCGGAGATCTGCCAGCATCGGCTTCTTGTCGGTGCGCTGCTCGGGACCACGGTTGAGCTGGCTCAGCGCGATCACCGGCACCTCGAGCTCCTTGGCCAGTAGCTTGAGGTTCCGGGAGAATTCCGACACCTCCTGCTGGCGTGACTCGACCTTCTTGCCGGAGGTCATCAGCTGCATGTAGTCGACCGCCACGAGGCGCAGGTCCGCCTTCTGCTTGAGCCGGCGGGCTTTGGCGCGGATCTCCATCATGGTCAGGTTCGGCGAATCGTCGATGTAGAGCGGCGCCTCGCTGATCTCGCTCATCCGCCGCGCCAGCCGGGTCCAGTCGTCGTCGGTCATCCGCCCCGAGCGCATGTCGCCGAGTTTGATCTTGGCTTCAGCGGACAGCAATCGCATGACGATCTCGGACTTGCTCATTTCCAGCGAAAAGATGACGCTGGCCATCCGGTTCTTGATCGAGCACGACCGCATGAAGTCCAACGCCAGCGTGGATTTCCCCATACCGGGCCGCGCCGCAATGATGATCATCTGCCCCGGGTGCAGCCCGTTGGTCACCTCGTCGAGGTCGGTGAAGCCGGTCGGCACACCGCGCGCGATACCGCCGTGCGAAGCGATCGCGTCGATCTCGTCCATGGTGGGCTGCAGCAGGTCTTCCAGCGGGACGAAGTCCTCGGAGCTGCGCCGCTCGGCGACCTCGTAGATCTCGGCCTGGGCCCGGTCCACGATCTCGGCGACGTCGGCGCCCTCTGCGCCCGCGTAGCCGTACTGCACCACCCGGGTACCGGCCTCCACCAGCCGGCGCAGGATGGCTTTCTCGGCGACGATCGTGGCGTAGTAGCCGGCGTTGGCCGCGGTGGGCACCGTGGAGATCAGCGTGTGCAGGTACGGGGCGCCGCCCACCCGGCGCAGCAGGCCGCGGCGGTCGAGTTCGGCGGCCACCGTCACCGCGTCGGCCGGCTCACCGCGGCCGTAGAGGTCCAGGATCGCGTCGTAAATGTTCTGGTGCACCGGACGGTAGAAATCAGCGGGCCGCAGCCGCTCCAGCACGTCGGCGATGGCGTCCTTGCTCAGCAGCATGCCCCCGAGCACCGACTGCTCTGCAGCCATGTCTTGGGGCGGTTGGCGGCCGACGTCCTCGCGTGGTGGCTCCTCGAGCTCAGAGTGACCACGGTCGTCGACTACTGCCATGCGCCCCTCCTCGTCCACTGGCACAATCGAACGACCGTTCGACGTTGGTTGGCCCGAACATATCCGGTGGCACCGACACCCCCGTTGTGCCGTGCCGCGTTGACGGTAGGCGTTGCTGGCGGCCGTACAAAACGAGCTTGTTCACAAAGGTGTGGATTAAGTGTGCACACCGGTCCCCCATTTGTTTGGGACGGTGGGGAAGACTTGTGGATTGTTCTTCCACCCACGGACGTCCCCCCAGGTCAGAGTGGTAACGCGGGGTGTTTTCATTGTGGAAGACAATCTCATCGGCGTGTCGTCCTAGGTTGCCGCCTTGGGCGTGTTGCTTTGCAGGCAGGTAGACGCGATTCCACAACAAGGTGAACGACCCACACGTCCGGGCGTTCCCTAGAAGTTAGCCAGCACTAACCGACCCGGCCCCCATCCGAACACAGCAAAGCCCCGGCGGCGCCGATCAGAGCGCTACCGGGGCTGCTGAGATACGTGCTTAGTTTGCCGCGGCGACGTCGAGAGTGACGTCGACGTTCACGTCGGGGTGCAGGTGCACCGACACCGCGTGGCTGCCGACACCCTTGATGTGGGCCTTGGGCAGCCGCACGATCCGCCGGTCGAGGTTGGGCCCGCCGGCCTTCTTGATCGCGGCGACCACGTCAGCGGCGGTCACCGAGCCGAACAGCTTGCCCGAGTCGCCGGAGGTCTTCACCGGCAGCGTGACGGTGCCCAGCGCCTGCAGAGCTTCCTTGAGCTCCTTGGCGTGGTCCAGGTCGCGCACCTGCTTGGTCTCGCGGGCCCGGCGGATGTCGTCGGCCTGCTTCTGCGCGCCGCGCGTGGCGACGATGGCCAGCCCCCGCGGGAGCAAGAAGTTGCGGCCGTATCCGTCCTTGACCTCGACGGTGTCTCCGGCCGCTCCGAGGTGGTCCACCTCAGCGGTCAAAATGAGCTTCATCGTTTCGTACTTTCTCCAAGATTGAGTAGTCGGCTAGCGCGCCGACGAGGTGAAGGGCAGCAACGCGACCTCGCGGGCGTTCTTCACCGCGAGCGCGACGTCGCGCTGGTGCTGAACGCAGTTGCCGGTCACACGACGGGCGCGGATCTTGCCCCGCTCACTGATGTAGGTGCGCAGCAGCGAGGTGTCCTTGTAGTCGATCACCTGCTTCTTGTTGGAGCAGAATGCGCACTTGCGAGCCTTGATCGGCTTCTCAGGAGCCGGACGCCGCTTGTTGGATTTGGCCATCTACCTATCTCTTTCGTGCTGTGGTTCGTTGGTCTAAAAGGGCGGCTCGTCGTCGGCGCCACCGAAGGAGCCGGACGCCGGAGCACTGCCCCACGGGTCTTCCGCGGGCGGTCCGGAGGGACTCGCCGGGGCCGACATGCCGCCGCCCCCACCGAAACCGCCTCCGCCGCCGCCGCGGCTGACCTTGTTGATCTTGGCGGTGGCATACCGCAACGAGGGGCCGACCTCATCGACCTCCACCTCGTAAACGGTGCGCTTCTCGCCCTCGCGGGTCTCGAAGGACCGCTGCCGCAGCCGCCCGGTGACGATCACCCGCGATCCGCGGGTGAGGCTCTCGGCCACATTCTCGGCGGCCTCGCGCCAGATGTTGCACCGAAGGAACAGCGCGTCGCCGTCCTTCCACTCGTTGCTCTGCCTGTCGAAAACCCGCGGAGTGGACGCCACCGTGAAGTTGGCGACCGCCGCCCCCGAGGGGGTGAACCGCAGATCGGGATCCGCGGTCAGGTTTCCAACGATGGTGATCGTGGTGTCACCTACAGCCACGGGGCCCTCCTAGGATCGGTGTCAGCACTTGATGCTGCATTCGCAGCATGAGCCTACGCAACGGCTGCGACAGTCGGCTACGACTTGTCGGTGCGCATCACCTTGGTGCGGAGCACCGACTCGTTCAGGCTGAGCTGACGGTCAAGCTCGGACACCGTGGCGGGAGCGGCCTTGACGTCGATAACCGCGTAGATGCCTTCGGCATGCTTGGCGATCTCGTAAGCCAGGCGGCGCTTGCCCCATATGTCGACCTTGTCGACCGAACCGCCGTCTTTGCGGATGACGTTCAGGAACGTCTCCAGGGACGGGGCGACGGTGCGCTCGTCGAGAGTGGGGTCAAGGATGACCATGATTTCGTATGGACGCATGGGAACCTCATCACCTCCTATGGTCGTAGTGCGGCCGTGGAGGTATCCACGGCAGGAGGGTCGCCTGCGTCGGCAACCGGGCTAGGTTACCGGAGGCGGACCGCCGGAGTGAAATCGGCGGGTTGCTCATCGAGTCCGATTAGGCTCACCGCCATGGTGAGTCACGGCAGATGGTTCGTGATATCGGCAATCGTCCTTGCCGCGCTGGGCGCGCTGCCGAGGCCGGCGCCGGCGGCCGCCGACGGCGACTGGGTGCAGCCGGGCCAGGTCGCGATGTTGATCCCGTCCGACGACGAGGTCAGCGCCTTCGCCGGGATGCCGATGTCCAACACGGGCCCGGTGGGCATGGTGCCGTCGCAGCCGGAACGTCTGCGACAGCGCGATGACTGCCGGGCGTTCTACGAGGTGGGCACCACTGAGGTAGTCGGAAACAATTACGCGTCTCACCGGGCACAGCGGTGGGAGAACCGCGCACACGAAGCAGCCGCGATCGTGGCCGTGACGACCTTCCCTTCGGTGGCCGAAGCGGGCGAGGCGTTCACCAACACCTACAACCGGCCGGCGGTCGACCGCTGCCTCAATGCACGGATGGCTGGGACCGACGTCGACGCGGGCGTCACCATGGACCTGGTGCACGTCGAACTGAGCCCGGACACGACAGTGGCCTCCTGGCTGCTCTCGGCTCGCTACAACGGCGCGAATATGGGGTTCACCTCTGCGGTCCTCGTCGCGGTCGGGGCCAACTTCATGGTCGAGGTGCTGTGCAGCCAGTGGGGCAACGCCGCCGTGACCATGGACCGGCTCAGCCAGCACGTCTTGGACCGGGTGCACTGACCCCGCTCAGGTGGCCGGAATCCAGACCATCAGCCGCTCGGCGAGCTTCGCCGCCGCCTCAGCCCCGCCGGCGCCGCGCCGGCATATCGAGGTGTACAGCAGAACGTTGCTCTTGACGTCGGCCTCGTAGGCGCAGCTCCAGTCCAGCGGCTTGCCGTCGGCCAGTTGCACCCGGCTCCACTGCGCCCGGGTGCCGTCGACGGTGGTGACGTGGAATTGCCAGGTGACCTTGGCGTCGGTATCGCGCGGGTTGTGCACGGCGACCCCGTCGCACGTGCGCAGCTCGGCGGGGAAAGCCGCGGCGAACGCGGCTCGCGCCTTGTCGGCGTCGGGGTAGGAACCCGCGCCCTGGCCGACGACGATGTCGGCGTTCTCTTCCCGGTCCTTCTGCTGGGCGCCCTTGTAGGCCGTCCACTCGAAGCCGAAGGCGGGCATGGCCGGGCCGAGCAGCACGGCGCACTCGGGGTGCTCGTCGAGCGTCACCGGTGGCGCCGGCTGGTCGAAGCGCTTCTCAAAACCCAACGGTGACCCGACGATGGGGCCGGACACGTCCGGGGGCACCAACAGGTTGCGCAACCGATCGGGCAGCACCAGCGGCGGCGGAACCGGGGACATCGAGGACCGGCCGGCGGGTTCACCGGTGGGAGCCAGCGCCTCTGAGGTCTGGGCCTTGGTGGAGTCACCGGGCGACGGCAGCTTGACGGCCTGGCCGGCTTCGCCATCCTGGTCGCCGCCGTGCGAACACCCCAGCATCGCCATCGCCGTCAGGCCCGCGACGCCCACTCCGGCCAATACCCGCTTCATCACCTCGCTCCTCGACGATCCGTCGTTCATATGTCAGCCCCCGATCCGGTTCGCGGTCATATCCGCTATCTGCTGTGTGGTTGTCGACGGGTTGCCGGTCTGGCACGCCCCGTCACGGTGGATCACATTGCGCTGCAAGCGAATTTGTGTTGCGCAGCGCCATCCGGTGTTCGTCCGGTCACGCTGTTCGGACACGATGACGGACAACTTCGAGTCGGTCACCGTGAGGGAGTCGACGTGCCAGTCCGCATGCTCATCGCTCTCGGCGGGCACCGTCGCCGTCCGGCAGCGCGCCTGCAGATCGGCGTTGATCGTCCGGTGGAACACCCGCGACGCGCTGCGCCCGTTCGGGTAGGCGGCCACACCCTGCCAGGTGAAGAAGTTCATGTCGTCACTGTCCTGCTGTGAGACCTGTCGATACGCGGTGTAGTCCGTGGTCCAGAAATCTTTGCCGGAGAGCGTAAGAGCCTTGCAGTCGTTGCGATCCCGCAACGTGACCTCGGCGCCGGGTACCTGCCAACTGCCGTTTCCGTGCATCGGCAGCCCGACGATGGCGCTGACATCGTCGTCGGACAGGAGCAGGGCACCGACCCGCCCGGGTGGCAGCCCGTCCGTGGGCGCCGCACCGGGCGTCCTGGGGGCCGAAGACACGTTGGCCATCATGGCGTCGACGGGGATCTCACCCGTGGTCGCACTACAGCCGAAGGTTGCCAGCAGGGCCAGCGAGCAGCAGGCCGCGGCTCGAACTGAACGGTTCATCGGGCGTCCCGCATCTCTCGGTGGCAGCTCGGGTCCGGATCGTCACGATCGTAGCGGCTGGCCGGGTTGCTGTCCGGCGGTAACGGGCGTGCCGCCCGGCTGCTGCCGGGGGCGGGGGCGACCCCAGCGGGGGCGCAGGTCGCGCTGGCCAGATAGAGGTACAAGGTCCTCCCGCCCACTGTTGCGCGGCACATCTCGCATTGTGACGGTAGCCTCACCGCCATGCCTGATGTTTCCCTATTAACTTTGTTGCGCGAACGCGCCTTCCTCTCCCCCGATGACCCCGCCTACACCTACACCGATTACGAGCAGGACTGGGACGGTGTCGCCGAGACGCTGTCCTGGTCACAGATCTATCGGCGGGCTCTCAATGTCGCGCGCGAACTCAAGCAGCACGGTTCCGCCGGGGACCGCGCCGTCATCCTCGCCCCGCAGGGTCTCGGCTACGTGGCGGCCTTCCTCGGATCCATCCAGGCGGGATTCATCGCGGTGCCCCTGCCGGTGCCGCATCCCGGCGCACACGATGAGCGGGTCAGTGCCGTGCTCACCGACACCGCGCCGTCCGTCGTCCTGACCACGACCGGCGCCGCAGACCTGGTCGCCGAGTATGTGCGCGAATCCGGGGCCGACGCCACGGCGACCGTCGTCGCTGTCGACGCGTTGGATCTGGACGCCAGCGTCGCCATGGGTGAGCAACCCGTCGACTCCGGCGGTGTGGCGTATCTGCAGTACACCTCGGGCTCGACGCGGCTTCCTGCTGGCGTGATGGTGACGGACCGCAACCTTCAGGTGAACTTCCGGCAGTTCATGGCGGGCTACTTCCCGGAGTTCAACGGGGTGGCACCGCCGGACACCACGATCGTGTCGTGGCTGCCCTTCTACCACGATCTGGGCTTGATCCTGGGCATCATCGCGCCGGTCCTCGGCGGCTACCGATGCGAGCTGACCAGCCCCGTGGCGTTCCTGCAGCGCCCCGCACGCTGGATCCAAGCCATGGCCAGCCACCCCCGGGCATTTTCGGCGGCGCCGAACTTCGCCTTCGAACTGGCGGTGCGAAAGACCACCGAAGAGGACCTGGCCGGCCGCGACCTGGGCGACGTGCTGGGCATCGTCAGCGGCAGCGAACGCGTCCACCCCGCGACTTTGGAGCGCTTCCTCAACCGATTCGCCCCCCACAACTTCCGTGCCCGGGCGCTGCACCCCGCATACGGGCTGGCCGAGGCCACGCTGTATGTGGCGACGCTCGACGTGGAATGCCCGCCCCAGACCGTCTACTTCGAGTCGGAGAAGTTGACGCGCGGCAGCGCTCAACGGTGCGAGGCACCGGACGGCACGCCCCTGCTCACCTACGGTGTGCCGAAGTCGCCGGCGGTGCGCATCGTGGACCCCGAAACGTGCGCCGAGTGCTCGGCGGGAACCGTCGGCGAGATCTGGACAGCCGGCGCCAATGTGGCCGCCGGCTACTGGAACAAGCCGGAACAGACGCAGGAAGTGTTCGGGGCGTCACTGGTCAGGGCGTCCGAGGGCACCCCGAACGGCCCGTGGCTAAGGACCGGCGACCTCGGATTCATCTCCGAGGATGAGCTGTTCATCGTCGGCCGCATGAAGGATCTGCTGATCATCCGCGGACGCAACCACTACCCCGAGGACATCGAAGCCACCCTTCAAGAGATCAGCGGGGGTCGCGTCGCGGCCATCGCGGTTCCCGTCAACGAGGACGAGACCCTGGTCACCATCATCGAAGTTCGGGATCGCGGCGAATCCGCCGAGGACACCGCGGCGCGGCTGGCCGTCCTGAAAAACGATGTGCAGGCTGCGATCTCCCAGGCCCACGGAGTGACCGTCGCCGACGTGGTGCTGGTGGGTCCGGGATCGATTCCCATCACCACCAGCGGCAAGGTTCGCCGGGCCGCCTGCGTCGAGCAGTACCAGAGTCAGCAGTTCATCCGGATGGACCGCTGAGCCCACGGTCTCGCGCTGCCGGCGGTGGGCTCTTGCCCCCTGCCGGCAGCTTAGGTCTGTGAGAAGGTGGTGACACCCCCCTTGCGCGGACTGACGGCTACCCCGGCCGGGGTTGCCGGCAGGTCCAACGGACGCCGCGCACAGCTGTAAGGAGTTAGCGATGAAGCGACTGGTCGCCGGAGCCCTCGCGGTCTGGCTCGCCGGCACGGCCGGCGGGTTGAGCTCCAGCGTCGCCACTGCTGCACCCAACCCCGCACCCCCGGTGGACAATC
Source organism: Mycobacterium sp. SMC-19 (assembly GCF_045310815.1). NCBI lineage: Bacteria > Bacillati > Actinomycetota > Actinomycetes > Mycobacteriales > Mycobacteriaceae > Mycobacterium > Mycobacterium sp. SMC-19. The sequence goes on along the minus strand of NZ_JBJIAM010000011.1, from coordinate 87,114 downwards.
CATGGATCGCGCCGACCCCGGCGCCCGTGGGTGATGCAGCGTCCGCTGACGTGGTCTACGCAGTCGGCGGTGCCCGCCCCCCCGGCATCCCGTGGGCGGATTACACCAAGCGCGCCGGTGCCGGCTACTTCCCCAACAGGAAGCGCGAGATCATCGACTACCCGGCGGGTGCCATGTTCAGGTGGGTGCCCACCATGTTCGCGCCCGACGCTCAGCGCGACAACGTGACCGTGGCCGCCGCCGTCGACGCGGCGGCCGACAGCCTGGATGCGGTGATCCGTCGTGGGACCGAGCCGGCCGCCGTGGTCGGCTTGTCGCAGGGCACCATGGCGCTCGACAAGGAGCAGGTCCGGCTCGCCAGCGATCCCAACGCGCCGCCACCCCACATGCTGCAGTTCTCAACGTTCGGCTCCCCCATGGGCAAGCACGCTTTCGGGAAGAGCTTTCTCGGCGGACTCTTCCCGCCGGGCAGCCGCCTGCCACTGGACGACTACGTCATGCCCCCCGAGGTGGAGAGCCAGTACGACACCAACCGGGTGGTCGCCGCCTACGACGGCATGGCCGACTTCCCCGACCGGCCGGACAATCTGTGGTCGGTCGCCAACGCCCTTCTGGGGTCTGCGATTGTGCACACTCCTGCCGCGTTCACGACTCCGGCAGATGTGCCCCCGCAGAACATCAGGGCCACCGTCAACTCCCGGGGCGCAACCACCACGTCGTACCTGATTCCGATCAATCACCTGCCGTTGACGCTGCCGTTGCGCTTCGCCGGCGTTCCGGACGATCTGGTCGACCAGCTCGACGCTTTCCTGCAGCCCCAGGTCGACGCCGGCTACTCCCGCAACGACGATCCCGCCACCAAACCGATTTCGGTCGACCCGGCGGGCATGGATGTGGTGCAGATTCTGGGACCAGAGACCAACAGCGCCGTCGACGACACCGTCGGCAAGCTTCGCAACTTCTTCGGTTTCAACGGCTGACGCAAAAGGTCAGGCCTCGGCCACCGTTTCGATCGCCTCGCCCTTGGCGATGCTCCGTTTCGGGTTGTCGGGCACGGGTTGTAGCCACGGACGCGCGGGCCACCAGTTCGCCCGTCCGAGCAGTGCTGCGGCGGCGGGCACGGTAATACTGCGCACCACAAACGTGTCGACAAGGATGCCGGCTCCGATCACGAAGCCACCCTGCACCACAGCGCCGACGCTGGCGAACAGCAGCCCGAACATGGCGGAGGCGAAGATCAGACCCGCCGCGGTGATCACCGCGCCGGTCGACCCGACCGTGCGAATGACGCTGGTACGCACGCCCAGCGGCGATTCGTCGCGTAGTCGGGACGCAAGCAGCATGTTGTAATCGGCGCCCACGGCCACCAGCACAACAAACGCCAGACCTGGCACGCTCCAATGCAGTTGCTGCCCCAATATGACCTGGAAGACCAGCGCCCCGAGCCCGATCGCCGACAGGTAGGAGATGATCACCGAGCCCACCAGGTAGATCGGGGCGATGACCGAACGCAGCAGGGCGGTCAGAATCATCAGCACCACCAGCGTCGTCAGGACGACGATGAGCCGGATGTCCCGGTCGTAGTAGTCGCGAATATCGCGCAGTGTGACCGGATACCCGGAGATCGAGATCGAGGCGTCCGCCAGCACGGTATTGGGTTGCGCCGCTTGGGCGGTCGCGAGGATTGTGTTGACCTGGTCCATGGCTTTGGTGCTGAACGGATCTTCATCGGTCTGGATGAAATACCGCACCGAATGCCCGTCGGGCGAGACGAAGGTGTGGGCCAGCGTCCTGAACTCCTCGGTGGCCAGAACCTGCCGGGGCACGTTGAATCCCGCCATCGACGGCGGAGAAGCGTCGTGGCCCATCGTCATGAGGAACGCCGACGCGGTGTCCAGGCCCAGTCCCAGCTCCTTGGTCTGGTCGACCAGGAGTTGCACCCCGTCGGCCACCTGACGGCCGGCGCTGGCGAGCTCGGAAGTGCCGTTCTGCATCTCGATGATCTTGCGCTGCACCCGGCGAGGATTGTCGAATCCCAGCGCGTGCAGAGACTGCGAGGCCGACTGCAAAGAGCGGCTCAGCCCGTTGACCGCAGACGACAGGGTCTGCGAGGGCTGCGCCGACTGCAGTTGACGAAACAGGCTGGAGATCTCATCGAGAGTGCCCGCGGCACGGGCGTTTTGCAGCTTGTGGAACTCCGCTCGCGCCGTCCCGCAGATCGGATTGGCGTCGCATGTCGGGCTGGTATCGAGAGACTCGGTGACGGGATCGACCCAGTCGAAGCTGGACGCCAGTCCGGCGAAGGTCACCTGGAGAGCGTCGCCGAGCGCCCGGATGCTGTTGACCAGCCTTGCGGCCTGGTCGATTTCACCGAATGTCTTGGTGCCCCCGAACTGCGTCTGCAGATACGCCAACGCGTCGACCAGGCTGCGCACGCTGGCAACCGACTGGCTGACCTGGGTGTTCAGATCTCCGAGACCGTTTGCCAGCTTCCGGGAGCCTGTGGTCAGCCGGTTGAGGTCACCATCGCGCTCGGCGATCAAGCCCGCGGCATCACCCAGCTGACCCCCGACCTCACCGGCTTGATAAGTGGCCCTGGCCTCTTCGAGCGACTCACCGCTTGGCCGGGTAACGCCACGGACCGCGGCCACACCCGGGATCTGGCTGATCCGTTGCGCCATCTGCTCCATGTCGGCAAGGGCCCGCGGAGTACGCAGATCGTTGGGCGATTGGACCAGCAGATACTCGGGGATCGTCTGGTTCACCGGGAAGTGCCGGTCCAGCGCCGCATACCCCACCGAGCTGTCGACGGAGGCCGGCAGTTGTTTGCGGTCGTCGTAGTTGAACCGGATCAGCCCGGCCGCACTGCCCAACGCCAGCAACAGCGCCAGGCTGCCGACCAGATACGTCTTGGGGCGCCGAACGATTCGCACCCCGGTCCGGCGCCAGAACCGCGCAGCGCGTTCGGGGCGCGGCGCCACCCATCCGCGCGGCCCGGCCAGCGTCAGAATGGCCGGAAGCAACGTCACCGCGGCGAAGAACGCCACCGCGATCCCGATCGCCAGCACCGGGCCGACCGTGGCGAACACCCCCAGTTTGGCAAAGCCCATCCCCAGCAGGGTGATGGCAACGGTGGCCGCAGACGCGGCGATCACCTTGCCGATCGACGCCAGCGCCCGCTGCACCGCGCGCTGGCAGTCCTCGGCAGTACCGGAACCCATCCGGATGTAGTCGTGATAGCGGCTGACCAGGAAGACGACGTAATCGGTTCCCACGCCGGCGATCAAGGCGCTGAGCATCACGATGGCCTGGTTCGAGACGGCCATTCCGGTCACCAGTGACGCCGTCGCTACTGCCGCCTGCGCGGCCACCATCGATACGCCGATGGTGATCAGGGGCAGCAACATGGTGAGCGGGTTGCGGTAGATGACGCCCAAGATGAACAGCAGCAGGACACCGATCGCCAGCTCGATCGCGAGGCGGTCGCGCGCTCCGGCGTCGGTCAGGTCGGCGACCGTGGCCGCCGGGCCGGTGACGTCGGCGGTCAACGTCGATCCGGCAACGGTCTCCTTGACGATCCCGGCGACGCGGACGTACGCCGCGTAGGCCTCAGGGGTGCCCAAGTCCCCCGCGAGCCCGACCGGCAGGATCCATGCCTTGCCGTCACTGCTGACGAGCACTTCCCGCAACGCCGGGGTGGTGTGAAAGTCCTGCAGCATCACCACGTCTTCGGTATCAAGACGCAGCCGGTCCACCAACGCGCGGTAGACCTTCTCATCGGCTCGATCCAAGCCCTGGTCATCGGTGAGCAGAACGGTCAGCACGTTCTCCGAGCCGTCCTCGTCAAAGGCGGCGGAGACCTTGGCGGCGGCCTCGACCGACGGGGCGTCGGCGGGCAGCACCGCCACGGGGTGGCGTTGCGCCATCTCGGTCAGCGACGGCGCGAACAGCGGCAGCAGCACGACGAGCAGCGCCCAGAAGCCGATCACCGGCCACGGTCGCCGCACCACGAACTCGCCTAGCCGGCTGAAGATGAGCTCACCTCCGGCAGCACCTGCTGGGCTTGGCGGTCGCGACCAACGAGAATGAGATCAGGCGACATTTTCCCAATCGCCGGCGTCGGCGACCCGTTCGAACACGGACTTCAACACCGCCAGATAACGCGCCACCGACTCGTGAGCCTCCGGGTTGTCCGGGAAGATCGCCGTGACCGCCGTCTCCTCCTCGACCCGGATCACGTAGAGCGACATCTGATACGAGTACCGGCCGTCGCTGAAGACGCCGATGTTCAGATCATCCAACCCCGCGGCGATCAAGGCCGACAGCGGGGCGGCGCCGGCGTCCAGGAAGTTGATGACGGGGAAATTCGGTGGCGGCTTACGCAACTGTGGCGCCAACTCCATCACCCGCTGGTAGGGCACCTCCGCCAACGTTCGGCCCGAGTCGAAGGAAATCTGCGCGGCGCTGGCCGCCTCCTCAAACGAGATGTCACCGATCGGAACCGTGATCGGAACCAGGCCGGTGAACCAGCCCAGCGTGAGGTCGTCCCCCGGGGAATTGCGGGTGTCGCGCGGGGTGAGCCCGTAATAGGTGGCCGCGCCGGTCAATTCGCGCTGCGCCAAGCCACAGCATGCCAACACTCCCCCGACGAAGCGGGCGTTCGCGTCCATGCAGGCGGACTCGAATTCGGCGGTCTGCTGTTCACCCAGCATGGTGACGGTGACCATGGCCGCCTCGCAGGGCTGCGCGGGGTCGCCGAGGGGCAGCGGGAAACCGGGCAGGCTTCCGTCATTGCTTTCGGCGAAGCTTCGCCACGCCTGGATCTGCGGCGACTCCAGCGTGAGCGCAGATGTGAACTGGTGCTGACGGATGCAGAAGTCGCTATAGCTACCCGCAGCGGGCAGCTCCAGCGGCGCGCCGCCGGCCACCAGCGCGTTGTACATCATGTAGAGCTCCATCAACGTCACCCCGGCGACCGCCGCGTCCACGTGGACGTGGTCGATGCTGGCGAAGAACGTGAAGTGGCTCTTGGACTGGATGATCCCGAACCGGAAGCAGTCCCACTGCAGCGGATCGGGCGTTTCGTTGAGCAGGTCGCGGACTTGCGGCAACGTCAGCTCGCCGTGATCCACCGGGACGAACGCGATGTCGGCGGGATCCTCGACAACGTGACGAATGAGACGCCCGTCCTCGGCGTGCTCGAACCAGCTGCGGTAGGTCTCATGCCGCCGCAGATGCGCATTGATGATGTAGTCGATGGCGCGCCGATCGCACCTGCCCTGCATGTCGCAGCTGAGCACCATCAGGCGCGAGTAGTCGAGTCCGGCGGCCGTCTGGTCGATATAGCCGCGAATGTGCTGTTCCTGCATGTAGCTGGCCGGCACGGCATTGACCGGCGCGCGCCGCGCCGCGGCCAGCGCGGCAGCTGACGGACCCCACACCACGGTCGGACCCTCATCGGGTTCCCAGTCAGCCAGCGTCCCTAATGCCAATGGCCCTACGCGCAACGTCTTCTCCTCTGCTCGGGCGAACAACACCTCGGCTGGTCGATGGGGGCAATCGCCAGCCGGCTCAACTCACTTGCCACCGCGTGGCTCCGGGTCCTCCAACCGGGTCGCCAGCTGATCACACACATGCTGGGCCAAGCCACGCACCGTGGTGAGCTGGGCGGGACCGACGCGTACTCCGGTTTCCGTTTCGATCCGGGTGCGAAACTCCAAGCTGGCCAACGAATCCATGCCATATTCGGGCAGCGCCCGATCCGGGTCGACGGTACGGCGCAACAGCAGGCTGATCTGGTCGGACACCAGGCGCAGTATCGCGCTGAGCCACTCGTGACGCGGCAGCTCTTTCAGCTCGGCGAGGAACCGCTCGGCGTCGGGGCTGTTGTGGCGTACCGCCCGGAATGCTTCGGCGAATCGGCTGCGGTGCGCCAATGCCGCCAACCACGGTGCTCGGGTAATCGGCGCGTAGCCGGTGTACGGGCGGTCATAGCTCAGTACCGCACGGAAGGCGCGGGCGCCTTCGGCGGAGGTGATCGCGGCTTGGGCGTCATCGGCTGGTGCGGTGCCGCCCCCGGTCTCGGCCCACGGCCCCCAACCGATCACCGTCGCCGGCAGGCCCAGGGCCCGCCGCCAGCATCCGAACGCGTCCAACCAACTGTTGGCTGCCGCCGAAGCACCCTGCCCCGGCGGGCCGATGAGCGCGGTGGTCGAGGAGAACGCGCAGAACCAGTCCAGCGGCTGCGCGGCACTTTCCTCCTGCAGGGCCTGGTGAAGGTTCCACGCGCCGTAGACCTTCGGCGCCCAGCACCGATCGATGAGTTCGTCGGTGGTGTCGGTCAACGCGGCCTCCGCAGCCGTGCCGGCCGCATGCAGCACGCCGCGGACCGGCAGTCCGGATTCGGTCGCCGCCGCCACCAGACGGCGCGCGGTCGCGGGGTCGGCGATGTCGCCGCACTCCACCTGAATATCGGTGCCGCCGGCGCGCAACTGCTCGATGACCTGTCGCGCTTGGCCCTGCGGTGCCGACAGCCCGTTGAGCACGATTCGGCCGCAGCCCGCCGCCGCCATCTCGGCAGCCAGGAACAGTCCGGCGCCGCCGGTTCCGCCGGTGACGATGTAAGAACCGTCAGTCCGGAACAAACGAGCCTGCTCCGGCGGGACCACCGCCACGGTGACGCCGGACTGTGGGGCGTCGAGCAAGACCGTTCCCGCGTTGTCGGCGCCGTCCGCCTGCGCCAGCGCAGCAGCCGCGTCGAGCAAGGGGTAGTGCGTGGTCGGCGGCTGCGGCAGTACGCCCTCCGCCGCGCGCTGATAGACCGTGGTCAGCATGCGCTGGACGACTTCTGGGTGGCTATGCGCCAGCAGCGCCAGGTCGACCGCGTGTAGCGACAGGTTGCGGCGGAACGGGAACAGGCCAATCCAGCTGTCTCCGTAGACATCCTGCTTGCCGAGTTCGATGAACCGGCCGCCGAAGCTCAGCAGGTCAAGTCCGGCGCGTTGCGCCACGCCCGACAGCGAGTTGAGTACGACGTCGACGCCGTAGCCGTCGGTGTCCACCTTGATCCGATCGGCGAACTCAAGGTTGCTGGAGTCATAGACATGTTCAATGCCCATGTCGTGCAACCGCTGTCGACGCTGCGGAGTGTCTGCGGTGGCGAAGATCTCGCAGCCGGCGGTTCGCGCGATAGCGATGGCGGCTTGACCGACGGCGCCGGTTGCGGAGTGGATCAGCACCTTGTCTGCTGCCGTGATCCGCGCCAGCTCGTGCAGCCCGTACCAGGCGGTGACGTAGGCGGTCGGTATCGCGGCGGCCTCCGACAGCGGCACCTCCGCGGGGAGGGTGACGGCCAGGCGGGCATCGCACGTGATGAACGTGCTCCAACAGCCGTCAGGCGAAGTTCCGCCCACGTGGTCGCCCACCCGGTGACCGGTGACGTCGGGACCGACTGCGACCACCACCCCGGCGAAGTCGGTGCCCAGCTGCCGAGCAGGCCCCTCGGCGGAGTGCGCCTCCGCGTAGTTCATCCCGGAGGCCGCCACCGCAACCTCGATCTGTCCGGGACCCGGTGCAACCCGGGGGTGCGCAACCGATTCCAGCGAATCGCCCTCATCGGCACTGCTGCGCTGCAGCCGCAGGCCATCTTGTCCGTGCTCGATAACGGTGGTCCGCCGTTCGGCAGGGCTGAGCGGTCCGGGACGTAGCCGCGCGGTATACCAAGCACCGTCGCGCCACGCGGTCTCGTCCTCTTCGGACCCGCTCTGAAGTTGCGCCGCGAGCCGGGCGGCGAAACCCTCATCGGTTTCTGCGACACTGCCCTCGACGTCGATCTGGGTGACCTGCAGGTGCGGATACTCCGAATCGATGACCCGCAGCAGCCCGCGCAGGCTCGCCTGCTCCAGGTTGGCCTGATCACCTGGCCGCACCGTCGCGGCGTTTCTGGTCACCACGAACAACCGTGGGGATTCGCCGGGAAGCACCGCCAATTGGCGAACGACGTTCAGTAGGTAGGACACGAAGCCCCGGCCCCGCTGCGGTGGGTGGCAGCCGTCGACCGACGGTGCGGTCACCACGACTATCCCGGTGCGGCCGCCCAGCGCCTCGTTGAGGACGTCGGCCAGGCGTGCGCTGGGCGCTGCCGCGTCAGCCACATGGTCGCCGTCAATCGGCACCGAGACCGTATCGGACTGCGCCCCAGCATCCTTCAGTGCGGCATCGAGATAGGTGGTCATGGGGTCGGCGGCGTCGGCCATGCTCAGCAGCAGCCAACTCCCCGCGGCGGCCTGGGCTGCGTCTGGTAGGTCGCGGCGCTCCCAGTCGATGGTCAGCAACCGCTCATCCAGGGTGCGCTCAGCGGTTTCGTGCTCGGAGCTGCCTGCGGCGAGCTGGAGTCCTTCGACGCTGAGCAACACGTTGCCCGCCGCGTCCATCAACTCCAGGTCGGCCTCGCATGCGTCGCCGTGCAGTGCCGTCACCGTGGTGAGGCAGTACTGCGCAGCGCGGGTGGGGTGGTGACGGCGCAGGCTGCGCACGCCAACCGGCCGCAGTGGTCCGCCGTCACTTGCGCGCGGGACGCCGGGGTGAACGGCAGCCGATTGGAAGCATGCGTCAAGCAATGCGGGATGGATTTCATAGGGCGCCTGTTGAGCGCGCAATTGTCCCGGCAGCGCGACCTCGGCGAGCACCGTGGCAGCGTCGCGGTGTTGCCCGTCGCCGACACGGACCGCGGTCAGGCCCGCGAAGGCAGGACCGTACTGAATACCTCCGCCGTCCAACAGCTTTCGCAGCTCGGTGCCTTCGACGCAGGACGGGTGGGCGGCCAGCAACGCCGCCACGTCGTGGGCCTGCGGCTGCGGAACATCCGGCAGAGCCTGCAGCACCGCGCTTGCCCGGCCGATGCGGGCCCGTTCCTGATGCGTATGCACGGTGAAGGTCAAGACGCCGGGAGCAGCCACCGCGGCACCCGAGGACACCGGCGTATGTTCGTCGAGCAGCAGCGCCTGTTCGAACCGGACGTCGCGGACCTCGGCCGATCCGCCCAGGCTGACCCGGGCCGCGGCCAGGGCCATCTCGCAGTAGGCGGCGCCGGGCACCGCGGCCACATTGTCCAATCGGTGGTGGTCCAGCCAGGGGTGCGCCACGGTGCCGAGATCGCCTTGCCAAACGTGGCGCTCGGGTTCCTCCAACAGGTGCACGTGCGACCCGAGTAACGGGTGTACCGCCCGGACCGCGGCGCCCTGCGGTTTGGCGTCAGCGGCCTCGCGGCTGAACATCAGCGCGCGATGGTTCCAGCTCGGCAGCGGCGCCTCTACCAGCCGCCCCGTCGGGTACTGCACGGCGAAGTCCACCGCGGTACCCGCGCTGTGCAGGTCGGCGACGAAGCCGCGCAGTCCCGGCCACACCCCTGCCTGGTACTCGAAGCGGTTGGGCGACAGCACAGCGATCGAGGTATCGCCGCTGCTGGCATTCTGCTCGATGGCCTCAGTGAGCAGGGGCTGCGGCGCCGGCTCGGCAAAGATCCGGTAGCCGTCCTTGATCGCGGCCTGCACGGCCGCCGCGAACCGGGCCATGTAACGCAGGTTGTCCGCCCAGTACTGGCCGTCGAATTCCGGCCGGTCGCGCGGCGCCCACAGCGTTGCGGAGTAGTACGGGACATCCGGTTCGGTCGGCTTCAGGTCGGCAAGGGCCTGCGCCAAGTCATGCAGGATCGGTTCCACCTGGGGCGTATGCGCGGCCACCGGGACCGTCACCTCGCGAGCCGCCACACCCTGCTGTTGCCAGGCGGCCGCCAAGTCGCGCACCATGTCGCCGTCACCGCCGATCACGGTGGTCACCGGCGACTCGACCACGGCGAGCACCACGTCGGACACGTCACGGATGGAGAACTCCGAAAGCACTTGCTGCGCCGGCAGTTCCACTGCGGCCATGGAGCCGCCTCCGGCGATGGCCGACAGCAGCCGGGCGCGGCGGCAGGTGACCCGGAGCCCGTCTTCGAGCGTCAGACCACCGGCGACGACGGCCGCCGCGGTCTCCCCGAGCGAATGCCCGATGACAGCACCCGGCCGAACCCCATAAGCCTTCAGGGCTTCGGCCAGCCCGACCTGCGTGGCGAAGGCGGTCACCTGCAGCCGGTCGATTTCGGTGGGCGGCTGCGACGCGGACAGCACCTCGGTGAGTGAGAACCCGGCTTCCTCGGCGACTACCGGCTCCATCTCGGCGACGGCCGCCGCGAACTCCGGTTCCCCGGCGAGCACTTCGGCCATTCCCACCCACCGGGGAGCTTGGCCGGAGAACACCCACACCGGCCCACGCTCGTCCGGCCCGACGATCGGCTGATACGGCAGGTCGTTACCGGCGATTTCACGCAGCGCCGCGCCGAGTTCACCGACGCTGCTAGCCGCCACCACCGTCCGTACCGGCCGGTGGGCGCGCCGCCGTGCCAGCGTGTAACCGAGATCGGCGAAGCCGGAGTCGGTCATCGCGGTGGCGTGCTCGTCGAGCCAGTCCGCCAGCCGGGCTGATGTCACCCGCAGCTGGGCCGCGGAGGTGGCCGACAGGGGGAAGAGCAGGGGCGCCGCTTCGTCGGGTTCTGCCGCTGGTTCGGGGGCAGTGTCCGCCGGTGCTTGTTCGACGATGACGTGCACGTTGGTGCCCGACAGGCCATGGGAAGACACCGCGGCCCGACGCGGAAGCTCGCCGGTGCTGGGCCATGGCATATTCTCTTGCGGCACAAGAAGGTTGGTCGCTATCCCGGCCAGTTGGTCAGGCAACCGAGTGAAGTTCAGGTTCTGGGGAACCGTGCCGTGCTGCAGCGCGAGAATCGCCTTCATCAGGCTCAGCGGCCCGGATGCCGACTGGCAGTGCCCGAAGTTGGTCTTTACCGATCCCAGGAGGCAGCGGTTGTCGGTGCCGTAGACCGCGGCCAGTCCGGTGTATTCGACCCGGTCCCCGATCGGGTTGCCGACCCCGTGCGCCTCGACCAGACCCACGGTGCCGGCGTCGACGCCTGCGGTGGCCAACGCAGTTCGGTACATCGCAACCTGCGCCGACTCTGGCGGCACCGCGGCCGAATCCGGGCGGCCGTCCTGATTGGCCGCTGTCCCTCGCAGCACGGCCAGGATGCGATCGTGATCGCGAACCGCATCCGGCAACCGCTTGAGCAGCAGCACCACACAGCCCTCACCCGAAACGACACCGTCGGCGGCGGTATCGAAGGAATGGCATCGGCCGGTCGGTGACAGCGTGCCCTGCGGCGATCCGGCGGCCGATCTGCGGGGTTCGAGCATCACCGACACACCGCCCGCCAGGGCGAGCTCGCTTTCACCGACTTGCAGGCTGCGGCAGGCCTGGTGCACGGCCATCAATCCCGACGAACATGCGGTGTCCACCGTGACCGCCGGGCCATGTAGCCCCAGCGCCTGCGCAACCCGGCCGGAAGCGAAACCGGTACTGGTACCGGTGAATCCGTACGGCCCCTCGGCAGCGCCGCACTCGGCGGCCAGCAGCTCGTAGTCGCTGTGGGTCAGGCCCACGAACACGCCCGTCTGCGATCGAGCCAAGTCCGCCGGGTCGAGTCCGGCGTGCTCGACGGCCTCCCACGACGTCTCCAGCAGCAGGCGGTGTTGCGGATCGATCGCGGTGGCCTCGGGCTCGGTCATCCCGAAGAACTCGGCGTCGAATCCGCCGATGTCCTCCAGGAAGGCACCCCAGCGGGGTACGGTTGGGCCCGACTCGGGGCCGCCGTAGGAGTCGGCATCCCACCGGTCGGCGGGGACTTCGGCGATAAAGTCCGCACCGCGCAGCAAGGCCTCCCAGAACCGTTGCGGCGAATCGATCCCGCCTGGCAGCCGGCAAGCCAGTCCGATAACGGCGACCTGCGGCGTGGACGGACCGTCGGGGGATGTGGGGGCGGTAGTCATCGCGCCCGCGAGATTACAGCAAAGTCACGAAAATAATTCGGCGAGGTAAACGAACGTTCTTTCGAGCGGCGGCGCCGCCACTATGGGAGTCCGCCCCAAATCCCCCGCGTGACGCTATGGCCGGTGCACATCCGTTCTCGTCTCCACCCCGTTCGGGCGATACCGCCGCTTCGGTCGCAACCAGCCCGGCAGCCACGGCGGGGGCACATCGGGTGCCTGATCGAACACCCCACCCGCCGGGTCGTCGGCCCAACCGTGGGCCCGCACCAGATCGTGCTCCGGTCGATAGATCTGCCGAATCACCAGTGCACACAAAACCATGACCGCCAGGTCGCGCACCAACACGGTGGTGGTGAACCACTGTTCGGGAAGGCTGCGGTCCGCAACGCTGTAGAGGTAGTACATCCGCGGCACCCAGACCAGCGCATCGACGGTCATCCAGATCAGCAACAGCCGGCGGTGTGGCAGGGCCAGCACCGCCAACGGCACCAGCCACAGCGAGAACTGCGGGCTCCAGACCTTGTTGGTCAACAGGAAAGCCGCAACCACCAGGAACGCCAACTGAGCGACGCGCGGCCGCCGAGGCGCGGTCAGCGCGATGTAGCCGATCCCGATGCAGCACAGCGCGAACAGCCCGGCGACGACACCGTTGAGCACCATCGGCGGCTGCCACATCCCCAGGTCGCCGTCGAACCCGTGCCAGCCGGTCAACGACCTCACCACGTTGTAGACCGAATCCATGTCGTCGCCGCGGCGGGAGTTGAGCCGGAAGAATTCGCTCCAGCCCCGCGGTGCGTACAGCAGGACCGGCAGGTTCACCGCCAGCCAGCTCACCGCGGTGGCCACCGCGGTGCGTTTGACTTCCCGCAGCCGGCCGGTGCGCAGGCCCAGCACCAGCAGCGGGAACAGCAGCAGGACCGGGTAGAGCTTGGCGGCGGTGCCCAGACCGAGCAGCACGCCGGCCATCGTCGGGCGGCGCCGTGCCCAGGCCAACAGACCGGCCCCGGCGAAAGCGGTGGCCAAGGCGTCGAAATTGGTGAAGATCTGGAAGATCACCACCGGCGAAGCCGCCACCAACGCAGCGTCCCAGATGCGTCGGCCCGCCAACCCGGCGGTGGACCACACCGTTGCCAGCCAGGCCAGTGCCAGACCCAACGCGACGATGTCGAAGAAAACCACCACCTCGGCGACCCCGCTCAATGCCGGGATCTTCAGCACCTTGGTGATCGCCGTGTACGTCTTCGCCAAGGCCATCGCCGAGTACTGGTACAAGCCGGTCAGCACCGGATATTCCATGTAGCGCACGGCGGGCAGTCCGTCGTAGCGGGTCTGTTCCTTCCCTGACGAGTCCTTCTCCACCCAGCTGGACTTGTACGGAAACTTGCCTTGATCCAGTAGCTCCGCGGTGTAGAGCGGCACCACGTCGGAGTAGCACAACTGGAAGTACGCACGCTCGTTGTCCCAGTTGGCCACCCGCTGATCGGGGCTCCCGCTGCCGGTGCTCTGCAAGCACGCCGATTTGGTGGTCCAGCCCAGCGCCAAGAACAGCACCGCGATCAGGAACATCACCCGCAGCGGCGTCATGAACCTGGTCCGCCCGATCAGCGCATGGCGGCCGACCGGCCCGCCGATGGTGTTCGACAGCGCATGACCGACGACATCGGTGCGGCTGGGCAGGTCGCGGTCGTCGGCGCTGCGCAGATCCGCCGCCAGCGGGCGGGGCGAGCGCATCGTGCGTTCGGTCGTCTCCTCCGTCACGGGAGAGCCTCCGGCGCCGGAGGCGGCTCCGGCGGCGGGGGTGGTGGAGGCGGCGGAGGTGGTGGAGGCGGGGGTGGCGGGGGTGGAGGCGGCGGGAACGGCTCCGGCATCGGGAAGCCCGGCGGCGGGGGTGGCGGCTCGTCCCAGTCCCGTGGGGGCGGAGGCGGCGCATACCAGTTCCAGTCCGGGGCCGGCGGCGCCGCGGTCGGCACGCCGGCGGAGCCGCCGATCTCGGTGGGCTTGGGGAACTGGACTATCGGGTCACCCCACAGCGCGCCATCCATGCTGGCTTTCCAGATGTCGGCCGGCAGACCCGCGCCGTACACCGGCCCGCCCCACTTGTTCGTCAGCGGTTCGTCGCCGGTGGTGGTGCCCACCCAGACCGCGGTCGACAGGGTCGGCGTGTAACCGACCATCCAGGCGTCCCGGTTGGCGCCGGTGTTGCCGAGCTGGGTGGTGCCGGTCTTGGCCGCGGCCGGGCGCCCACCGGCCAGGTCGTGCCCGCCCGAATAGCTCGGGATCGCCTTCATGGCGTCGGTGACGTTGTCCGCGACCGCCTTCGGGACGCGCTGCTCGCCGGAGTCCTTGGTGGCCGCTGCGGCGTCGAAGAGCACCCGGTCGTCCGGACCCACGACCTTCGCGATGAAGTGCGACCGGTGGTACATCCCGGAGTCGGCCAGGGTGGCGTACGCCGACGCCATGTCGATCACCCGAGTCTGGTACTGGCCGAGCACGATGCCGTTCTCCGGGGGCCCGCCAAGGCCGTCCTGGGACAGGGTGTGCGCGACCCCCGGGAAGCTCTTGGCGACCCCGAGCTGGTGCGCGGCATCGGCGACGTCCTGCGGTCCGTGCTTGAGCTTGAGCATCAGCCGGTAGTAGGCCGTGTTGAGGGACCGCTTGAGTGCCTCGGCGATGTTGCAGACTCCGCAGCTGGCGCCGCCCACATTGCTGATCTTGGTCTTGCCGACCGTCAGCGGGCCGCTGTCGACCTGCTCACCGAGCCCGATGCCCTGTTTCAACGCCGCCACCAAGGCGAACACCTTGAACGAGGAACCGGTCTGCAAGCCGGCCTGGGCGAAGTCGAAGCCGCCCACCTCGTCGCCGCCGTAGTAGGCCCGCACCGCGCCGTTGCGTGGATCGATGGAGACCACGGCGGTCCGCATAGTCGGCTTCTGCCCAGCCATGGTCGCCCGGACGGCCTTCTCCACCGCCCGCTGTGCCTTCATGTCGATCGTGGTGGTGATGCGCAGTCCCTCCATGTTCAGGGTCTGCTCGTCGATGTGGAACATGTCGAGTAATTCTTCGGTGACCTGGCGCTGAATCAGCCCGTTGGGCCCGGAGGCCTGGTCGGCGTTGCGCGCCTGATCGGGCGGGATCGTGGTCGGGAAGAACTGCTTGGCCCGCTCACTGAGCGTCAGGGCACCGGTCTGCACCATGCCGTCGAGCACCCAGTTCCACCGCTCGACGGACAGGTCCCGGTTGATGGCCGGATCCAAGGCGGACGGCCGCTGAATCACGGTCGCCAGTAGCGCGCCCTCGGAGACGGTGAGGTCCTCGACCCGCTTGTCGAAGTACGCCCGCGCGGCCGCGGCGATCCCGTACGTGGTGCGGCCGAAGTAGATGATGTTGAGGTAGGCCTCCAGTACCTCGTCTTTGGACCACTCCTCGGACATCTTGGTGGCGATGACGAGCTCTTTGCCCTTGCGGACCAATCCGCCCATGCCGGCCCGCTCGGACCCGACCAGCGCGTTCTTGACGTACTGCTGGGTGATCGTCGACCCGCCCTGGGTGTCACCGCCGAGCAGGTTGTTCTTGACCGCCCGAAACAGCCCGGAGACCGAGTAACCGGAGTTGGTGTAGAAGTCGCGGTCCTCGGCGGCCAACACCGCGTCACGCACGTGAACCGGTACCCGGTCAAGCTTGATGTCAACCCGGTTCCCGTCCGGCGGAACGATTTTCGCCAGCTCGGTGCCGTCGGCGGCAAGGATGGTCGACACCTGAGTGGTGTGGATGTCACCGGGTTCGGGGACCTCCACGGTGCGGTAGGCCATCCCGAAGGTGACCACCGGCACCGCAAGGAGCGCCGCGGCAGCGGCGTACAGGCCGCGTCGGGCCCAGAGCCAATTCCGCCGCCGCCGCAATTCGTGCTGCTCCGGCTCGACGTCGAGATCTGCCGGCGATTCGGCTGGGCTGGGAGGCTTTTCGCTCTCCGGGCGTGGTCGCTCCATGGCGGCCTTGACCGCTTCGAGACGCTCCTGGCGATCCGCCTCGTCATCGATGATCTCGGCGGAGTCGTCCGCGGTGCCCTCGGCGCCCGCCCCATTCGGCTTGTCAGTGGGCTTGGCGTTGGTCGTCGTCAAGAAGTGTTCTTCCTCAGCGCTGTCGGCACCCGGCGCTGTCGGGCCCTGCGTTTTCACCGGCGCCCAGGGCGTCCCGGCGGGTAGGAGTCAGGCTTCCGGCCCTTCGCCATCCCGAGTCGGGCACAACCCATTTCGGCGATCGGCGAAGTGCTCAGCAGCCAGCCGTCCCCCACGCATCGCTGCAGTCGCATGGCCAACAGACTACTTCCGTGGACTCACCATCGGGTTGAAACCAGGTCACAAACGCACTACGGCACAGCGGGCGGCTGCTCCGCCGGTGGCGGGCCACCCGGTTCGGCCGCAGGCGGCGCAGGTGGTGCAGGCGGGGCGGCCGTGATGGTCGTGGGCGGACCAATCGGAATGGTGATGCCCGGTGCGATCTCGATAGTCGGCTGGATGACGGTCTCCTCCGGCGGCAACGGCGGGCCGGCGTCCATCGGTGGAGGAGGTGGCGGCGCGGCCGGGACACCCGCGTAACCGCCGATCTCGGTGGGCGTGGGGAAGGTTTCGTTGGGGGTGCCCTTCAGGGCGCCGTCCATGGTGGCCTTCCAGATGTCGGCGGGAATGCCCGCGCCGTAGACCGGACCACCCCACTGATTCACCAGGGGTTCGTTTCCCCCGGTGGTGCCCACCCAGACCGCGGTCGACAGCGACGGCGTGTAGCCGACCATCCAGCCGTCCCGGTTGGCCCCGGTGTCGCCCAGCTGCGTGGTGCCGGTCTTGGCCGCCGATGGCCGTCCGCCGGCCAGGTTGTGCCCACGCGACCAGCCGGCGATGGGCTGCATGGCGGAGGTGACGTTGTCGGCGACCGCCTTGGGGATGCGCTGCTCGCCGGTGTCTTCGGAGGTTGTCGCGTCGAACAGCACATTGCCGTCAGCGCTGACCACCTTCTGCACAAAGTGCGGCGGGTGGTAGATGCCGGAGTCTGCCAACGTCGCGTACGCCGACGCCATGTCGATCACCCGGGTCTGGTACTGGCCGAGCACCACTCCGCCTTCGGGCGGGCCGCCGTCCTGCGACAGGGTGTGCGGGACGCCGGGGAAGCTTTTGGCGACCCCGGCCTGATGCGCGGCGTCGGCCACGTCCTGCGCACCGTTCTTGAGCTTGAGCATCAGCCGGTAGTAGGCGGTGTTCAGCGAGCGCTTGAGCGCCTCGGCGATGTTGCAGACACCGCAGCCCTCGCCCTCGGCGTTGGTGATCTTGGTCCGGCCATTGTCGAGGGTCAGCGGCGAACTGTCGATCTGATACCCCAAGCCGATGCCCTGCTCCAACGCGGCCACCAGGGCGAACACCTTGAACGACGATCCGGTCTGCAGCCCGGCCTGAGCGAAGTCGAAGCCGGTTGCCTCCGAGCCCCCGTAGTAGGCGCGCACCGCGCCGTCACGCGGATCGATGGACACCACCGCGGTCCGCATGTTGGGGATCTGGTCTTTGAGGTAGGTGGCCACCGCGTCTTCGGCGGCGTCCTGCGCCGCCGGGTCGATGGTGGTGGTGATCTGCAGGCCCTGGGTGTTGAGCGTCTGTTCGTCGATGTTGAACAGCTCGAGCAGTTCCTGGGTGACCTGGCGCTGGATCAGGCCGTTGGGCCCGGTGGTGATGTTCTGGTCGCGGGCCAGTTCGGGCGAGACGGTGGACGGAAACTCTTGGGCGGCACGCTCACCGGCGGAAATGGCCCCGGTCTCCACCATTCCGTCGAGCACCCAGTTCCACCGGTCGAGGGCGCCTTCGGGATCGACTGCGGGGTCGAGGGTGGATGGCCGCTGGATCAGTGCGGCCAGCAGCGCCCCCTCGGCGATGTCGAGCTGCTCGACGGGCTTGTCGAAGTAGGCCCGCGACGCAGCGGCGATCCCATAGGCACCGCGGCCGAAGTAGATGATGTTCAGGTAGGCCTGCAGCACATCGTCTTTGCGCCACGCGCTGGACATCTTCGTGGCGATCACGAGTTCTTTGGCCTTGCGGACCAATCCGCCCATGCCGGCCCGCTCGGATCCGACCAGGGCGTTCTTGACGTACTGCTGGGTGATCGTCGAACCGCCCTGGGTGTCACCGCCGAAGAGGTTGTTCTTGATCGCGCGGGCGAAGCCCGACACCGAAAAGCCCGGGTTGGAGTAGAAGTCGCGGTCTTCGGCGGCCAACACCGCGTTACGCACGTAGACCGGCACCTGGTTGATGTCGATATCGACGCGGTTGCCTTCCGGCGGAATGATTTTGGCCAGCTCGGATCCGTCACTGGCCAGGATCGTGGACACCTGGTTGGTCCGGATGTCACCGGGCGAGGGCACATCGGTGATGGAGTAGGCCATCGCGAAGGTGATGACCGGCAGCAGCAGCATCACCACCACGGCGGTGTAGAGCCCGCGCCGGATCCACCGCCAATTCGGCGGGTGCGCACGCAGCCACTCCAGCGGATTCGGCGCGGCCGGCCGGTCGGCGCGAGCGGAGGGCTCCGCCCGTCGCGGCGGCGCGGTCGGCTTCTCCGGCGGTGGCTCCCGCCTCGGGATCCGGCCACTGAGCGCCTGCTCGCGTTGCGGGGGCGCCCCGTCGAGGGCCGCCCGAACCGCGTCGATGGGATCGCGCAGGTCGGCGGTCACAGCATCGTCGACCGCCGGAATGATCGTGGTCAGTCGATCATCCGGACCCG
The DNA here is from genome assembly GCF_045310815.1 of Mycobacterium sp. SMC-19. Lineage (NCBI taxonomy): Bacteria > Bacillati > Actinomycetota > Actinomycetes > Mycobacteriales > Mycobacteriaceae > Mycobacterium > Mycobacterium sp. SMC-19. The sequence goes on along the minus strand of NZ_JBJIAM010000011.1, from coordinate 68,434 downwards.
CCGGTGGGCGCCGGCCGCCGGCGTCGGAGTGCCGGGCCGAGCCAGCATCGGACCCGTCGTCGTGATGCTTACTCACTGGCGGTACGGGCTCCGCTACGTGCCGTACGCCGACCGCGGGATCCCTTCGGCGGGCGCGCGAGGCCCAACACATATGACTTCACCAGGTGATTCCAGCTACAGGTCCGGCACACCTCGACGACGTACACCGAGAACTCCGAGAAGCGGGTGGCCAACAGGACCAGTTCCTCGGCGGAACGCGCCGAGCCCGAGACCGCACCCAGCTGTTCGCCGTACACCCACGACACCAGGGTGAGCGGCTCCTTGCGGCAGATGGGGCAGACCACCGCACTGGCCTTGCCGTGGAACTTCGCGGCGCGCAGCAGATACGGGTTGGCGTCGCACACCTCAGTCACCCCGGTGCGCCCGGAGTAGACCTCGGCCAGCAGGGAACGGCGCCGGAGCGCGTAGTCCACTATCTGTCGCTGCAATCGCACGGTCACCAGAGTACGTCGGGTGCTCTCCGGCGGTCGCGATCAACGCCCCCAACCGACGTCAAGCGGCGGATTCGGCGTCACCGCGGGGCGGCCTTCTTTTACTATCGTCGCCGTGGCGACACGGCAGACCGCGGGCACCCGAGCCAAAGACAGCGACCGGGACGACGTCTGCCGGATCCTGGACAGCGCTCTGGGTGAGGGGCAGGTGTCCAGCGCCGAGCACCGGGAGCGGATCAGCGCGGCCACCCGCGCCGTGACGCTGGGAGACCTGCATTCCCTGGTCGGTGACCTGCAGACCGAAACCGCTCCGGTCAAACTGCCGGCGTTGGGCAGTCCCACCAAGTTCGGCGTCCGCGGTGTCGCCCTCAAAGCGCTGGGCACACTGGGCGCCGCGTTGGTGGCGGGCATGCTGCTGGGCTGGGCGATGTACGGAAACACCAGCTCGCCGCTGAGTTTCACCTCTGATCCCGGGGCCAAGCCGGACGGCGTCGCGCCGGTGGTGCTCACCCCACCACGACAGCTGCAGTCCCTGGGCGGACTCACCGGCCTGCTGGAGCAGGCCCGGCAGAAGTTCGGCGACACCATGGGTTACCGGCTGGTGGTCTATCCCGACTACGCATCTCTCGAACGGTCCGACCCAGGCGAAGAGCGCCGCAAACTGGACTACTCCTACCGAGGCGGTTGGGATGACCCGTCCACCTCGTCCAAGAGCAGCAGTGACGTACTGGTCGATCTGGGCGCATTCGACGTGAAGGCCGCGGTCGGGATCCTGCGTGGAGCTCCCGAGACGCTCGGGATCAAACCAGCCGATGTGAAAAGCACCTACCTGATCGTCGATCCGGCGCGGGATCCCACGACACCGGGGGCGCTGTCGCTGTCGGTGTATGTTTCCAGCGACTACGGCAGCGGCTACATCGCCTTCGCGGGCGACGGCACCGTCAAGCGCATCAACTACCCGTCCTGACCAGCGGATTCGGCGAGCGACGTAGTTCGGCGAGCAAGAGATGCGGCGACCACGGAACCTCTCGTTTCGCCGGGCTGAACATCGGGCGAACAACAGCCACTTGGGCTTGGTTATATCGGCGCGATACTATGGCGCGAACCGTCGGCCGGTCGTAGCTACGCCATCTGCAGGAGGTGACTGGAGTGCTTGAGCTTGCCATTTTGGGCTTGCTGCTCGAGTCTCCGATGCACGGCTACGAACTCCGGAAGCGGTTGACCGGTCTGCTGGGTGCGTTCCGGGCGTTCTCCTACGGCTCGCTGTACCCCGCGCTGCGGCGCATGCAGCTGGCCGGAGTCATCGCCGAGGACGCCGCGCCGACGGGAACCCCGGTACGCCGGGCCCGGCGGGTGTACCGGCTGACCGACGCCGGCCGTCAACGATTCAACGAGCTGGTGTCCGACACCGGCCCGCAGAACTACACCGACGACGGCTTCGGAGTCCACCTGGCGTTCTTCAACCGCACCCCCGCCGAGGCTCGGATGCGGATCCTCGAAGGCCGCCGCCGGCAGGTGGAAGAACGCCGGGAAGGCCTGCGCAACGCGGTGGCACGGGCCAGCAACTCATTGGACCGCTACACCCGCCAACTGCACCAGCTCGGGCTGGAGTCCAGTGAGCGGGAGGTCAAGTGGCTCAACGAGCTGATCGCGGCCGAACGCGTATCGCAGGGCCGGGCCGAACAACCCTGATCCTGCATACGGACGCGGGCATCGGGGAAACACAACACAGCACGTCAGCAGTGAAAGCAAAAAAGGAGAGCGTCGAAAATGACTGAGCAAACGACGGATGTGCGGGTCGCCATTGTCGGCGTCGGCAACTGCGCGTCCTCGCTGGTCCAAGGCGTCCAGTACTACCAGAACGCCGATGACACCTCCACGGTTCCCGGCTTGATGCACGTGCGCTTCGGCCCGTACCACGTCCGCGACGTCAAGTTCGTCGCCGCGTTCGACGTGGACGCCAAGAAGGTCGGCTTCGATCTCTCCGAGGCCATCTTCGCCTCGGAGAACAACACCATCAAGATCGCCGACGTGCCGCCGACCAACGTCATCGTGCAACGCGGCCCGACCCTGGACGGCATCGGCAAGTACTACGCCGAGACCATCGAGGTCTCCGACGCCGAGGCCGTGGACGTGGTCGCCGCGCTGCGCGAGGCCAAGGTCGACGTGCTGGTCTCCTACCTGCCGGTGGGCTCCGAAGAGGCCGACAAGTTCTACGCCCAGTGCGCCATCGACGCCGGCGTGGCGTTCGTCAACGCGCTGCCGGTGTTCATCGCCTCCGACCCGGTGTGGGCCAAGAAGTTCGCGGACGCCGGCGTGCCGATCGTCGGCGACGACATCAAGAGCCAGGTCGGCGCCACCATCACCCACCGCGTGATGGCCAAGCTGTTCGAGGACCGCGGGGTCACCCTGGACCGCACCTACCAGCTCAACGTCGGCGGCAACATGGACTTCAAGAACATGCTCGAGCGTGAGCGGCTGGAGTCCAAGAAGGTCTCCAAGACCCAGGCCGTCACCTCCAACCTGACCGGCTCGCTGGCCGGCAAGGTCGAGGACAAGAACGTCCACATCGGACCAAGCGACCACGTGGCCTGGCTCGACGACCGCAAGTGGGCCTACGTGCGCCTCGAAGGTCGCGCCTTCGGCGACGCCCCGTTGAACCTGGAGTACAAGCTCGAGGTGTGGGACTCGCCGAACTCGGCCGGCATCATCATCGACGCGGTGCGTGCCGCCAAGATCGCCAAGGACCGTGGCATCGGTGGACCGATCCTGCCGGCATCGGCGTACCTGATGAAGAGCCCGCCCAAGCAGCTGGCTGACGACATCGCGCGCGCCCAGCTCGAAGAATTCATCGTCGGCTAGACAACATCCACTCTGCGGGGGGACATGACTGACGACGAGCTGGCCGGCCTCTCGGAGTTCGCGCTGTTGCGCGGTAACGCCGAGCAGGCCGGTCTGGCCGGCGCATTGCCCGACGTCGAGCGGATTGAGGCCGGCGAAGTCAGCGCACTGCGCTGGGGCTCGGCACCGCCGCGGGTGGTGTTCCTGCACGGCGGTGCGCAGAACGCCCACACCTGGGACACCGTCATCCTCGGGCTCGGCCAGCCCGCACTGGCAGTGGACCTGCCCGGGCACGGCCGCTCGGCGTGGCGCGAGGACGGCGACTACTCACCCCAGCGCAATGCCACCACCCTGGCTCCGGTACTGCGCGAGCTGGCACCGGATGCCGAGTTGGTGGTCGGCATGTCCCTGGGCGGGCTGACCGCGATCCGATTGGCGGCCACCGCCGGCGAGCTGGTGCGCCGGTTGGCGATTGTGGATGTGACACCGTCGGCGTTGCAGCGCCACGCCGAGATGAGCGCCGCCGACCGCGGGACCGTGTCATTGGCCCAAGGCGAACGGACCTTCCCCGATTTCGAGTCACTGCTGGCGGTCACCACGGCTGCGGCGCCGCATCGGGATCCGGAGTCGCTGCGACGCGGACTGTTGCACAACACTCGTCGGTTGCCGGACGGCAGTTGGACGTGGCGTTACGACACCATCCGCTCGGTCGGCGACTTCACCGAGCTGTGGACCGATGTCTCGGCGATCACCGCGCCCACCACGTTGATCCGCGGCGGCGATTCGGTATTCGTCTCCGCCGACGACGTCGCCGAATACGCGCAACGCTCGCCGGGGTTGACCACCCACGTGGTCGACGGTGCCGGGCACTCCGTGCAAAGTGATCGGCCGCGCGTCCTGGTCGAGCTGCTTCGCATGACCCTCGCGTAACAACCGGCGGTTCAGCGAGGCTCGACGGAGGAGAGGCGCAGCCGGGACCGCCGCATGAATCCGTCGGTTCACTCGCCTGATACCCGCCGATTCCGGGGCTAAGGTGGCGAGATGGCCCGGCCCATCCGCATCGCCGTCCAACTGCAGCCCCAGCACGCACCCCGATACAGCGCGATCCGCGACGCGGTCCGGCGTTGCGAGGACCTAGGGGTCGACATCGCCTTCAACTGGGACCACTTCTTCCCGCTCTACGGTGACCGCGACGGACCGCACTTCGAATGCTGGACCATGTTGGCCGCCTGGGCCGAGCAGACCTCGCGCATCGAAATCGGGGCGCTGGTGTCGTGCAACTCCTACCGCAACCCGGAGCTGCTGGCCGATATGGCCCGCACCGTCGACCACATCGGCGACGGTCGGCTGATCCTGGGCATCGGCTCGGGCTGGAAGCATCGGGACTACCGGGAATACGGCTACGAGTTCGGCACCGCAGGCAGCCGCCTCGACGACTTGGCCGGCGCACTGCCGCGCATCAAAACTCGCCTGGCCCAGCTTAATCCGCCGCCGACTCGCGCCATCCCGATGTTGATCGGGGGTGGCGGCGAGCGCAAGACGCTGCGCCTGGTGGCCGAGCACGCCGACATGTGGCACAGCTTCGCCGACGCCAACAGCTACCCGCACAAAGCCGCCGTGCTGGCGCAGCACTGCGCCGCTATCGGGCGAGACCCCGCCACGATCGAGCACTCGGCGGCGCTGGGCGGTGACCAGACACGCGGCACCGTGGCCGACTTGCTGGCCGAGGCCGCCGCGTTGACCGGACTCGGGGTGACCCTGCTGACCATCGGCAGCAGTGGACCCGACTACGACCTGACCGCCGCCAAGGCGCTGTGCCGATGGCGCGACGAGCAATAAGGCTCGCGGCGTTCATCGCCACGTGCATGATCGTGGGCGGTCTGGCGGCGGTGCCGCCGGCCGGGGCCGCCCCGGACCTGTGCACCCCGCCCGGGGAGCAGGCCGCCGTCGCGTTGCCGGTCAAACTGGCCAACGCCAAGCGTCCGCGCGAGGACAAATACACCACGGCCGGTGTCGAGCCGCTGAGTTCGATCGACGTGACCAAGTTGGGTCTGGGCACCCCCGGGGTGCTGACGGTCGGCACGCTCACCGAAAGCCCGCCGACGAACTGCATCAACGCCATGGGCCGCTACAGCGGGTTCGACAATGAACTGCTGCGGGCCATCGCCAAGAAGCTGGGTCTGCGGGTGCACTTCGTCGGCACCGACTTCTTCGGCCTGCTGGCCCAGGTGGAGTCGGGACGTTTCGACGTCGGGTCGGCGTCGATCAACGCCACCGACGAGCGCCGCCGCACAGTCGGTTTCACCAACGGCTACGACTTCGGCTACATGGCATTGGTGGTCCCGGCCGGGTCGGGGATCACCGGGTTCGACGCCCTGTCCGGCGGCCAGCGCATCGCGGTGGTCCAGGGCACCGTCGAAGACGCCTACGCCGTCGACGCCCTGGAAGTCGAACCGGTGCGGTTCCCCGACTCGGTCACGCTGTACAGCAGCCTGAAAAGCCGCCAGGTCGACGCCTGGGTGGCGCCGTCGCTCACCGCGCTGAATCTGTTGAAGCCCGGCGATCCGGCGCAGATCGTCGGCTACACCTTCAGCCCGGCCGGCTTCGAGGCATACGCGGTGGCCAAGGGGAACCAGGCGCTGATCTCGGCGCTGAACGCCGGCCTGGACGCGGTCATCGAAGACGGCACCTGGCCGCAGCTGTTCACCGACTGGGTGCCGCGGCCGTTGCCGCCGGACTGGCAGCCGGGGTCCAAGTCGGCGGCCACCCCGCATCTGCCGGATTTCGCCGCGATCGCGGCCCGCCATCACCGCCCCGAGTCGGAGGCGTACACGCCCAAATCGACGCTGGCACAGCTGCGCGACTCCTTCTTCGACTGGGAGTTGTACCGGCGGGCCCTGCCGGATCTGCTCAAAACCGGCCTGCCCAACACACTGCTGCTGACCGTCAGCGGCGGCGCCATCGGTTTGGTGGCGGGGCTGGGGCTGGCCGTGGCCGGAATCTCGCGGACCCGATGGCTACGCTGGCCGGCGCGGATCTACACCGACATCTTCCGGGGATTGCCCGAGGTGCTGATCATCCTGATGATCGGCCTGGTGGTCGGGCCGCTGGTCGGCGGGCTCACGCACAACAACCCCTACCCGCTGGGGATCGCGGCACTGGGATTGACCGCCGCGGCCTACATCGGGGAGATCTTGCGCTCGGGCATCCAGAGTGTGGAGTCCGGCCAGCTGGAGGCTTCGCGCGCACTGGGTTTCGGCTACCCGTCGGCCATGCGGCTGGTGGTGATCCCGCAGGGCATCCGGCGGGTGCTGCCGGCGCTGGTCAACCAGTTCATCGCCCTGCTCAAGGCGTCGGCACTGCTGTATTTCCTCGGCCTGGTCGCCGGTCAGCGGGAGCTGTTCCAGGTGGGCCGCGACTTCAACGCCCAGACCGGCAGCCTGTCCCCGCTGGTGGCCGCCGGCATCCTCTACCTGGCGTTGACCATCCCGCTGACCCACCTGGTGAATGTCGTCGATCATCGCCTGCGGCGCGGCAGGCCCCCCGAAGCCGATGATGCCGTCGAGCTCAGCCCGGCCATCTCCAGTCAGGAGATGACGTGACGGCGCCCGCGGCCCGCGAGCCGGTGTCGCTGGCGGCCAAAGGGATTCAGTTGTCCTTCGGCAAACACCAGGTGCTGCACGGAGTCGACCTCGACGTGCCTGCGGGTTCCACCGCCGCGGTGATCGGTCCGTCCGGCTCGGGTAAGTCGACGATGCTGCGCACCTTGAACCGGCTCCACGAGCCCGACGCCGGCGACGTCCTGCTGGGCGGCCGATCGGTGCTGGCCGACGACCCCGACGAGCTGCGTCAGCGGATCGGGATGGTGTTCCAGCATTTCAATCTGTTCCCGCACCGCAGCGTGCTGGACAACATCACGCTGGCTCCGCGCAAGCTGCGTGGGATGTCCGTCGAGGCCGCACGCGAGCTCGCGCTGGGCCTGCTGGACCGGGTCGGGCTGAAGAACAAGGCGGCCTCCCGCCCGTCGGCGCTCTCCGGGGGCCAGCAGCAACGGGTGGCGATCGCTCGGGCGCTGGCGATGCAGCCGCAGGTGATGCTCTTCGACGAAGCCACCTCGGCGCTGGATCCGGAATTGGTCAAGGGGATCTTGGCGTTGATCGCCGAACTCGGGGCCGACGGCATGACGATGGTGGTGGTCACCCACGAGATGGGCTTCGCCCGTTCGGCATCGGACACGGTTGTCTTCATGGACCGGGGCAAGGTCGTGGAGTGCGGCCCGCCGGATCAGATCTTCGACAACGCCGAGACGCGGCGCCTGCAGAAGTTCCTTTCCCAGGTGTTGTGACAGCAACCTGTCCGACTTGTCAACCCTGTTTACAGTCACCGGTTAGACTGGCGAACTATGACGGAGAGCAAGGCCGATACGCCGCAGGTGACGGCGATCGCGGAAGGCTTGCACCGTTCGCTGTCCAAACTGTTCTCGATCCTGCGGCGCGGCGACATCAGCGGAGGCACCCCGACCGGCGAACTCACCCTGGCTCAGCTGTCGATCCTGATCACGCTGCTGGACCGGGGCCCCATCCGGATGACCGAGCTGGCCGCCCACGAGCGGGTCCGCACCCCCACCACCACGGTGGCGATCCGCCGCCTGGAGAAGATCGGCTTGGTCAAGCGCAGCCGCGACCCCTCGGATCTGCGGGCGGTGCTGGTCGACATCACCCCCGAGGGTCTGGCGAGCCACCGTGAGTCGCTGGCAAACCGGCACGCCGCGCTGGCGGCGATGCTGTCCAAGCTCAGCCCGGAAGAACTCGACACCCTGACGCGTGCGCTGGAACCGCTGGAGCGACTGGCCACGTGCGATGGGATCGATCCGGCAGCCGCCGACGACGCGGGCTGCCCCCTGGACTGCGGTTGATGCCGACCGCCCTGATCACCGGCGCCGGCGGCGGAATCGGCTCGGCGATAGCGGAGGCACTGGCGCCCACCCACACCCTGTTGCTGGCCGGCCGACCGTCGACGCGTCTGGACGCGGTCGCCGAACGGCTCGGTGCCACCACCTGGCCGCTCGACCTCGCTGACGGTGACGGGATCGAGGCGGCCACCGAGATCGTCGACGAACTCGACGTGCTGGTGCATAACGCCGGGGTGATGCTGCCCGGTGCGGCCGGCGAGTCCTATATCGAGGAGTGGCGGGCCACCTTCGAGGTGAACGTGTTCGGTGCGGTGGCCCTGACTCTGGCGCTGCTGCCCGCCCTACGGGCAGCCCGTGGCCAGGTGGTTTTCATCAACTCCGGTGCCGGGCAACGCGTCTCTGCAGGCATGGCGTCGTATTCGGCGAGCAAGTTCGCGCTGCGGGCGTTCGCGGATTCGCTGCGCGGTGACGAGCCGGACCTGCGGGTCACCACGGTCTACCCCGGCCGGGTCGACACCGACATGCAGCAAGACCTGGTCGCCTACGAGGGTGGCGAGTACGACCCGGCCCGCTTCCTGCGCCCCGGCACCGTCGCCGAAGTGGTGGCCGCCGCCATCCGCACCCCCGCCGAGGCGCAGCTGCAGGAAGTGGTGGTCCGGCCGCGTTGAGCCGGGTCAGCCGGTGATGCCCGCCCGGACCTGGTCGGCGACCTTGAGCGCCTGATCGGACACGATCCCGCTGCTGCACACCAGAACCTCGACGGCCGCGTTGGACTTTCCGGTGATCAGGTGCGAGCAGGTCGAGTGGTCCGAGACCCGGTTGGTCCGCACCGCGAAGCCGTCGCCGGCCTCCGACGGCGTCTGCACGTACCACTGCTCATCGTCCTGTCCGGGCAGCGTCAGGTTGACCTGATCGCCGGCGCAGTTCTGCCAGGACTGCGCGGTCTCACTCACGAAGGCCGACGCGGCTTCCTCGGTGGGAAACGCCGCGATCACGGTGGTCACCCGCACCCGAACCGGGCCGGTCACATCACTGGTGAGGGTCTGCAGATCGATCCCTCGGTAGGAGCTGCCGCCATAGGTCGCTTCGGTGGCCGGATAGACCGCTCCGACACAGCCCTTCTCAATGGACTTGTAGTTGCGCAGCCCATTGGAGTGGTCGGTGACCGTCAGCGACGGATTCCGCAGTCCCGGACCCGCGAAGATGCTGTTGAGCGAGGCGGGATCGGGCTGCAGCGCCGCGAGGTCGTCGGCGTCGACCGGCGCGGCGAAGGCCGGGGCCGCAAGCAGCAGTCCGGCTGCAGCGATGCCGGCGGTGAACATGCCCAGGGTGTGCGAATTGCGCATGGAGAGCTGACCTTTCGTCGACGTAGTTTGCGTGCTGGGGCTAGGCGAGGTTCCGGACAATCTGTGAACGCAGGCTGCGCCCCTTGCCGCCCGGGTTGTCGTCGGTGCAGAGCCGGACGTCGACGACGTAGTTGCCCTTGGCCTGCAGTACCCGCTCGCAACCGGCCGTGCCCTTCATGGGATTTGCGAACAACGTGGCGAACAGTTCCAGGCCGCCCGCGGTGACGACCCCGGCCTTGAGGTCGGAGGTCAATCCGTTGGCGTAGTCGGCGGTCAACGGCGTGCCCTTGCAGCTCTTCCAGATGGCGGCCTGGTCATTGAGGTAGGTCTGCGCGGCCTTGGCGTCGGGGAACTCAGCGACGGCCTGAACCACGTTGGGGTTCACCTCGCCGCCGGGCTGGCGAAGGGTCTGCACGACGAAGTCGGTGTAGCCCGAGCCGTCGTAGGCCGCTGCCGAGCCGGGCGCGTACACGGCCGTGCAGTTCGCCGGGGTGGTGGTCGGCGTGCTCAACGGCTGGGTGCCGGATTCGGAACTGATCACCTGCATGGTGGTGTCCATCCGCTCACTGACCTCATCGGCGGGAACCAGCACGTCAGCCAGGTCTGCGGCGCTGGGCGCGGCCTGTGCGATCGAACCGTCCGAGACCACCCCGATTAACGCCGCGACCGAGACTGCCACCACTGGGGCCAGGTGAATTCGCATCGAAATCCATTCCGTTTCGCCGTGTTGAGATCCCCTACCGGCGGCTGGGGCTGACCGCATGTTATCCGGTGTTCCCCGCGGAGACCCCCACGTTGGAGTCCGCAATGTGGTTCCATCGATAACCGAACCGACCGACCCCAACGTTAAGGACGTGCAATGCAACGGGACGACACCGACCGGAGAATCGGTTACCTGGCGCTCGCGATCGCGACCTGCGCCGCCGGGGCGCTGACGGTACTGCCCGGCCTGGCCTCGGCCACCCCGGGCGCGCCGGGGATCGACGACACCACCCCCTCCGCCGACGTCGACCTAGCCGCTCTCCAGCTGACCTCGGCGGAGACCTCGCCCATCGTCAAGTGGCCGTCGGATCCGCCGGTCGAGTTGACGGTCTACAAGACGGCGACCTCGCCGATCGCCGGTGCGGCCAGCACCTCCGACGCGCAATGCGCCAGCGCGGTCTACGCCGGCCTGGACAAGACCTATGACGGCAGTGGCTACACCGGGCTGAACTACCAAGAGCTCACCGGATTCGGTTCCAAGAACAGCTATTCGGTGATCTCGGTGGCCTCCAGCTACAACGACGAACACACCGCGGCGAACATGGTGGCCAACACCATCCAGAACTGGACGGATTGCTCCCGCAAGAAGGTGACCGGCGACCTCAGCGGGTCCACCCAGACCCGGACCGTCAACAACGTGGTCTCCACCACCGACGACATCTACCTGGTCAACAACATCACCGACGACGGCGGCGCCTGCTCGCACGCCATGACGTCGCAGGGCAACGTCGTGGTCGAGGTGTCGGCATGCCGATCCAACATCGGTCTGGTCAAGCAGAGCCTTCAGCTGGCCAACAAGATGCTGGTCAAGCTGCCGTGACCCGCCGACTTATCGCCGGCTGCTGTGTCGGGCTGGCCGCGCTGACCCTCGCCGGCTGCGCCGGTGACGACCCCGACCAGGACAGCGCTGCCACGGTTGCGCCGGCCGCGGCCGCCGCGCCGCCCAGCGTCCAACAAGACCCAGCCGCGCCCGCCGCCCCGGCCGGTGAGTCCGGCGGGCAGCGCGCAACGGCTCCGGTTCCGGCGCCGGCCGCCAGGCCGCGTTTGGTGACGCCGGGCAAGCTTGGCGCACTGCTGGTTCCGATCGAGGAGCTCAACGACCTGGTCGGCGCCAAACTGGGATTCGAGACGGTGTTCACCAGGCCCGGCGCGCCGGCAGGTGGCCTGGGCGACAAAGCGGGCTGTGCGGTGTTGTTCGGCTCCAACACCGACAGCTACGCCAGCGAGTACACCGCCTTCCGGCGCCAGAGCGTGCGGGACGGCGAGGACAGCTCGCAACATTTCGTCGCCCAGGAAGTGGCCACCTTTGCCGACGTCGCCACCGCGACGGCGAATTTCGGCAAGACCTTCGACAAGAAGGCCCTGGCCGGATGCGACGGCGCCGTGGTGCACCGCCAGGGTGACGACGACCGCATCACGTGGCGGCTCAACCTGGCCGGCATCACCGCCGACACCGCCCGATGGACGCTGGACCAGTACGCCGACGGCAAGCCCAACGACTGGACCTGCGCCCATGAGGCGCGCACCCGCAGCAACGTCGAATTCACTGTCACCGTATGCCAATTCGGCACCGCCGCACCGGCTGCGACAGCGATCGGCAATCAGATCAACGACTGGATCCCCCACCCGTGACCGGCATGCGAGGAAAGGCGGCAGCGATGAAAGCACCGCAGGGACTGCTTTTCGGAATAGGCGTCGTGTGCCTGGGCACGCTGATCGCCGGACCCCTTCCGGTCGCCGCGGCCGACTCGGGCGAGGCCACTGTGCCTGCGGGCAAGGTCGAGTCACTGTTGTTGACCCCGGCCGCGGTCGGCGACATCGTCGGGGTCACGTTCGATTGGGAGAAGGCCAACCGGCGGCCCTATAAGTCCGACGACCTCGGCGAGCACTCGGCGTGCGCCATGCTGACCGGTCCCGACGTCGAAACCTTCGGCCGCGACTACACCGGTTACCGGTTCCGCGCCGACCGCGACGACGCCGAGAACTGGGAGTTCACCGTCCAGCAGCGAGTGGCGACCTACGCCGACGCCGCCACGGCCACGCAGACCTTCCAGAAGGTGTTCACCAAGGCCGCGATGGCCAAGTGCAACGGCGTCATCGCCAGCATCAAGGACAACACGGATGCGCAGTGGCGGTTCCGGATTCAGACGGTCGCCCCGACTTCGGCACGGTGGGTGGAGGACCAACTGTCCGACCAGCAGCCCATCGGCTACAGCTGCTCGGACGTTGCCGGGGTGACGCGCAACGTGCTCTACAGCATCAAGGTGTGTCAGTACGGCAACGGCGGACCCGCCGCCGCCACCATCGCCGAGCGGATCACCAGTCAGGTCGCCGGCGTGCGTGCCTGATTCGCACGGCGACTCAAAACATCCATGACTCCGAACAAGGTGTCGCAACGCGTCGCAGCGCTGGGCCCGTGGCTGCGCGGTGAGCTCAAGCGTCGCAAGCTGCGTCAACTGCGAACCTTCACGGCCGGCCTGATCCTGGCCGTTGCCGGCCTGTTCGGCGGCCTGGACACCGTGGACTCCGGCCCCACCGTGTTCGCGGCCGACGAAGCGCACAGCGACGGCGAATTCACCCTGACCGTTGCTCGCGCTTCGGTGGTCAACGAGCTGCGCGCCGGACGGCGGATCATCGCGCCGGCCCAACCCGGCCATCGCTACCTCGGTGTGGTGAGCACCGTCCGCAACGATGGAACCATCCCCGGCCGGCTGATGGGCGAACTGCAGCTGCGCGACCAGCCGCAGAGCAGCTCCGTCGGGGTATTTCGTCTCATCGACGGCTCCCCCATCACCCAGCTGGGACCGGGACTCGAGGAGCAGCTCGTGTTCGTGTGGCGCATTCCAGACAGTGCGATTCATCCTGATCTCACCGTGACGTTGCGGGTCGCCCAGAAGCGCTTCACCGAGTTGCTGGTCACCTACGGCCGGGACTGGGTGGACGGCTCCGACTATGCCGAGATCACCCTGCCGGTGACCGTCAAATGAGTACACCCCTGCACCGATCCCATCCCGCACTGACGGCGGCCCTGGCCGCGGCGCCGATCCTGGTGGCCGCCGCGCTGCTGTGGCAACACCTTCCGGACAGCACCCGCGTCTATGGACCGTTCGATGTACCCGGCCGGTTCGGCGTGCAGACCAGTGGGCGTTCGCTGACCGTCACCGTCGACGGCGTTCAGCTGACACGGGAGGTGCAGGGTTCGGCGCGGTGGGCGAATCCGCCACCGGTGACCGCCGCCGGCGCGTGGGTGGTGGTGCGCGCGAGTGTGTCCGCGACGGAGCGGACGGTGATGCCCAGCGTCGAACTTCGGGTGGGCCCCAACACCTATCGGCCATCCGACCGATTCCCCAGTTACACGCTGGGCTACCGGGCCGATCCCGGCATCACCCAGCGCGGCGCCTGGGTCTTCGACGTGCCACCCGAACTGTTCGACCCGCCCGGCGCCGACCCGTTCGAGCTGAGGGTTTGGCCGGGCCTCGACGACCGCCTCGATGACCGGTTGGTGATCAACCTGCGCGGCCACCTGGATTCCGCCGACGGCACCGTCCTGGTGGTGGCGCCCGAGGTGACCGGATGACCAACCGTACGCTGCGCCTCTGGCAGCGCAACGTGATCGGCCTCGCGGTGGCTGCGGTCGCTGCGGGGGTCCTCGGGATCACCGAGCTGTACCCGGACTGGTCGGCCTATCGCGCACGCATCACCCCGGCCGTGCTGGTCGCCAAGGGCGACTCCGTCACGGCCTACGCGCAGACCTGGCGGCTGGGCTCGATCCACCACCTCAACGCGGTACCGCACGCGCCAACGAACACCTTGCCGGCCCACACGGCGCTAACCGTGGTCACCCTCGAGCGGACCGGGACGCCACCCGCCGGGGAGTGCACCGCGGTCATCACCGACGGGCGGCGTCGCTGGCAGACCGCGGCCATCGGAAACGCCGCGCCACTGGTCGGCGACGCCACCGACCGGTGCACCAAGGCCGGGCCGCTGCAGCTGAGCTTCCTGCTCCCGTCGGACGCCGTGCCCACCGCGGTCGACCTGATCAACACCGACGGCGGCATCATGCTGCGAATCGCCTTGTGAGCCCGGGCTTCCCGCGACAGTAGTGACGGCTGCCAGGTTGGCCCGGCGCACGCAGTAGGCGAACATCGCCGCGACCAGGGCGATCCGCAACGGCTGCACGATCAGCTGCGAGGCCAGGCTCATGGTCCCACCGAACGCCGACCAGAACTCCGGGCCGTGCGGTCCGAGAACCTTTGCCATTCCCCGGTACAGGTAGCCCTCGGTCAACTGAGTGCGGTAGAAGCTGCCCCGCATGTCCAGCCACGCCAACACCAGATACGCCAGCACATAACCCGAGAGGCCCACCACGCCGCCGTGCAGGATCAGCCGGGCCGCATCGACGATCGGGCCGAACCGCCCCGTCTTGGACTTCGCATACTCAGTGGCCCGGGTCCGCAGCTGTTCGGGCGTCTGTCGCCAACGCTCGGTGACTCCGGCCGCCGTCTCCCCCGGCGCGCCGGTCCGCCGCAGGACAGTCGGCCAGTCGATCTGGGCAGACACCCCGTAGACGATTCCGGCCGCGGCCAGCCACATCAGCGGTACCGCGGCGCCTCCGAAGGCCGTCCGCACCAGCCACATGAATCCCTGCCAAGCCGTCTGCAGCGGTTGGACGTGCGAGAATGCGTCGGCGCGAACGGTGTTGAACCACACCACAAGCCGACGATGACTGAGCCAATCTCCGGGTTTGATCAACACGGTGATGCCCGCCGCGAGCGAGAAGGTCAGCACCAGGAAGACCCAGAGTGCGTCGATATAAACCCGCAGCGCGATCAGTGCAGTCGGCAACCGACTACTGAAGTGCCCCAACACGTAGCGGGCCACCAGCGCGGCGCCGACAATCACCCAGGTGATTCGGGAGATCGGCAGCATCTCGGTGTTGATGCCGTTCATCGCGTCGGCAACCCGGTAATTGAGCGCCAGACGTTGGTAGGCCAGCCAGTCTTCCTTGAACATCTGCCAGGCCAGGTAGATGGCGAAGAACGGCACGATCACACTGGTGAACAAATCGACACTGCGCAGCGACCGGCGCGGCAGCGCGGCCACCTCCGGGAGCCCGCGGCGCAGCACCAGGAACATCGCCACGTAGGAACCGAGCTGCGCCAGCCCCGCACCGGGCATGATCAGCGCCGCCCACAACGGATTGCTGTGCCCGGCCCAGGCGGCCGCGGCGATCACCACCCGGCGGACGACCAGTCCAGCGAGGTAGCACGCTGCCAGCTGCGGCCAGTACCGCCACCACAGGACGAATGGCGTCGTTAGGTTCCGCAGCACCGGCATCGTTGTCACACCACCAGATTCACCAATCGGCCGGGCACCACGATCACCTTCTTCGGGGTGGCACCGGACAGGAACGCCTGCACCTTCTCGTCGGCCAGGGCGGCGGCCTTGATCGCGTCGCCGTCCGCATCGGTGGGCACGGTGACCAGCCCGCGCTTCTTACCGTTGACCTGTACCGGGTAGTCGACGGTGTCGGTCACCAGGTAGGCCGGGTCGGCCACCGGGAACGGCCCGTGTGCCAGCGAGGCATCGTGGCCCAGTCGCCGCCACAGCTCTTCGGCCAGGTGCGGAGCCAGCGGTGCCAGCAGCAGGGCGAGCGGCTCGACGGCCGAGCGCGGAGCCCCGTCGCGATGCTCCTTGGTGAGGTGGTTGGTGTATTCGATCAGCTTGGCGACCGCGGTGTTATTGCGCAGTGCCGCATAGTCTTCTGACACCCCGACGATGGTGCGGTGCAGCAGGCGCAGGGTCTCGGTGTCCGGTTCGCAGTCAAGCACCCGGGTCTGGCCGGTCTCCTCGTCGACGACCAACCGCCACACCCGCTGCAGGAAACGATGCGCACCCACCACGTCCTTGGTGGCCCACGGCCGCGACATATCCAGCGGTCCCATCGACATCTCGTAGACCCGCAGGGTGTCGGCGCCGTAGCTGTCGCAGATCTCGTCGGGAGACACCGAATTCTTCAGGCTCTTACCCATTTTGCCGTATTCGGCGAAAACCTCGGTGTCGCCGTCGGCGCCCGGCAGGTAGAACTTTCCGTCGCGCTCCACGACATCGGAGGCCGGCACGTAGGACCCCCGGGCATCGGTGTAGGCGGCAGCCTGGATGTAGCCCTGGTTGACCAGGCGACGGTAGGGCTCCCGCGAGCTGACGTGCCCGAGGTCGAACAGCACCTTGTGCCAGAAACGGCAGTACAGCAGGTGCAGTACCGCGTGCTCGGCACCTCCGACGTAGAGGTCCACGCCGCCCGGATCATCGGGACCGTGCTCGGCCGGCCGCGGCCCCATCCAGTAGGCCTCGTTCTCGGGCGCGCAGAACTGATCGGCGTTGCGCGGGTCGGCGTAACGCAACTCGTACCAGGAGCTTCCGGCCCACTGCGGCATGACATTGGTGTCACGGGTGTAGGTCTGCAGTCCGTCTCCGAGGTCCAGCTCGACATGCACCCAGTCGGTCGCCTTGGCCAGCGGCGGTGAGGGTTCACTGGAGGCGTCGTCCGGGTCGAACAGCACCGGTGAGTAGTCGGCGACGTCGGGCAACTCGACCGGCAGGGCCGCGGAGTCCAGCGGGTGCGCTCGGCCGTCGGCGTCGAAGACGATCGGGAACGGCTCGCCCCAGTACCGCTGCCGGGCGAAAAGCCAGTCCCGCAGCTTGTATTCGATGCGCGCCCAGCCGTGGCCTTGCGCCTCCAGCTGTTGGGTCATGGCCTTCTTGGCGTCGGCGACGCTCATGCCGTCCAGCGGGCCGGAATTGACCAGAGTGCCGTCGCCCGCGTAAGCGGCTTCCGCAATATCGCCGCCGGCAATGACTTCGACTACCGGAAGGCCGAATTCGGCGGCGAACTCCCAGTCTCGCTGGTCGTGTCCGGGAACCGCCATGATGGCGCCGGTGCCGTAGCCGGCCAGCACATAGTCGGCGATGAAGATCGGCACCTGCTGCCCGTTAGCGGGGTTGGTTGCGTAACTGCCCAGGAACACACCGGTTTTGGTCTTGTTCTCCTGGCGCTCCAGATCGGACTTCGCCGCGATCGCCTTACGGTAGTCGGCGACGGCCGCCGCCGGGGTGCCGGCGCCGAAGGTCCAGCGTTGATCTGTCCCGTCCGGCCATGCGGCGACGGTCAGCCGGTCGACCAGCTCATGCTCGGGGGCGAGCACCAGGTAGCTGGCACCGAAAAGCGTGTCCGGGCGCGTGGTGAACACCTCGATGCCCACCAGGTCACCGTCGACTGTGGGAGCGGCGAACAACGCCGCCGCACCGGTGGAACGCCCGATCCAGTTGCGCTGCATGGTCTTGACCTTCTCCGGCCAGTCCAGCAATTCGAGATCGTCAAGCAGTCGGTCGGAGTACGCGGTGATCCGCATCATCCACTGCCGCAACCGCTTCCGGAAAACCGGGAAATTGCCGCGGTCGCTTCGCCCGTCAGCGGTGACCTCTTCGTTGGCCAGCACGGTGCCCAGCCCCGGACACCAGTTGACCATCGAGTCCGTGCGGTAGACCAGCCGGTGACCGTCGATGACGTCGGCGCGCTCACCGGCCGACAGCTGCGCCCAGTCCCGCCCGTCGTCGAGGATGCGTGAGCCGGAGTCGAACTCGGCGATCAGCTCGGAGATCGGGCGCGCCTTGTTCGCGCTGGTGTCGAACCAGGCGTTGTAGATCTGCAGGAAGATCCACTGCGTCCATTTGTAGAAGTCGACGTCGGTGGTGGAGAAGCTGCGCCGGCTGTCGTGCCCCAGGCCGAGGCGCCGCAGTTGCCGGCGGAAGTTCTCGACGTTGGCCTCGGTGCGGATGCGCGGGTGGGTACCGGTCTGCACCGCGTACTGCTCGGCGGGCAGGCCGAACGCGTCGAAGCCCAGGGCGTGCAGCACGTTGTGGCCGGTCATCCGGAAGTAGCGGGCGTAGACGTCGGTGGCGATGTAGCCCAGCGGGTGCCCGACGTGCAGTCCGTCCCCGGAGGGGTAGGGGAACATGTCCTGGACGAACATCTTGTCGGCGGGCACGGTCGAGCCGTCCGTCGGCGCGAGCGAACCGACCGGGTTGGCGACGTTGAAGGTCCCGGCCTGCTCCCAGTGCTGCTGCCAGGTGTCTTCGATACGCCCGGCCAGCGTCGCGTTGTAGCGGTGCCGGGGCGCCTGGTCGCTGGATCCCTGGGTGGTCGGGGCTTCGTTCACCTCAACAGGGTAAAGGGCGGCGTCTGCCGGTCTGATCGCCACAGCTTGGTATCAGTTGGATTGCGACCCGGTGAGGGCTTAGTTCCAGGTCGGTTGCGGCCCTGGCGACCCTGTCAGCGGCTGGCTACCGTCATTTCACGGCCAGGGCATCGCTGCCCGGCCCGCCCCGGAAGGACCCTGGAGATGACGAACACCGCGCACCGTTGGCGACTCCTCTTCGGCTGCGCCGCTGTCATGGCGGCGGGCTTGGCCGGTATGCCCGCCGTGGCGGCCGATCCGCTGGTCCCGGCGCAGCCGAACCCCTACAGCCCACCCGCCCAGCCGGCAGCAGCGCCCGTGACCGGGCCGCTTGCGGCGGCGCCGCGGCCGGCGGCGCCCGCCCTCCCGGCACCCGCGGGCATCCCGGCTGCTCCGGCCGCCGCAGCACCGCCGGCGCCGCCGAGCGGCCTGGTGCCGGCGACCTCTGGCACCCTGCGCGACTACTTCGCGGCCAAGAAGGTGCAGCTGGAGCCGCAGCAGCCCGCCGGGTTCAACGCGTTCAACATCACCCTGCCGATGCCGGCGGGCTGGTCCCACGTGCCCGACCCCAACGTTCCCGATGCGTTCGCCGTGATCGCCGACCGGCGCAGTGGATCGCTCTACACCCCCAACGCCCAGGTCGTGGTGTACCGGTTGGGCGGGCAGTTCGACCCGAAGGAAGCGATCACCCACGGGTTCGTCGACAGCCAGACGCTGATGGCCTGGCAGACCACCAACGCCTCCCTCGACGACTTCAACGGGTTCCCCTCCTCGATCATCGAGGGGACCTATCGCGACGCCGACATGACGCTGAACACCTCGCGCCGGCACGTGATCGTGCCGGCGGACGACGCGGCCTACCTGGTGTCGCTGACGGTGACTACCGGCGCCGGCCGGGCGATCGGCACCGCTCCGGCGACCGACGGGATCATCAACGGCTTCCGCGTCGAGCGACCCGGTACCAACCCCCCGCCCCCCGCCCCTAGTGGTCCGGTGCAATCGGGCACGGTCCGGCACCAGGTGGGCACCGTCCCGCCATCTGATGCCCCCCACCCTCCGGTGGAATCGGGCACGATTCACCACCAGGTGGGCACCACGGGCTGATCGCCCGACTCGTATTGTGTAGCCCATGCTGATCATGGGTGTGTTGTGCCTGGTTGCGGCCCTGGTGTCGCTGGGTTTCGGGGTTCGGACCCTGGTGCGGCCCCTCACCGGTGACCCCGAGCAACTGGTGCTGCGGGCCGTCGCGCCCGCCCAGGTCGCGATCGGGGTGATCCTGGGGGCGGGCGGCCTGCTGGTGCTGGCCGGCCCGTCATCGATGGCACTGCTGGCGCTGATCATCTCGATCACCGGGGCACTGGCCACCCTGGCCGCCGGGGCCTGGCAGGGCGCCCGCTACGCGACTCGGCTGTCGGCACAGGCCACCGCGGCGGCCGATGCCGGCTGTTGCGGGTCCGGCGGTTGCTGCGGCGACAGCGCGCCCGTCGAGGAGACGGGTTGCGGCGCGGGCTGCGGCTGCTCCGACAGCGCTCCGCCGGAGCCGGCCTCCGGGTGTGGCAGCGGCTGCGGCTGCGGCTAGGTCGCTCGAGCGGCGCTCACCGCCGGCTCAGTTGCGGCTGATGTCGATCGGGTGGGTGGCCAACAGCGCGGTGGGCCAGGGCTGCCGTCGCAGGGCCCGCCCCCACAGGTCGACTCGGGGCGGCACCATCACATCCGACGGCAGCGCCGACAGCACGATCCAGTCGTCGCGCTCGATCTCTCCCTCGAGCTGGCCGATGGTCCAGCCGGCGTAGCCGGCGAAGATCCGCACGCCCTCCACATGCGGCGCGACGGTCTCCGGGTCCGCGTCGAGGTCGACCATCACCAGGCGGCCATCGATGTGGCGTAGGCCGGGCACCCCGTGGGGTTCGGCGCCGACCCGTAACAGCCCGACGCACAGGGCGGCATCGCGTTTCACCGGGCCGCCGATGAACATGGTTTTGGGTTTGGCGGCCAGCTCCGACCACTGCGGCAGCACGTTGTAGACGGCGGTTTCACTGGGGCGGTTGAGCACCACGCCCAAAGTTCCACCGTCGTTGTGCTCGACCACGTAGATCACCGTGCGGCGAAAGGTGGGTTCGAGCAGATCGGTGTTGGCCAACAGCAGCGTGCCGGCCCGGACCCGATGCGCAGCGGGCGCGACATAGTCCTCGGGGTCTTCGGGTTGGGCCATTTTTCCATCATGGCACCCGCCGCCGTCATTCGTGTTGTGCTGTGCCGAACATCGGCCGACCCGCAATATTTGTAGGCTGGTTTGGGGCCGGCGCCGCAGTGACAGCCGCCCGAGTCTGGAAGAGGTTCTGTGGTGGACAACCGCGCACCCGCATCACTGTGGCGGTCGGCGCGTGGCCTGCCGGAGTTCCGCCGCCTGCTGGAACTGCGCGCCGCCAGCCAATTCGGCGACGGTCTGTTCCAAGCCGGGTTGGCCGGAGCACTGCTGTTCAACCCGGACCGGGCCGCCTCCCCGTGGGCGATCGCGGGCGCTTTCGCCGTGCTGTTCCTGCCGTATTCGGTGCTGGGGCCGTTCGCCGGCGCTCTGCTGGACCGCTGGGACCGCCGCCAGGTGATGGTGGTGGCCAACGTCGCCCGGCTGGTGCTGGTACTCGGGATCGCGGCGCTGCTGGCCGTCGGCGCCGGTGATCTGCCGGTGCTGTGCGCGGCCCTGATCGCCAACGGCTTCACCCGGTTCATCGCCTCCGGGCTGTCGGCGGCGCTGCCGCACGTGGTGCCGCGCGACCAGGTCGTGACGATGAACGCGCTGGCGATCGCGATCGGTGCGGTGGCCGCTTTTCTGGGCGCCAACTTCATGCTGCTGCCGCGCTGGCTGGTGGGCACCGACGATCGCGGTGCGGCGTCGATCATCGCCGCGGTGGCCCTCCCGGTCGCGATCGCTCTGGTGCTCTCGGTGCGCTTCGAGGCCCATGTGCTCGGACCCGACGACACCAAGCGCGCGATCCACGGTTCGGTGCTCTATGCGGTGACGACGGGTTGGATGCACGGCATCCGCACCGTGCGCGACCGTCCCACCGTGGCCGCCACCCTGTGCGGGCTGGCCGCGCACCGGATGGCCTTCGGCATCAACACCCTGCTGGTGTTGGTGCTGGTCCGGCACGTCGGCGAGCACACGGTGTCCGGCCTGGGAACCACGGCCTTGTTCGTCGCCTCGGCGGGCGCCGGGTCGTTTCTGGCGACGCTGCTGACCCCGCCCGCGGTGCACCGCTGGGGCCGCTACGCCACCACCAACGGTGCCCTGGCGGCGGCTGCGGTCATCCAGCTCGCCGCCGTCGGGTTGTACCTGCCGGTGCTGGTGTCGTGCGGTTTCCTGCTCGGAGTGGCCGGGCAGGTGGTCAAACTGTGCGCCGACACCGCGATGCAGATCGACGTCGACGACGCCCTGCGCGGACATGTTTTCGCGGTGCAGGATTCGCTGTTCTGGCTGTCGTTCATCATCGCCGTGGCCGGGGCCGCGGCGCTGATTCCCCCCGATGGACAGGCTCCGTCGCTGATCGTGGCCGGCACTCTGCTGTATCTGGCCGGTTTGGCCGGGCACGCGTTCGTCGGGCGGCGCCGCGAACCGGTGGGCCTAAAGTACGAACATGGCCGAAACTGAATCGATTGTCGCCGACCTGAGTGCCGAAAGCGACGAGCTCGACGCCCTGGTGGCCCCGCTTGTCGACAGTCAGTGGGGTACGCCCACACCGGCGGCCGGTTGGACGATTGCCCATCAGATCGGTCATCTGCTGTGGACCGACCGGGTGTCGTTGACCGCCATCACCGACGAGGCGGGTTTTGCTGCCGCACTCACCGAAGCGATGAAGGATCCGGCCGGATTCGTCGACGCCGGCGCCGCCGAACTGGCCCAGCTGCCGCCGGCCGAACTGCTGGCGGACTGGCGCTCCACGCGCGCGAAGCTGCACGGGGCGCTGCTCGGAGTGGCCGACGGGCGCAAGCTGCCGTGGTTCGGCCCGCCGATGAGCGCCGCCTCGATGGCTACCGCCCGGCTGATGGAGACCTGGGCGCACGGTCTGGACGTGGCCGACGCCCTTGGGGTGCGGCGCCGCCCCACGGCGCGGTTGCGGTCGATCGCACATCTGGGCGTGCGGACCCGGGATTTCGCCTTCAGCGTGCACAACCTGACGCCACCGGCCGAACCGTTTCACGTGGAACTACACGCGCCCGAGGGCGGGGTGTGGGCATGGGGCCCGGTGAACGCTGCCCAGCGGGTGACCGGCACTGCCGAGGACTTCTGCTTTTTGGTCACGCAACGGCGCGCGCTGGCTGACCTGGACGTCACGGCACACGGCGACGACGCGCAGCGCTGGTTGGAGATCGCCCAAGCCTTCGCGGGACCTCCCGGCTCCGGTCGATGAGCGCTTGCGCGAAGAGAGCCGGAGCCGAATCAGCCGCAAAAGCACCGCAGGGGCGCTGAGCGCGCTACAGCAGCCCCACCAAGCCGTCCATGATCATCACGAACGAGTTCATCAGGGCTTGGAACATGTCCACGTTGGCGCCGTCGATCATGAAGTATTGGGTCAGCGCCGAGCCGAGGTCGGGGTCGAGTTGAGCACTGGCGATCTCCTCCGGCGACAAGCCCAGGTATGCCAGGTGGTCGACGAACATGCCTAAGAAGTTCTGTCCGCCATCCCAATTGGCGAATCCGTCGCTTGACAGGCTGTAGACGTCAGTCGGGTACAGGTCGCTCGGGGTGGTGAGGCCCATCGCGTCGTCGATCTGAAGCCAGGTGAAGATCTGCGTGGCCATCGCCGTCACGCCGTCATGCCAGGACTCCGGAAACCAGCTGAGCAGCGTGTCCATGAACCCGCTCAAGAACCCGCCCTCCGCGGCACTGTCACCCACCAACACGAAATGCAGTGCATCCGTGGGTATCCCGTACGCGGCGAGCTGTAACTGAGCCTGCCCCGCCGCGACCGACGCCTGGGAGTAGCCGAAAACGTACAGCGGGTCTGCGGCACTGAAATCGCCGGCGTCCCAGCGTTCCTCGATCGCGGCCGTCAGGATGCCGGTGGCACCGGCCAGGCTGGCGTTCAGGTCGTTGGTCTCCGGCACCTGCAGAAACGTCGCCGTCCCGTCGGGGGCGAATCCGTTCGGCACCAGGTAGAGCTCTTTGCTCAGGTCGAGCCAATCCTGGTTCATCGCCGGGATCATGACCAGGGCTTCTGCGGTCAGGCAGTACTCGAGGATCCGGTGCTCCGCACCCGCGGCCACGCCCGCGCCACCGACCGCTCCGATCACCGTCGGCGCGGCCACCAGCGGCGCCCCCAGGAGGGCGCCCACCCGCATCTTTTTCATTGGTGCCTCCCCCCAAGGGGCGTTCTACCCGAGGCAAAGATGTCGCCGCGTTCAGTATTTCCAGATTTGCCGCTCGCCGGTACCCCTAGTTGCCTGGCAATCTCACAGCACGGTGGCGCCGTCGGCGGCACCGTCACCATCGGCGTCAGTGAGCTTGACGTTCCACCTCCCGTCCCCGTCGGTGTCGACGTAGGCCGCCCCATAGCGACCCGCCTCGCTGCCGATCAGCACCCGATCGGCCCGTCCGTCGCCATCGGAGTCCAGCAACCGGTCGTTGACACGCCCGTCGCCATCGAAATCCACCAGCGGACCGCCGGTGTGCTCGACGTCGTCGAGCCCCAGCCAGCGCAGCCCGCCCGATCGATCCGCCGACCCCGCAACCGCGCCGTGTCCCCAGGTACCGGAGCCGTCGTCGATGAAGGAAGCCTCCGGGATGCCGTCGTCGTCGAGGTCCAGCAGGAGATGATCGGCCAACCCGTCCCCGTCAAGATCCACCAGCGCGTCGTCGCGCAGTCCGTCGCCGTCGAAATCGAGACTGATGGCGTCGGCTAACCCGTCCCCGTCAAGATCCAAGTCCGCAGCACCGGTCCACATCGTGGCCGCGCCCTCACCGTCGCCCAGGCAGTAGTCCATACCCTGCTCAGACGCGCAGCTCCCGCTATCGGTTCCCCTGGGTCTGCCACCACGACAGCAGCTCGGCGGTCGCCTCTTCGCGCGTCAACGGCCCGCGCTCCAGGCGCAGCTCCTTGAGATAGCTCCACGCGCGGCCCACCTGCGGACCTGCCGGGATGTCGAGCAGCGCCATGATCTCGTTGCCGTCCAGGTCCGGCCGCACCCGCTGCAGATCCTCCTGCTCGGCCAGGACGGCGATCCGCTCTTCGAGCTGGTCGTAGCTGGCCTGCAGGCGCGCCGCGCGCCGCTTGTTGCGGGTGGTGCAGTCCGCCCGGACCAGTTTGTGCAGCCGTCCCAACAGCGGTCCGGCATCGGTGACGTAGCGCCGCACGGCCGAGTCGGTCCACTTGCCGTCGCCGTAACCGTGGAACCGCAGGTGCAGATAGACCAGCTGGGAGACATCGTCGATCATCTGCTTGGAGTAGCGCAGCGCACGCATCCGTTTCCGGGCCATCTTCGCGCCCACCACCTCGTGGTGGTGGAAACTGACGCCTCCGTCAGTTTCGTGCCGGCGGGTGGCCGGCTTGCCGATGTCGTGCAGCAACGCCGCCCAGCGCAGCACCAGATCGGGACCACCTTCGGGCCCTGGGTCCTCGAGGTCGATCGCCTGACGCAGCACGGTCAGCGAGTGCTGGTAGACGTCCTTGTGCTGGTGATGCTCGTCGATCGCCATCCGCATGCCGCCGACCTCGGGCAGCACCACATCGCCCATCCCGGTGGCCACCATCAGATCCAGGCCGGCCACCGGGTCGGCACCCACCAGCAACTTGTCCAACTCGGCGGCCACGCGTTCAGCGGTGATGCGCGCGAGCTGCGGCGCCATGTCCTCGATCGCGGCCCGCACCCGCGGCGCCACCGTGAACCCGAGTTGGGAGACGAACCGCGCGGCGCGCAGCATCCGGAGCGGGTCGTCGCCAAAGGAATCCTGCGGTGCGGTCGGGGTGTCGAGCACACGATCCCGCAGGGCCGCCAGGCCGCCGAGCGGGTCGAGGAACTCCCCCGGTCCGGCCGGGGTGATGCGGACCGCCATCGCGTTGGCCGTGAAGTCGCGGCGCACCAGGTCCTGGTCGAGCGAGTCGCCGAAGCGCACCTCGGGATTGCGGGACACCTGGTCGTATTTGTCGGCCCGAAAAGTGGTGATCTCCACGCGTTGGCCGCCCAGCGTTGCGCCCACGGTGCCGAAGTCGATACCGGTGTCCCACATCGCCTCGGTCCGGCCCCGCAGAATGCGCAGCACCTGTTCGGGGCGTGCGTCGGTGGTGAAATCCAGATCCGGGCTCGGCCGGCCCAACAGCGCATCGCGGACCGATCCCCCGACCAGGTAGATCTCCTGACCGGCTTCGGCGAACATCGCGCCGAGGCTGCGCAGCAACTCGGCGTGCCGGTTCAGCTCCACGGCCGCCGTGGTCAGCAGGTCGGCGTCGTCGCGATGGGCATCAGGCACGTTCGATGAGCTTAGCGGTGGTCGCGAGGACGGCGAAGCCGGGCGAAGCGGGCCACCGCCGTCAACCCAGCGGTGGTCGCGAGGACGGCGAAGCCGGGCGAAGCGGGCCACCGCCCACAACCCAGCGGTGGTCGCGAGGACGGCGAAGCCGGCCAAGTCGTCACCCACCCGCTGCCGAGTGTGCGGTTTCGTAGGTTTTTCGCGGGCCGCGCCGACGATTCCGCACACTGGGCGGACTGAACACACCGAAACCGGGCGGCGTGGGACACCGGCGAGGGAGGCAGGTCGGCCCCAGCGTGCCAGCTACTATCGCATGGGTGTCGGCCGACGGCGGAGAAGCCAATTCGGGACGGCGCCGCAGGCGGCGCCGTGGTCGACGCACGTCTGGTCCGAAAATCAACCACGCCGAATCCCCCGCCACCGATGCCAGCCCCAGCCCGAGCGCGACGCCCAGTCGGGCGGCCCAGCGCCGGCCCCGCACCGCGCGGCACGGGCCGGAACGGTTGCGCACCGTGCACGAGACGTCCGCGGGCGGACTTGTCGTCGACGGCATCGACGGTCCGCGGGACGGACAGGTCGCGGCACTGATCGGGCGCGTCGACCGGCGCGGCAGGATGCTGTGGTCACTGCCCAAAGGACATATCGAAGTCGGTGAGACCGCCGAGCAGACCGCCATCCGCGAAGTCGCCGAAGAAACCGGCGTGCAGGGCAGCGTGCTGGCCGCCCTGGGCAGCATCGACTACTGGTTCGTCACCGACGGTCGCCGGGTGCACAAGACCGTGCACCACTATTTGTTGCGGTTCTCCAGCGGGGAACTGTGCGACGACGACGTGGAAGTCGCCGAGGTGGCGTGGGTGCCCATCCGGGAGCTGCCGTCCCGCTTGGCTTACGCCGACGAACGACGCTTGGCGCTGGTCGCCGACGAATTGATCGACCGGCTGCAGGCCGACGGCCCGGCCGCCCTGCCGCCCCTTCCGGTGACCGCACCCTGGCGACGACCACAGACGCATTCCCGCGCCCGCCGTACTCGCACAGGCGAGAACTCGCCGGACCGGAAGAACGGTCGCAGGCTAGACCCGTGACCCGCACGCGACGAAGCGGTGAGGGTCCCTCGCCGAGGCGGTTGGCGGCCCTCCCGGCGGTGGTGGCCGCCCTCCTGATGACCCTCGGCACAGCGCTCGGCGGCGCCGCCCCGCACGTTCCCGCCGGCGAACCCGACGTGGCTCCGTTCGTTCAGATCCGGATCGACCGCGTCACCCCGGAGGTTGTCACCACCTCGAGCGTCCCCCTGGTCACCGTCGCCGGCACGGTGAGCAATGTCGGGGACCGACCGGTCCGCGATGTGATGGTGCGCCTCGAGCAGGCCGGCGCCGTCGCCTCCTCGGCCGGCTTGCGCACCAACCTGCGCGGGGCCAACGACCAGTACCGCCCGGTGGGCACGTTCAGCACGGTGGCGACCGAGCTGCAGCGCGGTCAGGAAGCCCGCTTCACGCTGTCGGCGCCGCTGCGCTCGGCGAGCGAGCCGGCCTTGAACGTCGACCACCCCGGCATCTATCCGGTGCTGGTCAACGTCAACGGCACGCCCGACTACGGCGAGCCGACCCGGCTCGACGACGCCCGCTTCCTGCTCCCGGTGACCGGGCTGCCCAAGCCCGACGCGGACTCCGACCTGTCCGCCGGCGCCGTCGCACCCGACATCTCCCAGCCGGTGCGGCTCACCATGTTCTGGCCGCTGGCCGATCGGCCCCGGCTGACCCCCGGGGCGCCCGGCGGCACCCTGCCGGTTCAGCTCACCGACGATGACCTGGCGACATCGCTGGCCCCCGGTGGGCGCCTCGATGCGCTGCTGTCCGCCGCCGAATTCGCCACCAGCCCCGCGGTCGACGCCAACGGCGTGGTCAACCAAGCACTGTGTCTGGCCGTCGACCCCGACCTGGTGGTCACCGTCAACGCGATGACCAGCGGGTACGTCGTCGCCGACTCCCCCGACAGCGCCACCTCGCACCCGGGCACCGGCCGCGACGCCGCCCGGACCTGGCTGGAACGGCTGCGCCGATTGGCGCACCACACCTGTGTCACGGCAACCCCCTACGCGCAGGCCGACCTGGACGCGCTGGCGCGGGTGGGCGACGCGCGGCTCGACGAGATCGCGGTGCACAAGCCCGCCGACATCGTCGACCGCATCCTCGAGGTGACCTCGACCCGGGGTGCGGTCCTGCTCGGCGACGGCCGGCTCACGGCCGGCGCCGCGGACCTGATCGGTGCGCAGGGCGACACGGTGGTGATCACCGCCGGTGACTGCGCGGCCCAGGACACCGCGGCCGGCGCCTCCGCCACCGCCGACCTCACCCCGCGGCGGCTGTCCCCACAGCTGGTGGCCGTGCCCTATGACCCCGCCGTCGGCGCCGCGCTGGCAGCGATGGGCACCGATCCGGTCGCACCCAGCTACCAGGACGGCTCGCTGGCCGTCCGGCTTCGTCACGACTCGGCGCTGGCCCGGCGCCAGGACGCCCTGGGCTCCATGCTGTGGCGCGGACTGGAGTCCCCGGAGGATCCCGGCGCGCCACGCGACGAGATTCTGATGCCGCCGGCGTACTGGAAACCCCGCGCCGACGACGCCCAAGCCGTGCTGACCACCTTGGCCACCGCGCTGCGCTCCGGGCTGGCCGTGGCCCGGCCGCTGACCGCGGTGATCGCCGAATCACGTGGCGTCACAGCCCCGCCCGAACATCCGCTGCCGCCCCAACAACCGGCCGGCGGCTTCAGCCCCGACGTCATCGGCGCGGTGGCCAACGACATCGGCCGGCTGTCGGGCCTGACCTCGGCGCTGACCACCGACGCCCGCACCGGCCTGACCGGCGAGGCGTACACGGCGCCGCTGGCCGAGGGCATGCTGCGCGCGCTGACCCAGTCCGAGCCGGTCGATGTCCGCAACGGCCTGGCGGCGCAGCGGCTGGCGATCATCGGCAACACCGTCACCGACCTGATCGGTGCGGTCACCATCGTCAACCCCGCCGACTCCTACACGCTGGCCACCGAGCACAGCCCGCTGCCGCTGGCGCTGCGCAACGATCTGGCGGTACCGATCCGAGTACGGCTGCATGTCGACGCCCCACCCGGAATGACGGTGACCGATGTCGGGGAACTGGAACTGCCGCCGGGGTATCTGCCGCTGCGGGTTCCGGTCGAGGTGCGCGTCAACCAGCACTTCGTCGTCGATGCGGCGCTGCAGACTCCCGACGGTCTACCGCTGGGTGAGTCCGTACGGCTGTCGGTGCATTCCAACGCCTACGGCATGGTGCTGTTCTTGATCACCATGACCGCCGCCGCGGCGCTGACGGTGCTGACCGGGCGTCGGCTCTGGCACCGCTTCCGCGGGCAACCCGACCGCGCCGACTTGCCCGCGCCCCCATCCAACCCAGGCGGCGACCGATGAGCACGCCGGCGCAGCAACCCGCGCGCGCCGAGCTGACCGACGCCGCGGTGGTGTCGCGCTCCTGGGGAATGGCCTTGGCCACGCTGGTCAGTCGGATCACCGGGTTCATCCGGGTGGTGCTGTTGGCAGCAATTCTGGGCGCGGCGCTCTCGAGCGCCTTCTCGGTGGCCAACCAGCTGCCGAATCAGATCGCCGCCCTGGTGCTGGAGGCGACATTCACCGCGATCTTCGTGCCGGTACTGGCCCGCGCCGAACGCGACGACGCCGACGGCGGTGCCGCGTTCGTACGACGGCTGGTCACGCTGGCCACCGCGCTGCTGCTGGCCACCACGGTGATGTCGGTGGCGGCGGCACCGCTGCTGGTGCGGTTGATGCTGGGCGGCGACCCCCAGGTCAACGAGCCACTGACCATCGCCTTCGCCTATCTGCTGCTACCGCAGGTGATCTGCTACGGGCTGTCCTCGGTGTTCATGGCAATCCTCAACACCCGCAACATCTTCGGTGCACCGGCGTGGGCACCGGTGGTCAACAACGTCGTCGCGATCGCCACCCTGGTGGCCTACCTGCTGGTGCCGGGGGAACTGTCGGTCGACCCGGTGCGGATGGGCAACGCCAAGTTGCTGGTACTCGGCCTGGGCACCACGGCGGGTGTCGTCGCCCAGACCGCGGTGCTGCTGGTGGCGATCCGCCGCGAGCGGATCAGCCTGCGTCCGCTGTGGGGAATCGACGACCGGCTCAAGCGTTTCGGCACGATGGCCTCGGCGATGGTGCTCTACGTCTTGATCAGCCAGGTCGGCCTGGTGGTGACCAATCAGATCGCCAGCACCGCTGCCGCGTCCGGCCCGGCGATCTACTACTACGCCTGGCTGCTCCTGCAGCTGCCGTTCGGCATGATCGGCGTAACGGTCCTGACCGTCGTGATGCCCCGGCTGAGCCGCAACGCCGCCGCCGGCGACGACCCCGCGGTGCTGGCCGACCTGTCGCTGGCCACCCGGTTGATGATGATCACCCTTATTCCGATCGTGGCGCTGATGACCGTCGGCGGTCCGGCGATCGGCAGCGCGCTGTTCGCCTACGGCAACTTCGGCAACGTGGACGCGGGCTACCTCGGCGCCGCGGTCGCCATGTCCGCCTTCACCTTGATCCCCTACGCCATGGTGCTGCTGCAGCTGCGGGTGTTCTACGCCCGGGAACAACCGTGGACTCCCATCGCCATCATCGTGGTGATCACCGCGGTGAAGATCGTCGCGTCGGTGGCGGCCCCGCACCTGACCGACAACCCGGATCTGGTGGCCGCCTATCTCGGCCTGGCCAACGGTCTGGGCTTTCTTGCCGGGGCGGTCCTCGGGCATGTGCTGCTGCGGCGCTCCCTGCGCCCGGTCAGTGGGCATCTGGTGAGGCCGGACGTGATCCGCACCGTGCTGGTGACGCTGACGGCGTCGCTGCTGGCCGGGCTGGTCGCCGAGGTGCTGGATCGAGTGCTGGGCCTGCGGATGCTGACCGACCACGGCGCCGCGGGATCGATGTTGCGTCTGCTGGTCATGGCGCTGGTGATGTTGCCGATCATCGGGGCGGTCATGGTCCGCGCGCAGGTGCCCGAGGCCGTTGCCGCCCTGGCCGCGGTGCGCCGAACAATAGGTGCCCGAGGAGCCTCAATCAGCATGCCGAACCCGCCTTCTCCCGATCTCGCCGTCCCGTACGCTGAGCACAACCGTTTGCCCACAACCGGCGGGGACGTGCCCAACGATCCCGCCGCGCATACGCCGCCGGAGCACATCGCCGGTGGCCGGACACCGAAAGGCGCGGAGGTGGCCGACATTCCTTCCGAGGGCGCCGGGTCTCGGGCCGCGTCGCGGACCGTTGCTCCGCAGCAGTCTCAGCGGGCCGCCGAGGCCCCCGAGTCAGCCGGCAATGACAGCTTGCTGACACCCGGCCTGAGCATCGCCGGTGGCCGCTACCGGCTGCTGGTACGCCACGGCGGCACTGCGGTGCTGCAGTTCTGGCAGGCACTGGACACCGCGCTGGATCGACAGGTCGCGCTGACGTTCGTCGACCCGAATCAGACCATGGCCGATGACCAGCTCACCGGCGTCCTGTCGCGCACCCAGCGGCTCAGCCAGATCAACCTGCCCGGTATCGCCCGCGTGCTTGACGTGGTGCGTGTCGGTGCGGGCGGACTGGTGGTCTCCGAATGGGTGCGCGGTGCCTCGCTGCAGGAGGTGGCCGGCACGTCGCCGTCACCGATCGGCGCCGCCCGGGCGATCCGGTCGCTGGCCACCGCGGCCGAGTCCGCCCACCACAGCGGCGTGGCCCTGTCGATCGACCACCCGGCCCGGGTCCGGGTCAGCATCGACGGCGACGTCACGCTGGCCTTCCCCGCCACGCTGCCCGACACCAAGCCCGAGGACGACATCCGCGGGATCGGTGCCACCCTGTACGCGCTGCTGGTCAACCGGTGGCCGCTGACCGATGCCGGGGCCGACGGCGGACTGGAACCGGCGGATCGGGACGAGGCCGGCAACCCGGTCAAGCCCGACTCGATCAACCCCGACATCCCGTTCCAGATCTCGGCGGCGGCCAGCCACGCGATCCAGCCCGACGGCGGGATCCGCGGTGCGTCGACGCTGTCGAACCTGCTGCAGCAGGCGACCGCCCTGCACGAGCAGACCGAGCTGTTGGGCACGGTCGGCGAGGAGCAGCCCGCGCCGCGTCCGGCGCCCCCACCACCGGACGACGAGACGCGGGCCGAGCGGCGCCGCCGGGTGCTGATCGGCCTGGGCATTGGCGGGGCCGTCATCCTGGTCGCGCTGCTGGTGTTGGCCTCGGTGCTCAACCGGATCTTCGGTGACGTCAACGGGTTGGACAAGACTGAACTGGGCTTGAGCAGTCCGTCAGCGTCGTCGCAGCCGGGCACGACCGGGCCCAGTGGCATCGTCAAGCCCGTCCAGGTGACGGTCTTCTCCCCCGGTGGTGAGGCAGACCGGCCCCAGGACGCCGGCCTGGCGATCGACGGAAATCCGGCCACCGCCTGGTCGACGGACACCTACTCCGATCCGGTGCCCTTCCCGAATTTCAAGAACGGCGTCGGGCTGATGCTGCAACTGCCCAAGCCCACGGTGATCGGCACCGTCACGCTCAACGTGTCCAGCACCGGCACTCGAGTGGAGCTGCGCTCCGCCCCGACACCGAAGCCGTCGCGTCTGGAGGACACCACCTTGCTGGCCCCCGCGAAGGCGCTGCAGCCCGGCTCCAACAAGATCACCGCCGACTCGTCGTCTGCGACGTCGAACCTGCTGGTGTGGATCTCCACGATGGGCAACACCGGTGGCGAAAGCCGTACCCAGATCTCTGAGATCACCGTGCAGGGGGCGTCCTCCTAAGCGGATCGCCGATACCGCCTAGCCCTCCTGTGCACAGCTCGTTTGGGTGAAGTGCCGACGGCGCCACCGCTGGTTACTGTCCGCCCATGGGGCACCGGGACCGCAGCGACGCCGAACTGCTGGCCGCGCATGTCGCCGGGGACCGCTACGCGTTCGGCGAGCTCTACGGCCGCCACCACCGCCGGCTTCGCCGGCTGGCACGGCTCACCACCGGCTGTCCACACGAGGCCGAGGACGCCCTGCAGGAGGCGATGTTGTCGGCGCATCGGGCGGCGGGATCGTTTCGCCACAACGCCGCCGTCGGCAGCTGGCTGCATCGCATCGTGATCAACGCCTGCCTGGATCGCTTGCGCCGCAACAAGGTTGCCCACACCGAGCTGCTCGTCACGCACGCCGTCGTCGGTGATCGCACCGCTGAGATCGAGACCGCGCTGGAGGTGCGCGCCGCGTTACACCGGTTGCCGGTCGCGCAGCGCGCCGCGGTGGTCGCCGTCGACATGCAGGGATATTCGGTGGCCGACGCGGCCCACGCGTTCGGCGTGGCCCCGGGCACCGTCAAGAGTCGTTGCGCCCGCGGCCGTGCCCGGCTGGCCGTACTGCTCGGACGATCCCTGCACCCCGGGCCCGGCGCTGCGGCCCGGCCGGCCCGCGCCGGATAGCCTTGGCGCCGGAGGGCGGGTTACCAGAGCGAGCGGAAGCGGCGGCATGCCAATCGATGCGGGCGACGAACAATCCCGGGCCCCCAGCGGTCCACCGGCGCACTCGAGCCGGCCGCTACCCCGGTTGAATCGGATCGCCGCCTGGGCCGGCGGCGCGGCCGCGGTGATCGCGATCGGGGTCGGCACGACCGCGTTGATCCGGTTCCCCGGCGACACTCCCAGCGGCCCCCGTTCGTTGGACGCCATAACGGTGGCGTCCGCGCCGACGGCGGCGCTGCCGCTGTCCGAACCGGAGCTCCTCGAGCTGCTGGACCAACGCCCTGAATACGGCCCGCTGGCCGATCCGGCACGCCGGACCGGTTGCCTGGCCGGGCTGGGCTACCCGGCCTCGACGCACGTGCTGGGGGCCCGTGAGATCACGATCAACGGTCACCCCGGGGTCGTGCTGCTGGTGCCGGGCACGCCAGAGGGCACAATCATCGCCTTGGCGGTGGCTCCGCACTGCAGTTCCGCCGACACCGGACTGCTGGCCGACACGACCATCCGGCGGCCCTAGACCCGTCCGTCGAGGTTCGGGAACAATCGCCGCCTACGCTGACGTTGCTAGCCCCAGTAACCAGATCCCCGCGGAAAGGCCCTCGATGTCTGAGACACCATCCACCCACGATGTGATCATCATCGGCTCCGGCCCGGCCGGGTATACCGCCGCGATCTACGCCGCCCGGGCACAACTGGCCCCGCTGGTCTTCGAGGGAACCGCCTTCGGCGGTGCGCTGATGACCACCACCGAGGTGGAGAACTTCCCCGGCTTCCGCAACGGGATCATGGGCCCGGAGCTGATGGACGAGATGCGCGAGCAGGCGCTGCGCTTCGGCGCTGACCTGCGTATGGAGGACGTCGAATCGGTGGATCTGGACGGACCGATCAAGACCGTGGTCACCGCCGACGGCGAGACGCACCGGGCCCGAGCGGTCATCTTGGCCATGGGCGCTGCGGCCCGCTACCTGAACATCCCCGGTGAGCAGGAACTGCTCGGCCGCGGGGTGAGCTCGTGTGCCACCTGCGACGGATTCTTCTTCCGCGACCAGGACATCGCCGTGATCGGCGGCGGCGACTCCGCGATGGAGGAGGCCACCTTCTTGACCCGCTTCGCCCGCAGCGTGACCCTGGTGCACCGCCGCGAAGAGTTCCGGGCCTCGAAGATCATGCTCAACCGGGCCCGCGAGAACGACAAGATCCGGTTCCTCACCAACAGCGTCCCGGTGGCCGTGGAGGGTGAGGCGACCGTGACCGGGCTGCGGGTGCGCGACACCGAGACCGGCGAGGAGACCACCCTGCCGGTGACCGGCGTGTTCGTCGCGATCGGCCACGACCCCCGCTCGGCGCTGGTGCGTGGAGCCGTCGACCTGGACCCGGACGGCTACGTGCTGGTCCAGCAGCCGGGCTCCCGGACCTCCCTGGAGGGGGTGTTCGCGGCCGGCGACCTGGTGGACCGCACCTACCGGCAGGCGATCACCGCCGCCGGGACCGGCTGTGCGGCCGCCATCGACGCCGAACGCTGGCTGGCAGAATCCGAAGACGCGGCCGATACGGCCGACGCCCACGAAACCGGTACCGAAACCTTGATGGGAGCACCTCGATGACCGACCACGCCACGGTGAACGTCTCCGACGCCACTTTCGCCGCCGATGTCCTGGCCAGCAGCAAGCCCGTGCTGGTGGACTTCTGGGCGACCTGGTGCGGCCCCTGCAAGATGGTGGCCCCAGTCCTGGAAGAGATCGCCGCGGAGCAGGCGGACCAGCTCACCGTCGCCAAGCTCGACGTGGACGCCAACCCGGACACCGCGCGGGATTTCAACGTGGTCTCCATCCCCACCCTGATCCTGTTCAAGGACGGTCAGCCGGTGAAGCGGATCGTGGGCGCCAAGGGCAAGGCGGCCCTGCTGCGCGAGCTCGCCGACGCCACCTAGCGATTCCGGGCACCGTCCGACGCGCTTGTGAGCCTGGGCTCTTAGGTGCCGTTTGTTGCCTTGCCGTTTTCGAAAATTGGCCGGGGATCTGAGACAATTCTGGCTAATCTGCTGGCAACCACCAGCGACGGTCCATTGCCAACAGCGACAACCGGAGGGGCTCAGTAATGTCGGGTCGGCATCGCGGCACCGAGCAGGGCCTGCGTCGTGGCGACCGCAGCGGTGCCGTGGTGGAGATCCGGGCAGCGTTGGCCGCGCTGGGGCTGGTGGACAGCCCCGATGCGGACCTGAGCACCGGCAAACACGTGGCATTGGATGTCTTCGACGACGCCCTGGACCAGGCGGTGCGTGCCTTCCAGCAGCAGCGTGGCCTGCTCGTCGACGGCGTGATCGGCGAGGCCACCTACCGTGCACTCAAGGAGGCGTCGTACCGCCTGGGTGCCCGCATTCTCAACCATCAGTTCGGGGCGCCGATGTACGGCGACGACGTCGCCACGCTGCAGGCCCGCCTGCAGGATCTGGGCTTCTACACCGGTCTGGTCGACGGCTACTTCGGCATCCAGACACACAACGCGCTGATGTCTTATCAGCGCGAGTACGGCTTGTACGCCGACGGCATCTGCGGGCCGGAGACGTTGCGCTCCTTGAACTTCCTGGCCTCGCGGGTGTCCGGCGGCTCGCCTCACGCGATCCGCGAGGAGGAGCTGGTGCGGCGGTCCGGACCTCGGCTGTCCGGCAAGCGGATCGTCATCGATCCGGGGCGTGGCGGTCGTGACCACGGGCTGATCACCCAGACCCCCTCGGGTCCGATCAGTGAAGCAGATATTTTGTGGGACTTGGCAAGTCGCTTGGAAGGCCGGATGACGGCCATCGGGATGGACACCTTCCTGTCCCGTCCCAGCGGCCGCAATCCGTCGGACGCCGAGCGCGCCGCGACCGCCAACGCCGTGGGCGCCGATCTGATGATCAGCCTGCGCTGCGCCACCCACGTCAGCCCGGCGGCCAACGGTGTGGCGTCATTCCACTTCGGCAACTCGCACGGTTCGGTGTCCACCATCGGTCGCAATCTTGCGGACTTCATCCAGCGAGAGATCGTGGCCCGCACCGGATTACAGGACTGCCGGGCACATGGCCGGACCTGGGACCTGCTGCGCCTGACCCGCATGCCCACGGTCGAGGTCGACGTCGGTTACATCACCAGCCCACGTGATCGTGCGATGCTGGCCTCTCCGGCAACCCGCGATGCCATCGCCGAGGGAATGCTCGCCGCGGTCAAGCGGCTCTATCTGCTCGGCAAGAACGACCGGCCGACCGGAACCTTCACCTTCGCCGAATTGCTGGCCCATGAGCTGTCGGTCGAGCGGACCGGTCAGCTCGGCGGTTCCTGACTCCCGGCGGTTCAGCGAGACTCGACGCAGGAGAGCCGAAACTGGGACCGCCGCATAGACCCCGTCGCCGAGCCGGACACCGTGGGGGCTCCCGCACCGATCGGTTGCTCCAACCGTGAGCTCTCCAGCAAGCGCTCCAGCGCAGCCTCGACTTCTGCCTTCCACCCCAGGCCCTTGTCGAGTTCCAGTCGCAGCCGCGGGAAATACTGGTGCGGCGCCACCACGGTGAACCCGACGTCGGTCAGGAAGTCCGCCGCGATGATGCAATGCTCGACCGAGCAGTCACCGACCGCCTCCAACACCGGCGCGACGTCGGGCGGCACGGTGCCGACATCCAGCAGTTCGGAGACTGCGGACGTACGGCCGAAGGCCTCCAGTGCGCGTACCCCGCGCCGCATCAACTCCTCCACTACCCGGGAGATCAATTCCCGGGGCAGGCCGTCTGCCATCGGGGCCGGATCGACACCGATCGAAGTCAGTAGCACTGCGTCTGCTGAAACCGGCCCGGTGGGAAATCGGTGCGCCCGCGGTACCGCACGCGGTGGCGCGTACAGCACGTAGCCGAGGCACGGCGGATCCCCGATCCCCCGTGCGGCGGCCGACGGCGTGGCGACCTGACCACAGGTCCCCCACTCCAACATGACCATCGAGAGCCAGGCTTCCTTCTCGAACTCGGGGTCCGAGAGGTGATCGTCGCTACCGAGGGTGGCCGGGTCCACCTCCCAGAAGACGCAGCGGCGCGCGTGCTTGGGAAGCTGCTCGAAACCCTCGAGCTTCAGGGGTGCGATTCGGACAGACACTGGACTCCCGGTCTCAACCCGTGCTGCTGCCGACGGCAGCCCCTTAAGGATAGGAGGGTCGAGCCGCCGGATGCCACCCGCGGCGTCATTCGGTGAGTCGGCCCCTCGAAATTTCGAAAGCTGCTGTTAATCAACATGTTTCAGTTCCGCCACCGGCCCGGGGTCACCGTAGCGTCACAGTGACGTAACGGCCGTGTGGCCCTGGACCTGGGCTTACAACGCCTCAGGAGGTCTTCGAGTCCATCATCGCGACGATCCGCTGCAAATCGTCGACGGATCCGAATTCGACCACGATCTTGCCCTTGCGCTTACCGAGGCTGACCGTCACACGGGTGTCGAAGGTCGTCGACAACCGCTCCGCGACGTCCTGCAGACCGGGCATTTGGATGGGCTTGCGCCGCGGAGCGACCGGTGTCGAGGCACCACCCCGGTTGGCCAAAGTGACCGCTTCCTCGGTGGCCCGTACCGACAGACCCTCGGCCACGATCCGCGCGGCAAGCTCCTCTTGTGCCTCGGATCCGGCCTCCAGGGAGAGCAGCGCCCGGGCATGGCCTGCCGACAAGACGCCGGCGGCGACCCTACGCTGCACGGCGATAGGCAGACGCAACAGCCGGATCATGTTGGTCACCAAGGGGCGGGACCGGCCGATGCGGGTGGCCAGTTCGTCATGGGTCACCCCGAACTCGTCCAGCAGTTGCTGGTAGGCGGCCGCCTCTTCCAACGGGTTCAGCTGTACCCGGTGGATGTTCTCCAGCAGCGCGTCGCGCAACAGGTTGTCGTCCTCGGTCTCCCGGACGATCGCTGGGATGGTCTCCAGACCGGCTTGCTGGGACGCCCGCCAACGCCGCTCCCCCATGACCAACTGGTAGCGCGACGAGCCGGGCACGGCCCGGACCACGATGGGCTGCATCAGCCCGAATTCCCGGATCGAATGCACCAGCTCGGCCAGCGCCTCGTCGTCGAAAACCTGCCGCGGCTGGCGCGGGTTGGGCTCGATGTCCGCCGGCCGGATCTCGCGGTACACCGCGCCCACGTCGGGGGTGGCCGCCTGCGGTGTGCCGCCCAAGCCGCCGAGCACGACATCGGCAGCGGCGGCACCCATGCGCGGGCCCAGGTCGGCACTGCGGTCGCCCTGGGCCACATTGCCCTCACCGGGACCCGTCGGGATGAGCGAGGCCAGGCCGCGGCCCAAGCCGCCTTTCTTACGCGACGGTCCGGTCATCTGTGGCGCTCCTGTTCGTCTCCGGGTCGTCGTACACCGGCGGTCACGGTTGTCCGCCGCCGTCGGCCAGGTCGCGCTCGACGAGCTCCCGACTGGCGTCCAGGTAACTCATCGCCCCGCGCGAGCCGGGGTCGTAGTCGATGATCGTCATGCTGTAGCCCGGTGCTTCCGAGACCTTGACGCTGCGCGGGATCACTGTACGCAGCACCCGATCGCCGAAGTAGCGGCGCACCTCGTCGGCGACTTGGTCCGCGAGCTTGGTGCGCCCGTCATACATCGTCAGCAGCACGGTGGTCACTTCCAGCCGCGGGTTGAGGTGTGCCTTGACCATCTCGATGTTGCGCATCAACTGGGACACCCCTTCCAGTGCGTAGTACTCGCACTGAATCGGGATCAGCACCTCCGGTGCGGCAACCAACGCATTGACGGTCAGGAGCCCCAGCGACGGCGGGCAGTCGATGAAGACGTAGTCGAAGTCGAAGCTGTCCAGATCGGTCAGGGCATTCCGCAGCCGGTTCTCCCGCGCCACCATGCTGACCAATTCGATCTCGGCGCCGGCCAGATCGATGGTGGCCGGGATGCAGTACAGCCGCTCGTTGTGCGGGCTCTGCTGCAAGGCGTCGGTCACCGGGATGGCCCCGATCAACACTTCGTAGGACGACGGCGTCCCCGATTTACGGTCTGCGATACCCAGCGCCGTGCTCGCATTGCCCTGCGGGTCCAGATCGATCACCAGGGTCTTGATCCCCTGCACGGCGAGGGCCGCGGCCAGGTTGACCGCCGTCGTGGTCTTGCCGACGCCGCCTTTCTGATTGGCCACGGTGAACACGCGCCGACGCTTCGGGCGGGGCAGTCGGTTATTGGTGTGCAGCACTTGCATGGCGCGTTCGGCCGCCGCTCCGATCGGGGTGTCGACAAAGTCTGGCGATGTTTCACGTGAAACCGGCCCGGGGGATGTTTCACGTGAAACCACCTCCGCGGAACCTCCACGCTTGGCGGCCGCTGGCCGGGGCGTGACGCCGGGGGGGACTGCTCTGCTCATGCCTGCCTCCTGCTCGACCGTCGCGCCTGGCTGCCCGCCGCCCGACCGCGTGGGCGCCTCGCTTGAGGCTCTGCCCGCGGTGCCAGCACCACGGTCGCGGGCGGGGTTAAATAGTTCACGCCACATCTCACCACCCTTACGTCGTTGGCGCCTAGTTTCGCCAGCGCTCCGCGGTGCTCATCGACCTCGGCCTGTGCCCGCTCCCCCTTCATCGCCAGCATCCGCCCGCCCGTGCGTAGCAGCGGCAGGCTCCACCGGCCGATCTTGTCCAGGCTCGCGACCGCCCGCGACATCACGACATCGCAGTCCCCGGCTGCCTCGCGCACCGCTGGATCTTCGGCCCGCCCACGCACCACTTGCACGTTATCGAGACGCAGATCGGCGACCGCTTCACGCAGGAACTCGCTGCGTCGAAGGAGTGGCTCCACCAGGATCATGGAAACGTCCGGGCGCACAATCGCCACTGGTATCCCCGGCAGGCCGGCGCCGCTTCCGATGTCCGCCGCCCGCTCCGCAGGCTCCAGCAGTTCGCCGACCGCCGCGCAGTTGAGCAGGTGACGGTCCCAGAGCCGTTCCACTTCGCGGGGGCCGATCAGTCCGCGCTCGACGCCGGCGTCCGCCAGCAGGGCCGCATAACGCTGAGCGGCGGGAAGCCGGTCGCCGAATACTTCCGCCGCCTCCGGGGGTGGCTCGGGTGCCGGTGTTCCCTCGACATGTTTCACGTGAAACATTCCTCCGGCTTCCCGGGATTGGACCGCAGACAGGGAATCACATTGCTGTGATTCCCCGTCGCTGAGTCTCGTCAGTCCCGCCGAACCACTACTCGACGCGACGGCTCGACACCTTGACTCTCGCTGTGCACACCGGCAACGGCGGCCACCGCATCGTGGACGATCTTACGTTCGAACGGGCTCATCGGGGCCAGTTCCTCATCGGAACCGCTCTCCAAGACCCGCCGGGCCACCTCGTCGCCCAGGGCGGTCAAGTCGTCGCGACGCTGACGGCGCCAACCGGCGATGTCGAGCATCAGCCGGCTGCGCTCACCGGTCTTCTGGTGCACCGCCAAGCGGGTCAGCTCCTGCAGTGCGTCGAGCACCTCGCCCTTGCGGCCTACCAACTTGGTCAGGTCTGAACCGCCGTCGATACTGACCACCGCGCGACGGCCTTCGACATCCAGGTCGATGTCTCCGTCGAAGTCCAGCAGGTCGAGCAACTCTTCCAAGTAGTCGCCGGCGATCTCGCCTTCGGCAACCAGTCGATCTTCCAGGTCGACCCCGGGCGCCGCTTGGCTCTCCTGGGTCTCCCCCTCGGAATCCACAGCCTCGCGCTCCGTGGTGTCCGAATCGGTCGTGTCGGTCATGTCGTCTCCCTCCGTGCCCGGCGGCTCACGCGCCGGTTGGCTTGTCGCGGCCCGTCACCGCTTGCGTTTCTTCGGCTTCGCCCCGGCACCGGGGCGCCCGCCTCGTGCAGCGGGTCGGCCCGTGTTCCGTTTGGCGGCCTCAGAGCTCGCGGTCTCGCCGGCCTGCGCCTCGGTCGCGCTCGACTCCTCCGCGGCAGCCTCGGCGTCGACTGCAGCTTCCGTGGTCGCCGCCCGGCCGGCCCGCTTCGGCTTGGCGCCGGGGGCCGGGGCGTTGGCGGCGCGGCGGCGCAGCGCTTCGTCCTTCTTGGCTTCTTCCTCTTTGGCGATCAGACCGAACACGTAGTGCTGCTGGGCGAACGTCCAGATGTTGTTGGAGAACCAGTACAGGATGATCGCCAGCGGCAGGAACGGCCCGCCGACCACGACGCCGAGCGGAAAGACGTACAGCGCCAGCTTGTTCATCATCGCGGTCTGCGGGTTCGCCGCGGCTTCGGGACTCTGCCGCGCTACCGACGCCCGACTGTTGAAGTACGTCGCGATACCGGCCGCGATCATGATCGGCACCCCGACCGCGATAACAGATACCCGGTTGAACTCGGTGAAGGCATCCAACCCGGTCCGTTGGATCATCGTCGCGCCCAGCGGGGCGCCGAACAGGTTCGCGTCCAGGAAGTTGCCCACGTCGGCGGCGCTGAAGAAGTAGTTGCCCAGCTGACGGTTCAGATCCGGCGACAGGCCCAGCTGGCCGATCCCGGTACTGGTCCGGTTGAACGACCGCAGCACATGGAACAAGCCCAGGAACACCGGGACCTGCGCGAGCATCGGCAGACATCCCAGGATGGGGTTGAACCCGTGCTCACGCTGCAGCTTCTGCATCTCCAGCGCCATCTTCTGGCGGTCCTTGCCGTACTTCTTCTGCAACGCCTTGATCTGCGGCTGCAGCTCCTGCATCTGGCGGGTCGTCCGGATCTGCTTGACGAATGGCTTGTAGAGCAGTGCCCGCAACGTGAACACCAGGAAGACCACCGACAGGGCCCAGGTGAAGAAGCTCGCCGGTCCCAGTAGAAGGCCAAAAGCCTTGTACCACAACCACATAATGCCCGACACCGGGTAGTACACGTAGTCCAGGCTGCCCGGATCAAAGGACACGGTATTGACCCTCCGCTCGATTGTCGCGCTTGTTCAGGGCGTCTCCGGTCGAGCAGCCGCACTCGGCAGCTCGCTGGGACCGTTCCGGAATGGGGTCCCATCCGCCTTCGTGCCACGGCCCACACTTCGCCAGCCGTACCGCGGCCAACCAGCTGCCCCGAATCAACCCGTATTCGGTCAATGCGTCCACCGCGTATTGGCTGCAGGTCGGCATGAAGCGGCAGCTGGGCAAGC
Organism: Mycobacterium sp. SMC-19; assembly: GCF_045310815.1. NCBI lineage: Bacteria > Bacillati > Actinomycetota > Actinomycetes > Mycobacteriales > Mycobacteriaceae > Mycobacterium > Mycobacterium sp. SMC-19. Next base: position 25,741 of record NZ_JBJIAM010000011.1, on the reverse strand, counting down.
GCAGTGGAGAGATCAGGTGTCGGTACAGCTCGATGACGAAGATCAATCCGCGCACTGGTACGACCGCGATTCCGCGCATCAGCGCACCGCCCCCGCGGCCCGGCGGATCGACCGCAAACCCGCACGCAATTGAGTGCCGAGCGCAGCCGAAGTCGCGCCCTTGCTGCCAGGCAGTGCCCGAATCACCAGTTGCTCTTGAGGTTCCAGGTCGGCCAACACCTCACGGGCTACGTGGCGCAGTCGCCGAGCCACCCGATGCCGGTCCACCGCAGACCCAACCGACTTGGCGATGATCAGACCTACGCGCGGCGTAGGTGCCGTCACGGAATCACCCGCCGACTCCTCGGAAACGTCCGTCCGTCGGTCGTACAGGACTCGGTCGTACAGGATGACGTCCGGCTGCACTGCCCTTCGGCCATGCTTGACCGTTGCACCGAAGTCGGCCGATCGTCTCATCCGGTACTGAGCCGGGAGCACCGCCGAGCTGCCTGTGCTCAGGCGGTCAGCGAACGCCGGCCCTTGCTACGCCGGGCGGTGACGATGGCACGACCGGCACGGGTACGCATCCGCAGGCGGAACCCGTGCACACGGGCCCGACGACGGTTGTTGGGCTGGAAGGTCCGCTTGCCCTTGGCCACGGCACACTCTCCTTATTGCATCTCGCGTCGCGTAAGCCCGACACACCGGAAGCCCGTTGTGCCTGCCGCACGCGACGCACTCGGTAAGCTCGGTGAACTTCTGCGTCTTGCTCGTAACCGGCGCGGGCTCCGGCCAGAGGCCGGTCGCTGCCGTATCGCCAACGTTCGGGCGACTGTTCGAGGGTACTGACGCAGGTTCGCCGGGTCAAACCCCGGCGTCATCACCGTCCGGTGCTCGACTCGCCCCCCTCTGAAACGGGCCCACTATTCACACTGGTCACACCCGTATCCGTCGGTCTCAAGACGCTCGTTATCTTTCGATTCATCTCGGCGAAATGAGTAGTCGTCCGCCCAGAAACCTGTTAACTTGCTTGCCAGCGCCGTTTCGGAACCGGAGCGGTTCTCGACCACGAACCGAAGATCACGAAGCGGCTGGCGCTTCAGATATTGCGTCTTTTGTCTGGAGTAACCGTTGCTGAGCAACCGGCCTAGAGGGCCTCACCGCGGAATGCGCACCTCATCCACACCTGTGGATAACTGTGTGGATAGCATGTCCGGGTACGGCATCCATGCACCACGGTGCCAGTCCAGACGGCGTCGAACCAGGGGGATGGGGCTTTGAGTGAGGACCCCGGCACTGCGTTTCTCAGTCTCTGGGACGAGGTAGTAGCCGAACTCAACGGAGAAGTCCCGCCGACCAACGGTTCGGCCCCGACCCTGACTCCGCAGCAAAAGGCCTGGCTCAAGCTCGTCCACCCGCTGGCCATCGTCGAGGGTTTCGCTCTGTTGGCGGTTCCGAGCAGCTTCGTCCAAAACGAGATCGAACGGCATCTGCGCACCCAGATCACCGATGCGCTCAGCCGGCGCCTCGGCCACGCCATCGAACTCGGGGTTCGGATCTCACCACAGGCCGCCGAAGACCAACCCAGCACCTCCAGCACCGACAATGTCGCCGAGGTCCGCGCCGACGAAGAAGACGACGACACCACCGACGTCGAATACGACTGGCCCAACTATTTCACCGAACGTCCCAGTGATGACTCGTCGACCGCGGACGGAGCGAGCCTCAACCGGCGCTACACCTTCGACACCTTCGTCATCGGAACCTCCAACCGGTTCGCCCACGCCGCGGCCCTGGCCATCGCCGAAGCACCGGCACGCGCGTACAACCCACTCTTCATCTGGGGTGAATCCGGCCTGGGTAAGACCCACCTGCTGCACGCCGCCGGCAACTACACCCAGCGACTCTTCCCCGGGATGCGGGTCAAGTACGTCTCCACCGAAGAGTTCACCAACGATTTCATCAACTCCCTTCGCGACGACCGCAAGGTGGCGTTCAAGCGCAGCTACCGCGACATCGACGTGCTGCTGGTCGACGACATCCAGTTCATCGAGGGCAAAGAAGGTATCCAGGAAGAGTTCTTCCATACCTTCAACACCCTGCACAACGCCAACAAGCAGATCGTGATCACGTCCGATCGGGCGCCGAAACAGCTTGCCACCCTGGAAGATCGGCTTCGCACCCGTTTCGAATGGGGCTTGATCACCGACGTCCAGCCGCCGGATCTGGAGACTCGGATCGCCATCTTGCGCAAGAAGGCGCAGATGGAACGTCTCGACGTGCCGGGTGACGTGCTCGAACTCATCGCCACCAGCATCGAACGCAACATCCGGGAACTCGAAGGTGCGCTGATCCGGGTCACCGCATTCGCCTCGCTCAACAAGACCCCGATCGACCGGTCGTTGGCCGAGATCGTGCTGCGTGACCTGATCGCCGACGCCAGCACCATGCAGATCAGCGCGGCGATCATCATGGCCGTCATCGCCGAGTACTTCGACACCTCCATCGAGGAGCTACGTGGGCCCGGCAAGACGCGCCCGCTGGCACAGTCCCGCCAGATCGCCATGTATCTGTGTCGCGAACTGACCGATCTGTCCCTTCCCAAGATCGGCCAGGCATTCGGCCGCGACCACACCACGGTGATGTACGCCGAACGCAAGATCCGTGGCGAGATGGCCGAGCGTCGCGAGGTCTTCGATCAAGTCAAAGAGCTCACCACCCGGATCCGGCAGCGCGCCAAGCGCTGATTCGCCGGTTGTAATCCGTCGCTCTTACAAAAAACTTTGGACCCACTCGTACCACCCGTCACGGTCCAGCCCTGTGGATACCGCTGCGGACAACCTGTCCACCATCCGATGACGAATCACCAGTCGATCCACACCGGCGGTTTCATACACAGCCGCGGCGGCCGACCCGGGCGTGTCATTCACTGCTCGTCCCCAACCCCACGCGCCCGCTCAGCAGCGACGATGCCACGCTATGCCCAGCATCCACAGGACTTACTACTAATACTGGGAGTTATCCCTTGATTCTCTTTAAAAACAGGTCGTTGGGGATTCGGGTCCACCCAGGCTGTTCACAACCTGCCCGTGTCGGCACCGGCCAAGGCCGTGCTGAGCCGCTCGGTGTCGACGTTTAACTTTCAAGAAGGCCGTCCAGGCTCTACGGTTGGTGGCCTACCGCTCTTACACTTCGGCGTGGGGCGTTGCACGGCCGCGGGTGGGGGTGTTCACCAGTCGCCGCACAGTAGAGCTCGATATCGGGGTGACGAGAGGACGCTATGGACGCGGCGACCACGAACGCGGGTCTGACCGACTTGAAGTTCCGCCTGGACCGGGATGACTTCGCTGACGCGGTGGCGTGGGTGGCGAAGTCGCTGCCGGCCCGGCCTACTGTGCCGCTGCTGGCCGGGGTGTTGCTGACGGGTTCCGACAACGGCCTGACCGTGTCTGGATTCGATTACGAAGTCTCCGCCGAAGTTCAGCTTGCTGCTGAGATCGCTTCTCCGGGAAGTGTTTTGGTTTCCGGTCGACTGCTGTCGGATATCACCAGAGCACTGCCCGCCAAGCCGGTCGAAGTTCAGGTGGAGTCCACCCGGGTCTCTTTGACCTGCGGTAACGCCCGATTCTCGCTGCCGACCATGACGGTCGAGGATTACCCCACCCTGCCGACACTGCCCGACGAGACCGGTGTGCTGTCCTCAGATGTGTTCGCCGAGGCCATCGGCCAGGTAGCCGTAGCGGCCGGCCGCGACGACACGTTGCCCATGTTGACCGGTATACGCGTCGAAATTTCCGGCAACACAGTCGTTTTGGCTGCTACCGACCGTTTCCGCCTTGCTGTTCGAGAATTGAGTTGGACAGCCGCGCCCGGCACCGAAGCCGCCGTGCTGGTCCCGGCCAAGACCCTGGCCGAGGCGGCCAAGGCCAGCAGCGACGGCAACGAGGTGCATCTGGCGCTGGGAGCCGGTTCCGCGGTCGGTAACGAGGGGCTGTTGGGAATCACCAGCGCTGGAAAGCGCAGCACCACCCGACTGTTGGATGCCGAATTCCCGAAGTTCCGGCAGTTGCTGCCCAACGAGCACCTGGCCGTCGCGACCATCGGTGTGGCAGAACTGACCGAAGCGATCAAGCGTGTGGCCTTGGTGGCCGACCGAGGTGCCCAGGTACGCATGGAGTTGTCCGAGGGCACTCTGCGACTTTCGGCCGGCGCGGAAGATGTCGGTCGCGCCGAGGAGGATCTGCCCATCGATTTCGTCGGTGAGCCGTTGACCATTGCGTTCAACCCGACCTATCTCACGGACGGTCTGGGTTCGCTGCACAGCGAGAAGGTGTCGATGGGCTTCACTGATCCGAAGAAGCCCGCGGTGCTGCGCCCGGTCGGTGCGGATGACCCCGCGCTGATCGGTGAGGGACCGTTCCCGGCGATTCCGTCGGATTACGTCTACCTGTTGATGCCGGTCCGCCTGCCCGGCTGATCGGCGCAGCTCGCGACGACGGGAGGGGTTGGTTTCTCGGTGTATGTCCGCCACGTGGGCCTGCGGGATTTCCGGTCCTGGGCGCACGTCGATCTGGAACTGGAACCGGGCGCGACGGTGCTGGTCGGACCAAATGGCTTCGGGAAGACCAATCTTGTTGAGGCACTGTGGTATTCGTCCACATTGGGTTCACACCGGGTGGCCACTGACGCTCCGTTGATCCGATCGGGTGCTACTCGCGCAGTGGTCTCCACGATCGTCGTCAATGAGGGCCGCGAACTCGCCGTTGATTTGGAGATCGCCGCGGGCCGCGCCAACAAAGTGCGTCTCAATCGCTCACCGGTACGGCACGCACGCGAAGTCGTAGGGGTGCTGCGCGCAGTGCTGTTCGCCCCGGAAGATCTGGCGTTGGTACGTGGCGATCCCGGTGAGCGTCGCCGTTACCTCGACGAATTGGCCAGTGTGCGTCGTCCGCGGATCGCGGGAGTCCGTGCCGATTACGACAAGGTGCTCCGGCAGCGCACCGCACTACTCAAGAGCGCGCCGGGTGCGCTGCATCGTGGTGACCGATCCGTGCTGGACACTCTCGACGTGTGGGATGCCCAACTGGCCACCCATGGGGCCGAGCTGATGGCCGCCCGAATCGACCTGGTCAATCAGCTGGCGCCGGAAGTCGAGAAGGCCTACCAACTCCTGGCCCCCGGAACTCGCAGCGCTGCCGTGGCCTATCGGCCGAAGCTGGAGATCGCCTTCGGTGAGGAGAATCCGAGCGCGACCGAACTACAGGAAGCTCTGCTCACGGAGTTGGCGCGCCGCCGCAGTGCGGAGCTGGAACGTGGTGTGTGTCTGGTCGGACCGCATCGCGACGAGTTGGAGTTGCGGCTCGGCGACCGACCGGTGAAAGGCTTTGCCAGCCATGGTGAGTCGTGGTCCATGGCACTGTCCCTCCGGTTGGCGTCCTATGAACTGCTCAGCAGCGAGGGCGCCGAGCCGGTACTGCTGCTCGACGACGTTTTCGCCGAATTGGACGCCGCCCGGCGCCGCGCGCTCGCCGGCGTCGCCGCATCCGCAGAGCAGGTTTTGATCACCGCCGCTGTCGCGGAGGACATCCCCGACGACTGGCAGGCCCGCCAGATTCGGATCGCCGTCACCGAGGGCGACGAGGGCAGGGTCTCCGAACTGATCGGCACTGCGCCATGACCGGCGTCGACGATTCGCCGGACGAACCGCCATGGCAGCCACCGGCGCATCTGGCCGGTTTGACCGGCATGGATCTCGTCCGCCGGACCCTCGCCGAAGCCCGCGAAGCGGCCCGCAGCCAGGGCAAAGACGTCGGGCAGGGACGCCGTGCGCCGCTGCGTCGCCGTCCCACCGGCACCGGTGGCGGGCGCCGCAGCTGGTCGGGACCCGGGCCCGATCGACGGGACCCGCAGACGCTCGGTGCGGCCACCCGCGACCTGGCGCAGTCCCGCGGTTGGTCGGCGCAAGTGGCCGAAGGCACGGTGCTGGGACAGTGGCGCGCGGTCGTCGGCGACGACATCGCTTCGCACGCGACTCCTACCCGACTGTCCGACGGTGTACTGAGCGTCGCGGCCGAATCGACGGCCTGGGCCACGCAATTGCGCCTGGTCCAGGCCCAATTACTGGCCAAGATCGCCGCCGCCGTCGGCGACGGCGTGGTCAAGACGCTGAAGATCACCGGTCCGACCGCGCCGTCGTGGCGGAAGGGACCGTTACACGTCTCGGGCCGGGGCCCGCGCGATACCTATGGCTGAGCGAGCGCCGGAATCTGACGCCTGAGTGGCGCTACGAGCAAAAAAATCGCTCCGGCCAGCGGCCGGACACGAGGCAAACCGCGATATCGACGCCACGGCGCAATCAGGTAGGCAGAAACACCCCAAGAAAATGCTCGCCGTCGGCACCCCAAGGTAGACTGACTCAGTATCCCGCGTACGCACCCTGTGGCGCGTCGAATGCTGGCTTGCGAACCTGAGGAGAGCTCCCCGACCGTGGCTGCCGAAAACAAGTATGGTGCCGATTCGATCAAGGTTCTCGAAGGCCTCGAAGCCGTCCGTAAAAGACCCGGTATGTACATCGGCTCCACCGGTGAACGCGGTCTGCACCACCTGATCTGGGAAGTCGTCGACAATGCCGTCGACGAAGCGATGGCCGGATTCGCCTCAAAGGTGACGGTCCGCATCCTCGAAGACGGTGGTGTCGAGGTCACCGATGACGGTCGAGGCATCCCGGTCGCGATGCATGCCACCGGAGTACCCACGGTGGATGTCGTCATGACCGTGCTGCACGCCGGCGGAAAGTTCGAGGAAGGCGCCTACAGCGTCTCCGGCGGTCTGCACGGTGTCGGTGTCTCGGTGGTCAACGCGCTGTCGACCCGCCTGGAAGCCGACATCTTCCGGGATGGTTTCGAGTGGTTCCAGAGCTACGACAAGTCGGTTCCGGGAACCCTGCGCAAGGGCGAGAAGAGCAAGAAGACCGGCACGACCATCCGATTCTGGGCCGATCCGGACATCTTTGAGACCACCACCTATGACTTCGAGACGGTCGCGCGCCGCCTGCAGGAGATGGCGTTCCTCAACAAGGGCCTGACCATCGACCTGACCGATGAGCGGGTGCGGGTCGAAGAGGTCGTCGACGAAGTGGTCAGCGACACCGCCGAAGCACCCAAGACCGCCGAGGAACAAGCCGCCGAGGCCGTGGCCCCGCACAAGGTCAAGCACCGTGTCTTCCACTATCCGGGGGGCCTGCGCGATTTCGTTCAGCACATCAACCGCAGCAAGACCGCGATTCATCCGACCATCGTCGACTTCGACGGCAAGGGAACCGGACACGAAGTCGAGATCGCCATGCAGTGGAACGGTGGCTACTCGGAGTCGGTGCACACCTTCGCCAACACGATCAACACCGCCGAGGGCGGTACTCACGAAGAGGGCTTCCGGTCTGCGTTGACCAGCGTCGTCAACAAGTACGCCAAAGACAAGAAGCTGCTCAAGGACAAGGATCCCAACCTCACCGGCGACGACATCCGTGAGGGTTTGGCCGCGGTCATCTCCGTGAAGGTGTCTCAGCCGCAGTTCGAAGGCCAGACCAAGACCAAGTTGGGCAACACCGAGGTCAAGTCCTTCGTGCAGAAGGTCTGCAACGAGCAACTCGGCCACTGGTTCGAGGCCAACCCCGCCGAAGCCAAGACCATCATCAACAAGGCGGTCTCGTCGGCGCAGGCCCGCATGGCTGCCCGCAAGGCCCGGGAGTTGGTGCGGCGCAAGAGCGCAACCGATCTGGGCGGCCTCCCGGGCAAGCTGGCCGACTGCCGCTCCAACGACCCGACCAAGTCCGAACTGTATGTGGTAGAGGGCGATTCGGCCGGCGGCTCCGCCAAGAGTGGCCGCGACTCGATGTTCCAGGCGATCCTGCCGCTGCGCGGCAAGATCATCAACGTCGAGAAGGCACGCATCGACCGCGTCCTGAAGAACAACGAAGTCCAGGCGATCATCACGGCCCTGGGCACCGGTATTCACGACGAGTTCGACATCTCCAAGCTGCGCTATCACAAGATCGTGCTGATGGCCGACGCCGACGTCGACGGCCAGCACATCTCCACGTTGCTGCTCACCCTGCTGTTCCGTTTCATGCGGCCGCTGGTGGAGCACGGGCACGTGTTCTTGGCGCAGCCGCCGCTGTACAAGCTCAAGTGGCAGCGCGGAAACGACGCCGAATTCGCCTACTCCGACCGCGAGCGTGACGGTCTGCTGGAAGCCGGCAAGGCCGCCGGCAAGAAGATCAACATGGACGACGGCATCCAGCGCTACAAGGGTCTTGGTGAGATGGACGCCAAGGAGCTGTGGGAGACCACCATGGATCCGACCGTGCGAGTGCTGCGCCAGATCACCCTCGACGATGCCGCGGCCGCGGATGAGCTGTTCTCGATCCTGATGGGCGAAGACGTGGAGGCCCGGCGCAGTTTCATCACGCGCAACGCGAAAGACGTTCGCTTCCTCGATGTTTAGCGATGTAGGCCGGCGTTCCAGTGACGTCGGCGAGATATCGCGACATCTGACCTGACTGACTTCTTCACAGAGCGAGGAATAGATGACAGACACCACGCTGCCACCCGGAGACGACTCGGTGGACCGGATCGAGCCGGTCGACATCCAGCACGAGATGCAGCGCAGCTACATCGACTACGCGATGAGCGTGATCGTGGGCCGTGCGCTGCCCGAGGTGCGCGACGGTCTCAAGCCGGTACACCGCCGGGTCCTCTACGCGATGTATGACTCCGGATTCCGGCCGGACCGCAGCCACGCGAAATCGGCACGCTCGGTTGCCGAAACGATGGGCAACTACCACCCGCACGGTGACGCTTCGATCTACGACACCCTGGTCCGGATGGCCCAGCCGTGGTCGCTGCGCTATCCCCTGGTCGACGGCCAGGGCAACTTCGGCTCGCCGGGCAACGACCCAGCGGCCGCGATGCGTTACACCGAGGCCCGGCTGACCCCGCTGGCCATGGAGATGCTTCGCGAAATCGACGAGGAAACAGTCGATTTCGTTCCGAACTACGACGGCCGGGTGCAGGAGCCGACGGTGCTGCCCAGCCGGTTCCCGAACCTGCTGGCCAACGGCTCCGGCGGTATCGCCGTCGGCATGGCGACCAACATCCCGCCGCACAACCTTCGCGAACTGGCCGAGGGCGTGTTCTGGTGCCTGGAAAACTACGACGCCGACGAAGAGACCACGCTCGAAGCGATGATGGAGCGGGTCAAGGGCCCGGACTTCCCCACTTCCGGTCTGATCGTCGGTTCGCAGGGCATCAGCGACGCTTACCGCACCGGCCGCGGCTCCATTCGGATGCGCGGTGTGGTGGAGATCGAAGAGGACTCGCGCGGGCGGGCCCTGCTGGTCATCACCGAGCTGCCGTATCAGGTCAACCACGACAACTTCATCACGTCGATCGCCGAGCAGGTGCGCGACGGAAAGTTGGTGGGAATCGCCAACATTGAGGATCAGAGCAGTGACCGCGTGGGCCTGCGCATCGTCGTGGAGATCAAGCGCGACGCCGTGGCCAAGGTGGTGCTGAACAACCTCTACAAGCACACCCAGCTGCAGACCAGCTTCGGCGCCAACATGCTCTCGATCGTCGACGGCGTGCCGCGCACCCTGCGGCTGGACCAGATGATCCGTTACTACGTGGCGCATCAGCTGGACGTCATCGTGCGGCGCACCCGTTACCGGCTCCGCAAAGCCGAGGAGCGGGCCCACATCCTGCGAGGTCTGGTCAAGGCGCTCGATGCCCTCGACGAGGTCATCGCCCTGATCCGGGCATCGCAGACCGTCGACATCGCTCGCCAGGGCCTGATCGAGCTGCTCGATATCGATGACATTCAGGCGCAAGCGATCTTGGACATGCAGCTGCGTCGGCTGGCTGCCCTGGAACGCCAGAAGATCATCGATGAATTGGCCAAGATCGAAGCGGAGATCGCTGATCTCAAGGACATCCTGGAGAAGCCCGAACGGCAGCGCGCCATCGTGCACGACGAGCTGGCTGAGCTCGTCGAGAAGTTCGGCGATGACCGGCGTACCCGGATCATTGCCGCCGACGGCGACGTCGCCGACGAAGATCTGATCGCCCGCGAGGACGTCGTCGTCACGATCACCGAGACCGGCTACGCCAAGCGCACCAAGACCGATCTGTACCGCAGCCAGAAGCGCGGCGGTAAGGGTGTGCAGGGCGCCGGCCTCAAGCAGGACGACATCGTCGCGCACTTCTTCGTCTGCTCGACGCACGACTGGATCCTGTTCTTCACCACACAGGGCCGGGTGTACCGGGCCAAGGCCTACGAGCTGCCGGAGGCGCTGCGCACGGCCCGCGGCCAGCACGTCGCCAACCTGCTGGCCTTCCAGCCCGAGGAGCGCATCGCCCAGGTCATCCAGATCAAGAGCTACGAAGACGCGCCGTATCTGGTGTTGGCCACCCGCAACGGTCTGGTCAAGAAGTCCAAGCTGACCGACTTCGACTCGAACCGGTCCGGCGGCATTGTCGCGATCAACCTCCGGGACGGCGACGAACTGGTGGGCGCCGTGTTGTGCTCGGCGGAGGAGGACCTGCTGCTGGTGTCGGCGAACGGTCAGTCCATCCGGTTCTCGGCGACCGACGAGGCGCTGCGGCCGATGGGCCGCGCCACCTCCGGTGTGCAGGGCATGCGGTTCAACGCCGACGACCGGCTGCTGTCGCTCAACGTGGTTCGCGACGACACCTATCTGCTGGTGGCCACCGCCGGCGGATACGCCAAGCGGACCGCGATCGAGGAGTACACCGCGCAGGGTCGTGGCGGCAAGGGAATCCTCACCATTCAGTACGATTCACGGCGAGGCCGACTGGTCGGGGCGCTGATCGTCGACGACGACAGTGAGCTCTACGCGATCACCTCCGGCGGCGGAGTGATTCGTACCGCCGCACGGCAGGTTCGTAAGGCCGGACGGCAGACCAAGGGCGTTCGGTTGATGAACTTGGGCGAGGGCGACACACTGATAGCGATTGCGCGGAACGCCGACGAAGAGGCGGCCGACGAGGACTCGGGCAGCTGATCCGACGTCAGATCCGGCCGCGGGGCGGTCGGGACACGCAGGTAAGGAGTCGTGGGTGAGCGCACCGAACGAGCCGGGGCACCCGGGCAACGGGGGCAAGGCGGAGCCGGCCGGCAACGGTCCGGCCGACGCAGGTCAGCGGCCCCCGGGCCGGCCCGGCCGGATCACCGAGACCGGGGAGGCACCGCCGTGGCAACGCGGTGGCCAGCCCAGGCCGCCCGCCGCGGCCCGTCCCGGAGAGGCCGGTGCGCACTCCCCCGGCGTTGACGAGCGGCTACGCCGGTTCGTCTCCGGTACGGCTGCCCCGACAACACCGCCGGCGCCCGGTGCGCCGCAGCAGGCCGCGGCCAAGGGTCCTGCTCAGGCCAAGCCCCCGGCCCAACCGGCCAAGCCGGCAGCCAAGGCCGCGCCGCCGGTCAAGCCCGCCCAGGCGGACGACGCCTACGCCAGCGAACTGCCGGATCTGTCCGAGCCGGCGCAGCGGCGCTCCGCGGTCCGCCGCCCCCAGGTTGCGGCGGGGCCGCGCGGTCCGCTGCGGGCCAGCATGCAGATCCGACGGATCGACCCCTGGAGTGCCCTCAAGGTGTCGCTGCTGCTCTCGACTGCGCTGTTCTTCGTCTGGATGATCGCGGTGGCCGTGCTCTACGTCGCCCTGGGCGCGATGGGCGTCTGGAGCAAGCTGAACAGCAACGTGGGCGACCTGTTGACCAACAACAGTGCCGCCGAACTGGTTTCCGCCGGTTCGATTTTCGGCGGCGCCGCGCTGATCGGGCTGGTGAACGTCGTGGTGCTGACCGCCATGGCGACCCTCGGGGTGGTGATCTACAACCTCAGCACCGACGTCGTCGGCGGCGTGGAGGTAACCCTGGCTGACCGGGACTGACCGGCCGCGTGCCCTGGCCTTTTAGTGGCATTTTGGTCGGGGGGCGTTCGGTGCGGTAATCTCGCTCGGTCGTCAGACGACTACGGGCCTATAGCTCAGGCGGTTAGAGCGCTTCGCTGATAACGAAGAGGTCGGAGGTTCGAGTCCTCCTAGGCCCACGAGTCCCACCAGGGGCCTTAGCTCAGTTGGTAGAGCGCTGCCTTTGCAAGGCAGATGTCAGGAGTTCGAATCTCCTAGGCTCCACAATGCGAACGCGACAGCGTCGCCTGCGTACTAAATCTTGTGCTGTGCGTCCACGCTCGGTGGGCGCGGCCCCGGCTCCTGCGGCCGGTTCGAGCGGCGGATCAACACCGCCACCACCCCGCCCGCCAGCAGTGCCGCCCCGGCGGCCGCCACCAGCAGCCAGGACCGGCGAACATGACGGCGCGGGGCGCTACCTTCCAACAGCTCCGGAAAAGCGGCGACGGCTTCCTGGGCGGCGGCCAGCTCCCGGGCCGCGGCCTCGGCGGCCTCGGCGACCCGGTCGGACAGTTGGCTCTCCCGATAGCGTCGACGCAATTCCACCGCGCCGCGGCGCACTGCGTCGCCACTGAGCCCCACGGCGCCACGGGCCACGTCCACCGGCCCGGCAGCGGTATGGGCCAGCCCGCGCGTCAGGCGCTCTCGGTGGGTCAGCGGGGTCTCGGTCGCCAGGCGCATGGGCACAACGCTACCCGTGACGTAGCCCACCACGCCGCGAATGGCAGACTGTGATCCCATGACCTCCAGCTCCATTGCCACCGCAACTGCCACGCTGCACACCAACCGCGGCGACATCAAGATCGCGCTGTTCGGCAACCACGCCCCCAAGACCGTCGCCAACTTCGTCGGCCTGTCCCAGGGCACCAAGGAGTACTCGACCACCAACGCCTCCGGCGGTTCGTCGGGGCCGTTCTATGACGGCGCGGTGTTCCACCGGGTGATCAACGGCTTCATGATCCAGGGCGGCGACCCGACCGGCACCGGTCGCGGCGGCCCCGGCTACAAGTTCGAGGACGAGTTCCACCCCGAGCTGGTGTTCGACAAGCCCTACCTGCTGGCCATGGCCAACGCGGGCCCGGCCACCAATGGCTCGCAGTTCTTCATCACCGTGGGCCAGACCCCGCACCTGAACCGCAAGCACACCATCTTCGGTGAGGTCGTGGACGCGGACTCGCAGGCCGTTGTGGACGCCATCGCCACCACCGCAACCGACCGTGCCGACCGGCCCACCGAGCCCGTCGTCATCGAGTCGATCACCGTCGCCTAGCAGCGACGCGCGGCTGTTGTCAGCGGCCGGTGTAACCGGCCGCTGACAGTACCTCGAACACATCGCGCGGGTCGGTCCCCAGATCCCACCGCGACAAGATCAGCATCTGGTCATCGCGCGTCTCGATCTCCAGGAGCCGGTGCTTGCGCCCGATGCGCTGATACTCCGTGACCCGGAGCCGGGTGAGGCTGTCCGGGGCCAGCACTGTGGTGCTCCACCAACCGCGCACCGCCAGGCCTTCGAATGTCAGCGCAAGCTTGGGCCGGGCCCGCCAGGAGAGCCCGGCAAACAACAGCAGGCCGACTCCGGCGATGCCGGCCAGAACACGTCCGGGCGTGTCTGTGGCGAGCGTCACAGTGCTGATAGCTAACAATGCCCCGATAAGCGCGCAACCAGCGATTCCGCCGGCCGGCGGCGACCATTCCGTTTGCTCGTGCCTGTACTGAGTCATTTCTACCTGCGGGTTTCAAAGTTATCTACAGGAGTTGTCCACAGTGGGGATAAATCACATCGATGTGATTGAGCAATTGCTTGGTTGCCTCGCTGGCATCGACGGCGGCCCGGAATCACCGAAATACCGCGTCTGCGCAGCTCAGTGCCAGCGCATGGTGAGCAACAGCCCGGTGATCATGAAGGCAAACGCGATGGCGTAGTTCCACGGGCCCAGCTCAGCCATCCAGTTGAGTGCCGCGGGAGCGTCCAGCCCGGTGGCGCCCAGCTGATACACCATCAGCCACACCAAGCCGAGGAGCATCAGCCCCAGGAACAGTGCGACGAACCATGTGCTCGATGGGCCACCTTTGACCTTGACCGGGGTACGGCTCACCGCCGAGGGGGTGAAGCTGGTGGTCTTCTTGCGAACCTTGGACTTGGGCATCAGTACCTCGGGAAAGTGCGGCGTGAAGCTGCGAGTATGGGTCGGTACGAGATTAGCCCAGCAGGATAACCCAGCCGAGAACGGGAGAGCCGATGGAGCGCAACGGGCCGCCGTCCTCCCCGTGGCGGGTCGGAGTTCCGCTGGTCTGCCTATTGGCCGGCTTGCTGCTGGCGGCCACCCACGGGGTCTCCGGCGGCAAAGAGATTCGACGCGGGGATGCCCCCCGGCTGGTCGATCTGGTCCGCTCGACGCAGGCCACCGTGGAAGAACTCACCGCCGAGCGCGACACGCTGGCAACCGGTGTGGGATCCGTACACGGCCGAGGCTCCGGCGTTGCGCTGTCGGCGATGCGCAAACGCACCGAGCAGCTCGCCGCGGCGGCGGGTTTGGAGGCGATGCACGGACCGGGCCTGGTGGTAACGCTCACCGACGCCCAGCGCGACGCCAATGGCCGGTTCCCCCGGGACGCCTCCCCCGACGACCTGGTGGTGCACCAGCAGGACATCTCGGCCGTGCTCAACGCGTTGTGGAGTTCCGGCGCCGAAGCCGTGCAGATGCAGGACCAGCGGATCACCGCGGCGTCGGCACCGCGCTGTGTGGGCAACACCCTGCTGCTGGAGGGCCGAACCTACAGCCCGCCTTACGTGGTGACCGCGATCGGTGACCCGGCCGCGATGCAGGCCGCCTTGGCCGCAGATCCCCTGATCACCCTCTACAAGCAGTACGTGATCCGTTTCGGTCTGGGCTACAGCGAGCAGGTCAGTACCGACCTGGAGGTGGCCGAGACGCCGGCCGTCGCCCGGATGCGCTACGCCGTGCCGGCCGGGCCGGTCGACTACTGACACCGGTACCCGCGCCGCAAGCGCCGATCGCCAGCGCGGCGGAGCCGGGCGCAGCGGGTCGTCGCCATTAACACGGCGGTAGCCTGTTGGGCGTGCGGATCCTCGTCGTCGACAATTACGACAGCTTTGTGTTCAACCTGGTCCAGTATCTGGGCCAGTTGGGTGTGCAGGCTGCCGTCTGGCGCAACGACGACGCCCGCCTTGCCGACCCGGCCGCCGCCGTGGCCGACTTCGACGGAGTGCTGCTCAGCCCCGGACCGGGCACGCCGGAACGCGCCGGCGCCTCGATCGCCCTGGTCGGTGCGTGTGCGGCCGCCGGGATCCCGGTGTTGGGAGTGTGCCTGGGGCATCAGGCGATCGGCGTCGCATTCGGCGGCACCGTGGGTCGGGCGCCGGAGCTGCTGCACGGCAAGACCAGCACGGTCTTCCACACCGATGCCGGGGTGCTCAAGGGTTTGCCGGACCCGTTCACGGCCACCCGCTACCACTCGCTGACGATCCTGCCCGAGACGCTGCCGCCGGTTCTGGAGGCCACGGCGCGCACCCGCGGCGGGGTCATCATGGCGGTCCGGCACACCGAGTTGCCCATCCACGGGGTGCAGTTCCACCCGGAGTCCATCCTCACCGAGGGCGGTCACCGGATGCTGGCCAACTGGCTCGGCTACTGCGGTTACTCCTGCGACGACGCCCTGGTGCGCCGGCTGGAGGAGGAGATCGCCGCGACCGTGCAGACGGCCCGCCCACCCGCGCCCGTCGTGTAGCCGGTCGCGGGCAGAGCCGCGCTACTGGCCGAAGCGCAACGTGATGTTGCCGTCGGTGTTCACACCCTGACCTGCCGCCGGGCTCTGGTAGAGCACCCGGTTGTGGCCGGAACCGCCGGCGTCGACGTCGGCGCCCTTGACCAACATCCCGGTCCAGCCCAGTGCCCGCAGCTGCGGTTCGGCGTCGGTCCAGAACATGCCGGCCAGATCCGGCATCACGAACTGGTTGCCCCGCGACACCCGCAGTTCGATCACCGCATCGACGGGCACCGTCTCACCGCTGGGCGGACTGGTGGCGATCACCTCACCGGCCGGCCGCGGACTGTCCACCGTCACCTCGGTGATCTTGGTGAAGCCGTAGACGGTCAGGTTCTTCTGCGCCAGGTCCAGGGTCTGGCCGGTGACGTCCGGAACGGGCTTGGTGGCCGGGCCACTGCCGATCACGATGATGATCTCGTTGGTGACCGCCGTGGTCTGATTCGCCGGCGGGTTGGTGCCGACCACCTTGTCCTTGAGCTCCGGCGTCGACGGCGAGTTGACCTGTTTGAACTTGCCGAACCCGGCGGCGGTCAGCTTCTTGACCGCGTCGGCGTAGCTCAAGGTCGCCACATCGGGAAGCTGGCGCTGTTCGGGCCCGTAAGACACGTCGACGGTGATCTTGTCGCCCTTGTTGGCCGGCGCGCCGGCGGGCGGATCGGTGCCGATCACATGGTCCGGCGGGACGGTGGAATCGGCGCGCTGCTCGGTGCGGGTCTTGAAGCCCTTGTTCTGGAGTTCGGCGATCGCGTCGACCGAGGCACGGCCGCTCACGTCGGGAACCTGGATCTGGTGGGTGCGTCCGCCGAAGGTGTTGATCGAGACCGTCACGATGACGGTCAGCACGGCGAGCACGATCGCGGCGATCAGCCAGCGGCCCACCGAGCCCGGCCGCTCGTGGCCGAAGTCGAGCTCCTGGCGGGGCAGCGGGTCGGTCTGAGCCCCGATGCTGTCGCCGGACCGCGGCGTCATGATCGAGGCACGGTCGGCCGCGGTCAGCACCCGGGGGGCTTCGGGGGTCTCCCCGTTGTGCACCCGCACCAGATCGGCGCGCATCTCGGCGGCCGTCTGATAGCGATTGTCGGGATTCTTCGCCAGCGCCTTGAGCACCACGGCGTCCAGGTCCGCGGGCAGGCTCGGGAGCCGCTGCGACGGGGGTACCGGGTCTTCGCGGACGTGCTGGTAGGCCACCGCCACCGGTGAGTCGCCGACGAAAGGTGGGTCGCCGGTGAGGATTTCATACAGCACGCAGCCCAGCGAGTACACGTCGGAGCGCGCATCGACGGTGTCGCCGCGAGCCTGTTCGGGCGACAGGTACTGAGCGGTGCCGATCACCGCGGCGGTCTGGGTGACGCTGTTGCCGGCGTCGGCGACCGCGCGGGCGATGCCGAAATCCATGACCTTCACCGCGTTGTGCGTGTCGATCATGATGTTGGCCGGCTTGACGTCGCGGTGGACGATGCCGTGCTGGTGGCTGAAGTGCAGCGCTTGGCAGGCGTCCGCGATCACCTCGATGGCCCGGATGGGCGGCATCGGGCCGTCGTTGTGCACGATGTCGCGCAGCGTGACGCCCTCGACGAGTTCCATCACGATGTAGGGCAGCGGCCCGGCCGGGGTCTCGGCTTCACCGGTGTCGTAGACGGCGACGATCGCCGGGTGGTTCAAGGCGGCGGCGTTCTGCGCCTCCCGCCGGAAGCGCAGGTAGAAGCTGGGATCGCGGGCCAGGTCGGCGCGCAGCACCTTCACGGCGACCTCGCGGTGCAGGCGGGTGTCGACGGCGCGGTGCACTTCTGACATCCCGCCGAAGCCGAGGATCTCGCCGAGTTCGTAGCGGTCGGAGAGCCGCTGCGGCGTGGTCATTGCGCGGTCCTGTGCCAGGTCCATCCCGACGGGTGCGCGGGTGGTGTCGCCGACGGCGATTCAGAGCTCGACGAGCTGGTCAGTGGCGCCCCGGTGTCGGTGACGGTGGCCGGCGCCAGGGAGCCGCCCGGGCTCTTGGCGTTGACCACGATCAGCACCGCGATGATGATCGCCAGCGTGCCCAGCACGCCGGCCGCCCACAGCAGCGCGCGCTGTCCGGCGGTGAATGTGCGTCGGGGTGGCGGCGTGCGATGGTTGCCGGTGCTGGGCCGGGCCCGGCGCGCCGCGGTGGCCCGGGCCGACACCGGCGGTGCGGCGCGGGTGGCGGCACCCGATGGGATGGCCGACGGGGCGGCACGCCCGGCCGGCAGTGCCTGACTGGGCCGGGTGGGACGCCGGCCGGATCGCACCGCGGCCACGGCGTCGGCGAACGGGCCGCCGCTGCGGTAGCGCGTCCCCGGGTTCTTGGCCAGCGTGATCTCGATCAGCTCGCGCACGTTCGGCGGCAACTCGGCCGGCAGCGGTGGCGGCGGCTCCTTGATGTGCTTCATCGCGACGGTCAGCGCGCCGTCGCCGGTGAACGGCCGACGGCCGGAGAGCACCTCGTAGCCGACCACGCCCAGGGAGTACACGTCGCTGGCGGCCGTGGCGTCCTGGCCGAGTGCCTGTTCGGGGGCGATGTACTGGGCGGTGCCCATCACCATTCCGGTCTGGGTGACCGGCGCGGCGTCGACGGCCTTGGCGATGCCGAAGTCGGTGATCTTCACCTGGCCGGTGGGCGTGATCATGATGTTGCCCGGCTTGACGTCGCGGTGCACCAGTCCGGTGCTGTGCGCCACCTGCAGGGCGCGCCCGGTCTGCTCCAGCATGTCCAGGGCGTGCCGCAGCGACAACCGGCCGGTCCGCTTGAGCACCGAGTTCAGCGGCTCACCGTTGACCAGCTCCATCACCAGGAACGCGGTGCGGCCCTCGCCGTCCAGCTCGGTCTCACCGTAGTCGTGCACGCTGGCGATACCCGGGTGGTTGAGCATGGCGGTGTTGCGGGCCTCGGCCCGGAACCGCTCGATGAACTCCGGGTCGGAGGAGAACTCCGGCTTGAGCACCTTGACCGCGACGCGGCGGCCCAACCGGTTGTCGACGGCCTCCCACACCTGGCCCATACCGCCGGTGGCGATGAGTCGCTGCAACCGATAACGCCCGGCCAGTGCCGCGCCGACCTGGGGACTCATGATCGCCCCTGCAGGGCGGCTTGAATGACGGCTCGTCCGATCGGTGCGGCCAGCGCACCGCCGGTGGCGGCCAAGCGATCGCCGCCGTCTTCGACCAGGACGGCAACGGCCACTTTCGGGGCGTTGGCCGGGGCAAAGGCGATGTACCACGCGTGCGGCGGGGTGTTCCGCGGATCGGGACCGTGTTCGGCGGTGCCGGTCTTCGACGCGATCTGTACGCCCGGGATGGCCCCCTCCTGCTGGGTCACTCTTTCGGCGTCGATCATTAGTTCAGTTAGCTTAGCCGCGACCTGCGAGGACACTGCACGGCGCTGCTCGTGCGGTTGGGTGGTGGCAATGCCCGCCAGGTCGGGACCCTCCAGCCCGCCGACCAGGTATGGCTGCATCGTCAGGCCGCCGTTTGCGATGGTCGCCGCGATGACCGCGTTCTTCAGCGGTGTCACCGCGACATCCTTCTGGCCGATGCTGGTCATGCCGAGTGCGGCAGCGTCGCCGATCCGGCCGATGGTGGACTCCGCGACCTGTAGGGGCATCGGTTCGGGGGTGATGTCCAGACCGAACCCCTGGGCGGTACTGCGCAAGGCGTCCACGCCGGTACGAATACCCAACTGGACGAAGGCGGTGTTACACGATCGAGCGAACGCCACCCGCAGGGGAACGGTCTGCTCGTTGCCGCCCTCGCAGGTGTTGCCGCCGTAGTTCTCCAGCGTGACGGTGCTGTCGGGCAGCGCGATGCGCGCCGCGTTGGTCAGCTGGTCGTTCTCACTGACTCCGGCCTGCAGCGCGGCGGCCGTCGTGATGACCTTGAACGTCGAACCCGGCGGGTAGGTCTCGCTGATGGCGCGGTTGGTCAGCGGTGAGGCGGGGTCGTCGCGCAGCCGTTGCCAGGCCTGTCCCTGCAGGGCTGAATCGTGCGAGGACAGCAGGTTGGGGTCATACGACGGCGCCGATACCATCGCCAAGACCTTGCCGGTGCTCGGCTCCAGGGCCACCACCGCACCGCGACAGCCGCCGGTGCAACCCTTCTGCATCGCCTCCCAGCCGGCTTGTTGCACGCGGGGTCGGATGGTGGTCTCCACCGTGCCGCCACGCGGGCTGCGGCCGGTGAAGAAGTCGGCCAACCGCAGCCCGAACAGCCGCGGGTCCGAACCGTTGAGCACGGTGTCCTCGGCGCGCTCCAGGCCGCTGCTGGAATACCGCAGCGAATAGAAACCGGTGACCGGCGCGTACACCGCGGGGTCGGGGTAGATGCGCTGGTATTTGATCCGATCGTCGGTGGCCACCGAGTAGGCCAGCAGCTGGCCGGCAGCGGTGATCTGGCCGCGTTGCCGGGAGTATTCGTCGAGCAGCACCCGCTGATTGCGCGGGTCGGCGCGAAGCCCGTCGGCGGCGAAGACCTGGGTCAGGGTGGCGTTGCCCAACAGCAGCACGATCAGCGCCATCAGGGTCATCGTGACGCGGCGCAGGGAGGTATTCATACGCGCTCGATCACCGCCGTGCCGGTGTCACCGATCGGGGCCGGGCGTGCGGGCTGGGTGCTCA
The DNA here is from genome assembly GCF_045310815.1 of Mycobacterium sp. SMC-19. Lineage (NCBI taxonomy): Bacteria > Bacillati > Actinomycetota > Actinomycetes > Mycobacteriales > Mycobacteriaceae > Mycobacterium > Mycobacterium sp. SMC-19. Next base: position 5,364 of record NZ_JBJIAM010000011.1, on the reverse strand, counting down.
GCGGCCGGCGGGCGGCGTGCGAGACACGCAGCACGATCGCCAGCAGCACATAGTTGGCCAGCAAGGACGATCCGCCGTAGGACAGCCACGGGGTGGTGAGCCCGGTCAGCGGAATCAGCTTCGTCACGCCCCCGACCACGATGAACAGCTGGATTCCCAAGGTGGCGGCCAATCCGGCGGCCAACAGTTTGCCGAAGCTGTCGCGCACCGCGATCGCCGTCCGCATGCCGCGCACGATCACGATGGTGTACAGGATCAGCACGCCGGCCAGCCCGACCAGACCCAGCTCCTCCCCGAACGCGGCGATGATGAAGTCTGTCGACGCCGCGGGCACATAACCGGGCTGCCCGTTGCCCAGCCCGGTGCCGAAGATGCCGCCGGTGGCGAAGCTGAACAGCGACTGCACCATTTGATAGCCGACGCCTTCGGGGTCGGCGAACGGGTCCAGCCAGGTCTGCACCCGCACCCGGACGTGGCTGAACAGGAAGTAGGCGGCCACGCTGCCGGCGGTGAACAGCAGCATGCCGATCACCATCCAGCTGAACCGGCGGGTGGCCAGGTACACGACCACCAGGAACGACGCATACAGCAGCAGTGAGGTACCGAGGTCCTTCTCGAACGCCATCACCCCGACCGAGATCACCCAGGCGGCCAGCAGCGGTGCCAGGTCGCGGGGTCGGGGCAGGTTCATGCCCAACACGTGCTTGCCGGCGCTGGTGAACAATCGGCGCTTAGACACCAGCACCGCGGCAAAGAAGATCAGCAGCAAGATCTTGGAGAACTCGGCGGGCTGAATTGAGAAGCCCGGCAACCGAATCCAGATCTTGGCACCCTGGCGCTCGGACAGTGACGCGGGCAGCAGGGCAGGGATCACCAGCAGCACCAGGCCGGCCAGGCCGCAGACGTAGCCGCTGCCGGAGAGCTGGCGGTGGTCCTTGAGCGCGACCAGCACCAGGGCGAAGACTCCGACGCCGACCAGTGTCCACAGCATCTGCGCGCTGGCGCCGGGACGGGCGTCGGCGCCGTCGATCCCGACCCCGAGATCGATGCGGTGGATCATCACCAGACCCAGGCCGTTGAGCAGGGCGACCACCGGCAACAGCAGCGGGTCGGCGTACCGCGCCGACCGGCGGATCACCAGGTGCGCGAAGCCGAACAGCACCAGAAACGCCACCCCGTAGCCGACCAGGTCCCAGCGCAGGCCCTGCTCGTGACCGGCCTCGACGATCAGCATCGCCACCGCGATGATCACGGTCGCGAAGCACAGCAGCAGCAGTTCGGCGTTGCGTCGATCCGGCAGCGCCGGGGTCAGCGCCACCGGTGGCTGCGGCGCCGTGCTCACCTCGCGCCGCTCCTTCTCCTCGCTCCCCACGGCATCGTCGCCGGCGCGGGTCATGAGGCCGCCCGGCAGTCGGTCCCCGGTTCTGGAGGGGCCGGCGGCAGGTTGGTCAGGGTGGGCAGGCGCGACTTTCCGGAGGTCGGTGGGGGCGGCGGTCCGGGCCGCGGACCGGTCGGCACCAGCCCCGGGGCCGGGGTGCGCGACGGCGTCGAACTGGTACCGGCGGTGGTGCCGTGCGGGCACGGCGGCAGCAGTGAATCGCGCGCCAGATTGCGCAGTTGGGTGATCGCGTCATCGAGGGTGCCGGCGGGCAGGCCGTTGCTGACCTGCTGGCGAGCCGGCGGGCGGAGGTCTTGCAACGTCATCAGCCGGCAGCTCAGCTTGTCACCGGACTGGCTGAAACTGATCTGCACCAGCTCGCCCTTGCTGTCCAGACAGCCGAGCAGATACGGCTCCTGCAGCGGCACACCCAGGATCGAACCCTGCACACCGCGCATGATCGCCACCGTGCCGCCGTAGGCGGTGACGTAGTAATTGGTGCGGACGACCGCGCGCCCGACCAATAACCCGGCGCCCAGCAGTGCCAGCAGCAGCGCCGCGACGAGGAACTTGCGGCGCCGGGAACGGGGCGGCCGGTCCGGGGTTTCGATGCGCGGCAGCACGCGCTTGGCGACGGTCTTGCGCGGGGAGATCGCCGACGCCCGACCGGCGGCGGTGTCCAGGGAGATCAGGTGGTCGTCGTCGTTGTCGGAGACCGCCCCGGCCAGGATCGGCTGGGTTTGGCCGTAGTCGACGTCGACGACGTCGGCCACCACCACCGTGACGTTGTCGGGGCCGCCGCCGCGCAGCGCCAACTCGATGAGCCGCAGCGCGCAGTCGTTGACGTCGGGGATCTCCAGCGCCTCGTGGATGGTCTCGGTGCTCACCGGGTCCGACAGACCGTCAGAGCACAGCAGATACCGGTCGCCGGCCTGCGCCTCGCGCATGATCAGCGTCGGCTCCACCTCATGGCCGGTCAGGGCGCGCATGATCAGGGAGCGCTGTGGATGGCTGTGCGCCTCCTCCAAGGTGATGCGGCCCTCGTCGACCAGGGTCTGTACGAAGGTGTCGTCCTTGGTGATCTGGGTGAGCTCGCCATCGCGCAGCAGGTAGCCCCGGGAGTCGCCGATGTGGGCCAGCCCCAGCCGGGGGCCGGCGAACAGGATCGTGGTCAGTGTGGTGCCCATGCCTTCGAGCTCGGGATGCTCTTCGACATAGGCCGCGATCGCCGAGTTGCCCTCTTGCACGGCGCTTTCCAGCTTCGCCAGCAGGTCGCCGCCGGGCTCGTCGTCGTCGAGATGCGCCAGCGCGGCGATCACCAGCTGGGAGGCGACTTCACCGGCCGCGTGCCCACCCATGCCGTCGGCCAACGCCAACAGCCGGGCTCCGGCGTAGACGGAGTCCTCGTTGTTGGAGCGCACCAGACCGCGGTCGCTGCGGGCGGCGTACCGCAGAACCAGGCTCACCGGCGGAGCTCGATCGCGGTCTTGCCGATTCGTATCGGCGTGCCGACCGGAACCCGTACCGCAGTGGTCACCTTCACCCTGTCAAGGTAGGTGCCGTTGGTCGAACCCAGATCTTCGACATACCATTCCGTGCCTCGCTGAGATAGCCGAGCGTGCCGGGTGGAGGCGTAATCGTCGGTAAGCACCAGTGTCGAATCGTCGGCGCGGCCCACCAGAACCGGCTGATCGCTGAGCGCGATGCGTGCCCCGGTCAGCGGTCCCTCGGTCACCACCAGGTGCCGCGCGCCGGTCCGTTGCTGGCGCGGCGGCAGCAGCACCCCGCGGATCGACAGCCCCCGGCGGACCATCACCGCACCGGTGGGTGCGTAGATGTCCGTCCGCAATATCCGCAGCACGGACCAGATGAACAGCCACAACAACGTCAAAAAACCGGCTCGCGTCAGCTGCAGCACCAGTCCCTGCATCCGGCGTCCTCTCCGTCGTCGCGCAGCCCATGGCGTGCTCCTTGCGGAGCACTTCGGCAAAGTCACGATACTTGGGCGCGGGGGGCCGTAGGGCAAAGCGGCAGCGCTTTGCTAGTTCAGATTGTCGGTCGAGTGGACGCTGCCGCCGTGCCTAGTGGACCCGGACGATGATCTCGGAGTGGCCCAGCCGGATGACATCACCGTCGGCCAGCTGCCACTCCTGGACCGGGGCATTGTTCACCGTGGTGCCGTTGGTGGAGTTCAGGTCCGACAGCAGGGCCACCCGGCCGTCCCAGCGAATCTCGAGGTGACGGCGCGACACCCCGGTGTCCGGCAACCGGAACTGGGCGTCCTGGCCGCGGCCCACCACGTTGGCACCTTCGTGCAACTGGTAGGTCCGGCCGCTGCCGTCGTCGAGCTGCAGGGTGACCGACGCCGGTGCGGAGTAGGCGCGCTGGCCGTAGCCGCCCTGGCCTTCGCCGTAACCGCCTTGAGCCTGCTGGCCGTAGTCGTAGCCCCCTTGGGCGCCTTGACCCTCGCCGTAGCCGCCGGGCGCGGGCTGGCCGTAGTCGTAGCCGGCCGGAGCAGGCGGGGCCTCGCCGTAGCCGTAGCCGGGCTGGCCGTAGTCCTGCCGACCGTACTGGCCACCCTGGTCATACCCACCCTGGTCCGGGTAGGCGGGGCGCTGCTCGTACTGGCCCTCGGGGTAGGCGTAGTCATCCTGGCGGGCCGGCGGGCGGTCGTATTCGCCGTAGCCGGGCTGGCCGCCGGCCGGGTAGGCCGGTGCCGCGGGCTGCTGGTGCTGGGGGTAGCCCTGCTCGTAACCGGCGGGCGCGCCGTAGCCGCTGGGCGGACGCTGCTCGTAGGGCTGGGCCGGCGGGGCGGGAGGGGCATAGCCGCCGCCCTGGCCGGGGTAGCCGCCCTGCTCGGGGTAGCCGCCCTGCTCGGGGTGGCGGGGCGGGGCGTACCCGCCGGGGCCGCCCTGGCCCTGGTCGGGGTAGGCGCCGCGCTGCTCATGCTGCTGGTAGTGGTCCCCTTCGGGGCCGTAGGGGCCACGGGGGTCCTGACCGCCGCGAGCATCGTCGGCGGGCCGGCCGTAGCGGGGGTCGTAATAGTCGTCCCCGGGACGATCCTGCCCGTGGGCGCCGCGGTAGCTCGGGTTATCGGTCATCGGTGGCACTCCTGATTCTGCGGTAAACGCATGAACTGATTGTGGCGGGCGGGATTCGTTGAGCGTCTTGAGGGGGCTGGCGTCAGGATTGACGCCACCCCGTGCGCGGACCTGTCCGGTACGCAGGTTCGGCGACTGCTGGAACCGGACAACCACATCACCATACGTTTGCCACCCCTGTTCGCCGATGTAGCCGGCCAAGTGCCGGGCGAAAGCCTTCGACGTCAGATCCTGGTCGGCGCCCATTTTGTCGTAGTCGTCTCTACCGAGGGTAATGACGTATTCGTTGGGTGCCAAAAGTTGATTTCCCGCTAGTGAGCGCACCCCGGCGGCGGCTTCGCGGCGCAGCGCAGCCTCGACTTCCTCGGGGAGAACTTCCCCTCCGAAGACCCGGGCCATCGCATCCTCCACAGCGGATTCGAGTTTGCGCTCGATGCGATGAACCAGCCCACGCTGGCTGTCCAAGCTGCTACCCGCCTTACTCTCCGCCGCCACTAGCCGTATCGGGACGCTGCTGCGGCGTGTCGCTCAGCTGCATCCGCCCTGGACATGGTATCGACCCGGGGTGCCACGGCGGCACCCTTCTACGGCGGAGAATCGGATAAGACCAGGTCACGAAGGGATCACGGCGGCTTAGATGGGAGCCGGGCGGTGCTGGGCCGCAGGTCCGGAGCCGATTTTTAAGGGGTAAGGGGACCCGTGATACGCTCCCCCGGTTGCTCGGGCGAGTGGCGGAATGGCAGACGCGCTGGCTTCAGGTGCCAGTGTCCTTCGGGACGTGGGGGTTCAAGTCCCCCTTCGCCCACAGTGTGATGAGTCGGGTCATGGGTTACACATGAGTCGCGTCATCGGTTACAGATTGCCCCGGCTTTTGCCGGGGTTTTT